>CAMZKW010000022.1 GCA_947311625.1 Candidatus Campbelliibacteriota bacterium | reverse complement strand
TTCTGAAGCATAAATTGCTGTTGTTATTAAAAATACAGCAATAATTAAACTTAATATTTTTTTCATAATTTTATTTATTAAACAAGCGTTAGACTTGATAAATTCATAATAACATATTTCAAGAAAAAAAACTTATAACTTTTATCTTATTTCAATATTTTTTCCTTCCTTTAATAAATATTCATAGGCTTCTTGAAAGTTTAAATTCTTCGCTTTTTGAATTTTTGTAATTCCCCACATCATTGCTAATGGAACAGGAGTTTTATTTTTCAAACAATTCTGATAAAATTCACCAGCAGTTTTGTAATTTTTGTAATTTATTTTTTTAGTCATAATAAAAAAGTATATTAAATTGATAATATACTTTCATCTATTTTTTTTTATTTCTTTAAAATGAAAAAGAAATCATCTTGCAAAATTAGCACCTTACTAAAGCAGGTTGCTGGTGGATCATTGAGTTGCATCTCTCCCCACACTCTAGATGAAAGTGATTTTATTTTAGCATATTTTTATAAAAAATAAAAAAAAATAATTAGAATTGGAAAAATAGTCAAACAAGTTATTACAACTCAAAATATAAAAATTCACCAATCATCATCACTATAATTTATTATTTTTCTTGAATAATTAAAAAACATATCTCAAAAATTTATAAACAAACTTATCGAAAAACTAATAATTAGAGATATTCATATTATTTTTCTTTTTATATTCATATACTTTATTATAATATATTTTATTTAAAAAAACAAAACAGTGGAAATTTGCTTTGCAAATTTCCACCTTTATATTAAGCTTCAATGTAAGCAATCAATCCTAAAAATCTTGCTTGTTTAATAGCTTTTTCAACTTTTTTTTGATTTTTTGCTGAAAGACCTGTATGTTTTCTAGCAATAATTCTACCATGTTGATTTCTAAATTTATCTAATAAAGCTAAATCTTTATAATCTACATGAGTAATTTTATTTTCTTCAATATAATCTGTTTTCATATTTTTTTATCTATTAAAATGGAATATCTTCAGGATCAATATCATCTGTAGGATATTCAATCTGATTATCAGCAACTTTTGGTTTTTCCTCTGTAATATTTTGTGAATTAGAATTATTATTATAATTTGGATTTCCAGCACCATTTGGTTTAGCACCAAATTCAAATTGATTAACAACTATTTCAGTTCTATACATTTTTTTTCCAGTTTCTTTATCTTCTCAAGATTGTGTTTTTAATCTACCTTCCACATATATTTCTTGACCTTTTACAAAATATTTTGCAATATTTTCAGCCTGTTTTCCAAATGAAACAATATTGTGAAATTCTGTTTCTTCCACTTTATTTCCATCAGCAGATTTGTATCCATAATTAGTAGCCACAGAAAAATTTAAAACAGAATTTCCATTAGGCATAGCTTTTAATTCTAAATCTTGAGTAATTCTACCAATAATAATTGCTTTGTTGATATTCATATTTTATTTATTATTTTTTAATAATATTTTTTATTTTCCCTAAAACACCTTCTTTTTCTTCTACTTCATCTGTTTTAGATTCTTCTTCTTTATTTTCCTCGGTATCACCTTCTTCAATTTCTTCCACTTTAATTTCTATTTTATCTTCTGATTCTACTTCATCATTATCATTAGATTCTTCATCTAAATTAAATTTATTTGTTGCTTCATCATCAGCTATAGTTTTTGTAATTAAATATCTAAAAATTTCTTTTTTAATTTTATCAATTGATTTTTTTATTTCTTTGATAGAAGATGTTTCAGATTCAAATTTTATTCAAGTAAAATTAGCTTCATTAAATCTTTCATTTTTTGATGAAATTTTTGTAGTAATTTGATAAGAGAGATCGATTTTTACGATTTCACCTTGGGAAATTACAGAAGCACTATTTTCAGTTAAGATATCTTTTATTTTTTCAACTGTTTTTTCAGTCTCCTGTTGCGATAAGTCTGGATTAATTAACATTCCAACTTCGTAAATTTGTTTGTTCATAATATTTATTTATTAAAATTATATAATGATTTATATAACATATCTATTATAACATATATTTTATATTATTGGATTATTTTATTTAGATTATTCTTAATAAGATGTTAATATTTTTAATAAAATTTATTATACACAAAAACCTTATTTCTTTTTATATATATTTAATTATTATTATAATAAGTGTGTATATCTTAATATCTTATTTTAAACCTTTTAAATAGGTGATTAACACTCTGATTAACATTTTATTTTTTTAATAATTCTTTTTAAGAGTTTATAAAAAAAATAAAAAATTTAATTTTTTATTTTTTTGACAAAATTAAAAACTTAATACTGTTTTTATTCATTTTTTTTACACAGACTTATAAAAGATTTATAAACATAGTTATAAACTTTTTTATTTTAAGTTATCAAGTATATTTATCTGTTCGTTTTTAATTTTATTATAATTTATATTTTTTAATTCTTTTTTTTCAATTGTTTTTAAAATTTTTTTTTGTTTTTCTTTTGTTGTTTTTGGTTTTAAATTTAATTCTGTTAATTCTATTTTATATTTTTTTTCTACAACTTTATTTTTTGTATTTAAATTATAAAAATAAAATAATATTATAAAAAATAATAAGATTACTAATATAATAAATATTTTTAAAAAAATGTTTTTTGTATTCATTATTATATTATATATTATTTTTTTAATAAAAAAAAATACCTTTTGGTATTTTAATTTCTGTTATTTGAATTTACAGTTAATATTTTTGTAAATAGTAATCCTATTCCTAAAGTTAGAATTAATAATAACATTCATCCTAATATTGATGATGGGAAGAAATTTGAATTTGCTCCAAAAATAGAAGCACCTTGTCTATTATCATCATTGTTTGTATTAAGATTATTTAAATTATCATTAGAAATAACTGAAATAGAAACTGAATTTGTATCTTCAACAACACCATCCATAGTTATTTTAGCTGCTGAGTCAATAATATCACCTTCTGATGTATTTTCTGAAAGAATCATTTCTGTCAAAATAGTTTTTGATTGACCTGGATTTAAATTAACAATATATGTTGCATATTTATCAACATTATTTGTTGAATTACCATTTAGATCTAATTCTGATGGAATAAAATCTTTAATTTCTACATTATCAATTGTTTTATTAGAATTATTTACAACTCTAATTTTATAGTAAACTTTATCTCCAATTTTTGCAGTTGTTGATAAACCATATGTTCCAAATTTTTCTGTAGAAACTGTTTTATTAATTTTTAAACCTTTTTCTTCATAATTTTTTGTAACAGTTGTGGTTGTTTCATTTACAACAACAACTTCTATTGGTCTTGATGTTGTAGTAGGTCTTTGAGTAGGTCTAGTAGTAGGTTTGTTTGTATTCGGTTTTGTAGTTGGTTTATTTAATCTACATAATACTGATGAACCAGTGTTGTAACCATTACATCTTCATAAATATTGAGATGAAGAATCTTTAATGTGTGATCAATTACCTTTTAAACACCTTTCTTTTATATAAGTAGAACATTGTCCATTAACTGGAATTATAACTGTTCCATTATCTAAAGTTACAAAAGTTTTTATTTCACCTCTATCTACGATAGAATTATTATCTCTTACAATTGCTCTATAATAATATCTTGTATTTGGTGTTAAACCAACGATTGATTGAAATGTTGTATTATCTGAAATTACAGAAGAATATCCAGTATTAGTAACTAAATAATTAGGGTTAGTTCCATATGTAAAATATACTCTTCCATTTTTAGTATCATTTATATCAACATACCCATTTAATTGAGCAGAAGTTTTTTCAATATTTGTTGCATTGTTTGTAGTAACCTGTGCATCAATTTCTTGAATTTCACATTGGTCTGTTGTAAATTCTTTAATTGAACCTGAAATTACTTCATTATCTCCGTTTTCACCACAGGCTCTATAATAATAAGTTTCTCCACAAGATAAATTATTTTTATATACATAGAAATTTTCTGAACCCATTGAATTAACTCTTTGTGATGAATAATTACATGATGGTGTAGAATCTGTTCTTGAGAATGCAAATCAAGTATTAATAACATCTGTTCCATTAGTATCTCCATTTAATTTAACTGATGTTTTTGTTATATTTGTTGCATTGTTTGTATCGACATCTCCATTTGATTGTGTTGGAGTTGAACAAGAAACTGTTTGTGTTTCTGTTCTAGTTGTTGATCCTGAACAATCTGCTCCACCATTTGCTGGTGCAGGATTTGTACAAGTTCTTGAATAAGTTTTTGTTCTACTCTTTGTTCCATTAACACAAGTTCCATATGAACCAGTATTTGTTAAAGTTCATCCAGTTCAATCACCGTCAATTGGAGTTGAACAAGAAACTGTTTGTGTTTCTGTTCTAGTTGTTGATCCTGAACAATCTGCTCCACCATTAGCTGGTGTTGGATTTGTACAAGATCTTGTGTAATATACATTTCTTGTTTTTGTTCCATTTGAACAAGTTCCATAGTTACCATAATGATTAATTGATCAACCTGTTCAACCTCCATTTACTGGAGTTGGCGCAGAATAATCCTCTAACATATATACAATAACAACATTTCCATAATAGTCAGAATTATTTCTTACTGGAATATTTCCAGCATTAAATCCTGATGAATTAAAAACTGAATTTGCACTACCTTCTTCACAAGATCTAGATTTACATGTATTTTTTTGATGAGAAGTATAAAATAATTTTAATTTTACATCCTTATCAAAAGTTATTTTTGTGTAACCTGTACTTTTTGATAAATTATCAGCTTTTACTCAAGAACTAAAAGTTACTGTATCTCCTGCATGGAAAACCTTATTATTAAGATTTTCCATATGAATTTTCATATTTTTAGCACCTTCATGTCAACCATAATAATGTATATTAAAAGCCAATGAATTATCACCACTTTCAATTTCTAAATTCTTTTTTCAGTTACGATAATTTTGATCACTTGCTAATAAAGTGTTAATTTTATTTGGATCATCATTCGCAGTTCTCGCAAATACAGAACCAGATATAATAAACATTATTGATAATAAAGTAATGACAACTTTATTTATTTTTTTTATTTTTGATTTAAACATATATTTTTTATTAATTTATTTTTAATGTGAATCTATTATATACTAACCTTGACAAAATGTCAAGGATATGACGACTATAAAAACGTTCAAAAGTGTATATATTGTGTATAACTTTACATATTTTTTTTTTGTGTTTTTATTTATTTTTGTGGCTGGGGGCTTCGCCGCCAGCCACAAAAATAAATAAAAAAAGACCAAATTACAGAGTGGTCTTAAAGCTCTCAGTCGGTCCGAGGTTTCCGACTAACCTTTTCTTCAGGAGGGAGTTAATCATTCCCACCGGTGTTCCCACCGGGGGCATCGTTCCCACCGGTATCCTCACCAGTGTCCCCACCACCAGTGTTGCCACCGGTGTTCCCACCGGGGGCATCACTGGTGGTATCGCCAAGGTCGGCACCATTACCACTGTTGGGGCGGACCCCACAGCCATGACGGTACCATTGTCCAGGTCTCATGACCTGGGCTAACCGGTGCTCTTGGCACCAGTTGTGGTGGCGATCCGCCACTGTTTTTGCTCTTTTTTTATAGTGGCGAGCCGCCACTGTTTTTGCTCTTTTTTTATAGTGGCGAGCCGCCACTTTTTTTTTGCAGCACTTCTGCAGCTTTTTTATGGCTGCAGTATTTGCTGCTATCGCAGCAGAATTCTTGCGAACTCTGCTGTCAACCGCAGCAATTCTTGCTGCATTTGCCCGGCTGCGCTCAAGCGCAAGCTGGGCACAACTATCCACCATAGGGCGGATAGTTACAGGCTTTCTCAGGCTGTTAGCCATTGAAGCCACCTCTTTCTGAATTTCAGCCAGACCGAAGGTCTGGTTGAGATCTATGCAGACCTCGGTCTGCTCTGGCACGAGTACCAGAACAGACTTAGTCTGCAATTGAGGCTTAATAACCTCATCATTGGCCGCCGCAGCGGCAGTAAATACCAAAATTAAGGCCAAAAGGCCTAAAATTGACTTTTTCATCTTTTTTCCTCCTTGGAATTTTGATGAAAGACAGATTTTACTCTGCCACAGCTCTTTACAGAGCACCTCATTCACCCACTTCATAAAAAATTTAACCAAAATTTCTTACAAAGTGAGTGTTTTGCCTTAACTGATTAAATGAATTGTATCACAATATATTTATTTTGTCAATACTTTGTAAAAAAATAAATTTTTTTTGTGATTAAGTTGTGTATAACTTTACAAAGTTTATTTTTATGTTTAAAAAAAACAACAGAATTTTAACCCTGTTGTTTTTCTAATTCGGAAATAATTTTTGTTGTGTTATTTTCTAAGCTTTCCCCAAATAATCTTCCTATAAAACCAGGTTTTTTGATTGAAGCAATTGTATTATTTTTACTATCATTTATATCAAGCCCCTTTTCTGTTGGATTAAGAGTTCATTCTTTATATCCCACAGGGTTTTCTTTTATGTTTCCCTTTAACAATTCATTTATTAATGCTTCTATTGAGTGGACTGTTTTGATTTCTGGTTCTACACCAGCTTCTTTTAGCATTTCTGCAGTTTTATCTGATATTCCGCTCTGTATATTCTGATTTTCTGCTGTTATTGTTTCTACTCCAGAATTTAGATTATTATTCCCTTTTCCTTGTATATCTAAATTCTCTCCTGTCTCATTATTTAGTGATAAAATTTCTCCTGGCTTTATTTCAATTGAGTCTTGTGCTAATCCATATTCTGGATCATTATTTGCCGGAGTATTCGGATGAATTATTCTATCTTGATTGATTGTATCATTAATATGAATTTCTGTATTTTCCGGCTGATTTAAAACTTCACTTTCATTTGGACCAACTATATCATAATTTTGCATTAATTCTAATTTAGAATCCATTGAAAGATTATTCGCCCTATCTAAAAGATTTTCATAAGTAGTATCTCCAATTCTAATTTTTTCTCCTAATTTTGAAACTATATCTTGCATATCAACCATCTTTATATCAGAATATCTACCAGATAAAATAAATCTATTTGGGGAATCAGAATCATTAGCAATTGCTTTTTTTAAATTTTCAACAATATTTTCTTGTTGAGCTTCATCCAATCCAGGAAAATGTTTTTCAATTCAATCTTCCATAGTATTTTCAAAAGTATCTCCAACTTTAATATCAGAAGTAATTTTTAAAGAATTTAAAATTTCCTTTGTTTCTTGACTAAACTTTATTTCTGAGGGAACTTCTGTCTTTACTTCGACTGTTTCATGATTTATTTCATTCCCCATTGAATCAAATTTTTTAACATATTCTTCTGCAGTATAAGTATGATGATCTATATTTACATTTGGAATAGATGATGAAAGCTTTTCTGTTGAGATTTCTACTTTAGGAGTTTTTGGTGTATCAACAATAGTTGAATTAGTTGGCTTTGTTTCATCTGAATCTTGTTTTATTTCAATATCATTTGTTGGAAAAATATCAATTGTTTTTCCTGATAGAAAATCTCCTAATCATTCAGGTTCCTCTTTTTCTGAAATTCATTGATTTATACTTTCAGTATAAATTCCTGGATGAATAATCCCTTTAATTATTGTATATCCAAATAAAGATTTAATCGCTTTATCGGCCCAAAAATGAGTTTTTTCAATATTTCTTTTTTGTCCTGCAATTTTTTCTCCGGCTTTTAAATATTCTTCATCATCGTCTATTTTTTTTAATTCTTCATCAGAAAGTTCTACTGATTTTTTTATTCTATCTCTAATGAATCTTGTCCCTTTTCCAATTCCCATCATTGCAGCCATTTTCGATCCAAGAACAGCAACTCCACCAACTCCTATGGTAGCAGTTAAACCTGCTCCCGCTCCGAGAGTTAAAACTGTAGCGGTTTTCGGATTTTCTTTATAAAAATTTTTTACTTTTCCACCGATTTTTCCAAATAATTTTTCTAAATTCTTTGTCAAACTATCATCCATTGAACCCTGTCTAATTCTGTTCATCTTTGTTGCTCAATCAATTTTTTCTCTTTCATTGTCAACCTTTTTAGCATTAAGTATCAACCCCAGTCTTTCTCTTACAAGACTATTATTTAATTCTGCTAATTCATTTTCAGTATATTCTCTTCCTTCAAATTCTACTTTTTTCTCTATTTTAAATAATTTATTCCAAAAATTTTTCTTTTTTTCTAATTCCTCAATTTTTTGATTTATATTTTTGATTTTATGTTTAATAACTTTTCTTTCCTCCTTTTTTTCATATTTTTTGGAATCTTTTTCTAACTTGCTAAAATCTTTTATATCTAATCCTTTGTTTTCTGGACTATCAGCTTTTTCTTGGGAAAATTTTTCTTGAAATTCTTTTTCTAATTCAGGATTTTCATTAATCAAATCCAGCCTTTGTTTTCCAAGTTGTTGGAATAAAACTTTATCCCCATTTTTTAAAGATTCTTTTGCTGCTGCCTCTAAATCATCAATTTTTGATTTAGTATAAATACTATAATTACCTTCTCTTTTTTCAGAAAATTTATCTTGAAATTCTTTTTCTAATTCAGGATTTTTTTCTTTATTTTCTTTATTAGTATTGATAATTTTTTTTTCAGATTTACTTTTTAATTTTTCTGCTGCGGTACCATAGGATGTTTTTTTTGTTTCAATATTTCCAAGACCATCTTTAGAGACATCTCCTGTTATCACTATATTATTTGATATTTCTTTTTCACTAGAATAAATCTTTTCAAAATTATTTTTGAATTCATTTTCTTCATTTATATAAGTTTTCTTATTATCAATTTCATTTTCAACTCTACTATCAATTTTTTTTATTTTCCCATTTTCATCAAAAATATTTTGATTTTTTTCTTTAAAATTTTTTAATTCTTCGGAAGATTTAGTATATTTTTCTAATTCTTTTTTTGGAAGAGTTGTATTTTGAGGTGGTCAATTTTTATTTTTATTTTCCATGTTTTTTTAAGTTAGGTTTTTTGGTGGCGCGCGGAGCGCGCCACCTTTGTTAATAATATTTCTTAAAGATTATTAATTTTTTAATAAATCGTAAATTTCTTTTTTAAAATTTAAAAATTCCTCGCCAGCTTCTTCAAAAAAGTTTTTATTTTTTGAAGCAACAAACTTTAAAACTTCTTCCAAATTCTTACTTTTATCATTATTTAATTCCTCAAATTCTTCTAAATCTTTTACTGAAAAATTCTCTGTGGTCCTTAAAATAATTTTTTCTATCAATAAAAGAAACATTTTTTGATTAAAATCTTCTTGTTCATTTTTTGACAAACTTTCTACCCCTAATTCCTTCGAAAAATTAAAGTTTATAATTTCTTCTATTGTTGGTTTTTTTTTCATAAATATATAATTATATTATCATAAAATACACCTTTTGTCAAGGTTTTTTATATTTCTTTTTAATATAATTATTTTAACTTATTTTTTTATTAAAACAAAATTAAAAAAAGACAAAAATAGATAAATATGTTAAAATGTTGATTATGGATAACGCTGAAAAAAAAATAAGAAAAATAAGAAAATCTAGACTTTCTTCAAAACTGAAGAGAGTCTTTAATAAAAGACAAAAAGAAGGTAAAATTATAAAAAATAAGATAAAAAAAACTACTTTGTTAAAAAAATTATTTTATATATTTTTGATTTTAGGTTTTTTGATTGTAGGGGGTTTTATGGTATGAATATCTACATTAAAAATACCAAATATTAATCAATTACAAAATATAAAGATATCTCAAGCTACAAAAATATACGATAGAACAGGAAAAATAGTTTTATATAATATTTATGAGGATGAAAGAAGAACCATAGTTCCTCTTTCTAAAATATCAAAAAAAATTCAAAAAGCAACTATAGCAATAGAAGATGAAGATTTTTACAAACATGATGGAACACAGGTTTGGAGAATTTTTGGATCAATATACCATAATATTGTTGATGGACATAGATTAAGAGGAGCCTCAACAATAACTCAGCAGGTTATAAAACAAACTCTTTTAAATTCAAATAGGGAAATTTCAAGAAAAGTTAAAGAATTAATTTTATCTTTTAGATTTGAATCGATAAAAACAAAAGAATTAGGTTCAAAAAAAGCTGCAAAAGATTCTATCTTGGAGATGTATCTTAATGAAAACCCCTATGGAGGTACAATATATGGTGTTGAAGAGGCATCAAATTTCTATTTTGGAAAACATGCTTCAGAGGTGACATTGGCTGAAGCAGCTTATTTAGCAGCTATGCCACAAGCTCCAACAACATATTCTCCCTATGGAAAACATAAAAACGCATTAGATAGAAGAAAAGATTTAGTTTTATCTAGAATGTTAAATCAGGGATATATAAATTTAGAAGAGTATAAAGGAGCAAAGAATGAAGAGGTGGTATTTGTTTTTAGAAAAAAGAATTCTGGATTAAAAGCTCCACATTTTGTAATGTATGTGAAAAAACAGCTTGAACAAATGTATTCACCAGAAGAATTAAAATCAGGAGGTTTAAAAGTATATACAACCTTAGATTTTAATTTACAGCAAAAAATACAGGAGATTGTTAAAAAAAATATTGATAAAGCGCAAAAAGAAAAATTAAAAGTATCTAACGGTGCCGTAGTTGTAATAAAACCAAAAACTGGTGAAGTTCTTTCTATGGTAGGTTCAAAAGATTATTTTGCAGAGGATATTGATGGAAAGTTTAATGTGGCTGTTGCAAAAAGACAGCCTGGATCAACTTTTAAAACATTTGCTTATCTAACGGCATTTCAAAATGGTTATACACCAAAAACAGCTCTTTGAGATGTAAAAACAGAGTTTTCGGATGCTTGTGATCCAGATTTTAAAAGAAATGGGGTAGAATCTAAATTATGTTATCATCCAAATAATTTTGATTATAAATTTAAAGGACATATATTGATGGAACAAGCTTTGCCTGAATCAAGAAATATTCCAGCAATTAAAACACTATATTTGGCTGGATTAAATAATACTTTTAAAAATATTAAAGCTATGGGGATAGATTCTCTTACAAAACCTGTAAATCATTATGGGTTAAGTTTAGTTCTTGGGGCTGGAGAAGTTAAACTTTTGAATCTAACATCTGCCTATGGCGTATTAGCAAACAAAGGGCAAAAAGTTAATAAAAGGTCTATCCTAAGAATTGAGAATTCAGAAGGAGATATTATTTTTGAAAGTAAAAAAGAAAATGAAAAAGTTATTTCAAAAAGAATAGCTTTAATTATGTCTAGAATTTTATCTGATAATACTTTAAAGTATCCTACTTTTGGTTGAAATTCTCCACTTTATTTTAAAAATAGACAGGTTGCATCCAAAACTGGGACAACTAATGACGATAAAGATTTTTGAGTTATAGGTTTTGATGCTGGGAATATTGCTTTGGGGGTTTGGGTTGGAAATAATAATAATACTCCGGCCAAAGGTCATGCAAATTATTATACAAAAAAGATTTGAAGAGAGTCAATGGAAGAGGCTTTAAAAAACGAACCTAATGAAAATTTTGAAAAAGTTGAAGAGGACTACTCTGACTTAAAACCAGTTTTAAGAGGGATGTGACAAGGAAATTCTGTTATAAGGGTAGATACTTCAACGGGTGCTTTGGCAACAGATGAGACGCCCGATGAGTTTATTAAAGAAATACCAATAGCTGAATATCACAGTATTTTAAATTGAGTTAATCCAAGATCTCCAAGGGGTTCTGTACCAACAATAAAAGATAAGGCTTTTGATAGGTGAGAATACGGTGTTGATAATTGAGCTGGTACAAATAAAAAAGTTATTTTAGATGATTTAAATAGGACAGTACAAGAACTACTTAATATCAAAGGTCTTAACAATAAAGAAGAAGAAAATAACAATGTAAAAGAAAATAATCTTAAAAATATTAATTTTAGAATTATATCACCAATATCAGGAGGGGTTATAAAAGAAGGATCCAATATGTATGTTAATTTATCAGATAATGGTGAAAAAATAAAAAAATATTTAATTTATATAAATGATAGATATATTGTATCTACAAAAGGAAGTGTGAATATTAATTTATCAAATATAGAGGGTCTTAAAAAGAATAATACTCTGTCTATATCAGCTATAAATTTTGATAGAACAAAAACAACAAAAACAATTACTTTTAATTTAAAATAAAAGTAATTTTTTTTTGGTGGTGGCTTCGCCACCACCACTCTATTTTCTCCAAAAAAGATATCCCAAAAAACTTATCCACAGAAATAGTTGCTTTTTTTTTTTATCTTCTATTATTAATGAAAAGCAAAAAAGGAGGTTATTATGAAATTAGCTCCATCTGAGACCATTAAAAAAAGACTAGCTGCACGAAATACAAAAACCTACAACCCACCAAAAAACTACGGAAAAAACAATGTCCGTATACCAAGACAACTTAAGCATAATGCCGGTGACGGTGGAGATTATGTTGTAGGATGGTGGCTAGCTTCAGCAAAATGCTAGTGATGGTGGAGACTACGCTCAGGTGTACATGAGCGATCTAAACAAGTCTTACTAAATTAGGATTCATTTGAGAATCCTAGTTTTTTATATTTTAAAAATGTTATAATATTAATTATAGAAAATTATGAATAATAAAAATAAAAAAAAAATAAAGTTTATTAGTTGAAATGTAAATGGAATTAGAGCTTGAAAAGATAAAGATGGTGTTTTTGAATTTTTAGAAAAAGAAAAGCCTGATATTATTTGTTTTCAAGAAACAAAGGCTCAGCCAGAACAAATAGAAGAGTATTTTTCTGGAGATAAAAAAAAACTTTTTGATAATGGTAAAAAAAAATATTTATCAGATTATAAATATCATATTTTAAATTCAGCAGAAAAAAAAGGCTATTCTTCCACCGCTGTATTTTCAAAAATTAAACCTATTTCCTATGAAACAAAAATAAAATTACCCAAAGGTTGTCTTAATGAAGGACGTGTGATTACCGCTGAATATGATGATTTTTACTTAGTTAATGTGTATACACCTAATTCAAAATCAGAATTAGAACGTTTAGAATATCGTTATTCAGAATGAGATAAGGCTTTTTTGTTACACATGAAACAATTAGAAAAAAAAAAACCAGTTGTGGTTTGTGGTGATTTAAACGTTGCTCATGAAGAAATTGACCTTAAAAATCCATCTTCTAATAAAACAACAAAAACAAGACCTGGAAATGCTGGTTTTACAGATAAAGAAAGGGAAAGGTTTGGAGATTTTTTAAATGCTGGTTTTATTGATAGCTTTAGATATCTTCATCCTGACGATATAAAATATTCTTGATTTTCATATAGAGCTATGGCTAGAGAAAGAAATACTGGCTGGCGTATAGATTATTTCCTAATATCAAATTCACTAAAAGAAAGTATTTTAAAAGCAGAAGTATTTTCAAAAATAACAGGTTCTGATCACTCACCCGTTATGCTAAAAATTAAAATTTAATATTTTTCTTTCGACACCTGGTGGTGTTGAATTTTTTTTAAAAATAAAAAAACCTCCGCCGAGGTTCTGATATCAAAATGTTTCACAAGAAACATTTTTTAAATTTTTTACTGAGAAACGTATATTATCGCTCTCTTATTATATATTACAATATTTTTTATAAAATCTTTCACTAATTTTTAATATCTGTGGATAACTTTATTTATATATTTTTTTACAACCACAGCCATTTTTATCTTTGAAATTTACTTCATTTATATTACATATAAAATTTTCTTTTTGACAATCTTTGTTGGAATTTAAAAATCTTTTTTCTAAAACAATGGTGTTAAATTTATCTGTTATTTTATCTTTTAATTCAGGGTATTTTTCTAATATTTTTTTTGTTATACCAATTTCCTTTAATTTTTTTAAAAACAATTTTTCTTTTATTTTGGTAATTTTAATATTTTTTTCATAAAAATCTAAATGTTTTGCAGTTATCTCATCAGTTCTTTGCGCCAGACCAGAGTTATAAAATATTAAACCAAAGAATAGAGAAAGTCCTAGGTTGAAAATAATTAAAAATCAATAGGAATACTTGTATGAATTTTTAACTGCCAAATTATTTTTAAATGCAATAAAAATAAAAATTAAAAGGAGTACGATTCAAAAAATAATTGCATTTTTTAAGGCTAGTAAGTTAAATTTATCAAAAATTAAATTTTGATTACCTGAAAAAATATAAAATAAAACTGAGAATGAAATAGCACCTAAAATAATTGAAATTAAGTGAAATGAGATAGTTATTGAATTTTTAATAATGAAAAATAACTTAGATTTTGGTTTAATCTTATTTTTTTTGATTCTATCTAATATTCTTTTTTCTAAATTATTAGTCATTTTTTTTATTAATTATTTTTTCAAATTCCAATTTTAACTGTTTCTTTCCTCTATTTATTAAGGTAGCTATAGACCCCATTGGTTTTTCTAAAATATCAGAAATATCCTTGTAATCTCTATTTTCTAAAAATTTTAAAATTAATACTTCCTTATATTTTAAATCTATTTTATTTAGAGCTTTTAATAGATTTTTTTTATCATCTTTTTTTTCTAAATTTAAAATTAAATTATCTTCGTTAAAAATTGATTCAACAAAAGATAAATTTTCATCTACAGAAATACTTTCTATTTCTTTTTTATGTTTTTTTCAATAATTTATTGTTTTGTTGTGGGCTATACGGTAAATTCAAGATGAAAAAGATAATTCTATATTGTAGGCATTTAAATTTTCATAAACAGAAATAAAAATATCCTGCAATAAATCATCAATCTCTTCATTTTTTATATTTGTTATTCTTCTAATATACCAACGTAGTTTCTCTTGGTATTTTTGAATAATTAATGAAAAATTATCAGAATTTTCTAAAACTTTTTTGATTATTTCAACATCTGATTCTTTTTTTTCTTCTAAAAACATTAAATTCCTTATTAATTAATACAAAATAGAGCTATTTTTCTTTCTAAAAAGAAAAAGTTACATATAAAACATTATAACATTTTGTTATTTATGAAACAAACTTTTTATAAAAAAAAGTTTCTTGTGAAACTTTTTTATTTTACCTTATGTTTTCGGTGTATTTTTTTTATTTCTTCATTTTCTTTGATTTCCATTGTTTCACGTCCAACTTTTTCCAATTTTTCTAGTTCTTCGTCTGATAATTTTAAATATTCTTTAACTTTTTTAGCTAAAAATTCATAGTTATTATTTTCAGGTATTTCAAGAGTAACTCCCATTAAGGCGTGTAAAATTTTACCTATTTTTTTGCCTGGTTTCATGTGAAACTCTGAAATTAATTCGTCACCGCTTATTTTAAGATCTTTTACAGATATAGGGCTTCTCAAGGCTTCATCTATCATAGTTTCATACATCCTGAGCCTGTAAGTTCTCTCTTTAGGTCTACCCATACCAATCCTGTCTGCAATTCTTAATTTTATTAAATCTCAAACTTCTTTTTCACCACCAACTTTACGAATAACTCTCCTAACGGCTGAAAGTGTTATTTTATCAGGATCTGAAAAAAACATGTGGTTTTTTACTAAATTTGTTACATGTGAAACTAATTTATTTGAATATTTTAATCTTTTTAATATTTTTTTTGTCATTAATGTTCCGACATGTTCATGAGCAAAGAAAGTATTACCTTGTTTTTTATCTGATCATTCGGCAGTTCTACCTTTTCCTATATCATGGAAGAGCGCTGATAACCTTAAATAGAGTGGGTAATCTCTATCGGATGCTGCTTGAAGTGCTTTTAGTATATGATTATAAACATCATAAACATGAGCTGCACCTTGTATTACGCCAACATTTTCTTCTAATTCAGGTAAAAAATATTCTAAAAGACCTGTTTCATGTGTAACATTCAATCCATATTCTGGACTTTTTGACATTATTATCTTGTTAAATTCTATCTGAATTCTCTCATTTGAGATATTTTTTAGTAATTCTTTATTTTTTTTTATTGATTTTAAGGTATTTTCTTCAATTTTAAAACCTAATTGAGCTGAAAATCTAACAGCCCTCATTATTCTTAAACCATCTTCTTGAAATCTATCATCTGGATTTAAAACAGTTCTTATTTTTTTTTCTTTTAAATCTTTTAATCCATCAAATAAATCAATTAATTCACTGGATAGTGGGTTGTAAGCAAGAGAATTTATAGTAAAATCTCTACGAGACAGATCATCTTCTATTTTATTAGAAAATTCAATTTTATCTGGGTGTCTATTGTCGGAATAACCACTTTCGGTTCTGTAAGGTGTAATTTCTATATTTTTAAGTGTTTCACGAACAACCAATTCTTTTTCTAAAAGACCTGTTTCATGTGAAACATTATTTTTTTCTATTTTTTCTTTAATTTTTTCTATTTTTTCATTATTTTCATCTAAAACAACTCCAACTGTACCAAAATTATTTTCATAAAAAGTATGATGGCATATTCCTTGAATTTCCTCTGGTTTTGCATTGGTTGTTAAATCCCAATCTTTTGGTTGCTTATTCATTAACATATCTCTCACACAACCACCCACAAGATATAACTCGAAATTATTTTTTTGAAACTTTTCTGCAAGTTTCAATATTTCCTTTGGTATTTCATTAAAATCTACTTTTATTTGCATATTTTTATTATTTTTTTATGTTTCACGTAAAACATTATTGTATGAATAACTTGTGAAACATAAATATTAGTAATTTTTTGAGCCATTTCGCAGAATTGAACTGCGGACCTCAGCCTTACCATGGCTGCGCTCTACCAACTGAGCTAAAATGGCTTAATGGAATTATAACATTTTTTAATAAAAAAACACTCAATTTTATGAGTGGGGTTCTAATTCATATGCATCAGATTCAACTTTATTTTTATGAATAGTTCCTTCTGGGTGTTCTGGTGGGGTATAAATTGTATAAAGTTTTAATTTTTCATCACCAGTATTTATAACATTATGTTCAACACCAGCCGGGATTACAATGGCAAAATTATCTTCTACAGTAGTTTTTTCTCCATCTAAAATAACCTCTGCTTTTCCTTGTTCAATTCTAATAAATTGGTCGTGGTCATCATGAATCTCCATCCCTATATCTTCCCCAACCCCTAAAGTCATTACAACTAATTGTGATCTTTTTGTTGTATTTAAAACTTTTCTAAAATTTTCATTTTCTAAAGTTTCTTTCTCTATATTTCCTATATATTTTGACATATTTTTATAAATTAACAGAATATCTTAATTAATATTCTTGATAAAGAATTAAAATTTTTAATTCTCAACAAAAAAACTAATTATTTTTTTTAGTACAGATATATCAATCATAACATTTATAGTCAGAATTTTCTTCATTCTCAATTGCAGCACTCATTGAAGAAGCTGGTGGAATAATTACATCATCATCTAACCTTGCATTTTTTGGTCATGATTCTGGTGTTGCAACCTTATCAGTATAAGTTTTTTGTAAAGCTTTTACTAATCTTAAAATTTCTTTAATATCTCTACCATTTGAAAGTGGATAATAGATGATTGCAGAAATAATTCCTTCGGGATTGACGATAAAAACGGCTCTCACAGTAACTGTTGAATCGACAGAATGAATCATTCCATATTTTTGAGCAACTTCTGGACCAGCAATGATAGGGAATTGAATATCTACATTAAAATTTTTCTTGATATTTCTCACTCACTCAATATGAGAATGGATTCCATCTACCGAATAACCTAACAAATCAGTATTTATTTCATCAAAATCTTTTTTTAAATCTTGGAATCCTAAAAATTCTGTAGTACAAACTGGTGTAAAGTCTGCTGGATGTGAAAATAAAACTGTTCATTTTCCATTTTTATCTTCTGGAAAATTAATTTTTCCCATAGTTGTTTCTGCTATAAAAGCAGGTGCATCTTGCCCGATTAATGGCATGGTATTTTGTGTATTTTCGTGCATAGTTTTTTATATTAAAGTGATAATTATTATCACTTAATAGAATTATAGCAGAAGTGATAATCATTATCAAACAGTCTGTGGATATGTTATAATTATTTTATGAAAACTAATCAAAATACTAGACATAAATATCAAAAAGAAATTTTAGATTTTTGTAAAAAAAAACATTTAACCGTTGAAAACATTTTAGAAAAATTAAAAAAGAAAAATCCAGAAGTGGGGCAGGCTACTGTTTATAGAACAATTAAATTTTTAAATGAATCTAAAAAATTAAATAAAATTTTTCATCAGAATAAAAATTTTTATGAAACTCAAGAAAATTTCCATGGACATTTAGTTGATGAAAAAAATAAAATTAAAGATTTTGATATTTCAGAAGAATTTTTAAAAGTGATGGAAAAAAAAATTGGTAAAAAAATTAAGAGCTTGGATTTAAAAGTTTTTATTTAGGTTTTTAGTTTAGGCCGGCGCGACGAAGTCGCGCC
>CAMZKW010000021.1 GCA_947311625.1 Candidatus Campbelliibacteriota bacterium | reverse complement strand
TCATTTGGTGTTTGTTTTAATGCTCATAAATATGCTTGAATAGCTAATATATGTTGTTCATTTTCTAAGTATATATCTCATTTTTGGATTAATCCTTTTAATTCAAATCTTTTTCTTAACAGACTTATTTTATTTTCAACTTCTTTTTTACTTTTTACTTCTATTTTATGTTTTATTTCTATTTCTTTTTTAACTTCTTTATTTTTTTCTATTATTTCTTTTTTATGCTCAATTTTGTCCATATAATTTGAAACTAGATAATTTGCTCCAAAAATAGTTACCAGAAAGATTATTAGAATAGTTAGTATTTTTCTCATTTTTTTATTTTTTATTTTTAATATTTAATATAATATATTCAAAAAGTTAAAAAATACTAAATTTTTATTTAAAAAATTTATTGTAAATTATATTTTTATATTTATTATAATAATAAATTATATTTTTATAAAAAAAAATGTTTAAAAAAATTGCTTCAAATACAATCACTCAAGTTATTTCAAAAATAATAACTGCTATTATTTCTATATTTTTATTAAGTATTTTAACTAAATATTTATCTGTAGAGGGGTTTTGACTTTATTCAAAAATTTTTAATTATTTATGAATTTTTGCTTTTTTAGCAGATTTAGGTTTATATACTATTATGATTAGAGAAATTTCAGACCACCCCCATCCCCTCCTTGATAAGGAGAGGGGTATGAAATATACTGAAAAAATAGTATGAAATATTTTAACTTTAAGAGTAGGATTGTGATTAATAATAATATTTTTAGCTTTACTTATTGCTTATTTTTTACCTTGATATAATTCAAATTTAGAATTAATTTCAATTTTTATAATATGAATTTTTACATTAATTAGTTTGATGAATTCTACTTTTTTGGCTTATATGCAATCACAATTAAAAATGGAATTTTCACTTTTTTCAGTGGTTGCTGGAAAAATATTAAATTTATGATTAGTTCTTTCAATAGTATATTTATTTTTTATAAATAATACACAAAATTCAATAATATATATATTTGTTTCTGCATTATTTTGAATAACTCTTAATACTTTTTTAAATTATTGGTATGCTAAAAAAACTTGCAAAATAAAATTTAGGTTTGATTTTGATTATATTAAATATATTTTTAGAATTTCTCTACCTTATTGAATTGCTTTATTTTTATCAGTTATTTATTTTAAAATTGATATAATTTTATTATCAATAATGGAATGAGAAAAAGCTGATGTAAGTATTGCTTTATATTCTTTACCTATGAAGATAATTGAAGTTTTGATGGTTATTTCAGGATTTTACTTAAATTCTATTCTGCCAAAATTAAGTAAATTATTTGAGAAATGAAATAAAGAACTTCAAAAATTATTAATAATTTCTTTTAAAATTTTATTTTCTTTTTGAATAATAGTTTTTACTTTGTGAAGTTTATTTAGAAATAATGTTATTAAAATAATAGGTAATAGTAGTTATTTAGATCCTATTAATCATATTTATTCTTCAAGTGATGCATTCTTGATAGTTTTGGCAGTTTTGGTCTTTAATGCAATTTCTTTACTTTTTATATATATTTTTATAGCATCTAAAAAACAATCAATTTTACTAAAAATAAATATTTTTATTACAATTTTTAATATAATTTGAAATATAATTTTAATTCCAAAATATAGTTTTGTGTGAGCTGGAATAATTACTTTGATTAGTCAAATTTTATTATTTTTAATTAGTTATTATTATTCTAGAAGAATAATAAAATTTAGTTTTCCAAAAATTTTTATTTTAAAAATATTATTTATTTCAGGAATTATATTTATAATAACTAATTATTTATTACAAAATTATAGTATTTGATTGTATTTTGATATTTTAATTTACTGAATAATATGAACTTGAATTTATAGTTATTTAGTTTTTAGGGAAATAAAAAAATAGTAAATTTATTTTACTATTTCAATTAACCCATTCAGAGTATTTATCTGAATTTTTTTTGTATCTAATTTTCTTTTTATACTAAGTTCTAGAATTTTTGTAGTAGAGTCACAACTTCAAGATAAACTCATATTTGCTCACTTAATAAATATTGTTCAAGTTTGAGTATTTGTTAAAGTATTTCAAGGACTTTTATCTAATTTTAAGCATTTTACTTCTGAAATACTGCTGAAATCATTTAAAAATTCGATTCTTTTATTAAATAAATTATAATCTAGATAAGTTCAACTTAAATATTGTGTATTAATTATTCAACTTCAACTGGTAGAAAAATTAATTTTATATTTTTCTGGTACAAATAAATCTGTTCAAATTCATTTTCATAGTAAGGCATTATTTCTAATTTCTTCTATTTGTGAAACTATTTTTATAGCTTTAGTTTCTAATTTATATTTATTTCAGTGCTTATTGAAATTTAAAAAATTTATACCTCATACAATAATTGCTATTATTGATATAACAATTAAAAGCTCTATTAAAGTAAAAGCAGTATTTGAATTTTTTTTCATAAAAATGTTTTGATTAATAAAAATTATTTAATATAATAATATTATATAAAAAAAATAAAAGTTTACAATTAATTTTAAAATAAAATGAAAAAACATATTATTATTCCAGTATTATTTATTAGTTTTTTAGGAGCTAATTACACTTTTGCAGAAGAATCTGTTAATGTTACAGAAACTTCAACAGAGTGAAAAGATGAAGTTAAACAATTAAAATTAAATGGTTCTAAGGTTATTTGAAAAAATAAAATTGAATTAGATTTTGATTCTAATATTGATCCAAAATCTAATGAAAATGATAATATTGATATTTCAGTGAAAAATATTTGAGGTAAATGAGATGAATTATTTGTAACTAATTATCAAATATCTTATAATAAAGTTTTAATTACTTTAGAAAATGAATTAAATTCTAATAGTAAATATCAGTTAGTTATTTTTTCTATAGAATGAGAAGATGGTTCTTCAATTACTTCAGGTTTAGATTGAGCTTTAGAATTTACTACATGAGATTTAAGTGTTTTTGATAAAAAAGAAGAAAAAGTAGAAGAAGAAAAAGTAGAAGAAGAAAAAGAAGAAGAAGAAGAAGTTTCAGAAGAAGAACTAGAAGAAGAAAAAGAAGAAGATTGAGAAGAAGAAAAGAAGAAGAAGATAAAGAAGAAGAAGAAGAAGAAGAAGTAGAAGAAGAAGAAGAAGAAGAAGTAGAAGTAGGAGAAGAAGAAGAAGAAGAAGAAGACGAAGAAGAAGAAGAAGAAGAAGAAGAAGAAGAAGAAGAAGAAAAAGAAGAAGAAGAAGAAGTTGAAGAAGAAGAAGAG
>CAMZKW010000020.1 GCA_947311625.1 Candidatus Campbelliibacteriota bacterium | reverse complement strand
TTCGCAGCCCGAGCTATTTTTAAATCTTTTTAAAAAAATACTATAAAAAAATACTATTTATTGAGCAGAAACTTTATTGATTTTTTTAAATTTTTTTATTTGTATCATAAAGAGTTATACTGAATAAAATCAGCTAAAAGTTTTTTTGACTTTACGCCCTTTAAAATAGCTTGAACTCTAGCTTATTTTTTATTAAAATTATCTCCAAAGTAGAATAATAACATATTTATATTATAACATTTCTGATATAATAGAAAAATGTTTTATAAATTTGAAGAAGAATTGGAAGAATCGGTTATTGTGGATAGACCGAATAGGTTTATTATGGAAATAATGATTGATGGTAAAAAAGAGAAAGCTCATTGTCCATCAACGGGTAGAATTGGAAATTTTGATTTTAAAAATACTCCATGTTTGGTTTCAAAATCTAATAACAAGACTAGAAAAACAAAATTTACTGTGGAGGCCATTTCTTCTCAAATTCCAGAAAAGAAAAATAAAAAATGAATCGGGATAAATCAGGGTAAGTCTAATACCTATATTGAATTCTTTTTAAAAAATAATTTTTTTTCTGAGATGGTTGATGATGGGGAAAATGCTAAAAGAGAAAAAAAATTAGGTAACTCCAGGATTGATTTTCAAATAAAAAATAATTTTTTAGAAGTAAAAACTTTTGTAGGAAATATTCCCTACGGAAATAGGGAACCAGCAAAGGAAGGTCAAAAATCATTGGACAGGCTGATTAAACATTTCTCTGACTTGTCAAAATTTTCTCAAGAGAAAAATGGAAAGGCAATTATATTGATTTGTAATCAATATAATGCAAAAGAATTTACTCCTCCTAAAAATTCAGGGGGGACAGAAATTTCAAATGTTGTTAAGAATGCAATTAAAAATGGCGTGGAGAATTGACAAGTTAATTTGAAAATTAATAAAACAGGAGTTTATTTTGGAGAATATTTTAAATTAAATTTATTTTAAAAACTTAATGAAAAAAGATAGAATATTATTGTGAAAAAAAAAGGTCGCGGCTACGCCGCGACCTTTTTAATTAAAAATTATTTTTCAATTGTTGTGATAGCCTCAATTTTATCACCCTCAATAATTTCATATTTAGAACTTAAATTTATTCCAAATTGTTGCCCCTCTGAAATTTTATCAACAGATTGTTTTCCATGTTGTAAAGCCTGAATTTCTGCTTCTCCAAGAAATACATCTCTACGATAAATTTTAATTTTATCATTCTTTTTTAATTCTCCAGAAATAACTTCTCCACCAACAACTCCACCTTTATTTGTCCAGGAAAATTGTTTGAGTATTTTTGCTTCACCCATAATTTCTTCGAATGTTTCTTTAGGTGTTAATTCTACAAGTCTTTCTTTCAAGTAATCTTCTAGTTGATAAATTATATCAAAAGTTTTTATTTCAACTCCTAAATTTTCTGCTTGAAGGGAAGTAACTCTTTCAACGGAAACATTAAATCCAACTATTGTGGCATTTTCACCACCACCAAGAGATTTCATTTCTTTGTCTCCAATATTTCCTGTGGAAGCAACAATAACTTTAAATTCTGACCTTTCATTATTTACTTTTTCCATTTGATGTTTTATGGCATCAACGGAGCCTTGAACATCAGCTTTTATAATAAGAGGGAATATATGTTTTTGATTTGTTTTTCTTCTACCACTTTTAGCAATAACTTTTTCAATTTTTTCTTTTTCTGATTCTAAATCTTTTAAATCAGAAATATATTTTAAAGCTTCTTTTTTATTATTAAAAACAGCAAAAGAATCTCCGGCCTGAGGAACTTCATCAAAACCTGTAATGGTAATTGCTGAAGAAGGAATTGCTTCTTTTAAATTTTTTCCATTAAAATCTTCCATAATTCTAACGGGAGATGAAGCAAAGCCAGAAACAATATATTCTCCTGATTTAATTATTCCATCTTTTAAAATCATGGTTGCCGAAAGACCTTTTTTAGCATCAGTTTTTGATTCTAAAACATATCCAGTTCCTAATTTTCCAGTATTAGCTTTTAAATCTTCCATTTCAGCTGTGAGTAAAATTGTTTCTAAAAGTTCATCAACACCGGTTCCTTTTAAAGCTGCTATTTCGTTAAAGGAAATATCACCACCCATACCTTCTAAATAAATTTCATTTTCTAGAAGAGAGTTTTTAGTTTTTTGAATATCAGCATTTGGTTTATCAATTTTATTTATAGCAACTATAAAAGGTATTTTTGAATCTTTAATAAATTTTATAGCACCCAATGTTTGTTCTTTCACTCCGTCATCGGCAGAGACAACCAAGACAGCAATATCTGCTATATTAGCTCCTCTAGAACGAGCAGCTGCAAAAGCCTCATGACCCGGAGTATCTATAAAAGTTATTTTTTTACCATCATGTTCAGCTTCATAGGCTGCAACGTGCTGGGTAATTCCACCAGCTTCTCCATCCACTGTATTTTCTTTTCTAATATAATCTAGAAGTGTAGATTTTCCATGGTCAATATGTCCCATTATTGCAACCACTGGTGCTCTTGTGATTTCTTCCCCTGTATTTTTTTTATTTTTTTTTGCCATTTTTTTTAAGTTAGTTTTTTATAATTATGCAAGGCTATATTTTAAGCCATTAATTTTAATTATTTTACCATAAATTAAAGAAAAAGTCATTATTTATTTAATGATAATAATGTCATTAAAAATTAATTTAAAAAAAAATGTCAAAAGAAATTTATGTGATTGCAAAATTTAAATTGCAAGAAAATAGTGAAGAGAAAATAGTTGAATGAAAAAAAATATCAGATATTATAACTGAAGATATGAATAATAATGCTGAAGGTTTAATTTTTAGAGATTCAGTAATTGATGAAGAAGGAAATGTACAATGTATTTTAAAATGAGATTCAAAAGAATCTCAGGAAAAATTTGAAAAAATAATGAATGAAAGATTTAAAAATGAACCAGAATTAATGGAAAGATTTGGAAAGATTGGAGATATGTCAACAATGTCAAAAGACTTTTTTGATGTAGTTTAAGTTTATAGAAGTAATTTATCTAATAATTTTTATAAAAAAAATATACAAAGTATTTTTTTTTCACAAAAATTTAATTAAATAATGAATCTACAACTTCTTTTATATCATTTCCATCGGCATTTCCTTTTGTTTCTTTTACAACTGCTCCCATTAGAATTCCAAATTTTGATTTATCTTCTATTCCTAATTCTTCTTTCTTAGCAGCAGCAATTTTAATAATTTCTTCCTTCGACATTGACTCTGGTAAATATTTTTCAATAATATCAAGTTCAGATTTTTCATTATCAGCCAAATCCCGTCTTTCTCCATCAATAAACTGCTGTATAGAATCTTTTCTTTGTTTTTGTAATCTTTTTATTACTTTTATTTTTGAATCATCATCTAACTCATCGGAAGGTAATTTTCCATTTGAAACAAGCTCATTGGTAAATTCTGATAAAATTGCTTTTAATGTATTTTTTGCAACGTCATTTTTTTCTTTCATGGCTGTTTTTAAATCAGCTTTTATTTCTTCTTTTAAATTCATAGTATGTAAATTATATCATATTTTAATCGGGTGGCGCCTTCGGCGCCACCCATTTAAAATAAAAAAAACTAAAGCACTTTTCCAGCTTTAGTAAATCTTGGATGTTTTCTTGTAGATCTTTCTTCAAGCATTTTAGCTTTTATTTCTAATCTTTTAGTAGTTTTTTTTGATCTTGAAGTTTTATTTTTTTCTACACCTGTAATTCTTTTTGCCATAATGTTCCATATTATATCATTATTTTTAAAATAAATAAAGTATATCTTGAATTTAAATCCAACTTATAGAAAATTTCTTTTAATAAATAATATATCTACTCAATCACCTATATTTTATATTAAAAAAACAATAATAAACTTTCTATAATCTCTAATTTCGAAAATTCATGAAAAACAAAAAAACACAAAGTAATTTTTACTTTATATCAAACAATTCAACCTTAAAAATTAAAGTTGAACCTGCTGGAATTCCAGGCAAAGCCTGTTCTCCATAAGCCAAATTAGCAGGAATTTTAAACTCAAATTCAGACCCAACTGGCATCAATTGCAACCCTTCAGTTCACCCTTTTATAACACCATTTAATGGGAATGATATTTTTTGACCTCTTGCGTATGATGAATCAAAAATATTTCCATCTTCTAATCTTCCTTCATAATGAACCTCAACTGAATCACACTTTTCTTGATTACAAACTGGTTTTACTCCATCCCCCATTCTTACAACCTTATATTCCAAACCACTCTCTGTTTTTTTATATTCCATATTTTTTTTATTTTTCTTTTCTAATTTATTAACCTCTTTTTTTTTAACAACCTCTTTAACCTTTTTTTTATCTTCAATAACATCTTTAACTTTTTCTATTTTTTTCTCTATTGTTTCTTTTTTAATAACCTTTGGTAATTTTTCATCTAATTTACCATTTAAATACAATACTACCCAAGCTGAAATCAATATAACAACTACTATAATTATAAACCAAATATCTTTTGAACTTTTTTCCATTTTATTTTTTTAATTCATTCTTAATAATTCTTTAATTTTCCTACCACCTCTCTTTAAAAAAGAATTAGATTTATCTTTATGCCTTCTAATCTTTTTTAGAATTTCATCTTTTATTTTATCCACGACTTCATATTCTGTACTTCCTTTTATTTTTGCTCCGTAAGCTTTCTGTGGTGTTTCAACTCTCACATCTGCAAAAAATATTTTTCCATGAATATGAGCATTTGTATTTTTTCCAAGTCTAAAATCGCATTTTCTTTCATCATCACTTTTCCCTAATATTTTATCAAATGATGAAACTTTCTTTTCAATATATTCTTTTAATTTAGATGTTAATTCTACATCTTTTGTATAAATTTCTATTTTCATATTTTTTTATTTTAGAAGAAGATTAACTTCTTCATAATTTAATTTTATCACTTTTAAAAAAGATTTCAAAATTTAAGGAGAGCAACTTCGTCTAGCTCCTTAAATTTAAATTATTTCATAACTTCCACCATTTTACTTGGTCTGTGATGACCAGAATAAAATCTTATTTTTTTTCTTTCTATTTTTAAAGAATCAGATAAAATATCCAACATCTCATTATTTGCTAAATTTTGTTCTGCCTTTGATTTTACCCAAACCTCATATTTATTATCTCCAATTTTTTCAATTTTTTGTTTTTTTGATTTTGGATGTAATTTTATTTTTAAAAACATAAAAAAATTATAACATTTTTGATATAATTAATTTGCCTTTTATGGAAAAATAGATGCTAGCTTCACCACCAGCTATTTTTTATGAAAAAGTAATTTTTGTTTTTTGATAATTAATTTTGGCTGGCGATGGCTTCGCCATCGCCAGCCAAAAGACTAAATTTTTAAAAATAGAATATAACTATTTATAATTTGTTAAATATTAAAATATATATAAAAAAAATTTGCTTTTTTTTTTTTATTCTTTATAATAAAAGTATGGAAAATAATATTTTCCAATATTATAAATTTAATTAATATATAAAAATATGAAAGAAGGAGGATTTGGTTCAATGGAGCCTAAAAAAAATAAAATGGAAGATTTAAAAAAAGAAAGTCTAGAAAATTTAGAAAAAGAGACTATAAATAATTTAATATCTTTTATAACTAACGATTTAGAAATTCACGGAAATTTTGATAATATTAGACATGATCTTAATCAATTAGAGAGAATGAATCTTGTTGATGCAATACGGTTTATTGAAAAAAAAACTGATTCTACTTATTCTTTTTTACAAAATCAATTTTTTGTAAAAGAAAATTTTGAAAAATTGTTAGAAATAAAAGATCAATTGAGTTTAAGTTCACAAGAATATTTTTTAAGTGGAATTAAAAGCATAGATGGTGGCAGAAGAAATTCTTGAAAATATGAGAAAAGATACATTGAAACTTTAGGTGAGACAGATGAACTACAAGACTTATTTATAGCGGCAAATGATAAAGAAGGAGGGGGGGTATTTATGACCAAAAGTATAATAGAGCTGCTGGAACTTGAAGTGAATTATCACCAACATTCTTTTACAATATAGCTAACTTAAAAGATGAGACGCCCAGAGAATTAGAAACTTATCTTTATGAGCATACATCTAATAGTTTTTTACATAGATTTGAAATTAATGTAGACATAAATGAGGAAGGTGCTGCTTTTTTAGATAAGGTTAGGGAATTAATTGAAAAAAAGCGAGAAGAAAACCCATTGATTTCAGAAATAATTAACGAGGGAAGTTATATTGAAGGGGAAAAAATTGATCTAAATTTTATAGACAGTATAGAAGATATTGCAAAGTTAAATTTAAACAATCTTAAATTTTACTCAAAAGATTATAAAGATAATTACGATAGATTTTCTTATGAAGTTAAAGATGGGAAGGACTATGAATATATAGACAATTCTTCTTCATGAAGTGAAATTTCAGAAGAAGATGCAGATTATTATTCTATGGTAAGAACTGAAAATGATGATTGATTTTTCTATCCAAAACTTGAGGAGTTAAAAAATTATAATGAGTTAGTTGAAGCAGAAAAGGAAGTTTATTTGGAAAATGAAAAGAGAAAGTTAGAGATTGATTTAAAATTAATAGATGAACATAATAAACAATCAGCTTTAGGAAAACCTGTTAATAGAGCAGGTATCCCTGTATTGGAATAAAAAAAATAAAAAAAATATTTTATTTTTTAAATTTATTTTCGGTTTATAAAAATGGGTGGTGCCTACGGCGCCACCCATTCTTTTTTAACTCTCGCTCAGCTTAAATATAGAAGTATATATATTTCAGCTTCGCTCTGTCAGAGAAATACTTCGCTACCGCTCGTCTTTCTCCGACTCTCGCTCAGCTTAAATATGAAACTCAATCACATCTCCATCTTTTACAATATATTCCTTTCCTTCCATTCTCATTTTCCCAGCTTCCTTGGCTGATTTTTTTGAACCAAAGGCAAGTAATTCTTCGGCTGAAATAACTTCGGCTCTAATGAATTTTTTCTCAAAATCATTGTGAATTGCAGTTCCAGCTTTTGGGGCTGCTCAACCTTTTTTGATTGTTCAAGCTCTTGTTTCTTGAACTCCAACGGTGAAGTAGGAAATTAATCCTAAAAGTTCGTAGGCTTTTTTAATTAAAATATCAATTCCATCAAAATTACCACCAAGTTCTTCTTTAAATAATTCTTTTTCATCGGATTCAAACTCATTCAATTCATGTTCTGTTTTTCCATCAATAATTAAATATTTTGAATTATTTTCTTTAAAATAGTCCATTAAATTTTCTCAATCTTTGCTGTCATCGCCATCTATATTTTCTCCAGAAACATCTTTGTTTAAAGCAAACAAAATTGGCTTTGCTGTTAAAAATTGTAGTTTTTTTAATTCAACCATTTCTTCTTCAGAAAAGTCATCTAAAAATTGAGATATTAATTTTTCTTCACTTAAAATTTTATCAACCTTTGTTAAAACTGAATCAATTATTTTTGCATCAGCATCATTTCTTTTTAAATCTTTTTGGTTAGATTCTTTTCTTTTTGCAACCACAGATTTATCAGCTTCAATCAATTCTAAGTTTATGATTTGAATATCTGTAAGAGGGTCTGTCCTTCCTTCCACATGAATAATTTCTGGGTCATTGAAAATTCTTGCTACGTGTAAAATTGCATCCACATCTCTAATATTTGAAAGAAAGGCATTTCCCATACCTTCTCCCTTTGAAGCTCCTTTTACTAAACCAGCAATATCTACAAACTCAATAACCGCCGGCACAGTTTTCTCTGTTTTTGCCATTTCTGCTAAATTATCCAATCTTTTGTCGGGTACTGCCACAACTCCCACTGAAGGGTCAATGGTGCAGAAAGGGTAGTTTTCTGCATCCACCTGCTTTTTTGTTAAAGCATTAAATAAGGTTGATTTACCTACATTCGGTAAACCAACAATTCCAATTTTTAAATCCATAATTTTGCTATTATAGCATATTTTGAGTATAATGTCCCTATGAAAATTAAATTTAATTGAAAAATTTTATTGAGTATAATTTTAATTTCAGTGGCCTTTGGGTATTTTTTGGCTTTAAGTGGAGATGAAATTAAAAAAACTGATTTGTATCAGGAAAAGGGGCGGAATTTTGCTTCGCAAAATTCCGCCCTCCAAACCCAAAACTCCAAAAAACTTTATGAAGTTTTGGAAGTTATTGACGGAGATACTTTTAAAATAAAATATGGTGAACAAAAAAAATCTGTTAGAATTTTAGGGATGAATACACCGGAAAAATCTGGCCCCTATAGAAAAAGAGAATGTTTTGGTGAAGAAGCCACAAAAAAAGCCAAGGAAATTTTATCTGGAAAAAAAGTTTCTTTGGAATTTGATTCAAGCCAATCAAAGTTTGATAAATTTGGACGAATTTTGGCCTATGTTTATGTGGATGGAAAAATTGATTTTGAGGAAGAAATGATAAAACAAGGTTATGCCTATGAATACACATATCACGGTCATAAATACAAAAAACAGAAAATATACAAAGAAACTCAAAAAAAAGCTGAAAAAAATAAATTAGGATTGTGAGCTGAAAATACTTGTAATGGAAAAAAATAAAAAAAGAAATTATTTTATAATTCCTGATTTTTTTAATGTAGCATAAGCTCCATTTTTGTTTATTGTTTTAATTGCTCTTGTTGAAAGAGTTAATTTAAAAGTTTTGTTTACTTCTGGAACAAAAACTTTTTTTGTTTGTAAATTAGCTTGTCTCCTTCTTTTTCCAACGGGATTAAATTGAGTCGCCCTAATTCTATTTGAATAACCTCCGCCAACAGTTGAAGATTTTCCAGTTACTGCACATTCTTTTACCATAATAATTTTTATATTAAATTTATAATTAAGTTCTAAAATAATATCATATTTCAGACTTTTTTGCAAGATTTTTTCAAAAAATTTTTTTTTAAAAATTAAAAAAAAATTAATTAAATTATTAAATAAATAAAAAAATTACAACATGTGTGTAATTTTTTATTTAAATTATTTTAAAGTTACTGTTGCTCCAGCAGCTTCAACTTCAGCTTTTAAAGCTTCAGCATCTTCTTTTGATACTTTTGCTTTAATAACAACTGGTGCACCTTCAACCATAGTTTTTGCATCACCTAATCCAAGTCCTAGAGCTGTTTTAACAGCTTTAATAACTCCAATTTTTGAATCACCAATTGATGTTAATTCAACATCAAATTCTGATTGTTCTGCTCCAGCTCCAGCGTCACCACCAGTAGCAGGACCAGCTGCAACAGCTGTTGCAGAAACTCCAAATTTTTCTTCGAATACTTTTACTAATTCATTTAATTCCATTACTGAAAGTTTTTCAATTGTTTCAACAATTTCTTTAAATTGAGCAGGAACTTCAACTGTAGTTTCTTCAGTTGTTGCTGCTTCTGTTGCTACAGCTTCTTCAGTTGCTGCTTCTGTTTTTACTTCTTCTGTCATAATATTTATATTAATTTTATTTTATAATTGAATGATTAAGCTTCTTTCTTAGCTGCGATTTGTGATAAGGCAATCGCTGTCCTCTGAATTGGTGAATTTAAGATATTTACAAACATTCCTCTCAATACATCCATTGATGGAATATTAGCAATTTCTTGCATTTCTTCTTTAGTTTTAAACTCTCCTTCAAAAACACCACCAACAATTTCAACTGCATTGTTAGTTTTACCAGCAAATTCTTTTACAAGTCTTGCTGCGGCTGTTTCATCTGTTGATGAATATGCTAAAGAAATTTCACCTTCAAGAACTGGAATATCACCTTTTATCGATGATTCTCCAGCAGCTTTTTTAATAAGTGTCTTTTTTGCGACAGTGTAACCAACTCCTTCTTTTTTCATTTCTGCCCTCATATCTTTTACGATATTTCCTTCAAGACCTGAAAAGTGAACGAATACAGCTGATTTACTTTCATCGAAAATTGCAGACGCTTTTTTTAAAGCTTTTTCCTTCATCTCTCTTGTTAGTGCCATATAATTTTTAATTAGTTAGAATTTTCTAAAAAAAGAAAACTCTGATTTTAATTTGTAAAAAATTCAGAGTCTATTTATAAAAAATAGAAATTTTAAATCTCGGTCGGACTTCTGAAAATTTTATTGAGGTTCGCTTCGCTCGCCTCTTTAAATTTTTCCGCCAACTGTCTCTGATTTTTACTCTATTATTATATCATTTTAAATAAAAAAAACAAGGGCGGGATTTTGCTTCGCAAAATTCCGCCCTTGTTTTAATCTTCCCAATCTCATTAAAATATTTTTTTTAAATTCATATTTTTATTATAACAAAAAAAAGACTAAATTTTAGTCTTTTTATTTTTTTTATTTCTTTTATAAATTATCATCCACCAGAAGCTCCGCCACCGCCAAAAGAGCCACCGCCAAAACCTCCAAATCCACTACTGAAGCTTGAAGATTTTCCATTAAAACTAATATTCCCAATAAAGAGAGCGGCTCCACCAGTTCCAACACCAGCAATAATCTTTTTTATTTTATTCAAATCCTTAACAAGTTCTTTTTGATTTTTATTTAACTCAAAATCCTTATACCAGTCTGGAATATCTAAATTATCAAATTTTTTAACTCAATCTTTTTCAACAGAAAAAGCAAAAGCATAGGGTAAATATTTTAGAAATAATTCCTCAGTTTTTTCATTCTCTTCTAAAACACCGTCTTCCAAATATCTTTTAAAAGATTCTAATTGATATTTTATCTCTCAACCTTTCTTTTTATACCTGTAATCTAAAAATGCTAATGGAACAAATAGCCACATAGATAATACTAAGAATGTTTCAATACCAAAAAGTCATGCAGAAAATAAAATAAAAATCAGGATAATAACTATTTTAATCCAACTATCATAAGGGTCAAAATAATCATCAAAATCTTTTTTTTCTAATATCCCCTCTTTTTCTGAATATTTTTTTAACCACCTGTCTAAAGAAGTTACTCTACCTATAATTTTATCATAGTTCTGCATAACTGACTCCAAACTCTTAACCAAATAAAAACCATGCCTTTTTATTTTATCGGTAAAATTAGATTGAAAAATAAATTTAATCAATAATTTATCAAGTTCATCTTCAACCTCGTTTTCTTTTACCTTTAAGTTAAAAAAGAAATTTTCTTTATCAAATAAAAATTTATCTTTTTTCTTTTTTTGAATTTCAATATAACCCTTATTGGCAAGATAAATTATCCCAGCCATTAAATCTGAAATATTTATTTTTTTATCAATCAAAAAACCGGTTAAAAATGGATGAAAATTTTTGTAAGACTCTTTAATTATTTTTGCATACTTATTTGGAATTTTATATTTTCTATAATAAATTCAAAAAAAGATTGGGTAAAATAATATAAAAATAGGAGTATACAAAAATAGTAAAAAATTTTTTTTTAATTTTTTTTGTCATTTTTCTATCTTGTCATTTTCTGGAATTTTATAATCCCCCAACAGTGAATTAGAAACTTTATCAACTAATTCATTCACACCAACAAAAAAATTATTTTTTCTAAAATTAGGCTTTAAAATTTTTTCAATCAGTCAATAAGATTGAGCATCGGTTATATTACCCTCTAAACCATAACCAACCTCTATTCTAATTTTTTTATCATTTTTAACAATTAACAACAAAAGTCCATTATCAGATTTTTTTTTACCAACACCTCAACTTCTTACAACATCTAAAGAATATTCTTCTAAAGAGTCTCCGGCCAAGGTATTGATTGTTAAAATTGCAAACTCAATACTAGTCTTTTTTTCTAAATTTTTTAATTTTGTATTTAAAATATTTTCTTCTGACTGACTGAAAATATCGGCATAATCATTTACAAAATTATTATACTTTGGGGTATCCCTTTCAGCAAAAACAAAATTAAAACTAAAAAATATGATTAAAAAAATATAAAGAAACTTCTTAAACATAAAAATATTTTAACATAAAAAAGTTAATTTTTAAAAATTAACTTTTGGTGCTTTTTCAACCCCACTTTCAATTTTGAAATAATCTTTATATCCAAAGCCAAATAATTTCGCCATTAAAGAAGTTGGAAATCTTTTTGCTATTAAATTATAACTTTTCACTTCATCATTATAATCTTTTCTAGCAACTGAAAGTCTGTTTTCAGTTCCTTCTAATTGAGACATTAAAGTTTTAACTGTTTCTGTTGATTTTAAATCTGGATAATTTTCCATCACAACAAGCAATCTTGATAAAGCAGAACCCATTTCCTGACCTGCTATCATTTTCTCTTTTTGACTTGCAGCACCAGCATAATGCGATCTAGCTTCTGCCAATTTTCCGAAGACTTCTTTTTCTTGTTTCATAGCTCCTTTTACAGATGAAACTAAATTTGGAATTAAATCATATCTTCTTTGTAATTGATTATCAACTTGAGCTCATTTATTATCAACCCCCTCTGATAAGACAACTAATTTATTGTAAATATTAACTGAGTAAAATCCTAAAAATAATACAATTCCTAAAATTACAATTAAGACTTTATTTTTAACAAAAAAATTATTTTTTTTATTTTCTAAATTTTCCATAAAAAAATTATAACATAACTTTTAAAAAATAAAAAAGACTGAAATTTTAGTCTTTTTTATCTTCATCTTTTTTATCTTCATCTACAACCTCTGCCTCTTGAACATCATCTTTCTTTTCATCCTTGTTGTCTCCCGCTGAGGCTTGGGCTTTTTGAAGTTCTTCTCCAATTTTTTGAGCTTCCTGAGATAATTCTTCAGTTGTTTTTTTAATAACTTCTAAATCATCACCTTCCTTTGCCTTCTTTGCAGCTTCCATTTTTTCATTTAAAGAATTTTTCAAATCTTCTGAAAGTTTATCTCCTTCATCTTTTAGAGATTTTTCAACCATGAAGATTGTTGAATCCAAAATATTTTTTGAATCTACCAAATCTTTTTTCTTTGCATCCTCATCAGCATGAGCTTCTGCCTCGGCTTTCATTTTTTCAATTTCTTCATCGGAAAGTCCAGATGAACCTTCAATTCTAATTGAATTTTCTTTTCCAGTTGCTTTATCTTTTGCAGATACTTTTAAAATACCATTTGCATCGATATCAAAAGTAACTTCAATTTGAGGCACACCCCTTGGAGCTGGTGCAATTCCTTCAAGAACAAATCTTCCCAAAGATTTATTATCAGTTGCCATTGGTCTTTCACCTTGAACAATGTTTATTTCTGTAGAAGTTTGATTATCAACGGCAGTTGAAAATACCTGTGATTTTGATGCAGGAATTGTTGTATTCTTTTCAATTAACTTTGTTGCCACACCCCCCATTGTTTCAATTCCTAATGAAAGTGGAGTAACATCAAGCAAAAGAACATCTTTAACATCTCCTTGTAAAACTCCAGCTTGGATTGCAGCACCCATTGCCACAACCTCGTCTGGATTAATTGATTGGTTTGGTTGTTTTCCATTGAAAAGATTTTTCACATCTTCTACAATTTTTGGCATTCTTGTCTGACCACCAACCATAATAATTTCATCAATATCTGAAATTTCAAAAGGTGAATCTTTTACCACATCTTTTGTAATTTGAATTGCCTTATCAATAAATTGACCTGCTAATTCTTCTAACTTGGACCTAGTAATTTTTTGAACTAAATGCTGTGGCCCTGCGTCAGTTGTTGTAATAAATGGAATATTTATTTCAGTTTCTGTTGTTGTAGAAAGTTCTAATTTTGCCTTTTCAGCAGCTTCATCAAGTCTTTGTAAAGCCATTGGGTCATTTTTTAATTCAACACCAGTTTCTTTTTTAAATTCATCATTTATATAATCAATTAAAGCATAATCAATATCACGACCACCCATTGAATGATCACCTCCCGTTGCTTTAACCTCAACTACATTATCTCCAACTTCAAGAACAGAAACATCAAATGTTCCTCCCCCAAAATCAAAGACTACAATTTTTTGTTCTTTGTTTTTATCAAAACCGTAAGCCAAAGCAGCAGCCGTTGGTTCATTAATAACTCTCTTAACATCAAGACCAGCAATTTTTCCAGCATCAACGGTTGCTTTTCTCTGATCATCATTAAAATAAGCAGGGACTGTAATAACAGCTTCCTTTACTTCTCCGCCAAGTTTTGCCTCGGCATCTGTTTTTAATTTCTGTAAAATCATTGCGGAAATTTCTTCCGGTCTTTTTCAATCATCTCCAAATTTTACTTCAACACCACCATTTTTTGACTTTCTGTGTTCAAAAGGTGCTTTGTCTAAATATTTTTTCACATCGGGGTCATCGTATGAATGACCTATAGCTCTTTTTATAGCTGTAATTGTATTTTGTGGATTTGTAACTGATTGCCTTCTTGCTAATTGACCTACGGCAATTTCTCCATTTTTTGTATTTGCCACAATTGATGGGGTTGTTCTATTCCCTTCGGCATTTTCTAAAATTTTAGGTTCTCCACCTTCGATAACTGCAATGGCTGAGTTTGTTGTTCCTAAATCAATTCCTATAATTTTTGTCATATTTTTATTTCAATTTTATTTTTTAATTTTATAAAGTTATACCTAAAAATCTTTTTTAAGTAAAATATTTATATGTTGATTTAACTCAGAGATTTCATTTATTTTTTCTTGAATTTGAATTTGTAAATTCTGAATAATTTTTGCTTTATCTGAAAGTATTGGTAGATTTTCCTGTGATTTTTTAATTTTTGGTTTAATTTCAAAAATCACTTCAGAATTTTTTGTAATCAAAAAACTTTCACCCTGAGCTACTCTTTCAGATACATCTTTCATATTTCTACTTAAATCTCTAACCGTTATTCTCAACATAATCTTATATTATCATATGTCTGACAAAAATGCAAGTTATGTCAGACAAAAGAAAAAAATACTATTTCTAGTATTTTTTAATCATTCCCGGAGTAATCTATATTCCCCTTACAATCCATTGAATCTTCTGGTAAGCTTTCTGAAACTTCTTGATAACCATTTACATCTACACAAGAATAATCTCCAGAATTTAATCTAGATCATACAACAAAATAATTTTGACCTGAATTACACATATAAAAATTCTCAGGTGAATTTTCTTTTACAAGATTTAATAAACCTTCTGATGATTTACAGGAGCTCTCATATGAATTATCAGATCTATTATACATATCTAGTGCAATCTGTGTCGGTATTTGATACATTATAGATTTAATTTGAGCATCCTTTGCTTTTTTTATCTGAGCCCTTGGTTTTAATAAACCTACAAAATCAACAACTTCATAAGAAGTTGGTAGACTAAAATCAAACTTTCTAAAATTAGAAAAATCAGTTTTTTCTTCTAAATTTAAATTAACTCAAAAACTAAAATCATCACTTTCCCCATAAAAACTGCCGCTAATTTCTGTTTCTCTTAATTTAAAATCATCATCTAAATATAATTTAATATTTAACTTATCAAGATTTTGTAATAATTCTCTTAAATCTTTTTCTATCTCTTCTTTTTGTGAATCATAGGAATTTAAATTATCAACAAAAGCAATTATTCCATCAACATCAATTTTAGCCTTATAAGCATTATATCCATTTTTAATTCCAAGATAATTTAATATTAAAAATGGATCTTCTTTATAAGCCATAAAATTTCTCTCAGATGATTTTTTCAACATTTCGATAATTTCACCTGTATCGGCAGCACTTAATTCTTCTCCGAAATCAATCTTAACTCATTTATTCAAATATTTTTTAATTTTTTCAAAATCTTCTTCTCCAAAATTAGCTTCTAAAATTTTCTGTTTATAATATGGAATTTTAACCTTTACGAATAAATTATTATTTTTTAATTTAACTGCTAAATCAAGACTTGAATTTAATAATTCTTTATAATCAAAGTTATTCTTGTCTGCAACTTCTTTTAAACCACCCACAATATCTTTAACATCAGTCTTAATATCATAATCTAAATTTAATTCAATTTCAGCAGAAGGGTTTTCATCCCAATTAGTAATTAATTTACTGTTTAGATTTAAACTACCATTCAGATACTCATTTCTTTGACTTTTTTCATTTCAACCATTTATTTTAAAATCAATATTCAATTTATTATCTGATTTGTTATATTTATAAAAATCAAAATTCTTAGCAAATTTTCTAGCCAAATCTAATTCTTCTTTTGAATATTTTTTCTTTCAATCATTTCCCCCATTTACACATTTTCCAGAATGCAAAATTCTAGAAAAATTTGGATTTTTTTCTGCTAAACATCTGTTTGAAAATGTCTGTTTAATTGGATTACATGGTGATGTTATACATTGTGGTTGAATTTCAACACAAACTGGTACATATTCCTTTGTGCAGAAAGAAGAACTGTTTTTAGAATAATCTCTATCCTCCTTTACCAAACTTCCATCACAAGAATTATTCAACAAAGCTCTGGTTTTTGGCCCAACATAACCATCAGCCTTTGTTCCAAGATATCTTTGTAATCTTAAAATTGCAGCTCTAGTTT
>CAMZKW010000019.1 GCA_947311625.1 Candidatus Campbelliibacteriota bacterium | reverse complement strand
TAAAAGTTTTATATTTTTAAATTTAAATAAATCTTTTTAAAATCTTCTAAGATTAAATCCTCTGCTCTTTTATTTTTATCTAAATTTAATTTTTCAAAAATATTTTCCAATTTTTTTTTTTCCAATTTTTTTTTTTCAAATTTTTGTGATAAATTTTTAATTATTTTTTTTCTCTTTGAAGAAAATGCTAATTTAATAAAATCAAAAAAATCTTTTTCATTGATATTATTTTTCTCAAAAAAATATTTTGAAATATTATAAATAGCTAAAATAGCAGAATCGATTGATGGTTCTGGACTGAAATTTTTTTTAGAGACTGTTGTTATAAACTTTGCATCACCATATACTTTTATGGAAATTGATAAAATATTTTCCTTTTCTGAAAAAATTTTTTTTCCATTTTTTCTCTCTTCTCCAGTTATTCTTTCAACAATTTCTTTTTGTAACATTAGAATAATTTTTTTTGGTTGTATTTTATTTTCCAAAGTATTAGATAAAAATTTTCCAGTTATATAATAAGGTAAATTTGCAATAATTGAAAATTTTTTACTGTTTAACTCTATTTTAGAGTAATCTATATCCAGAGCATCTCCTTCAAAAAGAGAAAATTGGCCAGATTCTATTTCTTTAGAAAATTTTTCTTTTAAAATTGGAATTAGTCTTATATCTTTTTCTATGGCAATAACTTTATTTCCAGTAGCTAAAATAAACTCCGTTAGAGCTCCTTTTCCCGGACCTATTTCCAAAATTATTTCATCTTTGCGAATATCTCCAGCCTCGACAATTTTTTTTAAAATATCTTTATTTTTTAGAAAATTTTGACCCAATGTTTTTTTAGCTCTTATCATATTTTTATATTATATCATGAAAAAAGATGGTTATACTCAACCATCTTTTATTTTAAAAATAAGTAACAATAAAACCCTACTCAAAAGCACTTTTACTATCTATTTTTATATCATGCTTTTTTTTACTTGTTTTTTTATATCTCTAATCACAAAAACAACTCCAGATACTATAATTAAAGATGTTATTATAATACATACATTCATTTTTTCTCCTTTTTTGTTTTTATTTAAGTAAAACCTTTTTTTATTGTTTGTAAAGTATTTATTTAAAATATTTATCTAATTTTTTTTCCTTTAATTTTAAAAAGAACTTTGTCATTGTTTTTGAAGCCCCGCCTCTTTGATACCTTTTAGGTCCATTGTCTGCAAGAACCACAAAGGCATATTTTGGCTTATCATAGGGTCAAAACCCTATAACCCATGAATTTACTCTTGTATTATTTTTTATCTGAGCTGTACCTGATTTTGTAGCAATTTTTACAAAATCAAAATTCATTGATTGTGTTGTTCCCGACAAAACCGTTTCCCTCATAGCTCTCCTTATTGCTTTAAAATTATTTTCAGAATATAAAAGTTTTCTTTTTATTTCTCCTTTTTTACCTAATTCTGTAATTACTGGTTTTAGAATTTTTCCATTATTTGCTATGGCTGAAACTGCTACTAGTGCCTGTAAAGGAGTTGTTAAAAAACCAAATTGCCCTATGGAAGAAAAATATGTGTTTCCTATATTTCAGTCTCTTTTAAAAATCTTTTTTTTTCATTCTCTGTCTGGAACGAGACCACTTTTTTCCTTGAACTTTTCTATTTCTGTTTTTTCACCAAAACCAAAACTTTTATATCCTTTTGATAAAATATCTATGCCTAAACCTTTTCTGTATGAATAATTTTTAATCCCCTTCAAACCTCCACCCAAAATATAAAAATATACATTTGAAGACCAAGCTATAGCTTTATTTAAATTAACAATACCTTGATTTTTTCAATCTGAAAAAATAGTAGGTTTTGATGGATTATAGCGGTTTGGTAAAATTAATTTACCATAGGTTTTTATTTTTATCTCTGGTTTTATTATATTATTTTCTAGAGCTAACAAACCAACAAAAGGTTTTACTATTGATCCAGGAGTATATCCTCCTAAAAAAGCTCTGTTTAAAAAAATATTTTTTTTATCTGTTAAATAAGATTTGATTTTTTTTTTATCTACTTTATCAGACATAATATTTGAATCATATTCTGGTAAAGAAACAGATGATAATATTTCACCAGTATTAACATTCATTATCATAGCTGCACCACCAATATAACTACCCTCATCAATATATTCTTTCAAAGACTCTCTAAGATTTTTTTGTAAATCTAAATCAATTGTTAATTGTAGGTTTTTTCCATTTTCTGGAAAAACAATTGAATTTTTAGACAGAACTTCTCTTTTTGCATTAATTTTTATTATTTTTTTTCCTAACTTTCCATTTAAATAACTATTATAATATTTTTCTATCCCAGCTTTACCTTCATATTCTTTAGTAAAATAATTTCCTGATTTATCTTTTTTAGGATATGATAAAAAACCAAGAACATGAGATAACCCTATATTTTTTAAATATTTTCTTTTGGGAAATTCAAAGAGACTGTTCTTTTCATTTCAAACTATTTCCTTATTATTTTTATCTAAAATAATTCCTCTTTCAGCAAATAAAACTTCTGTTTTTATAAAATTATTTTTAGCTTTTTTTATATATTCTTTGTTTCTTACAATTTGCATTCCATAAAGCTTTCATAAAAATATAACTATTATTAAAATAATAAAAATCATGAAAAAAACAAAAGTTTTTCTTTCTAAAGGTTTTTCTAACAAATCATTAAAATCAGTATTGGAATGGGTATTAAAAATTACTTCATTATTTTTTTTTTTATTTTTATTAAACATAAAATATTTTTTCTTTAAAATAATTAATAATATTAAAAAGTATTAAAAAAATAATTGTATAAATAAAATATATTGAATCATTAAAAATATAATCAAAAAACATTATATATAAAAAACCTTCATAAAAATCTTTAAAAAAGATTATCCCTAAAAAAATCAAAAAAATGAAAAAATAATTTCAACCTAAAAAGAGGTTTAATATTATAACTAAACTAAATAGAATTCTTAATAACATTAAAATATTATATCATATTTAGAAAATATGAAAAAAACCTCTATTTTGAAAGAGGCATTACAATATATTTAAAAGAATTATCACCCACTGGTTTTATTAAAAGAGGCCTTCCTTGATTAAATATAAATTCTACCGAGTCTGTATTTATAGAATTAAAAGATTCTAAAATATTTTTATGGTTAAAAGACATATCTAGGTCTTTTCCTGAAACTACAGCATCCATTATATTTAAATTTTTTCCAAATGTATTTTTTGTTTCGAAACTAACTATACCATCTAATATTTGAATTTTAATTTGATTAAAATCATCGGAAAATAAATTTATTAATTTAGATGTTTCCAAAAAATCTTGTTTTAAAATAATTATTGATGTTTCTATATCCATAGGAATTAATTTTTGATATTCAACAAAATTACCTTCTGTCAGTCTTGAAAAAATTGTAAAGTTTTTTGCTTTTATAAAAAATTGTTTTTCGTAAAAGAATAATTCTATATTCTCATTTTCCATTGATGATAAAATTTTAGAAATCATAACTGCTGATTCATTTGGAATTAACATTGAAAATTCTAAATCTGATTTTTCTTTTTTTATTTTTTTTTCTGATAATCTAAAACCGTCGGTGGCTGCAAAATTTATTTCTTCATTTTTTACCGAAAAGAACACTGATGCAAGTTCTGGTTTTATGTTTGATTTTGAAGTTGAATAAATTGTTGAGTTTATTCCATTAAGAAAATCTTTAGAATTTAATTCTAAAACTTTTGATTCATTTTCTTCTAAATTAATATCTAAAATAGTGGGAAAATCTGAATAATCAACGGTATTTAATTCTATATTGTTTTTTTCAGAAGTTATTTTTAAAATATTTCCATCCAAAAATAATTCTATTTCTGCATCTTTTATACTTGAAATTGCCTTTGATAAAATATCACCAAAAACAGCAACTTTTCCTTCATCTTCAACATTAACAGATATATCACTCTTAAAAGATGTGTTTATATTTGTAGATGATATTTCTAAAAAATTATTTTTTGTCTCTAAAAGAATACAAGATAAAACCGGAAGATCTAAATTTTTTCCTGTGAAATATTCAGCATTATTTAAACTTAATTGTAAGTCCTTTGTTATACATTTTATTTTCATATTTTTTTTAATTTTAATAAATTGAACGTATTGTTTCCAACTCTTTTTCTAAAATAGGATTTTCTTTTAATTCTTCTTTTACCTTTTCATAGGAGTGCATAGCTGTAGTATGGTCTCTTCTTCCTATTTTATCTCCAATATTAGGAAAAGAATAATCAAAATCTTCTCTTAACAAATACATTGCTATCTGTCTTGGTCTAACATATTCTCTCTTTCGTGATTTTTTATAAACATTTTCTTCATCAATATTATAATAATTAGCAATAATAGAAACTAATTTTTTATAGTCAATTGGTTGTTTCTTTTTTACATTATTTTTAACTAATTCTTTTACATCAACAATATTTAATTCTCTTCCTTTAATTTGTGATTGAATAAAAATATTATTTAATATACCCTCTAATTCTCTAATATTACCAGTTATAGTAGTAGCTATGTATTCTATAATTTCTTCTGAGACATTGAAACCTAAACTTCTTGCTTTTTTCTTTAAAATTTCAACTCTTGATTCAAAATCTGGTGTTTGAATATCAATAATCATTCCAGCGGAAAACCTAGACCTTAACCTGTCTTCTAAATCTGGAATTTGGTTTGGATGTTTATCTGAAGATAAAATTATTTGTTTATTGTTATCATATAAATAATTAAATAGATGAAATAATTCTTCTTGAGTCCTTTCTTTTTTTGAAAAGAATTGTATATCATCAATAATTAAAACATCATATTTTCTATATTTATTTTTAAAATCTGTAGTTTTGTTTGATTTTAATCCAATATAATTAATAACATCTAATTGAAATTTTTCAGATGTTAAATAATATACTTTTTTGTGTGGAAAATTTTTTTTTATATAATTACCCACAGCTTGTATCATATGAGTTTTACCAAAACCAGTTTTCCCATAAATTAATAAAGGATTATAAATAACTTCATTTTTTTTGATAATTGCTTGTGATGCTGCCGCTGCAACCTCATTAAAAGAACCAACAACTAAATTTTCAAAAGTATATTTAGGGTTTAAATTTGTTTCGTTATTTTTAGAGGTTAATTCTAATGGTATAGACTTTTCTTTTATTTTTTTTATTTTTGTTTCTCCACTTTTTGAAACTAAATTTAAATTATCATTATTTATTTTTTCAACAATATATTCTATATTTCTTATTTCAGATTTAATTTTAATAATATTCTTTAAAATTAAAGAGGTAAATTTTTCTTTAATTCAATTTTTTACAAACTGATTAGGAACAATAATAATTGCATTTCCATTTTCAATATCCTTTAACCCCGTTTCTTTAAATCATGTATTAAAATTTGCTTTGGATATTTCCATTTCTATATTAGTGAGAACATTATCTCATATTTTTTGATTATCTAAATTCATATTTATTTTTTATCACTATACTTTAATATAATTATTATATATTAAAAAAGTTATCCACAGAAATTTTTTTTAGTTTTTTTTGTTAATAATATGTGTAAAATTTATTTTTTTTACTATTTATTTTTTAATTTAATTATGGTATAATTCCAACATTATGTCACAAACTTATAATCCAAACAATAGAAAAAGAGCTAAAACTCATGGTTTTTTAACAAGAAAAAAAACTGTTGGTGGAAAAAGAGTTATTTTAGCCAGAATGAGAAAAGGTAGAAAACAACTAACAGTTTAAAACTATTTTTTTTTTTAAATAAATATTATAATTAATTTTAATTAAATATATAAAATATAAAAAAGTTATTTTTTTTTATATTATTATTAAAAAAACCCATAAGGGATTTTTTAACTTTTGTGGACCTGACAGGACTCGAACCTGCCACCTCTCCCGTGCAAGGGGAGCGCTCTAGCCAGATGAGCTACAGGCCCAAAATCTATAACTAGATAAATAATATTTTAACATAAAAAATAAAAAAAACAAGTTAAATAAAAAAAACTAAAAAGTTTTTTTAGATTTCTTGATATTTTGGATTCTTACCTACTTTTATATTAATAGTTTTTTTAACTTTTTGACCAACAGTTCCAGTACATTCTATATCTTGGTCATATGATATCCCTTCAGTTTCTTGTTTATTTGATTCTCAACTATGAAGTCCTTCGATATTATTATTACTATCTGAATTAAAATCTGAATTAAAATCACTTATATCACCAGAAGATAAACAAGAAACAGCAAATTCTGGTTTTCAATATAATTTGATTTTATCATTAAATTTAATTAGAGGAGTTTCTGGATAAAATTCTAATATTAGTTTTTCAACATCTATATATATTATCTCTTCTATTTTATTTGGATAATAAGTTGGTTCATTACTATCACAACTTACTTTAAATCAATTTGTTGAATCCGTTAAATTTCCTGAATTTCTATCATGAATTCCATTACTTGAATTAATATTCTCATCTATCCCTGTGCTTGATGTTAATTTACAATTTTCTACATTTTTTATGTTTCAATGTAAAGTTGTAGAAGCATTTGATGCAATATTATTATCATCAGAATATAAATATAATTCTGGAGCTGGGGGTTTAACTTTTACATCAATATCTTTTTTTAGATTATTTCCATAACTATCTGTACAAGTTAAAGAAAATAATTTATCTGATGTTAAACTAGATATTGTTTCTGATACTGTTGTAGGGTTTCCTATTGCTTTATTTATATTATTAGTCCAGCTCGTACCAGAACCATTGGAAGCAACACAACTATCGGCACCTTCAGTTGTTCAAGATAATATTACAGAACCATTATAATCAACTGGATTTGTTTCATTACCCTTGTTTGCATTAAAAACAAAATAGAATGGATCCATTATTACTGAACCATATGATGTTTTAAAATCAATCCACCCAACATTATTACCACCTCAAGCATATTTACTAAATTCAAAAGTTGAAAAATTATATTCTGGAGCATATGTTGAACCATTAGAAGAAGTTCCTGAAAGAGATATTTTTCCATTTCAATTATCATCTGATTCTTCTAAACCACCCAACGCCTTTATATAACCTTCTAATTTTTTTGTATTTTTATTGTATTTTGGATGAGAATCTTCAGAAGTATAATAATCAAAAGATATTCAACCTACAGCATCAGACCAAGCATAACCACTTAAATTTCCATTTTTAGCCACATCGACACCATAATTTATATTTGACCCAGGTGTTTTACAATCAAAAGATATTCAACCAATTCCATCAGACCAAGCATATCCTTTTAAAGAATGTTCTTGACATGAATTAGCAAAAGAATTATTAAAAATTCCTAAAAATAATATTAAAAATAATATTAAAAATTTATATATTTTTTTCATAATAATTATATAATAACTTATTTTAATAAAAAAAACAAAAATTTTTTTTTTTGTTAAAATTATTTCTCTTCCTTCATTTTTATTTTAATTTCCTTTAAAATTTCATTTTTTTGTTTTTTGTTTTCTTTAAGTCATTGACGGGTTTTATCATATCCAACCCCCATTTTTTCTTCTTCACCTTTTTCTGGAGTGTATCAATATGTAGCTTTTCTTTTTTCAATTATTTTATATTTTTCACCAAGAGCTAAAATCTCTCCCTCCTGTGAAATACCTTCATTATATATTAAATCAAATTCAGTTTGTTTAAATGGAGCAGCAACTTTATTTTTTACAATTTTTACCCTATGTCTTCCACCCACAACTTCATCACCTTTTTTAATCTGAGCAATTCTTCTAATATCAATTCTCACAGAAGAATAAAATTTTAAAGCATTACCTCCAGTTGTTGTTTCTGGAGAACCAAACATAACTCCAATTTTCATTCTAATTTGATTAATAAAAATTACAACTGTTTTTGAATTTGCCACAACGGCAGTTAATTTTCTTAAAGCCTGTGACATTAAACGAGCATGTTTTCCTACATGATAATCTCCCATATCACCTTCTATTTCATCTTTTGGTGTTAGAGCAGCAACCGAGTCAATTACAATAACATCCATTTTTCCACCCCTAACCAATGATTCAACAATATCTAAAGCTTGTTCTCCAGAATTTGGTTGTGAAACTAAAAGTTCATCTAAATTAACTCCAATTTTTTTTGCATAATCTGGATCTAAAGCATGTTCAGCATCTATAAAAGCTGCTATTCCATCTTTTTTTTGTGCTTCGGCAATAATATGTAAAGTTAAAGTTGTTTTACCAGAAGATTCCGGACCATATATTTCAACAATTCTTCCCCTTGGAACACCTCCAACCCCTAAAATTTCATCAACACCAATTGAACCAGTTGATATTGTATCAACATCAACTTTTTTTACTGCTCCTAATTTAATAATTGAACCTTCTCCAAATTTTGTTTCAATTTCATCTAAAGTTGAATCAACTTCTTTTATTCTTTCATCTTTTTTAGAAACTTTATTTTTTTCTATTTTTTTAGTAGTTTTTTTTTCTATCATAATAAAATTATAACATAATAAAAAAAATAGAAAAAATTATTTTCTATATAAAATTAATAATCCTCATATAATTAATAATATTGGTCAAATATATGATCAATTAATATTAATATTTATTTCTATATTAAATATATTTTTCAAAGCAAAAATAATTCCAACTATTATTAAAGATCAAGCACCTATTTTAATTTCTTTCATAATAAATTTATTATACAAAAATAAAAAAATAATCAAAGATTATTTTTTTAATGATTTTGCAATTTCTTGTAATAATTCAATTTCTGTTGGACCTTTTGGTTCTTCTTCTTTAACCTCTTCTTCTTTTTTCATTTTATTAATTCCCTTAACAACCATAAAAATTACAAAAGCAGTAATTACAAATGCTATAACTGCATTTATAAATAAACCAATTTTTACTGTTCCTAACATTAATTCTGAAAAATCAGTTTTTCCTAATAATGGTGCAATCGCTGGTGTAATAACATCTGAAACAAATGATTTTACTATAGCTGTAAAAGCAGCTCCAATAACCATACCAATAGCTAAATCAATAACTGAACCTTTTAATGCAAATTCTTTAAATTCTTTTAACATATTTTTTTAATTAAAATTTATAATATTCAAATTATAACTTTTTTTTGGTATAATATCAACTATTATGATTAATTATAATGAGATAAAAAGAGGAAAAATTATTGAATATAATGATGAACCTTACAAGGTTATGTTTAATAACGTGGCTAAAAAAAATAGAAACAAACCAACAAACCAAACAAAATTAAAATCTCTAATTTCAGGAAAAAATATTGAAGTTGTTTTTCATTCTAAAGATAAGGTTGAAGAAGCAAATATTGAAAGAGAAAATATAAAATATCTTTATAAAAAAGGAAATGAAGTTTGATTCTGTGAAGCAGATAACCCGAAAGAAAGATTTTCAATTCCTTTTGATGAGGTTGAAAATGAATTAAAATTCTTAAAACCAAATGATATTGTTAGAGGTTTATATTTTAATGATAATTTTATTGGAATTGATTTACCACCAAAGGTTGAATTAAAGGTTGTTGAAGCTCCAGATGCTGTAAAAGGGAATACTTCATCGGGAGCTCAAAAAGAAGTTGTTTTAGAAAATGGTTTGAAAGTTTTCACTCCTTTATTTATCAAGGAAGGGGAAATTATTATTGTGAGTACAGATGATGGAAAATATTCTGAAAGAAAAAAATAACTTTTTAGGAAGTTATTTTTTATTAATTTAATTAATATCTAAAACTATTCTATAAATCTAATTTTATTACTTATATCTTCTCACACTCTATTATTTCCATTATAAGTTATTTCTATCTCTGAATTATTTTTAATTAAATTGTTAATATCTATAAACTCTATATAATTATTATATAAAATAGCATTAGTTAAATATAAAGATATTGCATCATGACTTCCTTTTTTATATGACCTAATAATATATTTACTCATATCCCTGTCAAAATTATTACTATCATTAAAATACAACCTATAAACTCCAGCATTAAATTCTATTTTAGTTATATGTTTTATATATTCTTTTTTATTATTTCATAATTTTCCTTTTAAAACATCACCATAATTATCAAGTATTACAATATTATTTTTTGAATCATTTTCACCATATTTAAGTTTTAAAAGAATACCTCCATTTTTTAAGCTTTGTATTGCATCCTTTCAACCACCTATACCAATATGTCCTTTTATAAAAACCAAATCTCCATTTTTTTTATAAGATGTAGCATATTCACAATTCATATAACATGATGGTTCAGAGTCAACACTTATAAAGAAATTACCACTATTAGATAATTCATATATACCATCTTTTGGATTATTGTAAAATCATAAATATTCTCCATTCTTTGTGTATATATCAACATTAAATGAGTAAGGAATTTCATATCCTTGAATATAGCTATAAATAGCAAAATACTCTTTATTTTCTGATCATATAATATCATATGATTTTTTATCTACTTCCATATAGTTTTTATTTTTTATAGTTTTATAAATAAAATCACCTTTATAAAATTTTATTTCATCAAGATATTTTATTTCTTTACTATTATCATATTTATATTTTATAGAGATATGATAATGTTTATTTGAATTATCAAATCTATCTTCTTTTACAAGGTTTCCCTCACCACAAGAATTATTCAACAAAGCCCTAGTTTTTGGACCAACATAACCATCTGGTGTTGTTCCAAGATATCTTTGTAATCTTAAAATTGCAGCTCTAGTTTTTGGACCGATAATTCCATCCACTGGACCAGCTGAAAAATCTAATCTATTTAAAT
>CAMZKW010000018.1 GCA_947311625.1 Candidatus Campbelliibacteriota bacterium | reverse complement strand
TGGATGGAATAATTGGTCCAAAAACAAGAGCTGCAATTTTAAGATTACAAAGATATCTTGGAACAACACCAGATGGTTATGTTGGTCCAAAAACTAGAGCTTTGTTGAATAATTCTTGTGGGATTGGAGAGGTAAAAAAAGATATTATTTATAATAAAAATACAGATATAAATGATAACATAGTTATAATGGAATTAATGAAATTAAAATCTAAGAATTCAAATTTTTGAGCAAGTTATAATAACTTTTGTAAAAATGAACTAACTAATCATTATTTAAATATCGCAAAAATAAATTCGCCAGATAATTCTTATAAATGTTATTCCGGAAATGATTATTTTGTAGCTTCATCTAAGTTAAATTCAGGAAAATATATATGTATAGATAATGAAGGAAATTGAGAAATTGATAATGATATAGATAAAACATGAAAAAATTGTTTAAATAAAAAACAAAAATATCCTAACAAAATATTAATTCTGAAGGAAAAAATATTTTTATTGTTCCAACAAAATTTGAACTTTCAGTAACTGGAGAACCATTTTTGTGATCAAAAAGTAATTATGATGATTTAAATGTTTATTATTATATATATGATAATAATAGTAAAAAATACTTAATTATTGCTAAACAGGTAGGTGGTATAGGTGGTCATAGAGATTATTATGTAGACTTATCAAAAACATATAAAATTAAATTTATTAATAATAAAAAATATTCTTATAAAGCATGCTATAAAAATATTTTAGGAAATGAAAAATGTTCTCCTAAAAAAGATTTTGTGTTTAAAGACATGGAAGTAAAAATAAAAGTTGTAACAAGTACTTGAGATGTCGGGCAATCAACGTCAATAAATTTAACAGGATATATAAAGGGTGGTCATTGTAATAATATAAAATCTGCTTGATTTGAATTTTCAGATAACAAAAACTTAAATAATTTTAAAAAATACTATTCTTCAAAAATTAACACATGTTCTTTTAGTTATGATGTGTATAATTTAGATGGTAATAAAAAATATTTTTATAGAGCATGTGCTCTAAGTTTTAATAGTGAAAAAAGTTGTGGTGATATTGTAAGTGTAAAAACTAATAATTATAATTTTAAATATAATTTAGAAGACTTAAAAAGAGGAATAAAATTGTATGGTAATGAAAAATATTATATTAGAATTCCCGGTAATGGTTATTTAAAAATTTCTAGTGAAAACGGTGATGCTTTTATCACTTCTAACAATAAAGAAATACTTCTTAGTGATCTATTCCATAATAAAAATACTTTAGCTAGGGTTAAAAAGAATGATATAATCGATATACAACTTAATGATAAGAATGAAAAAGTTTATATTCGTTTTAGTGAAACAAGTGACTTTTTAGATAATTAAATTAAACATATAATAATATTAAAACAATCTATCCAATAAAGAATATAAATTATATTTTGATGATAAAACAATCATTTTAATAGAGATATTAATAATTAACAATAATTAATAAATAATATTAATAATATAGTGAAAAACGTAAATAATTAGAATATACTGATGAATATAAAATGAAATACTAATTAAATCTAATTTAAAAAAGTAAATATTACTATTTATCTATTTTGTTTTCAATGTTGAAGTTGAAGATAAATTGATTAAAAGTTGAGAAAAAAGAGCGCGCTGAAGGCTCGCTCTTTTTTTACAAAAATAAGCTTTAAAAAACTTGCTTTTTGTAAAAATTTTTTATATAATATAAATATATTAAGACGAAAAAGGGCTTAGTGAATTTCGTATTCACAAAGCCCCTTTTTCTTTTATTTATTTTTTTTATACTCAACTTTATTTCTCAAAAATTTTATAGGTAATCTGTATTTATTATCTATTTTATTATATAAAGATGATGCAAATTTTGAATTTGGAAATAGAATTTTTTTAAATTTTTCTTTTTCAATTAAATACTTTACAGTTTTGTAATAATCTCCATCTCCGGATACTAAAATTATTTTATCCATTTCTTCATTATCAAAATTACTTTTCATCATTTCAAAAACTATATCTGTATCCACATTTCCTTTCTTGCCTCCGTTCATTCCAGAACTATGTTCTCTAAATATCACAATGTATCCACAGCTTTGTAGAAAAGTATATAAGTCAGAGTTTTCATCACTCAGATATCCTAAAAAGTAAAAAGCTTTTTCCACTTTATATTTATCTTTTAAATAAATTCTAAATTTTTTCAAATCTAATTTTCAATTTTCTTCATTAATTCCCATATATAAATTTTGTCCGTCTATAAAGGAATAATTATTTTCTTTCATAAATATATTTTATCATAAAATTGAGAAAAAATGGGTCGAAAAAAAGAGTGCGCCGAAGGTGTGCTCTTGAAAAATCTTGAATTTTTAGTTTAAAAATTATATTAAAAATGGGTCGCGCGAAGCGCGACACATTTTTTCTTTTTTCATATTTAAGCCTTTAAATATCCATATAAATTTTCAATGGCTTTAACTCCATCACCAATCGCCACCCCATTCTGTCTATAAATTCCATCATTACAATCACCAGCCGCCCAAATTCCTTTTTGAGAAGTTTCCATTGTTAAATGATTTACAATGATTTCTTTAAAATTATTTTTTTTAACTAAACCTTCTTGAATAAATTCAGTTGCTGGAATAGATCCAATTTCCACAAAAATTCCTTCCACTGCTAATTCTTTTTCTTCTCCACTTTCTCTGTCAGTATATTTTAAGCCTTTTACAAATTCATCACCAAAAACCTCAGTTGTTTCTGCATTTAAAATTGTTTTAACATTTTCATTTTTTAAAACAGATTCAACCATAGTTGGTTCGGCTCTAAATTCTGGACCTCTATTTAAAATAGTAACAGATTTACAGTAAGCCATAAGTTGAGAAGCTGATTCAAAGGCAGAATTTCCTCCACCAACAACTACCACATCTTTTCCTGTAAAAACTGGACCATCACAGGACGCACAATAGGTTAGCCCTTTATGTTCAAAAATATCTGCGCCTTTAGCTGGCAATTTTCTTCTTTTTCCACCGGTGGCAATTAAAACTGATTCAGTTAAAAATTCTTCTCCAAAAAGAGTTGTTATTTTAAAAATATCTTTTCCTTCTTCATTTTTCTCCTCATTTTTTTCAATGGATTTTACTTCTTGAAATTCTTTAACTTCAAAAGTATCTGAAATATAATGTTTTACCTGCTCTTCAATTTTTTTTGCCAAATCTTTTCCTTTAATTTCAATTTCACCAGTTCAGTTTTCAATGGTATCTGATACCGTAGAACCACCACCCCAGTCTTTTGTCAACACTAAAGTATTTAATTTTTTTCTAGCTCCATAAACCGCAGCGGTTGCCCCAGCTGGACCACCACCAATAATAATTGTTTCATATATTTTTTTATTTTCTATCATAAAAATATTTTAGCATATTTTTATTAAAAAAATAAAAACCAACTTGACGAAGATGAGTTGGATTTTTAGGTTGGCCGACGAAGCTGGACAACTTCATTTTTTTAAAAATTATTTTTCTTTTTGATTTATTAAAAGAGCAACTGCCAAAAAGATTAAACCAAAAAATAGATTTTGATATTCTGACAAATTTAGTTTAATTAAAATTAAATCTAAAATACCATAGCTTATAAAAGAAGCTGCAATGATGTAGGAAAATATTTTAATAAAAGTTTTTATAATTTTTTTAGAATGTCTTTGGATTTTTTCTTCCACCACTTTTGTTATTTTTTCTTCGGTATCATCAATTTTTGAAATTGCCATATTAGTAATTCCTTTTTTTAAAACCAGTGTTCCAAAATCTAAAAGTTGATTTTGAAGGGCTACTCAAAATTCTGATTTCTGAGTAGTTTTTTTTTGACCTACTTTTTTATTAGAAGTTTTTTTAGTTTCTTCTTTTTTTTCTTTTTGTTTTTTTTCTGTCATAAAAAAATTATATCATTTTTTTGCTATAATATAAAAATGAATTTATTAGAAGAATTAAGAAGGGAAAAAAATAATATTTTTCAATTTTATATTGTAGTAGGTGATGGTGAAAAAAATAGAAAAATTATTTCAGATTTTTTAGAAAAAGAATTAAATTTAAATTTGAAAGATAATTTTTATTTTAAAAAAGGAGATGATTTTTTGATTGATGAAGCTAGAAAAATAAAAAAAGAAAATTCGCTTTCAAATGGCAGTGATAAAAAAATATTTTTTTTAGATTTTCAAAAAATTTCCTTGGAGAGTCAAAATGCACTTTTAAAAACTTTTGAAGATGTTGGGGAAAATTCTAATTTCTTTTTATTTGTTCCAAGTTCAGATTTTTTATTGGATACGATTAAATCTCGTGGGAGAATTTTAGAAGGGGATAAAATATTTGATTTTGATTTGGCTGAAAAATTTTTTAATGGAAGTTGGGTAAAAAGGGAAAAGATAATTTTAAAAGTTGATAAATCAAACATTTCAATTTTTATGGATTCATTGGAGGATTTAATTTTGAAAAATAAAAAAATAGACTTAGAATTTTATAAAAAATTTTTAGAATTAAAAAAATATATTTTTGACAAGGGTGTTTCTTTAAAAAACATTTTAACCTGAATTGGATTAAATTTAGATTAGTTTTTTATCTTGATGTATTTAATATGATTGATATTTTTTTGTTTTCACAAAAAAATGTTAATCAATTTTTGTTTGACATATAATTGTGAAACAAATTTTTTTTAAAATAAAAAAAAAAATGGTGGCGCGCGAAGCGCGCCACCATTCATAAGACTAACCTATTTATAAAAAAATATGCTTATTAAGAAAGGTGTATCAGTTTTTCTGTTTCAAGAAGTTTTTCTCCGTATGAAAAACAGGTATTTATAAAAGAATAACTGTTATTTTATTTTTTTAAAAAAATATAAAACATTATGTTTTTCAGACTTTTTATTTTGAATAACTTTTATGTGAGGTCGGCGCTGTGCGCCGACCTCACACAACAGCTATTCAAGAAAAAAACCAGGCCACAAAGTGTGTGGTCGGTATTTATTGAGATTGGCATTCAGGAGGTATGACCGGAGCCACACCTCCTCTATTGTAAAAGTAAATTAAACCAATGGTTTCTCTACTAAACGCTTTTTCCCCTTTGATCCATCGTAGATTAAAGGGAATAATAGCACCAATCTTTTTTTTTGGTGTATAGAAGAAATTGAGAGTAAATTCTTCTTGATTTCCTACTTCTACAATATAAGGTCTATTTCTTTCTCCGTCATTAGTGTAGAGGATGTTATTAATATTGACCTCCAATGAGCAGACACCTATAACTTTTGGAAAAGTTAGTGAGAACCTGTCTTTCCCTTTCAAGATCTCTCCCATTGTTGAAGCATTTAAAAATGCAAATAGCATTGCCAAAAATAAAAAAAATATTTTTTTCATTTTATCTCCTTTTTTGTTTTTTTTAACCTTATTAATTTTATAATAATATTTTTTTTTGTCAAAATCTTAATATCGTAACTTGTGGAAAAGTTTTGTATTAAAAATAATTTGCTTTTTTGAAAATATAATATATAATAAAATCATATCCACGAAAGGGGATTTTTTTAATAATCAAAAATTTAAAATTAATTTTTTAAATTTAAT
>CAMZKW010000017.1 GCA_947311625.1 Candidatus Campbelliibacteriota bacterium | reverse complement strand
TGACAGATGGAGCAATTAAGAGAATGCAAAAAGCTTTAGGCTTTTCAGAAAAGTTAATTGACGGGTATGTTGGACCTTTAACTAGAGAAAGAATTAATAATTCTTGTGATTGAGTAAAATAACCTTAATAGGTTATTTTTTTTTATGTATGTTATAATGTATTTATGGTAAAAAATAAAAAAATAGAAAATTATCAAACTAATTCTAAAGCAGAGGGAATTATTTCAAATTTAATAAACTTATCAGGTGTGACAATTGGAATAATTATTTTATCAATCGGAGCTGTTACTCTATTTCAATCATTTTTTAAATTATATATTTTTGATATAAAAAAAGATACATATGGTTCATCATATTACAAATGTGAAATATTTAATATTGATACAGTTAGAGCTAATGAAATAATGGGTAGAAAGGTACCATTTGATTTGGATATGAGAGTTGAAGTAAAAAATAAAAATATTAAAAATTTAACTAAAGAAGATAAAGACTTTTTAAGAAATAAATATCAAGAATGTGTAAAAGAGAGCAAGAAAGAAGATATGGATAACTTTCAAAGAGGTCAAAAAACTAATATAGCAGAAGGATTAGCTTTTATTTTAGTGGGTATCCCTTTAATTTATTTCTATCAAAGAAGAAGAAGGTCTAAAAAATAGACTTTTTTTGTTATAAAAAAATAAAAAAAATCAAGTATTTATTAACCTATTATGCTTTGTATTATTTTTTTTTTAGTTTAAAATTTAAGTTATGAAAAAAAAAATATTTATTCAAGTGGGTGATTCTGGATATTCTTTTATAAAAAAACAAAAAGATTTCTTTTTAAAAGAACATGAAATAATTTTTTATAATCTTTTAGATAAAAGATTAAGAAAAAAAAAAAGAATTAATTAAAAAAATAGAAGAAATTTATGATAAAGTTATATTTTGTGATTTCTCTGACCCCATTTCAATATTTGATTCTATAAAAGAATTTAGAAAAAATGTTGTAGGTATTTCTACATCTGCCGATTATAATATAAAATATTTAAGAAAAATAATTCCTTTTTTTCCAAAATTAAAAAATCCAACTTCTGAATCTCTTAAATGATCAAATGATAAAAAATGAATGAGAAAGTTTTGAAATAATTATGATAAAAATATAAGTCCAAATTTTATTGAGGTTCTAGATTCAAATGAAAAAGAGGTTGAAAAAATAGAAAAATTATTAGATTACCCAATAATGGTTAAGCCAACAAATATGGCTTCTTCGAAAATGGTTTCAAAAAATTATCATAAAGAAGAGTTAGAAAAGTCTTTAGATGTTATTTTTAATAAAAGTAGTATTATTCAGGCAATTAGAGATAGTATTCTACCAAAAAATAATAAAGTTGAAGTTATTGCCGAAGAATTTATGGAGGGGAGAATGTATTCATCTGATGGGGTCGTGGATTCCAAAGGTAAGGTGGTAGTTTACCCTCCTGTTTATATCAAAACAGGAAAAGATATAGGGTTTGATGATTTTTTTGGTTACATGCAGTTGCTTCCATCAAAACTTTCTGAAGATAATATAAAAGAAATGAATAATGTTGTTAAAAAAGCCATAAGAGCTTTAAGCTTAACAAATAGTCATTTTCATATTGAATTGTTTAAAACAGAAGATCATGGTTGAAGAGTTATAGAAATAGCACCAAGAATTGGTGGTTTTAGAGAGTTTTTATATTCAAATACTTATAATTTTTCTGTTAATAGAAATAATATTTTGAATAAAATAGGATTAAAGAATGAAATAAAAAAAGATATTTTAAATCACTCAGTTGTATTAAAAATATATGCTAAAAAAGAGGGTAGGATAAAAAAAATAACTGGATTAAAAAAAATAAAGGAATTAGAATCTTTTGTTAAAATTAGTCAGAAAAAGAAGCTAGGGGAAATGGCAAAATTTGCTAAAAATGGACATGACCCTGTGTTTATAATTTATTTAAAAAATGAAAAAAGAGGTTCTCTGTTGGGTGATGTTAGAAAAATTGAAGAATTATTAAAAATAACAATATAATTATATGAAAAAAATAATTGGTAATTTTGAATATGTAGAAATATCACTGGAAAATGGAAACGGAAAGAAAGAAAAAATTTTAGCAAAAATAGATACAGGAGCACTATCTAGCTCCATGTGTTATTCTCTTGCAGAAAGTTTGGGATGCCATAAAAATATATTATCTTTGAAAAATAAAAAAGGTTTATCAAAAATAAATAAATTAAAAAAAGAAGGGCTAATTAAAAAAACAAAAATTGTAAGTAATTCTGAAGGAAAAACTAAAAGAGTTTTTGTGGGAGTAAATATAAAGATTTCTGGAATAGAAATAAAATCCCATGTTAATTTAGCTGATAGATCAAAAATTAGACACGATTTATTGATAGGAAGGAGGGATTTAAAAAGATTTTTAGTAGATCCTGGATTAAATATAAAATTAAATAAAAAGATGAATATTAAAAAAAAAACAAATAAAAAAATAAAAAGAGTTGTAATTTTAGATAGAGAAAAAAAGGATAATGTTGGAGATCATATTAAAAATATTCATAATGAATTTGAAAGAAGAATAAAAACAGAATCTTTAACAACGGAAGATTATCTACTTTTTGATTTAACTGGTAAAAAAGTTAAACTTATTCATAAAAAAGAAGAATTTAAAGTTAAAGATACAGATTTTGTTTTTGCAAGATACAGGGGTTCAAATGTTCCAATGACAGGATTACTTTCCATGTATCTAAAATCAAAAAACATAAGACACTCTTTTAAATTTATGGAAGAAAGGGTTAATAAATCATTAAAGCATTATCAATATTTATATTTTAAGATACATGATACCGGTGTTGAAATACCAAAAACTATTATAGGATCCTCGGAATCAATTTTGAATAATTTTTCCTATATTAAAGAAAAATTAGGAAAAGAGTTTGTGGTAAAGGCATCTGGTTCCAGGGGTAAATTTGTTTTTTTGATTAAAACAAAAAAACAATTAAAAGAAATTTTTGAAGAAATGGAGCCGGTAAAAAAAAGACTGATTGCAGTTCAAGAGAAGATAGATTCTGATTTTGATGTAAGGGTTATCGTTGTTAAAGGTAAAATTTTTTCTGCCATGAAAAGAGAATCAGAAAGTTTTTTAAATAATTATAGTCAAGGTGGTAGTGTTGAAAAATTTGAACTTTCTGAATTAGATAAAGATATGGTTTTGGAGGCTGCTAAAATATATGAGTTGGATTTTGTCGGAGTTGATTTAATGTGAAAAAATAAAAAACCAGTTGTGATTGAAGTTCAAGTTGGTCCTCAGACTGGAGGTATGAGAGAGGCTCATCCAGAAATGAATTTTATAGAAGAATTTGTTGATAAATTTTTAGATTAAATATGCTATAATAACAGCATATTTTTTTCTACCTTACTAAAGTCTTTTAGAGACTGAGAAATAAAAAAGGGGATATGAAATATATGTATTACATATATTTTTTAATTGAAAATCTAAGAAAAATGTAGTGAAAGATATACATTAGAAAAAACTGAAAAAAAATAAATGGAGCGCGCGAAGCGCGCTCCATAAAATATTTTTTCATTTAAAAAAATAAAAATGACAGATAATAAACAAGATAAAAAACCTCAGAAAGAAGAGGTAAAAAAAGAAGAAGTTTCAACAATGAAATTTACTGACTTTAAATTTAAACAAGAATTACAAAAGGCGATTGATCAAGCAAGATATGAAACACCGTCACCAGTCCAAGAACAATCAATACCAATTGTTTTAGAAGGTCATGATTTAATTTCACAGGCTCAAACTGGTACAGGAAAAACTGCTGCCTTTGGTCTTCCAATTATAGAAATGATGAATGGAAAAGATGGAGTGGAAATGTTAGTAATTGTTCCCACAAGGGAATTAGCAATTCAAGTTTCCGATGAGTTATTTAAATTCTCAAGACTATTAAATTATAAAACAACTTCTGTTTTTGGTGGTTCATCTTATGGAAGACAGATTAAATTTATTTCTGGAGCCTCAATTGTTGTGGCAACTCCAGGAAGACTTTTAGATTTATTAGAAAAAGATGCAGTTAATATTGCACCAAAATATGTAGTTTTAGATGAAGCTGATGAAATGTTAAATATGGGATTTATTCATGATATTAGAAAAATATTTAATTTAATTTCTCCCGATAGACAAACATTAATGTTTTCAGCTACAATGCCAGATGCTATTAAAAAATTAGCTCAAGATATTTTAAATAATCCAAAGGAAGTAAAGATAACACCAAAAAATGTATCCAGTGAAAATATTGAACAATTTTTTTACATTGTTGATGAAGAAAAAAGAAAAGATGCTTTAACAAGGTTATTAGATATTAAAAAACCAAATAAAACCATTATATTTTGTAGAACAAAAATTCAAACGGAAAAGGTTAATAAAATGTTAAAAGATAAGGGTTATAAATCTTTAGCTCTTCATGGTGATATTGAACAAAGAAAAAGACAGGATATCACAAAGAAATTTAAATCAAGAGACTATCATATCCTAGTTGCAACTGATGTTGCAGCCAGAGGGTTGGATATAAAAAATGTAACCCATGTTTTTAATTATCATATTCCAGGCGACGCAGAACCCTATGTTCATAGGATTGGTAGAACTGGTAGGGCTGGTGAAAAAGGTGAAGCTCATACTTTTATTACTGCCGATGAAGTTGGAGCTCTAAAGGAGATTCAAGAAACAGTTAAATCAAAAATGATTGCTGGAGAAATTCCTTCATCAGTATCTATACAGGAAGAAGAAATAAAAAATTCAATGAAGAAAATTCTTAATCAAGAAATCACAAAGGAAGGGAATAAATTAATTGCTTCTTTAATTTCTGAAAATGGCGGAGAAGAAGGTTTATTGGAAAAGGTTATTTCTTTTATTGCAAAACCAGAAAATAATTCTAATGGAAATATTAGTTTATCAGCAAAAGATGCTCAAATAAAATTAGATAATTTTGTAAAGAGGGGTAAAAACGGAAGTAATGGTAGAAGAAATTTTGGCGGAAGAGGTGGAAATAGAGGTAGTGGAAGGTCTTTTGGTGGAAATAGAAATAGTGGTGGTTCTAAATCAAAAGGACACAATAAGAGCTTTAGAAAACCTAGAGAAGAAAAAAACTATAATTGAAGATAGTTTTTTATTTTTAAAAATATCTTTTTTCTGATATAATTTATATATTAAAGAGTTTAGAAGATAGTTTTTTAAAAATGTAGAAAGATTACAATTTTTACTTTAAATTTTTAAAAAAGTTTTCTAAAAAATAGGGTGTGCTACAAGGGCATTTCACTTTTTCGAGCAATACACACAATCCAGAAATTGCTCTGAAAAAGTTTAGTCGCACCGCGGTTGGAAAATGAGCGCGCCTTCGGCGCGCTCTCCAAATCGTCCCTACAATTATTAAATTAATTTTAATTCTTGTAAGGACGATTTTGTTTTTATGAGAATAATAATAAAAATTTTAAAAAAAATGAAAAAAATAAAGATCTTTTGAGGTGGTATGATAAAATGATGAAGAGTATTTGATAGTGCTCATATTGATACCCTGCTTGGCAGGGTTGGATATTTAGGTTCTGGATTATTTGGTACTATTGCCTTACTACTACTTACAGATTCTGTAATTACTCTTTTAAAATTAATTCATATTACAGATTTTATAAGAGGTGGAGATAAAGTAAAAGAATATATTTATATTTTTTATTTATCATCTCCATTGATGTTTATATTATGAATGTTAAGGACTAGAGATAAATTAAAAAGTTCAAACGAAAGCCATTATTTTAATGCATTAAATTTGCTTTCAAAAAAAGATGAGCCAAGATCTTGAAGATTGGCGTTTAAAATTTTGCTTGACTTGAGAAAAAAAGGTATTTACAGAGAAGAGATAAAAAATATTTTTTCTGGACTTGATTTATCTAATATTAATTTAGAAAGTATGGATTTATCTGGATTGAATTTAAAAAATGTAAATTTTACAGGTGCAAATTTAACAAAAGTTGATTTTACTGGTTCTAATTTAATTGGAGTTAGATATTATGATAATAATACTAGTCTTCATAAACAAAATCATGCTCAAGTATATGGAGCAAATTTTTCAAATACAAAATTTGATTTTGCTTATTTTTCATTTGATAGAGGGGTTAGATCTAAATTTAAAGGAGTTGATTTAAGAGATGCTAAAATATTAGTTGGACAATCAGATATTAAGGAAATTAAAAATAGATTTATAAATGCTTATTATAATTATGGCACTGAATTTTCAAGAAATAGAAATAAATTAGGTTCCAATTTAGATTTAGATTTTGATAAAGAAATTAAAAAAGTAATGATTAAAAAATAAAAATAATTTTTCTTTTTTTCTTTTTAAAATGTTATAATATTTTTTATGAAAAGAACAATGATAAAAAACCTTTCACAAATGAAAGGAGAAGAAATAATAATTAAAGGGTGAGCTGATACGGTTAGAGCTCAGGGAAAAATGGCATTTTTTGATTTCCGAGATGTCAGTGGAAAGGTTCAAGGGGTAGTTTTTGGAAAGCCGGAAGTTTTAGAGGTGGCTAAAAAAATATCAGCTGAAGATGTGGTGGAGGTTAAGGGGGTTGTTAATGAGAGAAATGACAAAACAGCAAAGGAGGCAATTGAAGAATTTAAAAAAACAGGAGTAAAAGACTTTTTTGTAAAAGACGTTGAAATTGAAATTACAGAAATTAAAGTTTTGGCAAAATCAGAAATTCCATTTTCTTTGGATGAAGATTTGAATTTAGATGTTTATTTAGATAATATGCCTTTCACTTTGAAAAATCCAAAGCAATCTGCTGTTTTTAAAGTTCAAGCAAAAATTATTCAAAAATTTAGAGAATATTTAAATCAAAATGATTTTACTGAATTTATGGCTCCAAAAATTGTGGGAGATGATGCCGAAGGTGGAGCAGGAGTTTATGAGGTAGAATATTTTGGAAATAAAGCTGGTCTGGCAACTTCACCACAATTATATAAACAAATTATGGTGGGAGTTTTAGAGAGAGTTTTTACCGTAGGGCAAGCTTTTAGAGCAGAGAAACATTCAACTTCAAGACATTTAAATGAATATACTTCTTTGGATTTTGAAATGGGATTTATTGATTCCTACAAAGATGTGATGAAAATGCATAATGGACTTTTAAAATATATTATTGATGAAGTTCAAAAAGAAATGCAAACAGAATTGGAAGAATATGGGGTTGAAAAAATTCTTGCTCCGGAAGAATTTCCAGTTATGTCTTTGCCAGAAGCTCAAGAATTATTGGAAAGAGAATTTGAAGGTGTGAAAGCAGTAGGGGAACCAGATTTAGAGCCAGAGCATGAAAGATTACTTTGCCAATATGCTAAAGAGAATTTAGGTTCAGATTTTATTTTTATTACTCATTATCCAGTTTCAAAAAGACCATTCTATACTTTTAAATCTAAAGATATGGATGGAATGACAGATTCATTTGATTTATTATTTAAAGGAGTTGAAATTACATCTGGAGGACAAAGAATTCACGATTACGATGAGTTAGTCCAATCAATGAAAGATAAAGGACTTGATCCGGAAAAATTCTCTTTCTATTTACAAGCCTTTAAAACTGGAATACCGCCTCATGGTGGAATTGGTCTGGGTGTGGAAAGATTAACTCAGAAGATTTTAGGACTAGACAATGTAAAAAAAGCTACTCTTTTCCCAAGAGAGATAAATAGAATTGATACTTTGTTGAACAAATAAAAAATAAACTCATAAGTTTATTTTTTTTTATACTTTGTGTTAATATTTAAATATTATGGAAAAAGAAATAAAACAAGAAGAAAATATTTTTTCTGATAAATTCAAAGAAAATATATCAAAAATATATAAAGAAATAAAAAAATATTTAAATAAGATATGAGAATTTTTAAAATCAAATGGGTTTAAAAAAATCATGGGATTTTTAATTGTATTAATAACATCAATTTCTTTATTTGTTGAAACAATATATATGGGATTGATTCATTCAGACAAATTAAAATTTCAAGAGATTTTAAATTATTTTTATAATTTTAAAATTTTTGATTATGTATCAAATACAAATTTTTATTTAATAACAGGTGGTGGTTATTTACTGGATTTAACATTTTACCTTATAGTTATTGCATTGGGTGTATTTTTATGAAAAGATAAAAAATGTTTCAAAAAAAGAAATTTTAAAATATTAATAAGTATTACTTTTATTTTGGGTGTCATTTTATTTAGTTTTGGTTTTTATAAATCAATGCCAAAAATAATGGAGCCAATAAAAAAAATTCAACATAGTTATGAAAAAAGTAATGAAAGATCGGAACATGGTTGATTAAGGGAAAGAAAAAATTTTGACAATGGTTTTTTAGAAAAAGGTCATTATAATGGTAAAAATTTAAAAGAAGATTATTACAAATTTTACTATTCTGATTTTTAAGAAAAAATAGTATTATTTAAAATACTTTTTTTTATAATACTATTTGAATTTTATTAATGTTTTGATTTGATATAAAATAGTTTTTAAAATTTTAAAAAATAATATATAATATACTTATGGTAGAAGTTATAAAATCATCTTTCATTCCTAAAAAAGAAATGAAAAAGAAAATATCAAAAAGAAGTGGTGGGGGGGGAGTAAATATATTTTTTTTAATAGCATTAATAATTTTTCTTTCAACAGTTATTGGAGCAGCAGGTATGTTTTTTTGAAAGTCAAATCTAGAAAAAACAATAAAAAATGATACAGAGCAATTTAAAAAAATAGAGGAGCATTATGGTATAGAGACATTTAGAAAATTGATATACCTTGATAAAAGAATAAAGGTTGCTAAAGATTTATTAAATAAACATTATGCCATAGAACCTATTTTTAAATTTTTAGAAAAAAATACAATAGTAGATATTGTTTACACCAGCATGGAATTAAAAGAAAATGGAAATGTTATAGAATTAAAATTTAGTGGTGTGGCTATTGATTTTGCAGATATAGTTAGACAAAAGGATATTTATGCTTTGAATCCAAACATAGATGAATTTATGTTCTCAAATATTACGAGATCAAAGGAAAATAAATCAGCAGTATTTGATATGTCATTTAAGGTGGATAAAAAATATTTATCAAGTAAAAAATTATTAGTAGAATAAAAAATATTATGAAGACAATAATACCAATAATTTTAATAATTGTTTCAGCGGCAACATTCTTTTTATATATAGATCCATTATATACCGGCAATCCAATAAAAAAAGAAGTGGGGGTAAAACAATTATTAAAAGATAAAGATAAAATTAATTTTCAAACAGATAAATTAAAACAAATTCAACAAAAGAAGAAAGAGTTGGAAAAAGAATATAAGACTTTAAATGCCGCTAGTGAGGGTGCAATGGAGGATTTAGAGAAGATGATTCCAGATACTATGGAAAATGCTAGATTGGTTAATTATATTTATACAATCAAAAAAAGAAGTTTTATTAGTGGGATGTCTGATTTAAGAATTACTGCTGATATAGATAGTCAAAAGAAACAAAGGAATGGTAAAATCATAATTAAAGAGGAAAAAAATTATAAATCTGTAAATTTATCTTTTAGTTTTAATTCAGATTATCAGAATTTTACTAAGTTCATTAAAGATTTATATAAATCTTTAAGAATTGTAGATATTGTTTCTGTGCAATTTTCTCAAGATCATAGTAATTCCGAAACATCTAATAATATATTTAAATTTAATATTATTATTAGAACTTATTGATTAAATAAATAAAAATATGAAACAAATAAAAGAAAATATAAATTTAATAATAGGTATTTTAACTTTGTTATTTGTGGGATTTGTTATATATAATTCTTTTTTTAGGGAAGATAAAAAATCTAATATTGAAGAAATTATAGTTGGAGAAGAAAACAAAGATACAAAAAAAATACTTGAAATTTTAGATAAAATTGATGATATTAGAATTGATAGTGCCTTTTTTAAAGAAGATCCAAAGTTAGAAGGTTATTCTTTGGTTTTTAATCAATTAGAAGATTTTTCCCAGCCTATTCCTGATAAAAGACCTGGTAAGGTTAATCCTTTTATGAAAGGTGGCCCTATAAACTATTTAGATAATATTGAATCAGATTCTGGTAATATCAACTCAATGGGAAACTCAGATAATGTGGTGGTGCAGGAAGAAATAATTGAAAATTAGTTTTCAATTTTTTTTATTTTTGTTATAAT
>CAMZKW010000016.1 GCA_947311625.1 Candidatus Campbelliibacteriota bacterium | reverse complement strand
TCCATCTGTTGGTGCTGGTGCAAGTATACAAGAATAGTTTCCTGTTGCATCTGCTGTTGTGGTACAGCTTGATCCACTTGGTGTTGTTACCACTACCGTTGATCCTGCTTCTGCTGTTCCTGTTACAGAGTTTCCAGTTGTTGGAGTGTTAATAGTTGGTGCTGATGGTGCAGTGTCATCCAGATCATTCACTGTTATGATAAATTGTTTTTCAAAGAAACCACCATTGCCATCATCTGTCTTTATTCTAATAGAATAAGTATTGTTTTCCGCTGTATCACCAATATCTGTTGGATTTTCAAAATCTGGTGTAAAATTTAATTTTAAGTTTGTTCCTGAAATTGAAAATTTTAAATTATCTTCATCACCAATTCCACTTACAAGTGTATATGTGTGTGTATCACCAAGATCAGAATCCACTGTAGTCAAGACAGAAATATTAGACCCGTTAGCAATGTTTTCATCTACAATATCTGCATCCATCCCATCTAATTTTATATCAGTAGGGTTATTATTATTATTTATAATAGATAAATTTCCTGTTCCCGGTGTAGCTATTGTATTTCCATTTCAGTCTGATTCTAAATCGGTATCATTACTTGAACTTCTTGTTAGGGTTTTTCCTTGTGTTGTTGAAAGATTAAATCTTGTTCCTCCACCCCATGATACTTTATCTACAATAGTTCCTGAAGAGTTTTTTAAAGATAACTCATCCCCCGTATTAGATAAATATATACTTCCGACATCTATGGATCCGTATTCTAAATCTACATCAACAGATGGATAAGAAGTTAATTTTCCATTAGTAGCTGTATGTGTAGCTATAAAATAATTACCTGATAGAATAATTGTATTTGATGGAAATATCGCAGACCCCTCACCATCTGTAAAACTTCAATTGGATATATCTATTGGGCTAATTGTTGGGTTGAATAATTCAAATCATTCATTTTTTTGAGCAGAACCACCATTTGTTGTACTTGGATATAATCCAACCTCTGAGATGATAATATTATCACCAGTAGTACTTGCTACCACTCTAATTGTTAAGAATAATAAAATTCCTAAATTTAAAAATATTTTTTTTATCATGTATGTATTATTATTAATTTATTAATAATTCTTTAATTTAAATATAACATATAATTTTTTTAAAAAAAAAATCTAATAAAAAATTATTGTAAATATTTTTCTAAAGTAGCAATTCAATCTTCATCCAAATCACCTTCGGAAGCTTGTTTTTTTTTCTCTCTCAAAAGTCATTCTAAATAACCTTTATCTTTTTTTACAACTTCATCAAGTTTTTCTCCAGCATATTTTCCAAAATTAATTTTTTTGTAAATAACTGGGTTGGAAGAAATTTCTACCATTTTATCTATGGCAGATTTTTCATCACCTAAATCTTTTTTCATTTTTTCATAAAGCCTCAAAAACAAAGCCTTTAAAACTCTCACATCCCCAAGGGCATCATGGGCTTGGGCATTTTTTACATCCAAATCTAAAGCGTATCTTAAAAACTGTAATCTATAGGCCTCAAGTTTACCCTGAGGATCTAAAAATTGAGCAACCTTTAAAGTATCTATAAATTTTTCTATTTTATGACCTTCCCTTTCTAACATTTTAATATCAAATTTTGCATTATGGGCTACAAAAATATTATCCTTAAAAATATTTTCTAATTCTTTTTTCATCTCGGAATCTGAATAGGGTTTTTTATTCTCAACATCTTTGTTTGTAAAGTGTGTTACTTCCATTGCTCCAAATTTTATAGCTAGTGGCGGTTTAAAAAGTTCTTCATTTTCTTCGCCCCTAAATTCATAGGCAATTTGAAAGATTCTATCTTCCTCATCTAAACCTGTTGCTTCCGTATCTAAAAATATTAAATTATTAAATTTTATTGTCATATTATTTTTTTAATTTGTTTAAGGGGTCTTCTAAAAATACTGGTAACTTTTTTCCTTTTATTTCTTGATTAAACTTTTTATCCCACTTTGCTGGACCATCCAAAACCAACCATCACAACAAATATGTTCCACCAAAAATAACTAAAAAACATCTTAAAGCTGTTCCGCAAATCACATCCCAGCCTCCGCTTTTTTCTTCTTTCATAAAATAATTATATCAAAAAGGATGAAAAATTTATAATTTTAAAAGTTATTCCCGAAGGAAAAAAAGAACAAGAATGAAAAAATAGTTTTTAAAAAACTATTTTTATAATTATAGAGTTTATTTATCTATTCAATATATAAAAAACTTACTTGTAAAAAACTATTTTTATGATATAATATACACTATAAGTTATTAAGCAATGACTTGCTTGGGTGGCAAAGCATAATACCCCTAAACATGTTTGGTCGGACTATGAAAGAGGAGGTTGGACTAGAAGCATCTATCCTTTAAAGAGTGCGTAATAGCTCACTCTGGAGAAACACCATGCTCGTTTATAGAACTTATGCTTAATAAATACTTACCTAATGTTAGTTATAGGTATTTTTCTTTAAAAAATAAAAGGTTCTCTGATAAGAAGTGAACCTTTTTCAAATTTTATAAAAGCAAAGCATTAAATAAAATAATATTATTTAGTATAAATTCTATTTATTCCTTCTCATTAGTCAAAAAATTTCTTTTTCTAAAACTTTTTTTTCAATTTCTAAAATTGGTTTAATCATAATTAGAGTTGCTCAAAAATTATTTGGTATTTTTTTAAAATTTTCCTTTAAAATTTTATAAATCTTTCTTCTGGCTTCATTTCTTTTTACCGCTGTTTTATAAATTTTTTTAGAAATAGTTGTTGATATTTTTAAACTATCTTTATTTTCTTTCTTTATAAACATAAAGTTTTTAGAAAAATTCTTTTTTCCAGTTTTAAAAACTTCATCAAATTCATTAGTAGTAAGTCTATTTTCCTTTTTTAACATTGTGATTAAATTATATCACATAATATATTTCTTAATTTTTATAAAAAAATATTAAATTATTTTCACATTATGGGTCCAAATAAAATAAATAAAATACCAATAAATATAAACACTGATCCAGCAATCTGAATATAAACTAATGGCTCACCAAAGTAAAATTTTCCAATTAAGGCTGAAGTTAATATTGTCAGTGGCGGTATTATTAAAACAGAAAGAGATAATGAATTTTCTTTAATTGATATAAGCATAAAAATTGAACCTAAAAAATAAATAATTATTGCCCCCCCAGTTGTATTTTAGAGTCTGTTATGGAATATAATTTTGATAATATATCTCCCAATACGTATAAAATAGCTGAAATAAAAATATAATACATAATAAAATAATAACATAAAAACAACTAAAATTTTAGTTGTTTTTTAAATAGTTCCCTCTGAACCATACTAAGCATATACTTTTTTATGAAAAAAAAATTATTTGTTATAAAATAATTTTGTTTTAGGATATGTTGTAAATCAGGAAAATCAAAAACCTGGAATACTATTTATTTATTTTTTTTCATTACTGTATAAAACTTCAAAAAATAATGCTGTACCCAATTTTTTATCGAAAATAACTTGTATTTTCTTTCCTTTTTTTGTAAAAAATATTATTATCGCTATTATTTATTTGTATATATAGTTTTTAAAAATAACTTTTAATTATTCTATATATCTAATTTACCATTATATATAAAAATACTCTTAGGTATGTCTTTTTTTATTAATTGAACTTCTATTTTTTTTAAATAATCTTTGATTTTTTCGTATTGCTGTTTTGATAAGATTCTATCTATTATTCTACCATCTTCTCTAATTTCCAGAATACCCATTCCAGCCCAAAAATCACAGAAAGATGATGAGGTCGAAGATAGAGTTAGCCAGCCTCCAACATTTTCTTTGTCTATTCCGAATGAAAAAACAACAGGGATAACATCTTCTTCAAAATATTTTTCCCTCAATTCATAATCAGCATCTAAAAAAGCTAGATTTATAGCCTTAGCTTTTATGGAATATTCATTTTCTTCTTTCTCTGATAATATTTTGAAATCTTTATCATTCAGAATAAAATTTCTTTTAGCCTTACTAATAGTTTTTTTTAATTCATCCTCATCTAACAACCTCAACTCATTTTCTTTTTCCACCTTAATTTTATTTATTTTATCCAATAAAATATCTACATCGTACTGCTCTCTAGAACGAATTAATTTTAATTTTATATTTTTGGGTATCTCCTCTAAAAATATTTTTAATAAATTTCTAAATTCTTCCGCATATCTATCTAAATCCCTTTTGGAGTAGTTATTTGCATACTCTAAGATAATATCTTCAGACTCTCACTCTATAACTACACCTTTGTTATAGATCTTAGATATATGTGAAACATATTTTAACATGAAAGAAATATGAAATATTTCAGCCCATCCTACTCCAGGAAAATCATTCACCCATCTTTGTTTGTAACCTCCAAAACACGGAGTTATTTTTATTGGTTCATTATTTAAAATAAATTTATCTATCTTTCTTAAAATATTTTCTTTTTCACTTTCTATAATCTTTTTTCTTCTAAATTTTGTTGATAATAATTTATCAAAAATAAAACTATTCAAACCCTTATTTTTTATTTTTTTTTCATCCTGTTTATTTAAGGTAAATTCTTTATATTTAAAAATATCTTTTATATATTTATCAATATTCATAAGCTAATTTTAACATAAAAACAATGAATATAATTTATTTTTTTAATATTTCTAAAGCTGGGAGTTTTTCATTTGCTAAAAACTCAACAAGTGCTCCGCCACCCGTTGAAATTCAATCTACATTTTTTTCCAAACCAAGTTCAAAAATTACATCAGCTGTATCTCCTCCACCGGCAATAAAATAATTATTTTCGTTGGCTAAAATTTCTAAAAGATATTTTGTTCCATCGGTATAACCTGCTTCATAATAACCCAAAGGACCATTAAAGAAAACAAATTTTGCCTCCTTTAATTTTTCCTCAATTTCAAAAAAAGAATTAGGAGAAATGTCTAAAATGTTATCATTTTTTTGGACCTCAAAAATTTCCTTTTCCACCTTTTTATTTACCCCATCATCAACGATAACAATATTCGGTAAAAATAATTTTTCTGAAAGATATTTTTTTAAGTCTAAAAATTTCTCATCAAAAATTGACTTTCCAATTTTATAACCTGAAAATTTATAAAAATTATTTGCAATTCCACCCCCCAAAATGTTTAAAGAAAATTTTTCAGAAATTTTTTCAATCAGTGGAAGCTTTGTTTTAATTTTTGCACCACCAATAATTGCAATGGAATTTTCTCCCGGATTAAGAATTTTTTCTAAATGTTCAATTTCTTTTTGAAACAAAAGACCGATATATTTTTCTTGAAAAAATTCTGGCACTCCCGCCATTGAAGCATGTTCGCGATGAGAAACTGAGAATGCCTCATTAACATAAACCTCAGCTAAGGAAGCAATTTTTTTTGAAAAATCTAAATCATTTTTTTTCTCCAATTCTGACTGGCGCAAATTATCTAGAAGTAAAATTTCTCCTGCTTCCATTTTTTCAATTTTCTCTTTTAATTGTCTAATTTTTTCTTCATTCAAATTTTGAAAGGTTTTTTCATCAAAACTTATTTTCAAATTTTCATTTTGAAATCACTCAAAAACTGGCTTCAAACTCATCTCTGGATCACGTCCAATGTGCCCCATCAAAATAATTTTTGCTTTTTTTTCTTCTAAAAATTTTAAAGTTGGCATAATTTTTTTCAAACGAAAATCAGAATCGATTTTTCCATTTTCATCTAAGGGAATATTAGCTCCGATTCTAACCAAAACTTTTTTATTTTCTAAATTTTCTACCTCTGAAAGTTTTTTAATATTTTCTAACATAAAAATATTTTAACATATTTAATAAAAAATGGTCGGCGCACTTCGCGTTTCAACCCTTAAAACAATAAAATATGCTATAATTTTATTATGAGTATTTTAAAAAGAATTATTGATTGAAATAACCAAAGAGGTTTAATTGAAAAAGGTTTTAACCAAAAAAACGAAGTTTCATTTATTGTAGAAGAATTATTAGAAAGCACAGGAAAATATGACAGTCTTTCAGCAAGAGAAAAGTCAGAAGAAATCACAGTTGATATTCTAAAAAATGAAGAAAATCAAAATAAAGAAGAAATTGTTGATGCTTTTGCAGACATTATTGTTTTTGCGACTGGTGCTATTGGAAAATTGGGTTACGACCCAGAAATTGTCATAGATGAAGTTTTGAGAGAAATTGAATCAAGAACTGGAAAAATGATTGATGGGAAATTTGTAAAAGATTTGGATGTAAAAATGTATAAAGCTGATTTTGAAAAAGCAAAAATAAAAAGATAACTTTTAAAAAGTTATCTTATTTTTTCTCTATTTTTTCTGTTTTTACTTCTTTATTAACAGGAATATCTATTCCATTCAAAAATAAACATTGAGCAAAACTATCATTAAGGAATTTTTTCTTATCGTCTTCTTTTATTTCCTTCTTTTCTTTCTTTGCTTTTTCAAGAGCAATAGCTAAACTATTTCTAACAGTTGCATCACATTGTCTTTGAACTTTTGCAATTTCCATTTGAGTTTTTGCTATAGCAATATCTGTTCTAGTTTTTGATGATTTTTGAATTTCATCTAAAGAATATATAACACTTATTATTGCTCCGATTACAAATAATCATAATGTAATTTTTACTACTAATCTAAAAAATTCTGCTCCACCTTTTTTAACACTTAACAATTTTTTTATTGTTTCTAAATTTATTTTACTCATAATAAAAAATTATAACAAAAAATATAAAAAAAACAAATTTATTATAAATTTGTTTTGAAAACTATCAAGCAAAATGAGCAAAAGCTTTATTGGCTTCAGCCATTTTGTGAGTATTTTCTTTTTTCTTAACAGCAGATCCTTCCCCCTTTGAAGATTCAATCAAAAGATTTGCTAATGTTTTTGAAATAGATTGTCCTTTTCCATCTCTAGCAAAACCAATGATTCATCTAAAAGCCAAAGCTAATTGTCTTTTTTCATCTACTGGAATTGGTACTTGGTAGTTTGCACCACCAACTCTTCTAGATTTAACTTCCATTTCTGGTCCTACATTTTTTAAGGCTGTTTCAAAAACTTCTAAAGCTTTTCCTTCCCCTTTTTCTTCTATAATATCAAAGGCATCATAAACTATTTTTGTTGCTACGGATTTTTTTCCATCAAGCATAATATAGTTTATAAATTTTGAAACCTTTTTTGAATTGTATTTGATATCTTCAAATACTCTTTCTGTACTTTTATGTGGTCTTCTCATTTTATTCTATTTAAAATATTAATTTATAATTATGCTTTTGGTTTTTTAGCACCGTATCTAGATCTACCTTGTTTTCTTCCTTCCACTGGGGTAGCATCTAATTTTCCTCTAACAACTTGGTATCTAACACCGATATCCTTTACCCTTCCACCTCTTACTAGAACAACGGAGTGTTCTTGTAATTTATGTTGTTCTCCAGGAATATAAGCTGTAATCTCCACACCATTTGTTAATTTAACTCTGGCAATTTTTCTCACAGCAGAGTTAGGTTTCTTTGGGTTTTTTGTTGTAACTTTTGTACAAACACCTCTTTTAAAAGGTGAGAAAAATTCTGTTGGTTTGTTTTTTAAAGAATTAAATCCTTTTCTTAAAACAACAGCTTTAGGTTTTTTAACCTGTTTTTTTCTATTTTTTCTTACTAATTGATTTATTGTTGACATATATAATATGATTATTGAAAATCTAAATATCAGCTAAAATATTTTATTTTCTTTTTGATACTTTTTTTACCTTGATTTGCCTGCTTATCTAAAATAGATAATATCAGTCAGGATCATTGATACAATGCTAAATATTATACACTAAAGTTAAAAAAAAACAAGTTGGCCACCTAAGAGCGGCCAGTTTTGTAAGGGGTCGCATAATCTCTCATGTACGTTCTCCCATAATCACCACCATCTCCACCATTATGTTTAAGCCACCTTGGTGCTTTTGCCTTCGGCTTTGGAACTTTCTTGGAAAAAACAGAATCATCTAATTTCTTATTTCTTAGTCGCTCTTTAATTTTTTCTATATCTGGGTCCATCACCATAACATCTCCTTTGTATTAGTTTAAATTAAGAATAAAAGATAAAAAAAAAAAGCAAGTATTTCTGTGGATAACTTTTTGGGCAATCCACAACTTATACATAGTTGACAAATAAAAGTTAATATTCTTTTATAAAGATGCTATAATACTTATATATGGAAAAAGTTTGATTATATGGACTTGTGGCCGGAGTATTTCCGGCTATATTTTGAATAATATTTTGAATGAAAGAAGATGATGATGACATGCCAGAACCAAAAGTTTTAATTATAAAAACTTTTATAATGGGTGGCATAGCTGCACTTTTAGCTCTCATTATCCAAGCAATGATTATTAAATTCCAAATAACAAAATATGCGGAATCATCAGGAGTTATATGGTTTGCTTTTATTGAAGAATTTATAAAATTTTTTATAATATATGAAACAGCCCTAAAAACTAGATTTAATAATGAAAGAATGGATCCAGTACTTTATATGATTGTTGGAGCTCTAGGTTTTGCCGCCGTTGAAAATATGTTTTATTTAATTGATTATATTCATAATTTAGAATATATAAAATCTATGATAGATGGAAGCTACAGATTTATTGGATCAACATTGGTCCACACAATATCATCAGCTTTTATAGGGATAGGTTGTTCTATTTTCTATTTTAAAAAACGAGGTCTAAGAATAATTACTATATTGATTGGACTGATCATGGCTACAACAATGCATTCTATTTTTAACTTTTTAGTGACATCAGGGAATGAATTTTATAAAAATATCGCTTTCTATGGTTCTTGAATTTCTATAGTTTTTATCCTAATAATTTTTGAATTTTTAAGGAGAGAAACAAGGGAAAGGCCGAGAAGTCATATTAGACAGAGTATAAGTAAAAAAAACTAAAAATTATTTTTTAGTTTTTTTAATTTCAATTTTTTGGTTTCTTGTAGACTTTATTTCTTTTTTTAAAGCCTTCTTAGATTTTAAAATTTTATCTACAATTCCATATTTTTTAGCCTCTTCGGAGGTCATATAAAAATCTCTTTCCATATCACCGGCAATCTTGTCTATTTTTTGGCCTGTTCTTTCAGCCAACATATGTTTTAGTTTTTCCTTACTATATAGAATATGTTTTGCTGAAATTTCAATATCCGTTGCCTGACCCTCTGCCCCACCAAGAGGTTGGTGAATCATAACTTCAGCATTTTCTAAAATACTTCTCTTTCCTTTCTCACCATAGGCTAAAATAATTGAAGCCATGGATGCAGCCATCCCAACACAAATTGTATGAATTTCTGGTTTTATAAAATTCATTGTATCTAAAATTGCCATCCCAGAATGAATATATCCACCGGGTGAATTTATATAAATATAAATATCCTTATCTGGATCTTCTGCTTCTAAAAATAATAATTGAGCAATAATTGTATTTGCCATTTCATCATTTATTCCTCCACTTAAAAAGATTATTCTATCCTTTAAAAGCCTTGAGTAAATATCAAATGCTCTCTCACCATCGTGACTTTTTTCTATAACTGTTGGTATTAACATAATTTTTATATTATATATTTTTTTATTTTTTTTAGCAATTTTTTATTTTTAAAAAATTTTAAAATAAAAAACTACTTATCTTTACCGCAGCAGTTTTTATATTTTTTTCCAGAACCACAGGGACAACTTTCATTCCTACCTATTGTTTTTTCTTTTTTGATTGGTTCTTTTTTTCTAACCTCAGATTCTTCTGTTTTTCCAGAAGACTCAATGGCTTTTTCAGCTTGTTTTTCAATTTCAGTTTGAATATTACCTTCAGCCATTTGTTTCATAAAAGAAATATCAACATAAGTTAAATAAGATTTAATCTTATCTTTTATTTCTTTAAAGAATCCAGAAAAATATTTCTTAGCTTCTCTTTTATATTCAATAACTGGATCTTTTTGACCATAGGCTTGCAGAGATACAGAAGATTTCAAATGATCCATTAAATTTAAATGGTCCATTCACATTTTATCAATATTTTCAAGATAAATTTTTCTTAAAAAAGGATAAAATTCTTCATAACCAAGTTCTTCTTTTTTCTTTTCTGAAATTTCTAAAAATTCTTTATCTTCAAAAAAATCATTTTTAAAGATATTCTCTAATTCTTCATCATTGGCATTTAAAATATTTTGTCTTTTTTTGTAAACAGATTTTCTTTGAATATCAAGGACATCATCATATTCCAAAACGTGTTTTCTCCCATCAAAATGAAATCCTTCCACAGCTGTTTGAGCTTTTTCAATACCTTTAGACATCATTTTCATAGACATTGGAACATCTTCGCCTCCTTCTAATTCCATCTTTTGTGTAAGAATTTTTTTCAAAAATTCTTTATTTCCAAATACATTAACCAAAGAGTCATCAAGAGAAACATAAAATTGTGTTTCTCCAGGGTCTCCCTGTCTTCCAGAACGACCTCTTAACTGATTATCAATCCTTCTTGATTCATGTCTTTCTGTTCCAATAACATAAAGACCTCCTAAATCAATAATTTCTTTTTGTTCTTCATCTGTGGCTTCTGCTCCACCTAATTTAATATCAACTCCACGACCAGCCATATTTGTAGCAACAGTCACATGACCTTTTTTACCAGCATCGGCAATTATTTGACCTTCATTTTCATGATTTTTAGCATTCAATAAAGTGTGTTCTACTTTTTCTTTAACCAAAAATTCTGAAAGTTTTTCTGATTTTTCAACGGAAGCAGTTCCAATCAAAACCGGCTGACCTTTTTCTTGCAACTCTTTAACTTTTTTTGCAATGAATTTATATTTTCCATCTTCTGTGGCAAAAACAAAATCATTCTCATCATTCCTTGCTACAGGTCTATTTGTTGGTACCACTACAACATCTAAACCATAAACTTTAAAGAATTCTTCCTTTGAAGTTTCTGCTGTTCCTGTCATTCCAGAAATTTTTTCATACATTCTGAAATAATTTTGGTAAGTCACGGAAGCATATGTTTTTGATTCATCTTGAATTTCAACTCCTTCCTTTGCTTCAATGGCTTGATGAAGACCATCTGATCATCTTCTACCGGGTTGCATTCTACCGGTAAATTCATCAATAATCATTACTTCTCCGTCTTTAACAACATAATCCTTGTCTTTTACAAAAAGTGATTTTGCTTTTAGAGCAGTTTCTAAAAAATCAACAGCTGCAATTCCTTCTTTTTCATAAAGATTTTCAAGACCCAATGACCTTTCTGCTTTATCAATTCCAGAATTTTTTAACATTACTGATTTTGATTTTTTATCTGTTTCATAATCTTCACCTTCCTTTAACATCATAGAAATTTGAGAAAAAACTTTGTAATTTTCTTTGTTTCCTGTGCTCGGTGCAGAAATAATTAAAGGAGTTCTAGCTTCATCAATCAAAACAGAATCAACCTCATCTATAATTGCAAAAACTAAACCTCTTTGTCTTAATTCTTCTTTATTCAAAGTAATATGATCCCTTAGATAATCAAACCCGAATTCTGAATTTGTTCCATAGGTTATATCAGCAGCATAGGATTCTTTTCTAGAAGAAGGTTTTAAATATTCATATTTAACTTTATAAAATCCTTCCTCATCTCTTTCTTTATCCAATTCTTTATCATCAACGTGTGACCTATCATAGATATATGAAGTATTATCTCCATTCGCAACACCTATACTCATACCCAATCTTGAAAATATTTGTCCCACTCAAACGGCATCCCTACGAGCAAGATAATCATTAACTGTCACTAAATGAACTCCTTTTTCAGCTAAAGCATTTAGGTAGACTGGCAATGTGGCAACTAAAGTTTTTCCCTCTCCAGTTTTCATTTCAACAATTTTTCCCTGGTGCATTAAAATTCCACCAATTAATTGAACATCATAATGCCTTAAACCTGTAAATCTTTTTGAAGCCTCTCTAACCACTGCAAAAGCTTCTACTAAAATATCATCTAAAGTTTTTCCATTTTTTAGTTCTGATTTAAAATAATCTGTCTTAGCCAATAATTCATCATCAGATAAACTTTCAATTTCATTCTCCAAATCATTAATCTTTTTTACCAAAGGCATTGCCTTTTTAATATCTGCTCTATTCTCATCAAGAAAAGCAAAAATATCTTTTATTTTGTTAAACATAATTTTTATATTATAGCATATTTTATTTACTGGAAGTAAAAATATAGTTAGATTGAATATTTAAATTTTTAGTGTTCTATTTTTTTATATTAAAACAAAAAATGGGGATTTTGCTTCGCAAAATCCTCCCAAAAAAAATCTCCCAAAACCAGTGATCAAAAATAGGCTACCACAGCCAATATTTTAGTAAGAAATTCAATTCTTTGATTATTGTGAGAAGAGAAATACTTGTTGGAAAATCCAACTAAAAAGTAGTTCGTTCAAAAAATTAAATTTCATTTCTTAATCACTGGTTTTGAGAGATTTTAATTTTTAAATCTTATATAAGAATCTCCATATTTCACATCTTTATATTTTTCAGCTGAATCAAAATCTTTTATATCTTTATATAAATCAGAATTTTCTTTTTTCTCAAATTCTTTTAATTTATCATAATTTTTAATTTCAAAATCATATAAATCATGTTTAAGATACTCAACAGACTTTTCAATAACATCTTCATCTTCCATAACTTTTTCTGGCAAAGATGTTTCTAAATAAATCATTTGTTCTAAATATTTTTCACCTAAAATTCTATTTTGGCCCTCAAGAGCTCTATCTAAATGCAATGCTATATGAAAACTATCAATACCTAATCTTTGAATATGTTTAAAAACATTATTGTAATCATCTAAACTTGAAAATTCATCTATATTTCCTTTCTTAATATCCCTATCTACAATAAACCTAACTGCTTTTTGCTAAAATTTTATATTTTATGAATGGATTTTCATTCATAAATTTTTCCTTTTCTTTTTTATACTTTTCCAACCTTATTAATTCATCTTCATCAACAATTTCTTCACAGCCTTCTTCGTTTTCAAAAACTATCTCATATTTTTTATTCAAATAAGTTTTATCTATCAAATTTTCTAAATACCAATTATATTTTCCAGATCTTTTCCAATCATACCAATTTTCTTGTTTTTCAAAATCTGTTATCCTAATTCTTTGTTGGTATAAATCCAATACAGCCTCTTTTGTTGCTTGGATTTTTTTTCCATCATATAATACTTCGTTAAAAGTAAAATCTCTAGTTTCAAAATAATCTTCTTCTAATTTCTCAGCACCATAATTATTTGCAAAATCGTCAGGCATATATTTTTCAGATAATTCATCAATTAATTCTTGACCTTGTTCTCCTTCATAAACCAAATCAATATCCCTTGGTGTTGATTCTAAATCTAATTCTAAAAATCTTTCTAAAGCAGATCTTGCAGCACCACCTTTATAATAAAAACCTTCTGGCAATTTATCTAAAAAATCTGATTCAAAAATAATCTCTAAAGTATCATTATTCTTTAATCTTAAAAAATAATCAAATTCTATTCCTATTTTATCAGTTATAGATTTAATTACTTCATATTCTCCATTTTCAAAAAACTCTTGAACTTGATTGTCTCCTAATTCCATTTCTTTGAGTTTAGTTAAACTTAATTTTTTTTGCAACTTAATTTTTTCTTTATCTTTTTTCATTTGTTCTAAAAATAATTCATCTTCAGATTTTTTTATATTTATATTCTCAAATAGATTTTTCATATTTTAATTATAATATTTATTTATCTTAAAGTAAAGATAATTTTAATATATTTATCATTAAAATTTTAATAACAAATATACGAAAAATATAAATACTTTATATTTTAATAACCATTTGGGAGCAGATATCAGGATTCGAACCCTTTCACCCAACCTGTCACCAGGCGGTACACTTTCCGAAGAAAGACCTCCAAGGTCATCTGCTTAAATTAAGTCTATCATACTTTTAATATAAAGTCAAGTCTTTTATAAAATATTTTTTTTATAGTGTTGGTGGCGGCGAAGCCGCCACCTTTTATCTTTAATTTTTAATTAAAAAAACAGATATTAAATCTGCATTCCATCTCTATCTGTTTTTGAATTAGATTCTTTTATTATTTTATAAACGAAAAATATTAAAACAGATATTACCATGAAAATCATTAAATAAATTAACCAACTATTATCATCAAAAATTGATTTTTCTTTTGCAACAAAATAATTATTTTTTTCTTCCCTATCAAGTTTTAACTTTTTAGCATTTTTTAAGTCTCCCTTGCTCAAATAAAAATCATATTTTGGGGCAACAACTCTAGGGCTACTATAATACAGCTTTATTTCTTTTTCTCTTCCATTTAATTTAAAAAATATCTTTTTCTTAAATTTTTCAAAAATTGCATCTTCAAAAATTAAAGCTTTATTGTCTCCATTAAAAATATCAAGCCTGTAAAATCTCCTATTATTTTTCAATTTTATAATTGGATTTCCTGTATAAACCTCCTTGTTTAATTTTCCTCTAGAAACCTCCACCCAATATTCTTTTTTAGAATCAAATCTTTTTGATGAATTTAAAATTTCAGCATTTTTATCGTTAGATGAATACAAAACATAATCCCTTGAAAATCTTTTATCCAAAAAATTTAATTTTAATTGATCAAAAAATAAATTATCTTTTTTTATATCTAAAATAATACTTTGGTCATTTCCTTTTAAAACTCCATTAAAACCTTTAACTTTTAAAAATTCTTTTTCACCGGGAATAATTTTTGTATTTTTTTTAATTCTATAAAAAGATTTTATATTAATATTTTCATTTTCTCCATCGAATCTTAGTTTTAAATATTTATAATTTGAATATTTAAATTTTATTGAAAAATCTCTACCTTCGGGAGAATCATAAACTAAATCCCCTCTCTTTCCTTCAATATTCAAATTAAAATAAGGACCATTTTTTATATCTGCACCTTTAACATTTATAACCTTTCTAAAATCCTTAGAATCTGTATCAAAGAATATCTCATTTATATATTCTTCTTTTTTATTATTACCTAAATCTACTAAAACTTCTTTTCCTTTTTTATAAATTATATTTAAATTTACATCTTTTTTTTCTTTAATATACTCATCTTTTTCTTTTTTTGTAATATATTTTACTTCACCTTCATCGGAAAAAATTCTTAAATCAGATAAAAACTTTTTTGATTTAGATTCCACTTCTGAATCAATATCAATTTGATAAACTCCTGCATTAGATATTTTTTCTATTTTTTTAAAATATTCAAAATCTTTTTTTTCACTTAAAGCAAAAGATATTAGTGGTAGAAAAACTGCTAAAATTAAAATTATTTTTTTCATAATTATATTATAACAAAAAAAAGAATTTTTTTATAAAAATTCTAAATCTTCTATTCAATATCAGCTCCAATACTTTTTAATCTTTGGATTATATTTTCATAACCTCTATGGATTTGATGAGCATTATGTATCTCGCTTTCACCCTTGGCTGCCAAAGCTGCAATTAAAAGAGCCATTCCCGCCCTAATATCTGGAGATGACATTTTTACTCCAATCAAATCTCTTTCTCTATTATTTCCAACAACTGTTACTTCATTATGGTGAGACATTATGATATCAGACCCCATTTGGTTAAGAGTATCACAGAATAAAAGTCTTCTTTCAAACATTCTCTGTTTTACTGTCGTAATACCTTTTGAAAAAATAAGCATTGTAATTATTGAAGATAAATGATCAGGGGAAAGTTTTGGCCAAACATCATCCTGAATAATCCTAATGGTTCCCGTAATAGTGTCTGGCTTTTGGATTTTAAAAGTTTTATGTCTAGGAACAAAAATACCTTCGGATGTTTCTTTCATTTTTATACCTAATTCTTTAAAAGTTTCCCAGGTGATTTCTCCCAAATGTTCCTTTCTTGCCCTTGAAATCAAAACTCCATCTCCCGTTGCCACAGCCAAAGAAATGAAAGAACCAATCTCCAACATATCCGGTAAGATTTCATGGCTGGTTCCAAAAAGTTTTGGGACTGATTTTATTTCAATTAAATTCGTTCCAGCTCCTTGAATATCGGCACCCATGGAATTTAACATTCTAGCTAATTGCTGAATATATGGTTCCGAAGCGGCATTGTAAATTTCAATCTGATGTGGTTTATCTTTTTCCAGAACCGAAGCTAAAATAATATTTGCTGTCCCAGTAACTGAAGTATCTCTTAAAGTTATTCTTTTAGAAATAATATGGTTTAGGGAAATTTCTTTAGTTTCATGATTATAATAGGCACCTAAATCCATAAAACCCTGAATGTGAGTTGAGATAGGACGAATTCCAATCTTATCTCCTCCCGGTGTTGGCAAAGAAGCAATTCCAAATCTTGCCAAGAGAGCTCCGGCCACCATCAAAGAACCTCTTAATTTTGAAAATTTTTCAAAAAATTCTTTGGATTTAATTTTTTTCTTGGTGATATTTTTAGCATCAAAAAGATAATGTCCTTTTTTAATTCTGTGAATTTTTACCCCTAAAACTTCAAAAATTTCAAATAAATTTTTAATATCTAAAATTTCTGGGATATTTCTCATTTCCACTTTTTCATCAGTCAAAAGTACTGCTGCTAAAACTTGAAAGGCTTCGTTTTTCGACCCCTGTGGTTTTATCTCACCCTGTAAAAGATTTCCACCTTTAACTTTTATTATATCTTTAAATTCTTTCTTAAACATTTTTCTATTTTAACATTTTTTATTTTTTACTAAAAACAAAAAATAATTTTATTTTCAACATATATAGGATGTTTTTGGGGTGGCGGCGTAGCCGCCACCTTTTTTTTAATTAAAAAAAATTAACAAAAAATTAATTTTTATTTTCTAAATTTAAAATTTTATTATAAATTTCTCCTATTTTTTCTTCTTCAACTCTTCTTTCTGTTTTATATAAATATATAAATTTACATAATACAGGTACACTCAATTTGTAACGAAGAAAGATAAAAATGGTACTATAACTATACCTACTGCTGTTATAAATAAAAATAATGATAATGTATATAAAATAATTAATACAACCCCTGAAACAAGAATACTAAAAATTATTTCTCCTATATAGTCAAAAGAAATTCTAAAAGCAAATTTAATACTTTCAAAAACTTTTCTTTCCTCATTGATAATTTCTAATAAAGAGAGACCTCCTATTACAGTTAGTACCCCTAGAATAAATGTAGATAAAAATACAATTAATGTCTCATTAATATCTCCTTTATATCTTAGTACAATAGAAAAATATATATATCTAACTACAATAAAATAAATACTGGTTACAAATAAAGTTATAAAAAAATGTTTAAAGTTTCTTCACCAAAAAAACATATCATAAAAAGAAGTTTTTTGATCATTTACAATCTTTAAGAGTAGTGAAAAATATCCTATTACTAAATATATATAAAATAATAATATTAGTATCTCTAAACCACTATCTATTTTTCCGAAAAAATATCAAACTGTATCTAGAAAAAATCCTTACAGAACTATAATTATCCAATTATTTATGTAATCATCTATGGAAAAAAAGAAAATTTTCTTCATATCTTTAATTCAATTTTTCATAAAAATATTATATCATAAAAAAATTAATATCGCTAAAATAAAAACTTTTTTTGAAAGTAGAAAACTAGAAAATTATTTTTCTAGTTTTCTAAACAATTCTTCAAAAGAAATAATTTCCGCTTCACCTGCATTTCTTTTTTTGAATTCCACTCCACCCTGCTCTAAGGTTTTTGGTGAAACAACAATTCTATTTGGAATTCCAATTAAATCCGCATCGGCAAATTTTTCTCCCGCTCTTTTTTCTCTATCATCCCACAAAACTTCAACACCCTTTTTCTCCAAATCTTGATAAAGTTTTTCAACCTCTTCTTCAACCCCGATATTAATTAAATGCACTTGGAAAGGAGCAATATTTTCTGGTCAAACAATTCCTTTTTCGTCTGAAAAAATTTCAACAATAGTTCCCATTAAACGAGAAATTCCAATTCCGTATGACCCCATATATACAGGTATCTCTTTTCCATCTTCATTTTTATAAGTTAAACCTAAAGCTTCAGAGTATTTTGTTCCCAGAGAATAAATATCACCCACTTCAATGGATTTTTCTTCTTTAAAATTTAATTTATTTTTATCAAGATTAAAATCTTCTAAAACTTCATCGTTAAAGTCATCTTGATTTATGGCAATATTTTTATCCTTATCAAAAACTAAAATATCTTCTCCTGCATCAGACAAAGTTTGAAATTCATAGGAATATTTTGAAAAAGAACCTCCACTGGAAATAGTTAAAAAAGTTCTATCTCCCAAACCTACTCTTTTAAAAATATTTTTATAGACTTCTTTCATTTTTTCATAAAACTTATTATGTTCTTCTTCATTTTTTGAAAAAGAATATAAATCTTTCATTAAGAATTCTCTTCCCCTCATAATTCCAGATTTTGCCCTTAATTCATTTCTAAATTTTGTTTGGAATTGGTAAGCTGAAAAAGGTAAATCCTTATAGGATGTTACAAAATTTGTCATAATATCTGCAATGGGTTCCTCATGGGTAAAAGATAATCCTAATTCTGAACCATTTTTTAATTTTGTTTTAAATCAATCATCAACAACCTCATCGTCCCAACGCCCAGTCTTTTCTCATTTTTCTGATTGTTGTAAAGTTGTCATATGCATTTCATTAGCATCTATTTTGTTTAATTCATCTCTTACAATATTTTTTATATTTTCAATAACCTTTAACCCTAATGGTAAAAAAGAATAAACTCCTGCCATTTCTTTATGGACAAAACCTCCTTGAATTAAAAGCTGAGCATTTTTTGAAACTTCATCTGATGGAGCAGTTTTTGAAGTTTTTGTAAATAATTTTGATTGTTTCATTTTTATATTTTAACATTTTTAGAATAAGTAAAAAAGGTTCGCCGCTACGCGGCGAACCTTTTTTTTAACTCTTATTTATTAAATATCTTCTCTTTTTAATTTCAATAAATGTAGATGAAATCATTCAAGCTGACTTTTTCCAGAAGGTAAATTCTCATAAATAACATCATAATTTTCAGAGATATAATTCTTCTTTAAAAAATATAATTCTTCATTTTCATCTTTTGTTAAAAAACCCCCAATCAAATTTTTTTTTATTTTTAGTTAAAATCATATGACTTACTTCACAAAATGCATCATAAGGAAATTCATTTTCGATAATAAACCAATTATCAAATTCTTTTACAATTCCTTTCTTAGTTTTTAATATTTCTTCCACCTTGTAAATAAAAGGTTTTGATTTTCCATCATTTATTTTTTCAATATTTTTGAAATATTTATTCATTGTTTTCTCAGTTCTAACGAATGTCCTTGTTATGTTTTTCATACTATTTTAATATACTATTAAAAATATCCTCTAAACTTAAATCTTTTTTTTCATCTCCGGAAAAAATATTTTTTAAAATAAATCTTTTTTCTCTAATTTCATTCTCCCCTAAAACTAAAATATTTTCAATTCCTTTTTTTTCTGCTGATTTTATTTCTTTCTCTAATTTTCTATAGGAAAAATCAAATTCTACTTTTAATCCATTTTCTCTTAATTCAGAAACTATTTTATCAGCTTCTAAAAATAATTTTTTATCTAAAAGTAAAACAGACAAATCAGTCTTTATTTTTTCCTTTGGTAAAATATTTCTAACTTCCAAAAAATCTCTTGCCGTAACATCACCCATCCCAAAACCAATGGCAGGTATTTTCTCTTGCCCAAAAATATCAAGTAAATTATCGTACCTACCACCACCAAAAAGCGAACGATTATTATCCGGATGAGTATCAAAAAATTCAAATACTACGCCAGTGTAGTAATCAAAGCCTCTCATTAAAGTTATGTCGAAAATTACATTTTTTATATTTTTATTTTCTAAAATAAATTTAATTTTTTCTAAATTATCAATAACTTTTTCATCAACACCATATCTTTTAAAATCTTTTAATTCTACTATTTCTAAAATTTCTAAAATATTTTTAGATTTTTCTTCTCCAATTTGTTTTTTTATTTCTTCTTCAAAAATATCTTTTTCTAATTTTTTCTTTTTGTCTACAAGTTTTGAAATTTCATAGGATTGATTTTCATCTAATTCTAAAAAGGTGAAAATTGATTCCCATATTCCCCTATCATTTAACCTAATCTCAAAATCTTTATTTTTAGCTCCAATATTTTTCATTATCTCAGCTCCAATCTCAATCATTTCAATTTCTGCCTCAACTCCATTAATTCCAAAAAAATCTACATTTAATTGATAATGTTCTCTAAGCCTTCCTCTTTGTGGTTTTTCATATCTAAAAACATTTGGAATTGAATATCACCTGATTGGTCTTGGAATTTCTCTATTTTTTGCAGCAATCATTCTTGATATAGTGGGAGTCATCTCAGGTCTTAATGTAACATCTCTTCCACCTCTATCGACTAAATTATAGGTTTCTTTTTCAACAATTTCTCTTCCAGATTTTGCTTCAAAAAGAGATGTATACTCTAAGGGTGAAGCAGTATAATTTTCATATCCAAATTTTTCAACAACCTCTGTCATTTTTCAAAATAATCACTTTTGAAATCTTCAATCCTCTGGATAAAAATCTCTTACCCCCTTATATGATTCTGTGCTAACTTTTTTCATTTTTTAATTTTAACATTTTTAATAAAAAAAAAGAAAATATTTTAAAATTTAAATTTAAAATCATCTTTGTTTTTTTCAGACATATTATTTTTATCATGATCTTCACCTCTTTCATCATCTTCAGATTCTGTTTTACACTTTCCTTTATATAAAATTTCATTTTCTCCTGCCATACATTTATTTGAAAATGTTTTAATTTCTCCGCCAACTTTTGCACAAACTGGCATATACTCTCTTGTACAGATTCTCATTTCTCCACCAATTCCATTTCCCAATGATGGAACTATACTTTCAATATCCTTAAATTCCTCTTTAATTTTTTTTATTTTTTCTTTCTTCTCTTTTCTTTTTTTAAATTCTTCTCTTAAAGAATTCTTTTCTTCATTCACTTTATTTTTTTGTTTCTCATGAATTTCTTCTTTTTTAGATTTTAAATCATCAAAAAACATTTTTTTAATTTTTTTTCTTTCTTCTCTTAAGGCTTTTACTTTTTCCTTAGCCTCATCCAAAGAAATTTCTCCTGCTTCAACTTTTGTTCTAATCTCCATTCTAGCTTTCTTGTCAGCATCAATTTTAGCTTTTAAATCAGCTTTTATTTTCCCTTTTTCTTCACCAAATTTTACTCCAAAGTCTGATTTTACTTCTTTAATCAAAGCTCTTTTTTCAGCAATTCTCTTTTTGAAATCTTCTCTTAGAGATTTTCTTTCAAACTTAAATTGTTTTACAAAAGCAATCCTCTTTAAACCAGCTTCTTCTCTAACTGCTTTAACTTCTACCTTCATTTTTTCTCTTAATTCTTTTTTAGATATCTTTCCAGCTTCAACTTCTGCCTTTAATTCCATTCTAACCTTAGAAATTTTTTCTTTTTTTTCTTTAATTAAAGCCAGTCTGTTTTCAATTTTTTTTGCAACCTCTGGAGCAATTTTTTCTAACTTTTCTTTTTTTTCTTCTAACCTTTTAAATCTTGCTTCAAAATATGCTTTCTTTTTAGCCTTAACTTCTTGAATTTTTGCACTTCATTTTGCTTTTGCTTCTTCTTTTGAAACTTTTCCAGCCTTAACTTCTGCAATCAATTCTGCCTTGTATTTTTTAGCAGCCTCAATTTCCTTTTTTAAATCTACATTAGCTTTTATTCTTAAAGAAACTTTTGCTTGACCGTTATCAGTTTTAACTAATGTGTTTACTGTTGTTGTTGCTTGGGCTGCAAAAGTAGCTCCAGCAATAATCATTAAAGCAGTAATCATTAAACTTGTTTTTTTCATATATATTTTTGTTAATTTGTGGGTGGCGGATACACCGTCACCAATTTTTTAATAATTTATAATAAACAGGATTTCTCCCCTGTTATTTATTCTTACGAAATAAAAATGAAAAAATTTCAAACTAGGTTTGAAATTGTGGATAACTAAAAAATAATTATTTAAAACTTAACTTTTACTCAATAACTCCACCCCCTAAACAAACCTCATTTTCATAAAAAACCACAATCTGCCCAGAAGCAACAAACTTATGTGGCTTATCAAAAGTGGCTTTTATTTTTTCATCCAAAAGAGCATCTTCTACACAAACCTCAGACCGACAAAGATATTGAGGTCCTGAGTAGGATAATTTTACTGGAATTAACTCTCCACGATATCTCACCCTCCCAAGATATTTTTTTGAAAAATCCAATTCTTCTGAAATTCAATTTTGTTTTGAAAAAATAATTTCTTTCTTTTCCTCTTTTTGATTTATTTTCTTCAAATCATCAAATGAACCAACCACTAAAATATTATTTTTGATATCTTTTTTTACCACAAAAATTCTTGGCATATTTGGTGTTTTTTTTTCTGGAAAAATTCCAAAACCATGTCTTTCTCCAATGGTGTAAAAAACCACCCCATCATGTTCTCCGATTTCTTCTCCTTTTAAATTCAAAACCTTTCCTTTTTTTTCTAGAATATACTCCTTCAAAAAATCTTTCAAATTTATTTTTTCTCCCAAAAAACAAATTCCCTGAGAATCTTTTTTCTCTGCCGTAATTAAATTATTCTTTTCAGCAATTTTTCTAACCTTAGGTTTTTCTAAATTTCCCAAAGGAAAAATTGATTTAGCTAATTGCTCCTGTCTTAACATTGATAAAAAATATGACTGGTCTTTATTTTTATCTTTTCCCATTTTTAAAAAATGCAAATTCTTTTTTTTGTCAAAAATATTCTGAGCATAGTGACCAGTAGCGATATAATCAGCTCCATTTTCAAAGGCTCATTTTTGAAAAGCACCAAATTTAATTTCCCTATTACAAAAAATATCTGGATTGGGTGTTTTTCCTATTCTGTAAGTTTCAATAAAATATGATAAAATTTTTTCTTTGTAATCTTTTTCTAAATCTAAAAAATGAAAAGGAATTCCTAACTGCTGACAAATTTTTTCAGCATCTTTTTTTTCCCTTTGGCATTTTTCTTTATCTAAGGTAAATTTTTTGAAAAAAACACCTTCCACCTCATAGCCAATTTCTTTCAGCAGGAGAGCAGAAACCGAAGAATCTACACCACCAGAAACACCCACAAAAATCTTTGTTTTTCTTCCGTTTTTTTGTTTTAAAGGAGGAAAAAAATTTTTATCTTTTTGAAAAATTTTTTTTATTTTTTCTCATAAATTCATATTTCTATTATACCAAATTCATCAATAAAATATATGCTATAATATAAAAATGACAATAAAAATATACTCCCACTTTGAAAAAGAAGAAGATGATGTTTTAAGAGAAATTTCTCAAGAAATTTCAAAAGATGAAATAAATACAGAAAAAACAAAAAAAATAGTTAAAGATATGTTTCAATTTATAGTAGAGCAACCCGATGGTGCAGGACTTTCGGCTCCACAAATTGGAATAAATAAAAGAATTTTTGTAATCAATCCAAAAATGTTTGACTATGACAAAAATGGAGAATTGGTTCAAAAAAATAAAAAAAAATCTGATTGTGTTTACATAAACCCTGAAATAATAAAATCATCTAAAGAAATTATTGAGATGGAAGAAGGTTGTTTTTCCGTTAGGTGAGAATATGGAAAAGTTGAAAGACCTGAAAAAATAAAAATGAAATATTTTGATTTAGAAGGTAAAAAAAAAGAGATTGGGTTGAGTGGTTTTTTAGCTGCAGTAGCTCAACATGAAATTGACCACCTCAATGGAATACTTTTTATAGATAAAGCAACAGATATTTATAGGTTAAGTGAAGAAGAAATTCAAAAAATAAAAAATGCTAAAGTTTAAAAAATACTAAGCATTTTTTTATTCTAAAATTTTAACAGATATATTATCAGTACTATTTGGAATTGATGACATTCAAAATGGAAAAACTGATTTATCAATACTGAAATCATCTTTGTTGTAGTTTTTTTCTATTAATATTTTGTATTCTGATTCGTTTTTTCCTTTAATTAAATTAACAAAATCATCTTTATCAAATTTTTTACTATATTTTAAATCTCCATTTAATTCAAAATTGAATGATTTTAACGATTCAACAGATATATCCTTTTTATTTAAAATTTTAAATTTTAAAAAAGCTGTTGATTCCACATTGTATTTATCTATTTTTTCTTTTTTTAATCCAGAAACAACGGAAAGAAAATCTTTTTCGTTAAATATAATTATATTAACCTTTGCATCAGCAATCAATTTTAAAGAATTATTTATATTTTTTGTACTATATTTAACTTCTTTAAAGACACCGTCATTATTAAGAATGAAGCCTTTTGGTAAATTTGTTCTTGCTTTTACCATAATAGTTGATTCTAATTCTCTTGCTAACTCCTTCTTCTTTTGTTCTAAATCATCACTATCAGGAATATCTCTTTTTCCCACAAGACCACCTTTAAAATCCTCAGCAATCTCACCGGTTATTTTTTTATAGGAATCCATATCTTTAACTTCTTTAAAACCTGGAATAACCATTTTTAATCCTTTTTTTAGGTTGTATTCTTCTCCGGCAACATCAGCAAAAGCTTCTTTAATTACATATTTTTTTGCTGGAATGGTAACTGATTTATAAGTTTTAAAAATCTTCCCATCAACTTCGAACCTGGTTTCTTTTCTTAACTTTTGAACTTTGTTTGAATTATTAATAATTTTTATTTTTCCAATAGATTTTTCAGACACCTCTTCAACCATTTGTGATTTTAAATCTTTTTCAAAAGATACATCAAAGTTTAACAATTTGAATGGTATTTCTTCTCCAACTTTTGGGTTTATATTATTTGATTTAATAATATCATTTTTAAATGATATTTCTTTTACTAAATTTTTTATCTCAAAGGAAGCGCTGTGAAAAAAATAACTAATAGCTCCAGAAATAACACCCAAGAATAATACTAATAATCATATTTTTTTAAATAGAGTACTTTTTTTTCCTTCTAAATTTATTTCTTTAAATTTATTTTCCCTTGAATAACTTCTTTCGGGAACCTCAATATCTCTTATACTTCCATTAAAATTATTTTCTACTTTATTCTTTATATTTTCATTGTTAAAATTCATATTATTTTTCATATTTAAATTTTAACATAAAAAATAAAATAAAAAAATAAAATATTTTTATTTTATTAAATATTTTAATATATCTTTAATATCAATTAAACCTTTGTAAGATAAAATCAGGCTATTTTCTAAGATGCTTTTTTTAACATCTTTTTTTAATGTATTTTTTATTTTCTCTTGAGAATATTTTTTTAAAAAAGAGTTTTCTAAATTTAATCCTAAATCTAAAATCCCTCTAATATATACCTCATCTGAATATTTGTCTTTTTTACCTTTAGTAAAAAATTCTATTTTTTCTACTTTAGAAATCTTTTCTGAAATTAAATTTTCTTTTTTAAATAATTCCAAAATCTCTTTTTTTGAAATAAATAATTTAAAAATTTCTAAATCATCCTTTGATAAATAAACTTTTTTTGCCAAACTTCTATCTATTTTTTTGAATCTTTTATGTTCTATAAAAAGATTAAAATTCCTAATTACTTTTCCTTTATCAAAATTAAATTCAACTAGAGTATCGATAAAAGTTGAAATATCATTTTTTATTCCAAGAATTATTTTTCCACCAAAATTAACATAATTAAAAAGAGTTTTTAAAATATATGGTTTTATATAATCTATGGAAATCAAATCAGGCTTGTTTTGAATAATTTTTGTTATAAGAAGTTCTTTTTTTGTTTTTTTATCAATCAAAATTTGTTTGGTGAAATCTATTCTATTTAAAATAGTTTCCTCTAGAGAATAAATTTCTTTATTTTTTTCTGATTCATATTCCATAATAGAATATGTAGTTTTTGTTTTTCCAGATTTTGATTCTCCAGAAATTATATAGAAACCTTTGTGGTCATCTAAATTTTTATATAAAATTTCTTTTTGTTCTGAAACAACCGTTATAAATTCTGTACCAAAATCTTTTTCACCTAGAATTTCTAATGTTATTGACTCTCCAAAAATTGTTTTTACAAAGGACAAATTTATATCCACAATATTTGACAATAACTCTGCCCTAAAGGAAGCAGATGATATTATTTCTTTTTTTTCAAATATATTTATATCAGCTAGTTGTTTTAATCTTGTTGAAATTGAAAACAATGTATCCTTTTCCGTAGCCATAATAGAATAATTATCTCCAAATATTCTAAAAGATATAAGATTTTCTTTTTCACCGTTATTTATGTATATGTGGGAAGCGGAAGATGATTTTGCATATTCCAATAATTCTTTGATAAATTTTTCTGCATAATAATTATTTGCAATATCATCCATGTAATTTTTAGGTAAATCTTTTTCTGATTGAAACCCAAAATCTTCTACTCTAGTTATCTTTCCTAAATTATTTATAACTCCACTTAACAAACCGTATTTTAGTAGTTTTTGATACTCAGATATTTTTTTATTTATATCATCTTCTTTTGCTAAAAAAATAGAAACATTATATTCTGAAGGAATAATCTTTTTTATAAGTTCATAATCTACTCTCGTGTTTGGTACTGCCAAAAATATATCTTTATTTTTTAAATCAAAGGCTATTATTTTTTTGGTCCTTGAAATTGGTTCTGGGATTAAATTAAAAGTATCCAAAGTAATTACTTTATTTTTTAGTTTTATTTCAGGTATTCCTTCTAAGAGAGAATTGATTTTATTCAACACTTCTTGTTCTAATAAATCCAACTCAATAATTGCATCAATAAAAGATAAATTTTCTTGAAACATTTTTTCTTCGATTTCTTTTATATTTTTATTATCTATAAAATTTCCATCAATAATAAATTCTTTTATGTAAGTTTCATTCATTTACATATTATATCATTTTTTTTTTCTAAAAAAATGATATAATAATTTTGTTATGGAAAATAAAAACAATAAAAATTTAATTATAATATTATCAATAATAATTATATTATTAGTTTTGGCTTTTGGATTTTATTATTATAAAAATAATATTCAAAAAACTTCAGAAGTTAAAAATGATTTAAATACATTTCAAAAAACTGAAGATGGTAGAGAAATGATAGATGTTGACAATTTAGTTGGAAGTATTAAAAAAGATTATAAACAAAATCCACAATTTAAAGAATGCGTGGGAATGGGGATGGGGATTCAATCTTGTTTGAGAGATGTGATTGTATCAAAAGTTCAAAAAGAAGATAATGTTAACTTATGTAATGATTTAGTTGGTAGTGGAGAAAAACAATCTTGTGTAAATGATTATTACAGACAAAAGGGAATTAAAACTGGGAACGAAGCTCTTTGTGAAAAAACATCTGACAAAAATAATTGTTTAGAAGGTGTTTTAACAAAAAAAGCAGAGGATAGTGGTGATGAAACTTTGTGTGATAAATTAATGGAAGGTTATAAAATAAATTGTCTTCAATCAGTAATTAGAAAAAAAGCTGTTAAAACAGAAAATCCAAAACTTTGTGATAAATTAGTTTACACAAGAGTTGAGGGGGAAGGAGAAAATAAACAGGAATTCAAAGAAACTATGAATGCTGAAATGTGTAAAGAAGAAGTAAAGATGGAAATTGATATGAAAAAACAAGAGGAAAAAATGAAAGAAGAAATGAAATCACAGGAGACAAAAAAGGTAGAAGAAGAAAAAGAAAACAATTAAGTTTTTTTTTGTATTTTTAAGTGTTACAATGTTACGTAACATTGTAACGTATTTATTTTTTTTGTTTTTTATTTGTTTTTTAATTTTATAATATAATATAGATGATAAATTTTTTATATAAAATA
>CAMZKW010000015.1 GCA_947311625.1 Candidatus Campbelliibacteriota bacterium | reverse complement strand
CTGTCCTTTTTTAAAAAAGGACAGGTCTTGCCTGTTGAAAAACTAACTTGCAAAAAAAAACAATATATAATTCTATATATGTTAAATAATATAAAAAACATAATAAAAATATTATAAAAAAACAAAAAGCTTTTACTTTAATATAAGCTTATATAATTCTCACTTACTCGGAAATATAAAATTCACTTCGTTCATTTTATATTTCTCTCGTTTTTGTTCGATTATAGAACTATTAGTAGTAATAGCTATAATAGGAATATTAGCTGGTATATTATTTATAGCTATTAATCCTAAAAAACAGAGTGATAAGGCTATTGATGCTAAAAGGGCTAGTTTGGTAAAAGAAATAGAAAAAGCTCTTAATATGTACCAATTAGACCATAGACAATATCCACCTTATACAGTACATACTTAAGATGAGGGTTTGTATAAAACAGAATTTATTAATGCTTTAAAACCATATATCGATTTAGATAAGGCTTTAAATTCAAGATTATTGGATAATGATGGTGGGAGTACTAAATATTCCACTGGTTCAGAATTTGAATATAAATCGAGTCCTGATGTGAATTATTCTACATACGGCTTGATGATTGCTTTTAGTAATAGGATCGATTATTCAAATTTAGCTTCATCTGATAGTGGTGCTTATGGAAATAGATACGAGATTGGAGAAAATCCAAGATATTGTAAAGATAATTATGATGTTTCTTGATGATCTTTTAAAGACACAAGATGTAATAACTAAAAAAATTAATAAAAAACATTTTTGAAGCTGAAAATTTGAAACAGAAAAGCTGGTAATGAAGTCGCCAGCTTTTTTCTTTTTTTCTGTTATAATTAAGTTATTATAAGTTAAGGCTGGCGGCGAAGCCGCCAGCCAAAAAAATAAATAAAAAATATGTATTGACTTTATAACTGACCGATGTGAGCAATAATTATTGCTTTGGTTTATATCTTTTATAAACTTTCATCTCTTAAAAAAGAAGTTGAATTTTTAAAAAGGAAAATTGCTCAGAAAAACTTTACTGAGCCAAATAAAAATATTCAAGAAAATATTCAGGAAAATCAAACTCAAAAAGAAATTCCTATTAGAGATGATTTGCCAAGATATATTGTAAATGATAAAAATTTTGTTGAAAGAAGTCTGGAAGAAAAAAATGAAGATGATCACAAAACAGAATTTAATTTTGGAGCAAATCAACTTACAATTGTCGGGATTATTTCTGTTCTGTTTGGTATTGGTTTTTTCCTAAATTATGCCTTTGAAAATAATTTGATTACAAAACCAGCCAGAGTAATTTTAGGATTTGTTTCTGGAATTTCTTTCGTGGTTCTTGGAGATTATTTCAAAAATAAATTAAGAAATTATGCTCATTATTTAATTGGTGGTGGTTTTGCAATTTTAATGCTTTCAGCTTACTTTGGAATTGAATATAATATATATTCAAACACTTTTGGATTTGGAATTATGGTTTTGATTGTAGCGATGGCAGGATTTTTAGCTCATAGATTAAATTCAAAAATCTTAGCTGGGGTTTCAATATTAGCTGGATTTTTAGCACCATTCTTGACTTCCACAGGTCAGGCAAATGAAATGATTTTATTTAATTATATTTTGCTTCTACTTAGTGGAATGTTCTGGCTTGTTTATAAACATGGTTGAAATTTCCTAATTCCCGCTTCTTTGATTGGAACCGGAATTTTGTATGGCGGAAGTTTTAATTCTTATTATTCAAATTCAGTCTTTTGAATTTATTGAATTTATTTAATAATTTTCTTTGGAATTTTTGCAGCTGCTCCTGTTTATTCTTATTTAGCAGATAAAAAAAATGGTTTGAAAGGAAATTTATTAAATTTAATTATTTCAGTGATTTCAGGCTTTATTTTTGTAGGTGTTTCCTATGGTTTTTTTGAAAGAATGGTTGATGGCGAAGAAGCTGATTGGAATTTGACGATGAATCTTTATCCAGTATTTAAAAATTTCTACTGGGTAATTGCTTTAATTCCTTCTTCGGTTTATCTATGATTAGCTAAAAGGGTTTTAACCTTGAGAGATGACAAAAATCTTTTGTATTCAATTTTAGGAATGGCAACCTTCTCTATTGCGATGATACCAGCCTTACAATTTTCAGGAAAGTGAATAACTTTCTCTTGGCTAGCTGAAGCCTTAGTTTTAGGATTTATTTTCTACAAAACAGAAATAAAAACTTTCTTAAATTTAGGTTTGGCAACTTTAGCTATTGCTCTGGCTAGGTTATTCTTTATTGATTCAAATTTTATAGTAAAGATTTGAAATGACGAATTGAATACCTATGTCGCAACCTACCAACCAATTTTTAATGAAAGAACTTTTATCTATTTCGTAGCTGTGGTTTCAATTTTTGGCTTTGCTTATTTAGCCTTCGAAAAAGCTGAAAAGGAAATTGCAAAGTGATTAGGAATTATCGGAAATTTATTTATTCTATTTTGAATTTATTTAGAATTAAATTCTTCCGTAAATGCGAGCTATATTTCATCTGATAATTCATCTTTATTTTTATCAATTTTCTACCTGCTTTATGCTGGACTTTTGATTTGAATTGGTCTTGTGAAAAAATATATCGGTTTCAGGATTTTTGGACTTTTGTTGATTGGATTTGTAATCCTAAAAACTTATTTTATAGATGTTTGAAGTTTCGGTGAAATTACAAGAATTTTAGCCTTTATAATTTTAGGATTATTTGTTTTGATTGTTGGTTATTTCTATTCAAAAAATTTAGACAAGATAAAAGAATTTATTCAGGCTGAACAAAAAAAATAATAAAATGATTATTTTTTTTTATTCTAAAAAATGTTAAAATAAAAATATGAGTTTGATTACAAAATTAGTAGAGGAGGGAGTTATTGATTCTAGCCAATCAATATCGATACAAAATTCTATGGACGAAGGTGATTCTTTAGACAAAATTCTTATTGTAGATATGGCTATTGACCCAGAGAGGTTAATGGAGATAAAAAAAGAATATTTTTCAGATCTTGAAGTATTTGAAGCGGACAAGTCATATAGGTTAGACGAGGAAATATTAGCAGATTTACCATTAGAAACTGTTAATAGATACAAGGTTGTTCCCGTAGGAATATCAGATGATGGTTACTTTGAAGTTGGAATGTTAAATCCAGAAGATTTAATGGCAAAGACTACTTTACAATTTATCTCAACAAGTATAGGGATGCCCTATAGAATAAAATTGATTTCCTATGAAACATTTCAAAATATAAGAACTTTATATTCAGGTGCAAAATCTGAAGTATCCAAAGCTCTTGGTCAGTATGGTATTGATGCGGAACAAGAAAAACAATTAGCGGGAAATGATATGACCGAAGCTATTATTAAAGATGATGGTCCCATTGCTAAAATTGTAAAAAATATTATTAAATATGCTGCCAAAAATGGTGCATCTGATATTCATATAGAAATGCATGAAAAAGAAATAGTTGTTAGGTATAGAATTGATGGTGTTATGGTTTCTGATTTAACATTACCTATAAATATTTCTAATGCTATTGTGGCAAGAATTAAAATTCTTTCAAAATTAAAAATTGATGAAAAAAGAAAACCTCAGGATGGACGTTTTTCTGGACAATTTAATGGTAGGAAAATTGATTTTAGGGTTTCCACATTTCCAACATTTTATGGTGAAAAAGTGGTGATGAGGCTTTTGGAACAGGATAGAGGTGCCTTGCCTTTAGAAAAAATTGGATTAAGAGATGAAAATTTAAAAAAGATAGATAAAATTGTTCATAATTCATTTGGGATTATTTTGGTTTGTGGGCCTACTGGTTCAGGAAAAACAAATACTCTTTATTCTATTTTAAACGAAATTGATAAGGAAAAGAAAAATGTTGTTTCTCTGGAGAACCCAATCGAGTTAAATGTTCCTGGAGTTTCTCAATCCCAGGTTCATCCAGAAATCGGTTATACTTTTGCCACAGGGCTTCGTTCAATTTTAAGGCAAGATCCAGATGTTATCATGGTGGGTGAGATTAGGGATGAGGAAACAGCAAAATTAGCCATTGAGGCTGCTTTAACTGGACACCTTGTTCTTTCAACAATCCACACCAATACAGCAGCAGATGTACCCCAAAGATTAATTGATATGGGTGTCGAACCTTATCTTATTGGACCAACTTTGATTGCAGCCATAGGACAGAGGCTTATTAGAAGAATTATTCCAGAGCAAAAGAAAGAATCACTAATGTCAGAGGCTGTAAAAATATTTATTGAAAAACAAATTTCTGATTTACCAGAAGAAAGAAAAGTTATTTTTAGAGGTGAAAAGATGTATGAAGCAATTCCCAACGAAGATAATAATGGTTATAAAGGTAGAACTGCCGTATTTGAAATTTTAGATATAACCACAGATATTCAAAGAATTATTTTAACAGACCCATCATCTCTTGCAATTTATGAAGAGGCAAGAAAAAAAGGGTTCATAACATTCAAAGAAGATGGGATATTAAAAGCTTTGGAAGGGGTTACTTCTTTTGAAGAAGTGATGCAGTTATAAAAAATAATTATTTAAAAATTATTTTTTTCTTATAAAAAATTGTTTTTTTTTGCTATAATTAAATTATGTCTATTATAAAAAAGAAATTTATATTTAATATTTCACCAACAAGGGTTGTGGGGGGTATAACATATTTTGATAAAAAAAAACAAATTCCAGTTATTGATTATTTAACTCAAGAAAAAATTAATTTAAAAAAAGATTTTTCTTTAAAAGATTTTAGAAAAGAAACTTTAAAATCCATAGATAAAGTTTGTAAAAAATTTATTACAGAAGAAAAAATAATATCAAGTGGTAATGTTATTATTGAAAATGCAGAAGTTTTTCTTATGTCTCCATGGGTTGAATATAATAATTATTCTTTAAAAGATGAATCATTAACACCTTTTTTATTGGATGGAAAATATTTGGATAATTTTCTCTTGAAGAAGAACGTAAACAATAAAAAAGAAATAATAAGTTCCGATATAACATCTATAAAGGCGAACGAATACAATGTTGATATTTTAGATTTAGAAAATAAAAAAATTCAAAAAATAGAGGTTTCGTTTTTAGATTCATTTGTTTTAAATTTTGATAAACATTTTATAGATGGAGCCATTAGAAATCATTTTTCCATTTTAGATATAAAATTAAATTCTTTTTTACCTGTTTTGTTTAACCAGATTAGAAAAATATATGATCCAAAAGATGATTTTGTTTTTTTAGATATTTCATCTGAAATTACAGATTTTGGAATTTTTTCCGATGGAAAAATAACATCTATTATGACAGTTCCATTTGGGATAAATAAAATTATAAATGAAATTATTGATAAAAAAAATATAGATGAATATGAAGCAAAATCACTTCTTAACTTGTATTTTTCAAATGATTTGAATAATTTTGATAAAAAAATAATAAAAAGTATCATAGAAAAAAAATCATCTTTGGTTAAAGAAGAAATTGATAAAATATTGACTTTAACTGATAATAAAATTCCATTAAATACTTTTTGTGTTTCTTCTTCCAGAGAAACAAATAAAATTTTAAAAGAGTCAAATATTTTTAAAAATATTTATTTTATAGATACTAATCTTTTAGAAAATTTTGTAGAATTTAAAACAATGGATAATGATAATTTTATGGCTATGGAGGCTGAATTTGTTTATAATAATTTAAAATAAAAAACCCTTTAGTGGTCTTTTATTTTTTGTCCTCACGGCAATGAATTTTTGAGCTTGCGAAAAATGCCTATTTGTATGCGTAAGCATTCCTTAGATTCTTGTCGTGAGAAGAAAAATAAAAAACCCTTTAGTGGTCTTTTATTTTTTGTCCTCACGGCAAGAATCGAACTTGCATCTTAAGTTCCGCAAACTCATGTTCTATCCATTGAACTACGAGAGGATTTTGTTATTTTAACATAGTTTTATTTTTTTTATAAAAAAAATTAGAAGCCAAGCATTCTATTAAATATTTTTTCTAAAAATGGGATATCGAGAGTCTCATCCTTTTTTATTTTTGATGATAAAATTTTATCTATAACTGTTATATTATGAGTTGTTTCAAATGGAATAACAATTAATTTTTTATATTTATCTTTTTTATTTATAAAAATATATCCTTCTTCAATATCTATATTGAAAGATTCTATTCTTTCAAAAGGTATTTCTTCTTTTCCATTTTTTATAACTATTGATCTTTCATTAATTCTGTACTCAGTTATAGGCGGGTCTTTTCTGTGTCCTAAAACGCTAATTAAAGCAATTAAAAAAACTAAAGTAGAAAATATATAATCATTATAAAAATAGATTAAAATTAAAATAAATGAAAAAGTGACTATTCAGAAAATTCAATACCAGTCAGTACTTTTTTCTCAGGGTTTAAAATCTCTTGATTTTCAAAATAAATCTATATTTTGCTCTTTATCTTTTTTTACTAATTTATTATTCATAAAATAAGTATATCAAAATTATTTTTTTTGGTAAAGTTCTTTATCTGATATGTTATAATATTTTTATATATTATGAATGATAAAGAAAAAAAAGATTTTTTAATTAGTTCAGGGGAATTTGAAGGTCCTTTTGATAAATTATTGGAGCTTATAGAAAAAAAGAAGCTTTCAATTAACGATGTATCTCTTTCAAAAATAACAGATGAATACGTTGCTTTTTTAAAGGAGAATGAATTAAAATTATTTGATACAACAAAATTTATTTGAGTGGCTTCTATTTTAATTTTATTAAAATCAAAATCTCTTTTACCAAAAATAATATTTAACCAAGGGGATGAAGAAGATATTGATGAATTAAAAAGTAGACTTAAAATTTTATCTGAGTTTAGAAAAGCATCTCAAAATATTAAAAATATATTTAGAAAAAATATTTTATATAAAAAAAGATTTAGAAAAAATATTGAAGTAAAATTTAGACCAGATAAAAATATTAATTTTAAAAATATTTTATTGTCGATGGATTCCCTAGTATCAAGACAAAAATTAGAGGAAAAAATCCCTGAAAAAAAAGTACAAAAACAAAAATCTTTAAAAGAAATAACAGAGGAAATTAAAAAAAAAATTGAAAGATATATAAAATTAACTTTTTCAGAGTTAGTTTTAACTTCCGATAAAAAAGAATCTTCAGCAGCTTTTATTTCTATTTTAGAATTATTTAGAAATGGGTTTGTGGATTTAGAACAAAAAAAAGATTTTGGAGAAATTATGATAGAAAAAAAAGACCCAGGATCTGTTTTATATAGAGAGTAGAATATTTTACTTTTTTTATTTTTATGTTGGTATAGGGGTGGGTGTATATTAAAAATAAAAAATTTATGAAATATAATTCAAAAAAAATGTAAAAATAAAATTTGTGATTCTAACATAAATCACTTAAGTAGAATAGAGTGGCAAATAAAAAAGCTAAAAGAGTATATTAAAAATGGAGAAGATTACAAAGATATTGCCATGCTTATGAAGTCAGTTTCTAATTCTTTTGAGTCATTGAAATAAAAAATAATGAAAAAAATAAAAATATAGAAAATATCTTTGATGATTACAAATATTAAAATGAATAAAAAAATATATTTAGTTTTGGAGAAAATGTTAAAGGGTTTGATGTTAAAGTATTAAATGAGAGAGAAATTTGGGTAAGTGCAGGAATATCATTTTTCTTTGACATGGCATCGTTTATGTTATTTTTACTTGTTGGGAAATTTTTATATGACAAAGATTTTTGTAGTAATATTTTTGGTGGATTTTTTATCAGATTGTTTATAAATCCAAAATTTTCACCATCATTAGTTTTGGGAAGGTTTTTTGTTAGAAATCAAAAATCAGAATATGTGGGGACTGCTCAGAAAAAAACTGCTTGAGGTTTGGGGTTTTTATTAGCCTTAATTATGTTTACAACAATCGTAGTTTTAAATGCTTTTTCTCCGCTAAATGCTCTAGTTTGTATTTCTTGTTTACTACTGTTATTTTTTGAATCAGTTTTTGGGATTTGTTTGGGTTGTAAAATTTATTTAACAAAGAAAAATCCAAGCTTTGCCCCGGTGGAACTTGTGAAGTTGTGAAAAAAGAAGAAATTCAAAAAATAAATTATTATCAGTCAATGATTTTACTTTTAACTTTTCTGGGAATTTTTGGATTAATTTTTTCTGGAGTTATAGAAAAAGGAAAAGATTTAAGAATGGAATTTAGAGAAAAAAATGGAATTGAAAATGGTTTATTTGAAAAAGTTTTGGAAAAAGAAAATGTTAAAGATACAGAAAGTTCTAATAAATTTAAAATTTAAAAATTCTTTGGGAATTACAACAACTTTACATTCCCACGGATTAAGATTAGATGACTCAAAATATGATGGTTTGACGGATACAATGGGTGGGCAGTAAAAAGAAATGCAACCTGGTGAAATATTTGAATATAAATTAAATTTTCCAGATGCTAGAATTTTCTGATACCATCCTCATGTGAGAGAGGATTACACTCAAGAAATGGGGCTTTACGGAAATTACCATGTGACTAAAGATGAATATTGAAATAAAGTTGATGGATAGGAATATATAATTTTAGATGATTTTTCTGAAAACGACCAGTTTTATTCTAATAAAGTTAATAAAACATTAATGGGTAGATTTGGAAATTTAATGTTAATAAATAATAATCCAAATTATGTTTTAAAAGTTAAACGATATCAAACTAAAAGATTCTATGTTACCAATACAGCTAATACTAGAACTTTTGATTTTAAAATTGAAGGACAAAAGCTAAAAATCGTTGGTGGTGATGCCGGGAGAGTTTTTTAATAAAATCAAAAGATAGAATTTTAGGAAAAATAATTGTGGAAAAATCAGATAAAATTGTAAAACAATCACCTTATGGTAAAAAATTAATAAATAATTCTGATGAGATAGAGTGGGAAGATAATATGGCAATGATGAATAAAATGTCTAATGATAAAATGATGGAATGGGAATTGATAGATGAAACAAACCCAAATGATATTAAGAAAAATATGGACATTGATTGAAAATTCAAAAAAGGTCAATTTGTAAAAGTTGAGATTTTTAATGACCCAAGGTCCATGCACTCAATGCAACACCCAATTCATTTTCATGGACAAAGATTTGTTGTTTTAACAAGGGATGGAAAAGTTAATAAAAATTTGCAGTGAAAGGATACTGTTCTTGTAAAAAATGGAGAAAAAATAGAGATTTTAATTCAAATGACAAACTCAGGAACTTGAATGTCTCACTGTCATATTGCTGAGCATTTACAAAGTGGAATGATGATGACTTTTAGAGTTAAGGAATAGTTTTTTTTAAAAATACTATGTGTTAATATTGTAAACATGAAATATCTTATAAATATAAAAAAAATATTTAATAAAAATAAAATAAAAATATTATTTTTATTTATTTTTATATTTTTTATCTTGAGAATAATTCCTCATTGAGAAATATTATGAAATTTATTAATTTTAGATTCTGTGAGTTGAAATAGTTTTTTTGATGAATTAGGTTATAGAACAATAGGGGTTTTATTTGATTTAGGTTTTTGAAATTCTTTTTTGGCAATAGTTTTTCCAATTTTAATTTCAATAAATATAATTTTATTTAAAGAATTATATCAAAAACAAAAGTTTATTTTGAAGTCAAAAGGCTTCTTTGGTTCCATATCAGGAATATTCTTTGGGTTATTTGGCGTTGGTTGTGCAGCTTGCTCAGGGCTATTATTGGCACCTCTAATAAGTTTTTTAGGTTTGGGATGGGTGTTTAAAATATTACCCTACGGTGGAGAAGAATTAGCATATCTGGGTTTAATTTTAGTTTTATTTTCCAATATATATTTATTAAAAAAAATATATGAACCAACAATATGCAAAGTTTAAAAAATAAAAAAAATATGTTAAAATATTTAAATCAAGTTAATCTTGAAATTATTAAAAAATAAAAATAAAAAAATAAAAAAATATGAATGAAAAATATTTAGTACCAGTGTCAATTTTAATTGCTGGAATATTAGTAGGAGGAGGTCTTTATTTATCAAGTACAAAAACAGATTCCACAGATAAGGACAATTCAAATTCTTTTGAGGTAGTTGAGGAAAAACCAAAAGAACCAACTCCCTCTAAAGTTAATAAAAACTCCGATCACATATCAGGTAATTATGATAAAGCAGAATTATTTATCGTTGAATATTCAGATACAGAATGTCCTTTCTGTAAAAGATACAACGATCAATCAGGTTCAAAATTAGAAGCAAAATATGGAGATGATGATAGAGTTGCTTTTGTATATAGATCTTTTCCTTTAGGTCAATTACATCCAACAGCAGCCACAGAGGCAGTAGGGTTAGAATGTGCAGCTAAACTAGGAGGTAATAATAAATTTTTTGAAATGAAAAAAGAAGTTTTTGCTTTAACAAAATCAAATAATAAGAATGCGAAAGAGGTTGTAGATTCATTACCAAAATTAGCAGAAAAAATTGGATTGAATAAAGATGAATTTGTGAAATGTCAGTTAGATAAGACAATTGCTGAAAAAGTTAAATCATCTTTCAACGAAGCTATTTCTGCTGGGGTTGGAGGTACACCAACAGTATTTGTTCAAACAAAAGATGGAAAATCAGTTAATATTCCTGCATCAGCAGATATAATAATTCCATCAATTGACAAATTTTTAAAAAATAAATAAAAAACCAAAATGGTTTTTTTTGTTATAATATAATTATGAAAAAAATAATATTTTTAACATCTTTAATTCCTTTGGTTATGATTGGTGGGTTTATTTATCAAAGTTTTTATAATAATAAAAATTATAAAAATTCTTATTATTCTAAATTAGCAAAAGAGTGTGAAAAAGAGAAATCATCAAAAAGTTGTTGTTTGGCTTCGGTTAGAGAAATGGAAGCAGGTTCATCAGTTTTAGCAAAAGATAATAAATGTCCAGTTAGTTATAAAAGAGAGATGTTTAAATGTGTTGGTAGTTATCAGTGGTGTCAGAAGAGATAGTTAAAAAAAGATGGCCGGCGCGCTTCGCGCGCCAGCCATCTTTTTTTAACCCTTAATTCACATCCCAATTAAAATTCCAATAATTAAAATTGAAGAATGAATAATGGCTGTTCTGATTTTTTTATTTTTCATCATAGTAATTTTATTATAATACTTTTAACCAAAAGACTCAATAATGAAATCTATATTCTCGGCAGCATTATCTTTTATTTTTTCTTTCAGAGTATCGCAGGCGATTTTTTGCCCACAGATATAGATGCTTGAATTGGAAAAATCTAAATCATCAATATTTTCTTGAATATGCCCCGTGAAAGGGTAATTTTCATTCTTGGGATTAGATAAGATAAATCTATCAAAAATTTTTTTTCCAGTATTTTTTTCTTTTACTTCATCAAAAAAATCCTTGTATAAAATTTCTTCTTCATTGTAGGAACCAGTTAAAATATAAATTTCTCTTACATGGTCAAACTTTAAAATTTCCAAAAGAACAGCCTTGATGACAGAAACTCCCACTCCGAAACCGGCCAAAAAAACTTTTTCTTTTTTAATTTTATCGGCGGTATTTTTACCCAAGGGACCCATAATTTCAAACTCCATTTCTTTTACATTTTCCAGTCAAAAAATATTGCTAATAAAACCACCTTTCTTCTCTCTAATAGTTAAAGAAATTTCTTTTCTCTTTGCCGGGTCCGAAGAAATAGAATAGGATCGTCTTATTTTTTCTCCATCTATCTCCACAAATAAATTAACGAAAGCACCAGCCTGGAATTCCATCTCATTTTCTAATTCAAACCAAATTTCTTTAGCGGTGGGACTTAAATCAATAATTTTTGTAATTTTTCCTTTTGTTTTTATTATTTTCATATGTCTATAAATTATTTCTTCTTTTTCTATTTTTAATAAATGCTCCAAATACTAAAATGCTGACCAAAATGATAGCCCAAAGAGCCATCTCCTGTTGGAAAACAAGATATTCATAGAGTGCGCCGGAATAAAAATAGACATAGGCTAGTTTTTGGATTCTTTTTCACCATTTCCCTAAAATATTTTTAGAAAATTTATTGGAGGTGATTAAAAGTATAAAGGCGGTCATATCACCCAAATGAGCTAAAATTTTATATTTTTCCCAGGATCAATATTCTTCTTTTAAAATTTCTGAGAAGTAAGCTCCTCCACTGGCAATAACTTTTGAAAGAAAGAAACCAAAAATAATGGAAGCCGAAAGAACTCCAAAACCTTTTCTTAAAATAACCAGTGGTCTAATAAATTTTACTCCGCGAAAAATATCAGCCAGTGGTCTGATAGCCATAACAAAGGTGGCAGTTCCCAGTGATAGATTAAATAGGAAGATTTTCAAACTTCATCAGTCCATAAGGTCTGGCAGGAAAACCATAGCCGACGGCATAATCAAAAGAAAGATTATTAGCGAAATTCAGAGTAAATATTTCTGTAAGTATTTTATTGTTGTTAGATATGTTTTCATAATTTAGTTTTTAATTATTTTCCCATTTTTATCAATGAGTAAGAATTTTAATTTTTTTTCTCTTAAAATTATTTCCGCCTTTTCACTTCCCAGAGAAATGGAAACTGTCGCCCAAGCATCTGCCAGGCCACCACTAGGAGATAGAATGGAAGCGGAAATTAAATTAGATGATGGAGGTTCTCCTTGGTGATTTAAAACATGACTAATTTCTTGATTTTTATTTTTTCATTTTCTTTTGTAAGTTCCACTAGTGGTAAGCGCTATGTTTTCCAATTTTCCTAGAGGGATATCTTCTTCTGTCAGTGGGTTAAAAACATTCATTAAAAATTTTTCTCCATTTTCATCTCTTCCTTGAAGATAAATATCACCACCAAAATTAACAATGGATCCGAGAAATTTTTTTAGAAATTTTTTAGAAACTTTTTCCGCCAAATACCCCTTTAAAAAACCTCCAAAATCTAATTCTTGATTTTCGGTTAAAATTATTTTTTGATTTTCTTTTTCAATCGTAATTTCTTTAAAGTTGGTATTTTGAGGGAAATTTTGCTCCGCAAAATTTCCCTCCATTTTCTCCACCTCCTCAAAACTTCTATCATAGCCAAAATTTTTAATTTGAACCAGAGGATTAAAGAGATAATCTGTTTCTTTAACTACTTTTTCTAATTCCTGAAAAACTTCTCAAAAAATATCCGAAACCATTAATTCTTTTTGACGATTTAATTTTGACAACTCAGAATTTTCCAAAAAACGAGAAAAAATATTTTCATATTTTTGAACAAAATCTGCCAATTCTTGAAAACTCTTTTCCGCCTCCATTTGACTTTCCGATACAATGGAAACCGCCAAAAGACAACCCATTTTCCTTGTTTCAAAAAAATATTCTCTCAACTCATTCATTCTAAAATAATAGCAAACAAAAATGAATGGAGGATGAAAAATGTTTATTTTTTTATCTTTGATGTGGTAGAATATGAACATGATAGAAAAAAAAGAAATTATAAAATCTATTGTTAGAACGTCAGTAGAGTCTTATGCAACAGGTTTTCAAGCACGACATGAGAGTGAAGTTGATAACCCTAATGGAGTTATCAATATGAAAATACATAATGTGTTTATTGCTGCTCTTGGCGAAGATATACAATACTATTCTGCTCTTGTCCGATCTCTTGATAGTTCGCTCGGAAACATGCTTGAAAAAATGGCAATCAATATAGCGAAACTTTTTTATGAAGTTCATAAACAAGTTGAGGGCGAACTATATCCAGAGCAGACGGGCAAAATTGCTGAATTGTTGGAAGCATATAAAAATACTCAAAACCCACTTAAACCAGAATTGGCACACTATGAAGAAATACGAAATATAAAATCAAACTATAATTCAAAAGTTCAAACAAAGGTTCATATTAGTGATTATTATTTAATTGACAAGGAGACAAATACTCACCATTTAATTGAATTGAAAATTGGTGGTGATTTAGATAATAAAAAGGCTCGTTCTGAAAAAGAAGCAATTTTTGAACAATATGCGATTTTATCAAACACATTAGGTAAAGACGCAAAAATAGAAGCACATTTTGCGACAGCATATAATCGTTTTGGTGAAAATAACGAATGGAATCAAGGAAGAGTTTTACAATTCTTCTCAAAAGATGAACTTTTAATTGGAAGAGATTTTTGGAATTTTGTTTGTAAATCTGATAATGGCTATGATTTTGTTTTGGAAACATACAAAGAAAACGCTCATTTAATAACTGAAGCTCTGGAGTCAATAAAACGCACTTATTTAGATTAAAATATTATGCAAACATTAATAAAATGACCTGGTGGCAAATCAAAAGAATTTCAATATATAAAGGATTTAATTCCTGAATTTGATCGTTATGTTGAACCTTTTTTTGGAGGTGGAGCTGTATTTTTTAATTTAAAACCAAAAAAAGCGTTGATAAATGATATTATTCCTGAATTAGTAAGTTTTTATAAATTAGTAAAAGATAATGGAAAAAGAGGAAATGAATTTAAAAAAGAGCTTTATGAATATGTAAATAATTGGGAGAAAATTCCAAAATATATTTCAATTTTTGAAAATAAAATCATTGATCTTTATGAACAATATAAAAATAAAAATATTACAAAAGAAGAATTATCCAAAAAAGTAACTCATATCATAAAAAAAGAAGAGAAAAAATTTAATAGTTTATTCTTGAGAGATTTTTGTCTGGACGAGGAAAACTTACTTCAACAAATTACCAAAAATTTAATTTCAAAAATTCACAGAACATGAGAAGTAGAAAAGCAACGCGGAACACTACCTGACGGTGATTTATATAAGAATATAGAAACAGCATTTAGAAGTGGTTTTTATATGCATTTTCGCGATGTGATGAACTACAATGGAAGTAAATATCAAATAAGTTTACCAAAGAAAATTGCAAATTATTATTTCATACGCGAATTTTGCTATGGGTCAATGTTTCGTTTTAACAAAGATGGATATTTCAATATTCCGTATGGGGGCATCGGCTATAACAAAAAAGATTTTCGAGGAAAAGTTGATTATATTTTCAGTAGAAAAGTAAAAGACTTATTTAAAAATACAGTTATTAAAAATCAAGACTTTGAGCAAATTTTTAAAGAAAATAATTTTACAGAAAAAGATTTTATATTTCTTGATCCTCCGTATGACACTGATTTTAGTGATTACGAAAAAAAAACCTTTAAAAAATCAGATCAAGAACGATTAGCAAGTTGTTTATATAAAACAAAAGCAAAATTTATTTTAGTGATTAAAAAAACACCATTTATTTATAATTTATACAAAGATAAAAAAGGTATCAAAATAGATAGTTTTAAAAAAACATATCTTTACAATGTAAAAGGTAGAAATAATAGAGATGTTGAACATCTTGTAATTTATAATTTTTAATTATGAAAAAATTTATTGGAAAAATAATTCATGGAGATTGCATGGAAGAAATGAAAAATATTCCTAATAATTCTGTTGATCTTGTTTTTGCAGATCCGCCATATTATCTACAGCTTTCAAAAGGTAAAAGATTAAAACGAGCCGATGGATCAGAAGTAATTCCTGTTTGTGATGAATGGGATAAGTTCGAAAGTTATGAAGAATATGACGCCTTTACAGAAAAATGGTTGAAAGAATGTCAGAGAATTTTAAAACCTACTGGCACAATGTGGGTTATTGGTATGTATCACAACATTTTTCGTGTTGGAACTATAATGCAAAATCTTGGTATTTGGTTTTTAAATGATGTGATTTGAATTAAGACAGATCCGCTCCCAAATTTTAATGGACGTAGATTTACAAATGCACACGAAACTGTAATTTGGGCAGTAAAAAATAAAAACTCAAAAAATTACACTTTTAATTATGAATTTATGAAAAAAATGAATGGTGGAAGGCAAATGAAAGACACCGATTGGGTTTTTGGTTTATGTAAAGGCAAGGAACGATTAAAAGATGAAAATGGAATAAAAGCACACCCTACTCAAAAACCCTTAAAACTTGTGCAACAAGTATTACTTGCTTCAAGTAATAAAGGCGACATAGTTTTTGATCCATTTATGGGAACAGGAACAACGGCAGTCGTTGCAGAAGCGCTTGGTAGAAAATGGTTTGGCATTGAACGTGAAAAAAAATATGTAGAAATTTCTCAAAAAAGAATTAAAAAATATTTAAAAGAAATAAATAAAAAAAGTGATTAGAAAAAGAGGGTTATAAATTAAGCCAAATAGAGTGAATGTTTGGGGGATTTGATAATGCACGAGCATTTATTTGTTTTTCAGAAGTTAGAAAGTTAGGTTTTTGGTGTTTGAGAGGTAGAATAGGTGGAAAATTTGCGGAGCAAATTTTCCACCTTTTGTTTTTCTTTTTTGTTTTTTATTTTCAAAAAAAAAAAAAACAAAATCACTCGTGCTATAATTCAGATATGAAATTATGTTTAGTTGAAGATAATTTGGAGTTGGCAGAATATGTTAAAAGATTTTTAGAGAAAAGGGATTTTGTTTTGGACCACTTTGAAAATGGAGAAATTGCCTTTGAAAGAATTAAAAACCGATCCTATGATTTAGTAATTTTGGATATTATGCTACCAGATAAAAGTGGATTGGAAATTGTCAGGGATTTAAGAAAAGAAGAATATAATTTACCAATTATTATGCTAACGGCTTTGGGTGATTTGGAAAATAAGACCGAGGCCTTTGAAAGTGGTGCCGATGATTATTTGGTTAAACCCTTTGAATTGAAGGAACTGGAATTGAGAATTAGAGCTCTTTTGAAAAGACCAAAAATGGAGAAGTCGGAAAAAATAAAAATTGGAAAGTTAGAATTGGATTTCAATAAAAAAAATATTTCCAAAGGAGGAAAAGATTTAAAATTAACTTCCAAGGAATATCAGGTTTTGGAATATTTAATGAGAAATTCTGGTAAAATATTAAGCAGGGAAAATATTTTAGAAAATTGTTGAGATTGGTCCTACGAGGCTTTTACAAATATTGTGGATGTTTATATTAAAAGATTAAGAAAAAAAATAAATGGAAAAAATGAAGAATATATTGAAACAATTAGGGGGTTGGGTTACAAATTTAGAGAAAAATAATTTTAAAAAAACGGAAAGAAAAATAACTTTTTTCTATTCTTTAATTTTTTCATTTTTAATTATTTTATTTTCTCTGGCGATTTATTTTATTTTTAGTCAAAATTTAAATTTTGGAAATTTCATAAAAGAAATTGCTTTATTTTTTGATTGAGAAAATGAAGCCGACGAAATTTATGAATGAAAAGAAAATTTAATTTTTGCCTTATTTTTAGTTGATACATTTGCTTTTATTTTAATTTATTTTTTAAGTCGTTCCATTACTAAAAAAGTTTTAAACCCATTGAAAGAAAGTAGAAAAAAGGAACAAAAGTTTTTAGCTGATGTATCCCACGAGTTGAGAAATCCTTTGGCAGTGATGAAAGCAGGGGTTGAGTTTAATTTGGAAGAAAATTTAAGTGAGGAGAAAATAAAGGAATTTTTGAAAAATCAATTGAGAGAAATAAATTATTTAATTGACTTATCCAATGATTTAATTTATTTAAATCAATTAGAGAATAAAAGAGAAGAAAAAGAAGGTGAAATAAATTTAAGTTATCTTTTGGAGAATATTTTAGAAAGTTTTAAAGAATATGCAAAAAAAGAAAATTTGAAAATTGAAAAAAATATTCAAGAAGAAATTTTTTATCAATGGGCGAAAATTGATTTTCAAAAATTGTTTTTTAATTTAATAAAAAATGCCATTGATTACGGAAAAGGTGGAGGAAAAATAGAAATTTTTTTAGGGAAAGAAAATAATAAACTTATTTTTAAAGTAAAAGATTTTGGAAAGGGAATTTCTGGGGAAGATCAGAAAAAAATATTTGATAGATTTTACAAAATTGATAAGTCTCGCCAAAGGCAAAATTCTTCGGCCGGTTTAGGACTTTCCATTGTTCAAGAAATAGTTCAGAAATATGGAGGCAAATTAAAGTTAAAATCAGAATTGAAAAAAGGGAGTGAGTTTAAAATTATTTTTGGGTAATTCTCGAAGCAAATTACCGCCTTTTTATTATTTTAATTTTTTCATTTTACATTCATTTTTTTGTATTATAATTTAGACATTACAAGTTTTTAATTAAATAAAAAAATGGAAGAAAAAAAAGAATTTAAACAATATGTTTGTTTAGAATGTGGTTGGATTTATGATGAAGAGAAAGGTTCTCCCCGTGAAGGTATTAACCCAGGAACAAAGTGAGAGGATTTGCCGGATGATTTTAAATGTCATGATTGTGAAGTTTTAAAATCAGATACAGATATGTGGCAGGAATTATAATAAAAATATATGTTGGTAAAAAATTTTAGAAATGTATTTTTAGTTTTTTTGTCAGTAATTTTTGTAACATCTTTTTCTGTGAGTGCTCAACAAAATATTCTTGTTAAAAAAGAAATTAAAAGACAATTAGCCATCAAGAAGTTAGAGGAGGATAGAAAAAAAATATTAGAGAAAAAAAGAAAAGAAGATGAGAGGTTGGCTTTGTTGAAAAAACAGGAAGAGATAGAAAGAAAAAAACGTGAAGTTGAGAGTAAGAGGATTGAGTATGAAAAAATTAAAAAAATTAAAAATGAAAAAAAGAGAAGGGAGGAAAGGTTAAGGCAGGAAAAAATTATAAAAAAAAGACAAGAAGAATTATCTCTCCAAAAAGAAATTGCAAGACAAAAAGAGGAGGCTAGGAAAAAGGCCGAAGCGGAAAGAATTTTGGCTGAATGAAAAAGACAGCAGGAGATAGCTAGGATAGAGTCTTTAAGAAGGTCAAGGAGGTCGAGAGCAAGTTAGATTATAAAAAAAAATGCCTAGGCATTTTTTTCTTTGTCTTCTTTGTAAGCAATGATTGAAGATTCAAAAGCTTCTTTTGCAGAATCTACATCTTCAAAGCCTGGAACTTCAACAGATTTATTTTGAACTTTTTTATATGTTTCAAAAAAATGTTGAATTTCTTTTAGGGTGTGAGTATTTATATCTCCTAGACTTTGTATCTCATCAAATCTTGGGTCCTCCACTGGAACGGCAATTATTTTGTCATCCTGTTCTCCATCATCAACCATTTTCATAATAGCCACAGGTCTTGCTTTTAATAAAATTCCTGGAGCCAGTGGGTAAGTTGTTAAAACTAAAACATCTAGAGCGTCTCCATCGTCAAATAATGTTTGAGGTACAAAACCATAATCGTAGGGATAATCTTGGGCTGTATGCATAACTCTATCGAGAGCAATCATTCCAGTTTCTTTATCTATCTCATATTTATTTTTTGAACCTTTTGGGATTTCGATGATAACATTCATTTCATCAGCTGTTCCCGGAGCTATATCGTGTAATAAATTCATAATTTATAAATTATATATCCAGGAGGTAAAAAAAGCAAATTTTTGATATAATTTATTAATGATTTTTACTTACGATAAAAAGGCTGGAGAAAAAGAATTTCTTTTTGAAGGAGATTCTTTTGTGCATATTTTTAAATCTCGTCGCTCTGATGAAAATGAAAGTTTAGAATTTAGAAATTTAGAAGATGATTTTAAATATATTTATAGAGTTAAAGAATTAAAAAAGAAAAATGCTATTCTGGTTTTAGAAAAAAAAGAAAAGATAGAAAAAAAGAAAATTAGAAATTTGCATCTAGCTTGGTGTTTTATTGACCCAAAATCAGTAAAAGAAGCATTACCTTATTTAAATCAATTAGGGGTTTCAGAAATTTCTTTTATCCGTTGCGAAAGAAGTCAAAAAAATTTTAATTTAAAAAAAGATAAAATTGAAAAAATTTTAATATCTTCATCGGAACAGTGTGGAAGAAATAATTTAATGAAAATAAATTTTTTTGATTCCTACTTGGAATTTGAAGAAAAAACAGATAAAATATTTCTTTTAGATTTTGGAGGAGAAGATTTAAACAAAATGGAAAAAGAAGAATTATCTGAGATTGAAGTTGTTTTAATTGGTCCCGAGGGTGGAATTTCTCCAAAAGAAAAGGATAAATTCTTGAGAGAACAAATAATCTCATTTGATACTGGTTTGGTTCTAAAATCAGAAAGTGCAGCTATAGCAATTTCTTCGAAGTTGATATTATAGTTTTTTTTATAAAATAAAAAAAAGTGTGGCGCGCTCCGCGCGCCACACATCTTTAAATAAAAAATATTTTTATTTAAAGAAAAAACTAAGCTTTTAACTAAGTTTAATCATATTAAACACAAAACTAAAATAAGTTTTGTTTGCACAAACCTAATGGTTTGGCGCTCTTATTGTGATTTTCATAAAAAACCTCCTTTTTGATTTTATTTTATCTCCCGACGTAACACGGGACCAGGTTTATTTTACTCATACTAACCAGCTGCTTTAGTTGAATTAAGTTTCATGGTAAAACTTTTCATAACTTATCCTTTTTTAAATTCAGTTAAAATAACTGTAAAATAATATCAACTTATTAGTTATCAAAAGTCAATAATTTTTAAAAAAGATATGTGCAAAAAAAATAAATAATTTTGATATGAAATTTTATGAATAAAAATTAGCCATTTTAATCTTTTATTTAAAAAAAAATTAAGTTATAATATATTTATGAAAAATAGTTCAAAAATAAAACTTATATTATTAATTTTCTTTATATTATTTTTTGGATTATTATTTTGATATTTTTATGAACCAACAAGTAATAATACTAATCAAAATAATCAAGAGAACAATAGTGGTTTTAATCTATTTCCATTTGGAGATGGTAAAAAACCAGTTGAGGAAAAAAAAGATGATAAAAACTCAAATACTTACCAGAATAATAAATTAAAAAAAGAGGAACTTCCAAGGTTAAGACAGATTTCAAAAGTTCCCACTGCTGGAATAAATTTTGATGCTTTATCAAAGCAGGAATTGCATAAAATTAATGTTGATAATGATATTTTTGATACAGAAGATGCGTGAACCTATGGAGAAAAGATTTCTGAAATAAGATACATTGTAAAAAAGAATGGAAATATATATTCTACATTTACAAATATAGAAAAAGAAAAAAGAGTTTCCAATGCAACAATTCCTAAGGTTTATGATGCAGAATTTTGAGATAAGGATAATATTTTTGTAAGATATTTAGATAATCAAAAAAATATAAAATCCTATTCTATTAAACTTCAAGAAAAAAGTGATGAAGAACTTGATGAAGAAAAGAAAAAAATGGGAGATAAAAAATTGAAAGTTAACAGGGATTTATTGAAATTTGGAGGTGTGTTTTTGCCAACAAATATAGAAGATATGTCTTTGTTAAAAAATTCTAAAAAATTATTTTATTTAAAAAAAGAAAAAGGAAAAACTGTTGGTATTATTTCAGGATCATTTGGTGAAGATAAAAAACAAGTTTTTGAATCAGAATTAAATGAATGAAATATAAATTGAAAAAACTCAAACTATATTTTGTTGAATTCCAAGCCATCTTCTGAAACTTACACTTTATCTTTCAAATTAAATACAAAAAATGGTTCATTTGGTAAAATATCTGAAGCGCTTTTGAGTGGGAATGGTTTACCAAACAATTCTTTCACAAAAATTTTATATTCTGGAAAAGATTATAATAATCAATTCCATCTTTATATATATAATATAAAAGATGATAAATTAACTGATTTAAATATACAAACATTGGTAGATAAATGTGTATGGTCGAAAAATAATATTGATGTTTATTGCGGGGTTCCAAATGATGGTGTAAAAAGTGACGAGCCGGATAGTTGATACAAAGGATATACAGATTTTTCAGATTCAATTTATAAAATTAATACAGAGAATCTAAGCTCTGAATTAATATTTAATTCTTATTCAGAAGGGAAAAGTTTTGATATATCAAAAATTTATTTAGATGATTTTGAATCCTATATATATTTTATAGACTCAATGACTGATTTTGCATGATCCTATAAATTACCAGAAAATAAAGAGGATGTTGTTGTTTTAGATGATAAGTTTACAGGGGTTCTTGGTGGTGGTAATGTTTGCCCCGTTGAGCTTACTTTAACTGAAAATTTAAGGTCTGGTGATAGGGATGGAAAATACTCTAGTTGGGCTAAGAAAAAAATAACCGAGGCTAAAATTTTACAAAAACAAATGAATAGACTTGGATTTAATGCAGGTGAAGTTGATGGTGTTTTAGGAAAAAATTCAGATGCATCAATAAAGAGAATGCAAAAATATTTGGGCACATATCAAGATGGTTTAGTAGGACCAATAACAAGAGGCCTTTTAAATAATTCTTGTAATTAAAAAAAAAATATGATAGAAAATAAAAATAAAATAGAAGTTGAAAAAACAGCAGCTTCTAATGGTTTATGCGTGGATAAATTAAAATTATGGGATGGTCCAATTAAATTTGATGAATCAACAGAGCCTCTTTTATCAAACTCAGATGGAAAATTTGTTATATTTCCAATTCAACATCATGATATATGAGACCTATATAAAATGTCAGAAGCATCATTTTGAACTGCTGAAGAAATAGATTTATCTCAGGACCAAAAAGATTGAGACGGACTTACAGATGATGAAAGACATTTTATTTCCTATGTTTTAGCTTTTTTTGCAGCTTCTGATGGAATTGTAAATGAAAATTTAGCAGTTAATTTTATGCAAGAAGTTCAATATCCAGAAGCTAAATCTTTGTATGGATTTCAAATAATGATGGAAAATATTCATTCGGAAACTTATTCTCTTTTAATTGATACCTATATAAAAGATGACAAAGAAAAAGATAAATTATTCAATGCTATAGATACAATTCCTTCAGTTATGAAAAAAGCCAAGTGAGCTTTAAAATGAATTGAATCGGAATCTTTTCATGAAAGGTTAGTGGCTTATGCAGCTGTAGAGGGTATCATGTTCTCAGGTTCTTTTGCTGCAATTTTTTGATTAAAAAAGAGGGGGTTAATGCCAGGACTTACTTTTTCAAATGAACTTATTTCAAGAGATGAAGGTATTCATACCGATACAGCATGTATGCTTTATAGAAATCATTTAATAAATAAATTACCAGAAGAGAGAGTTAAAGAAATAGTATCTTCTGCAGTTGATTTCGAAAAAGAGTTTTTAGCTGATGCGATACCAGTTTCTTTAATAGGAATGAAAGCAAAAGATATGCAAGAGTATATTGAATTTGTTGCCGATAGATTAATGATTGAACTTGGGTATAATAAAATTTATAATACAAAAAATCCATTTGATTTTATGGATATGATTTCTCTACAGGGTAAAACTAATTTTTTTGAAAAAAAAGTAGCAGAGTATCAAAAAGCTGGTGTTAAAAATACCAATGAAGATAAGGGTGAAAGATTCAATTTAGATATGGATTTCTAATGCTTGTTTTTTTTTATTTTTTTAGTGTATAATTGAATTATAAGAACTTTTAGTTCTTGTAATTTAATAAATTAATAAATAAATAAAATATGGAATATTTAAATAGTATAGGTAATGGAATAATGTCAAATGGGCAAGAAGTTTATATGGCACTTATGAATTATTTACCAAAAATTATAACAGCAATTGTAATTGCTCTAGTTGGTTATTTTATAGCCAAAACATTAAAAAAAATAACAATATCTTTATCTAAGAAATTTAAAGTTGATTCTTTGATTTCAAAAACAAATTTAGATGAAGAATTAGATGATGCTGGAATAAAAATGAAAATATCTTCTTTCTTGGGAGATTCAGTAAAATGAATTGTGTTGATAATAACCCTTTTGATTGTTGTTGATATATTTAAACTAAGTACTGTAACAGATTTTTTAACTAATATTTTAGGTATAATAGGGAATATTATAGTTGCTTTGTTTATATTTGCAATTGCAGTTTATGCGGCAAGATTTGCTGGAGCAATTGCTAAAGCTGTTGCAGAATATATTGATATAAAAAATACAAAGTTAGTATCAAATTTGGTAAAAGCTATAATTTATTTCTTTGCTTTATTTCAAATTTTAACAGTTCTAAATGTTGAAGGAGTATTAAATATTATTTATACTTTTGTCCAAGCTGCATTTTATGGACTAGCTTTAGCTATGGGGATAGCTTTTGGATTTGGAGGTCAAGAAAAAGCAAAGGAAATTATTGAAAAATGTAAAAAATAAAATATTTTTTATTTTTTTTCTTTTTAAAAAAAGAGAAATTTGTTATAATATATTTATGAAAAAAGAAGCTAATTTTTTTAAAAAAAATAAAGATAAATTTCTAGAATTTTTTTCCAATGATATAGGTATAGATTTGGGGACAGCAAATATTCTTGTATATTTAAAAGGTGTTGGTATAGTTATTGATGAGCCATCTGTTGTTGCTATTAACAAAAAGACAGAAAGGGTTATTGCTGTGGGTTATAAAGCAAAGGAGATGTTGGGTAGAACTCCAGAACATATTCTAGTCGAAAGACCAATTGTTGATGGAGTTATTTCTAATTTTGATATTGCTGGAGAAATGATTTCATATTTAATTCAGAAAGTTGAATCAGAATTCTCTAAGAAGTTTACTCTGTTTGGTCCTAGAGTTGTTGTAGGTGTTCCATCAGGTATTACTAATGTAGAATCAAGAGCAGCCAGAGATGCAGCTATAAATGCTGGCGCTAGAGATGTTTATATAGTAGAAGAACCGCTATCTGCTGCCATAGGAGCCGGGCTTCCTGTTAAATCTGCAAAAGGAACAATTATTATTGATATTGGGGGCGGAACAACTGATGTTGCTGTTATGTCTCTTGGCGGAATTGTTAATTCAAAAAAACTTTTAATAGCTGGTGATAAATTAAATAATGATATTGGTGATTATTTGAAAAATAAACATAAATTATTAGTGGGAGAAAATTCAATGGAAGAATTAAAAATAAATGTTGGGTCTGTTAATGGTGATAGGGAAAGAAAAGGTAAAGTTAGAGGTCGTGATCTTATATCTGGATTAGCAAAAGAAATAGAAATTGATTCTATAGAATTAAAAAAGGCTTTACAGGGTTCCATAGACGGATTGGTGGAAGGTGTTAAGGATGTTATTGAAACAACACCTCCAGAAATCTTATCTGAAGCTTCTATGAGTGGAATATATTTATCTGGTGGTGGAGCAATGATCGATGGTCTAGCTAAACTAATAGAAAAAGAAATAAAAATGCCAGTTAATATCGTTGACGAACCTTTTTTGGCTGTAGTAAATGGAACAGCAGTTATTTTAGAAAATGTCGATGAGTATAAAGAATCAATATTATTTGATGAAGATGAAATTAAATTCTAAAAAAAAAAAATACTTTAAGTAGATTTTTAATATCAATATTTTTTATATTGGTATTTTACTTGTTTTCAACTTTATTTTTTGAAGATATTCAAAAAAAACTAATATCTTTTAATAAGAATATTGATATTTATTTTCTAGATAATAAAGAAATTTTAGAAGAAAATATAAAACTAAAAAAAGAGATACAGGATTCGAAACTAAAAAATATTTTTTCAAATTATTATTATAATAAAACAAAAATTTTAGAAAAAAGAATTAGTTCTATGAAAAATAATTTTAAAGAAAGAAAAATATTTAATAATTTTATCGATAACAAACTACCTTTTCAATCTAATTTTATTTTAGATAATAAAAATAATATTAATGTAAAAAAAGGAGATGTTGTTTATGTTTTTGATAATATAGCACTCGGTATAGTTTTAGAAAATAAAAATAAACTTATAAAAGTAAAAAGATTTTTCGATTATGGAGTAAAAGAAAATTATATTATTATGAATAATGGAAAAATTATTTTTGAAGGAGTTGGTACTGGTGAATCATTGGGAATGATAAAATTAAAATTACCAAGAGATTTAGAGATTCCAAAAGAGTCAATAATTATACTAGATGACAATGTATCTATTGTGGGAATTTTTTTAAGAGACGACTTTAAAAGTCAAAATACAGAAAGGGAAGTTTATTTTAGAACTATTTTAAATCCTTGAGAAATTTTTCAAGTTGAAATTTAAAAATATTTTTTGTTATAATATAAAAAATCTATTTTAATAGATTTTTTAAATTTAAAAAAAATATGAAAAAAAAGAATGAAGAAAAAAAAGAAAATGAAGATATTGTTATAGAGATGGAACAGGAAGAAAAATCTTCATTTAAAAAAAAGACCAAAGAAGGTAATCTTTCAGATAAGGAAGAGTGTAAAAAAGAAAGGCAGGAATATTTAGACGGGTGACAGAGAGCGAGAGCAGAAGCTGTGAATTTAAAAAAAATACATGAAGAAGAAAAAAAACTTTTTACATCCATTGGAAAAGAAAAAATGCTTTTAGATTTAGTCCCAATTCTTGATAACTTTAACGCAGCCTTTTCTTCAGACTCCTGGGAAGATGTTGATCAAAATTGAAGGATTGGAAT
>CAMZKW010000014.1 GCA_947311625.1 Candidatus Campbelliibacteriota bacterium | reverse complement strand
CTAGATTTTTGAATTCTATTTCTCCTTCCACCTTTTTTGATTTTTTATCTTTGTCATAGTTTTCTGGAGTTTGGAGTAGTAGTTTTTCAGTGTCGCCAACCACGGTTAAATTTTTAATCATAGTATCTAAAGTTCTAACTAATCAATCATAATTTCAATTAAGATACATCACATACATATTTACTGATGCAATTTCACCAATAGTTATATAGTTTTTTTCATATAAATAAACTGACAGAAATAGAGACCCTCCTAAAGTAAATATATAAATTATATCTCTAGAAAATCCCATCTTCAATCCAAAAATAATTTTATTATAAAAAGTTTTATTTTGCTCTTCTAATTTTTCATGATAAAAATATTCTATCTCCTTTTTTTCTTTATTATTTTTCTTTACTTCAAAAATTAAATTTAATTTTTCTATAATAGATTCGGAAACTTCTTTTCTCTTATCATTATTTTTATCTTCTAAAACTGCAAGAGTTTTTTTTGAAAATATGAATATTAAAACATAAATTACAAACCCTACAATTGATAATAAAAATATCTCTGTAGACACTAAAAAAAGCAATAATAAATTCATTATTATCATCATAGGCATCACGAATACATTACCTATTGACTCAATTCCAGTAGAAATAGTTTCCCCACCATTTGTGACAGAATAACTCACTTTACCCAAACCTTCTTTTTTATAAAAAGAAACTGGGTATTCTAAAACTTTTGAAAAAGTCTCAAACACATATGATTTATATACCTTAAATGAAATCATCGGATCATAATATTTTCATAAAAATGTTGATGATATAATATCAGTAATTAATACAAATAAAAATATACTGGCATAGTAATAGCCTTCTTTTATATTAAGACTAAAAATATCTATCACATCATTGCTAATCATTCCATCTATAGCTTTTCCTAAAAACATTTTAGTCATTGAATCACCTAGAGATATTAAGGTAGCTGCAATAAATAAAATTATAAAATCTTTTTTTCTTCTTCTTATTTCCAAAATTAATCTTTTTAATCCTAAATTAAAAGATATATTTTCTTTTTCCACATTTTTTTTTTCTTTTTTCTTAAAAAGATTTAACATTTTGACATTATAACATAGAATCAATTTAATATAAAATTATACAATACAAATAAAAAATCAGGCTTTTGACCTAATTTTTACATACTTTATACTTTTAAAAAGTTAATATATTGTCTACTTTTTGAATATGTACTATTTATTGGAAAAACAGATTTTAAAAAAATCTTTCTTTTGCTCCGTTCTATTCAAAGACTTAAGTATTTTTTGATTCGAATCGAGTTCTGTCGCGCTTCTAATCCTAGTGCACGTAAGAAAAAATACAAATGTCAGTTCTAAAGTATATGAACCAAAACCTATTTTCATGTTTAAGTCTATGAAAATCAAGACTTATTACTATAGAGTAATAACCAACCATTAATTACATCAATTCTCTAAAATAGTGAATTATGTACAACTTCTTTGAAATAATCCACGACCAGCTTCCGCTAGCCGTGCCTTGTTACGACTTAGTCCTTGTTATTGAATTCACCTTAGTCCGTAATAAATACGGCCTTTGGGTGCTCCCAACTCCCTTGACTTGACGGGCGGTGAGTACAAGACTCGAGAACATATTCACCGCAGTATAGCTGACCTGCGATTACTAGCGATTCCAACTTCATGGGGGCGAGTTTCAGCCCCCAATCCGAACTTGGCCATAGTTTGAAGGATTAGCTCAGGATTGCTCCGTCGCGACCCGTTGTCTATGGCATTGTATCATGCGTGCAGCCCAAGGCATCAAGGGCCATGCTGATCTGGCGTCATCCTCACCTTCCTCCCCGCCTTAAATCTTCAAGTTTTGAAAACTTAATTCAGAAAAATGGAAGAATCAAATAAAATTTAAATCTAAGCATTTTTCTGAATTAAGCCTTCAAGCACTTAACAACTTAAGGCGAGGCAGTCTCGTCTGACACGTATAACAGACGATGAGGGTTGCGTTCGTTTCCCGACTTAACGGAACAGCTCAAGCCACGAACTGACGACGACCATGCAGCACCTGTTTAACCCGATATCTCTTATTTGTTTCCAATGTAGAGCATGAATTAAATTTCTAGCCTTGGTAAGGTTCTTCGTGTATCATCGAATTAAGCCGCGTGATCCACCGCTTGTGCGAGTCCCCGTCTATTCCTTTGAGTTTTAGCCTTGCGGCCGTACTCCCCAGGCGGTATACTTAACGCGTTAGCTTCGCCTCGCGGGGGGTTGATTCCCCACAAAGCTAGTATACATCGTTTAGGCCTAGGACTACGGGGGTATCTAATCCCCTTCGCTACCCTAGGTTTCGTCCCTCAGCGTCAGAAATGAGCCAGTGTGTTGCCTTCGCTTTTGGTGTTCCCCATGATATCAACGGATTTCACCCCTACACCATGAGTTCCACACACCCCTCTCATTCTCTAGTTTAACCGTTTCCTTCGCCTGTCCCAGGTTGAGCCTGGTGCTTTAACGAAAGACTAATTAAACCGCCTACGGACCCTTTACGCCCAATAATTCCGGATAACGCTCGGGGCTCACGTATTACCGCTGCTGCTGGCACGTGATTAGCAGCCCCTTATTCATGAGGTAACATCAATAAACTTTCTCCCTCATAAAAGGTCTTTACACACCGAAGTGCTTCATCGACCATTCTGTGTCGCTCCATCAGACTTTCGTCCATTGTGGAAGATTCTCGACTGCGGCCTCCCGTAGGAGTATGGGCCGTGTCTCAGTCCCATCGGTGGGGGTCAGGCTCTCACCTCCCCTAGACGTCGTAGCCTTGGTAGTCCATTACACTACCAACTAGCTGATATCCCGCAGGCCATTCCCAAAGCGATAAATCTTTCCTCCGAAGAGATATCGTGTATTACCCTACCTTTCGATAGGCTATTCACGACTTTGGGGTATGTTATCCTACGTGTTACTACCTCGTTCGCCGGTCCTAATAAATTAGGCCCTCGACTTGCATGCCTTATCCACACAGAAAGCGTTCATCCTGAGCTAGGATCAAACTCTTATAAAAAATTGAATAGACGAAGCAAAAGAAAAACTTCTTTTGTTTCACCAATTTGAGAAGCAATCGTCAAATTACTTCTCGGTACATTCTACCACCGCTGCTAAGAGGTGGTAGTCAAGGTCGTTAAAAAATTATAATTCTAAAATAATAAATTATTTTAGAAATTTTTTAACTAGATTAAAATTTAAAATTATTAAAAATAATTTTAAAATTTAATCGTAGACAATATATTGTGCTGGTTCAGATTTCCACTTTCCCAACTACCTTTTTTCAAAGTTCAAAGTAGGAGTATTTTACACTAGAAGAAAAAAAAAGTCAAAGTAATTTTATTAAATATGGGGATAACTTGTATATAATTTAAAAAATAAAAAAGAACTATTTTTTATTTACACAAATTACAAATTCCCCCCTTATCTTGTTTTCATTTTCTTGAAAATATTTTTTTACTTCTTCTATATCCCCTCACCTAGATTCTTCATAAAGTTTTGTAATTTCTCTAGCTATAAATATTTTTCTATCAAGACCACAAAATTTTTCTAAAGAGTTCAGTGCCTTCATAATTCTATGGGGTGATTCATAAAATACTGAAGTTTTTTTAGATTCTGATATTTCTTTAAAAATAGTTTCTCTTCCTTTTTTATGAGGTAAAAATCCATAAAAAACAAATTCTGAAGCTGAAAAACCAGATACAGATATGGCTGATATCAAAGCAGTTGCTCCTGGAACTGGTAAAATTTCAATATTTGATTCAAATTTTTCTCTCAATTCTGAAATAATTTTTACTCCAGGGTCAGATATTGTTGGAGTTCCAGCATCTGATATAAGAGCAATATTTTTTCCAGATTCTAATCCTTCCATTATTTTTTCAGATTTTGCCTCACTGGAATGGGAATTATAGGAATACATTTTTTTATCAATTTCAAAATGTTTTAACAATTTACCAGAAACCCTTGTGTCCTCAGTCAAAATAAAATCAACTGATTTTAAAACTTCAATGGCTCTAAAAGTCATATCATTTAAATTTCCAATGGGAGTTCCTACAACATAAAACTTTCCTTTTTTATTTTCTTCTTGCATGAATACATTATATCATTTTTCATTATTTTTTTTAGCTATGAAAAAAAACTCATCTATTATTTTTTAATAAAAAATAAATAGGAGAAAGGCAACTAATACCTTTCTCCAAAATTATCGACAGAGAGATGAAGTATCTGATGCTCCTAATTGAGCATATCGATACTTCTTAGATAAGATCACCTCCTTCCCTGCTCCTGCAGAAAAATTTTTATTAAAATTTTTCATCTTTTATCCTTTTATTGTAAATTGGAACTACTATTTTATTTCAAAAATAGTCAGCTAACTTTATACAACAAATCAGTGACCCACATTTGTCGAGGCCCTCAATTCATTAAATTAATATATATAAAAAAAAAGTGAAATACTTATCCACTTTTTATTTTATTCAGAAATATAAACAATATTTGTACTTCCAGAATTTCTAAATGGCATTCCTGCAACAATAACAAAATTATCTTTTTTTCTTATTATTTTTTCATTTAATAAAAAATCTTTTGCTAAATCTTCTGCTCCTAAAATTGTATTAACAATATCAGTTTTTGCTGGATATAAACCATAGGATAAAGTAATTTTTCTTAAGACATCCTCGCTTGGAGAAAAAACAAAAACATTTTGTTCTGGTCTAAATTTTGATACATTGAAAGCTGTGAAACCACTTTCTGTAAAAACAGCCATAGCCTTTGTATCTATTTCATCAGCAACACTCACAGCATGTTTTGTAATTATTTCTGAAATTTTCTGATTTTCAAAAGGAAGCCCTTTATTTCCTATTATATTATTTAAATCTCTTTTTATTTCAATTTCAGTTTCTCTAGAAACTTTAGCCATAATTTCAACTGCTTTTAATGCGTTAACACCTACTGATGTTTCAGCTGAAAGCATCATAGCATCTGCACCATCCAAAACAGCATTTGCTATATCTGAAACTTCAGCTCTTGTGGGAACTGGATTAACAATCATGGATTCTAGCATTTGAGTTGCAACAATAACTGGCTTACCAGCCATATTACATTTTCTCACTAATTCTTTCTGTATAAAAGGAACTTCTTCAGCCGGAACCTCTACACCTAAATCACCTCTAGCAACCATAACACCATCAACTAACTCTAAAATTTCATCAAAATTTCTGATACCCTCGGATGTTTCCATCTTTGCAATAATCATTGGATTAAGTTTTTTTTTCTTTAAGATATTTCTTAATTCCTTAACATCCTTAGCAGTTTTAACGAATGAAAATGCAATAAAATCTGGTTTATATTTTGTAGCAAATCATTCAATATCTTCTTTATCTTTTTTAGTTAAAGAAGAAAATGAAAGTGATGAATCTGGAAAAGAAGCACCTCTCCTATCTTTAATTTTTCCACCAGATATAACTTTTGAAATAATAGTTTTTTCTTTTTTATTTTTAGAAACTATTTTTAATTCTTGGTATCCATCATTCAAAATAATTCTATCTCCAATGGAAGTATCTGAAAATAAAGTTTTTACATTTATGGTAAATTTATCTGCTGTACCTAAAATATTTTTAGAAGTTATTTCTACTTTTTTTCCAACCTTTAATTCTATTGAACCAGACACAAAATCTCCAGTTCTTATTTTTGGACCTTGTAAGTCTTGCATTAGTCCAATAATTCTCCCAGTTTTTTCCTCTGCTTTTTTTATGTTTTCTGCAATTTTTACAAGTGCATCCTTGTCACCATGGGAAAAATTAATTCTAGCTATATTCATCCCTTTATCTGATAATTTAGATAACATTTCTACAGATTCTGAAATAGGTCCGATTGTTGCCACAATTTTTGTTTTCTTTAAATTTTTCATATTTTTTTTCATTTTTAACATATTTTTAATATTGGATTTAATCTAAAAAAGATTTTAAATATTTAAAATAGATTCTTCTATTAATTTTCTTTATTAGACAGAATCTATATCTTTAATTTATTTAGATTTTATTTATTCTTAATCTTTAAATTCTTCTTTTTTATCTTCGTTAGTTTGAATATCAACTTTATATCCAGTTAGTTTTGCAACTAATCTTGCATTTTGTCCTCCTCTCCCAATTGCAAGAGAAATTTGCTCTTGAGGAACTACGACAGTGGCCTTTCTTTCTTCCTCATTTACACTTATCTCTAACACTTCAGCTGGAGAAAGTGCGGATTTTATAAATTCTTCATCATTTTCAGAAAATTCTACAATATCTATTTTTTCACCAGATAACTCTGAAGTTATTACTGAAACTCTTGAACCAGACGGACCAACAAGTGTACCAACGGGATCTAAACTATCTGTATATTCTTCAACTGATACCTTTGACCTTTTTCCAGGCTCTCTCACAACTTTTTTTATTTCAATTAACCCCTCTCTCAATTCTGGAACTTCAACTTCAAAAAGTTTTTTTAAAAATTCAGGATGAGTTCTAGAAACTCTTAACTCAATATTCCCTCTACTTTCACCACTCTGCATTAAATATGCTTTTATATTATCACCTGTTTTGTAAATTTCACCTTTTATTTGTTCATTATATGGTAAGACAGCCTCAGCTTTACCTAAATCAATATAATAAGTTCCATTATCTTCCCTTAAAACTTTCCCGTGAATAATTTCACCTTCTAAATCACCAAACTCTTTTTTAATGTAAGAACTTTCCACTTCTCTCATTTTTCTTTTTATTGTTTGTTTTGCAGACATGGCAGCCAACCTTCCAAAATCATCTTTTCTTTCTAAATCAAAGATTAACTCATCACCAGCTTTTGCATCAGATTTTATTAAAATAGCAGTGTCTAGCATTATATGTCTCTCATCAATAAACTTAGTTTTTCCATTTTCATCTTTCTCCTTCATGTATTCTTCCTTTGACATTGATTCATGTTCTTCTTCAGTAATTATTTGATCTGAAGTAACAACCTCTTTAATTCTAAAAAAATCAACTTCCCCTGTCTCTCTATCTAATTTTGCTCTAATTATTTGCCCCCTGTCACCATATTGTCTTTTGTAAGCAGCAGCCATTGACTCTTCAATGGCATCGAAAAGTTCATCCTTGTCTAAACCTTTTTCTTCTCCTACTTCTTGTAAAAATAATTCAATTGCTTTTAAATCTAACATAATATTTTTGTTTATTATCAAAAGAAGTTCGCCAAAGGCGAACTTCTTTACTTTTTTAATATCAATATTATACCTAAAATAACTAAAAAAACAAAATATTTTATACACATTTTAATTTAACAAAAAATAATTATAAGAGTATAATTAATTTAAGTTATTTAGTTAACTACCTACAAACATATTTTGGGTTTTTATGTAATTATAATCTGAGGATTTTAATTCTTTTTACCCACATTCTTTTTAAAAGAAGTAGTTAACAAATATAACTTAAAAAACAACCCAAGGGTTGTTTTTATATTTTATCTGGAAAAAATTCAAAAATTTCTTCTTTTATTTTTTTGATATTTAAATTTGATAAAAATTTACACTCTTCTAATTTTTTAAAATTATTTTCAGCCAATTGTTTTATCGTTACTATCTTTCTTTCAATAAATTTATTTCTAGCTGATTTTGGCAAAGATACCAAGGCTGTCATTGGATGTATATTAGATTCTAAAATTAAATCATGCAAATTCTTTTTTGGATAATCTCAAGATATAACTTCCGTTCCAGAGCATTTTGCATATTTTTTTGCATTATCTGTAAATTTAGTATTAGTTATAATTATCTGTCTTGGTTTTTTATCTTTATAATATCCACCATCCAAAATATCCTGGAATCTTGCTTTCATATATAAAATAACTTGAAGGTCAGATTTTTTTGAACGAGAATTATGAAATTTTGCTTCAATGGTTAAAATTTCCCAATCACTTTCACCCACAACATCTAACTCATGTATCATACAATGCCCTTTAATTTTTTTACCAGTGGAAACTTTTTTATAATTTCAAGTTTTAACAATCTCAGCCAAGAATGCTTCAAAGGCAAAACCTTCTGGACCTAAAAGAGCTACAGCATTAGTTAAATTATATCTCAAAGCTGCTTTTTTTGATTTTTCTTTTAAAAGTTTAAAAGCCATTTTATAAATAGTATTAGAGGTGATACCATCAAAACTAACATCAGATATTTCAGAAATTATTTTACCAATGACATCTTTTTGAGCACCTGATGCTCTTAAAGAAGCCTTTAATTTTTTTTCATCAAATAAATCTTTTGAACCATCTGATTTTTTAATATAAATATTCATAAAATGATTATAACAGTTTTATAAACAAAAAAAAATATAAAATTTTTATTTTTTTGTTTTTGGTAAAGATTCACAAACTATACCATCTTTATCTCCATCTAATCTAAAATTATCTTTTCCAGTTTTAGTTTTACAAGTTTCGTAAATTTTTTGAGCCTCTCCCTGAGTCAAGAAATCTTTACAATTAAAATTGTAAAAGTTTTTTTCTTGGGCTTCACAAAATACATTTGGATTTGTAGTCAAATTACCATCCTTATCTCTAGCCAATAAAGATTCTTTAAATGAACCTGTCTCATATAATTTTTTTAAATCAAAATCTGTATCATTTATTTCTAAACCTGTTGCTACTAAGGCTACACCACCTGCGACACCAGCTGCTATTTTTGCACCAGTACTCCCATTTTTATCACCTCAATATCAAAGTCCCGCTGCCATGGCAATTATAATTAATAATGTTATTAATCTTACATTTTTGTTTCCTCTTATGTTTTTCATATTTTTTAAATTAATTTGTTTTGTCTTTTATTTTTAAATATTTTGCAACTGTAAAGTATGTAGAAATAAAACTTATAATAATTCCACCCAATATTAAACTTCCCGATATTTCTAAAATATGATCTGAGAAATATTTGTTTAAATTTAAATTTGATACCTGTTTTAATATATCTGTTGTATAGAATATAGTAGCTCAAGTAGCAAAAATTGCGAAAATTCCAGATATAAATCCATACAATATACCTTCAATTAAAAATGGTCCTCTTGTATAAAAATTAGATGCTCCAATCAATCTCATAACCTGAATTTCTTCTTTGTATGAATATATAATTAATCTTATTGTGTTGTAAATAATAATTAAAGATATAAAAATTAATACTCCTGCTGCAGCTAAACCAAGTATAGTTATATACTTTATTAAAGTTGTTATTTTTTCTATGACAACTTTGTTTTCATTATAATTTGTTGATTCTATTATAGATAAATATTTTGCTTGTATAATATCTGATTCTAAAAACTTTATAACATTATTATAATCATCTATTTTTTTTGCCTTTATATTTAAAACTGGACCAATGGGATTTTCCCCTATTATATCAAGAGCTTCTAATATTTCTTTATTGTCATTATTTGAAACTTTAAAATCTTCCAAGGCTTCTTCCTTTGTCAAAAGTATTGTTTTTTGACTATCAATCTCTGATAATTTTGACAATTCTTTTTTAAACTCAAGAACCTTTTCTATGGGTGCATCTGATGTAAAATATATATTTACATCTACTTTTTTTTCAATATCATTTAATTTAGCATTACCCACTATAATAGCTAAAAAAATCATCATTGATGTAACCAATGTTATTGTTACGGTCAAAATAGATGAAGAAGATAATAAACTATTCCTTCAAAATGTTTTTAAACCTGATGATATTATTCTTTTTAATGTAGTAAACATATTTTTATATATTATTTTTTTTATCTTTATTATTATCAGATATAATAACCCCATTATTTATAGTTACAACTCTCTTTTTTAATAGATTAATAACTGTTCTATCGTGAGTTGTTAAAATAATAGTTGTCCCAAAAGAATTAATTTTTTCTAAAATTTTTATAATATCTTCTGTATTTTCTGGATCTAAATTTCCAGTAGGTTCATCGGCAATAATTAAATCTGGATTATTTACAATAGCTCTGGCAATGGCCACTCTCTGTTTTTCACCTCCAGATAACTCATCGGGGAAAAAATTTTCTTTTCCCGTTAGGCCTACCAAATCTAAAACGTGAGGAACATCTTCTTTTATTTCCTTATCTGTTCTACCGGAAACCTCCATTGCAAAAGAAATATTTTCATAAACTGTTCTATTGGAAATCAACTTATAATCCTGGTAAATTGTTCCAATGTTTCTTCTGTATTTATTTTGTTTTCCTCTACTTAATTTTGATATGTCAGTGGAATTAAAAAATACTTTACCATCCGTTGGGGTTAATTCTCCAGTAATTAATTTTAAAATAGTTGTTTTTCCAGCACCGGAATGACCAACTATAGAAACAAATTCTCCTTTTTCTATATTTAGAGTAATATCACTTACAGTCTCAAAATGTGTATTACTAAAAATTTTTGTTACTTTATCTAAATAAATCATAATTTTATAACTCTTATTATAGCAAAAAAATGATTTTAAAAAAACTAATCTTCTAAATTAGTTTTTGGCTTATCTATCATGTCCATATCAATTTTATCTCCACTCCCTGTAATTTTTATCGTATCATTAGATATTTGTTTTAAAGATTTCGAAGAAGAGTTATAGTGATTTACAACAGTTGAAATTGTATTTCCAAGTTTTTCATGTGTAGTAGCATATTTTTCAATATGCTTTTTTAAATCTTCTACTCTTTTTCCAATCTCTCCAGCTTTTTTTTCAATCCTTAAAGCCTTTAACCCCTGCATTACCGTTTGTAAATAAGCATGCAAAGTTGTAGGAGAAACCACAATGACTTTTTTATCCCTAAAAGCATACTCTAAAAAGTTTTTTGAATTTACTGCTCCAACCTTGGATTCATCATTGGACCCAACTCCCAAACGAGAAGTTAATAAATCATAATAAATTCCTTCCGATGGAATAAACATAAAAGCAAAATCCATAGTTCCCTCCTTTGGTTTAATATACTTTGAAGTCTCCATAACTCTCTTTTTTAAATCTTCCCTAAAAATTTTTCTATACTCCTCCTTTTTTTTCGGGTCAGTTTCTGAAATATAATTATTATAATTTTCCAAAGAAAATTTTGAATCCACGGGAACTAATCCGTCGGGTAATTTTATAATCGCATCCACAATTTCTCCATTTTTAAAAGAATATTGAAATTCATAGGAATCCACTGGTAAAATATTTTTAATAGTACTCTCTAAAAAATACTCTCCCAAGGCTCCACGTTGTTTTGAATTTTGTAAAATATCTTGAAGATTTTTTAATTGTTCTGTGAAGCCAACAACTTGTTCTGAAGTTTTTCTCACATCTCCCAGTTCCCTTGTGATATCTTTAATTAATTTTTGAGATTCTTGAAATTGACTTTTTACAGAGTCTGTCATAATCTGTTGAGATTTTGTCATCTCTCCATGAATTTTTTCTGTCATTTCTGATTTCATTTTTTCATTGGAAAGTTTTAATTCAGAATTATTCTTTATCAATTCTTGAAGTTGTTGTTGTAAAAGTAAAAAAGAATTATCATCTTTTTTTTCTGAAAATTTTTCACTAATCTTTTTTGAGAAAAAATATAAAAATATTCCAATTCCCAAAAATAAAATTATCGCTAAAACTAAAATTATTATTTCTAAATTTGTCATATTTATATTTTAACATAAAGAAAAAAATAAAAATAAAAAAGTGGTATCTCAACCACCACGAGACTTTATCTCTAATAATATTGTGTTATAATTTTTATATGTTATTTGAATTAAATAAAAACAAAACAAAAGGAGAAAAATTAAAAAGAAAAAGTTTTAAAGATTTAGAAATGGACGAGGTTCATCATTTACAAGAAATTATTGCAACAAATCCAGAAACTCTAGGGGAAGAATTTTTAATTATACAAAAAGAATATCATGGTTTTGACGATACAAATGAAAGGTTAGATTTATTGGCTTTAGATAAAAATAAGAATTTAGTAGTTATTGAAAATAAATTAGATGATTCTGGAAAAGATGTAACTTGGCAAATTATAAAATATGCTTCCTATGTTTCTACTTTTACTACCGATGATATTATTAAAGTTTTTCAAGAATATTTAGATAAAAATGATATTGAAGAAAATGCAGAAGAAAAATTAAAAGAATTTTATGAAATTGAAAAAATTGAAGAATTAATTTTGAATGATGGAAACACTTCTCAAAGATTAATTTTAGTTGCGGGAAATTTTAGAAAAGAAATCACATCTTCGGTTTTATGGTTAATGAATTATGGATTAAATATCCAGTGTATAAAAGCCACCCCTTACGAAAGCGAAGAAAAAGTTTTTTTAGATATGCAACAAATTATACCAGTCAAAGATGTTGAAGATTTTACAATAAAGATTTCGGAAAAGGAAAAGAAAAATGAAAAAGTGAAGAGAGATTTAAATAAAGTATATTTTGAAGATGATTTATTGTTAAATAGTAATGAAAATGTAAAAAAATGATATTCTAATCTTTGGAATTATATATATGAAAAAAAATATTAATTTTTTAAAAAAAATTAATAGCACATATATAAGCTTTATATTAGATGATATAGTTTGATTTAGAATATATTTAAAAACTGATAGTATCGAAATATACACAATTACAGGAACCAATTTAGAAGAGAGGTTGCAAGAGATTAAAAGTTTGACAGGTGTAATAGATATTGATACACTTCAACAAAATAAAGAGCAGAGAGAAAAGAAAAGGGGGTTTTTAAGATTCTTTATTCATAATAATGATGATTTTTTAAATACTAAAAAAATAGTTGATTATTATTTAGATAATTTAGAGGAAGAAAAAAAGAAAACAAAAAAAGGATATTATTATGAAAAAAATAATAATTAAAAAAATCAGAAAATTGCTTCGCAACTTTCTGGTTTTTTATTTTATTTTTTTTACAACTCCCAATTCTTAATAAAATCAGGGTCGTCTTTATTTTCAATTATATAATTCTTTTCTCAAGCTAACATATCATCCATTTCTTGGTGGATTTTATTTTTTTATTTATTTATATAAGTAGAAATAAACCTAATCCATAAATAATAATTCCTATAATAATTCATAATCAATTTGAATGTTTTCTACCATAGAAATAATATGCAAATGGAAATAAAATTCATATTCCACAAAATAAATATAACAATCCATTATTGAAGAAAATAAAATTTATTAAATATTTCATAGTTATATTTTTATATTAGTTATTATAAAAAATAATGTTCCAATAAGAGATAATGCTATAAAAATACCAAACATATATTATATTATCATCATTATTTTTTCAAAAGTATTATTTTCATTTCATTCCTTTTTAATTTTATCAAAATACTTTATAGTACATATAATACCAAATTAAAATTATTTTTACAATTTTTATTAAACTTTAGTTTTTTTATCACCTCTTTGGGTTATAACCAAACCTTCATAAGCCAAAATTGTTAAAACGATTCAAATAATTAAATTTGGTGGTAAAATTTTTAAGAAATAATTAAATATTTAACTCCTAGAGTGGAAAAAATTAAAGAAATTTTTGAAAAAATAAATTTAGATAGTAATTAAAAAAAACCAGAAATTTGCTTCGCAAATTTCTGATTTTTTATTTTTTTTACAACTCCCAATTCTTAATAAAATCAGGGTCGTCTTTATTTTCAATTATATAATTCTTTTCTCAAGCTAACATATCATCCATTTCTTGATGGATTTTATTTTTTTCTTCCTCGGAAATTTTTCCAGTCTTAAATAATTGACTTGAAACATCTTTTAATAAGTGCATTCTGGAAAGTCCATTTCTAGCTCTCATGTCAAAGGGTGAAGTTGTTGAACCATTTTCCTCATAACCATTAATAATAATTCTTTCAGATAAATTATAATCAAATAGAAGTTTTTTTATTGTTCCCCTGTATCCATGATAATTAAAAATAATTGGCAAATCTTCCGTCAAATAATTTTTCAAAATATCTTCTTTTTCAAGCTGATCTTGACCTGCTAATATATCTAATTTGAAAAAGTTAACAAATTTAATTTTAGCCTCTGGCAATCTTTCTCTTAACATTTTAATTCCAGCCATTGTTTCCTCCACGGCATAATCACCAGCAGTGGCGATAACAACATCAGGATTTTCATCGGAATATCTATCCCAAACAGAAACTCCTTGTCCTACTAAAATTTTTGCTTCATCTTTATTTAATCAAGTTCTATTCATTTTTTTACCAGCCACAATTATATTAAAAGCATTTTTTGATTCTAAAGTTTTTTCCATTGCTAATTTCATAATATTTTTATCTGCTGGAAAATAGACATTTATAATATCTCTGTCCCTATCTAAAGCGTTGGAAATAAATGATGGGTTTTGGTGTGAAAATCCATTATGATCCTGTCTCTCTAAAAGAGAAGAAAGTATTACATTAATTGATGGAATTTCTTTTCTAAACTTTACATTTCTAGCTACGTGTAGGTATTTTACATACTGGTCGGCCATGGAAGCCACAATTTGTCCAAAGGCCTCGTAGGTCACAAAATACCCGTATCTACCAGTCAAAGTATATCCTCAAAGCATACCAAACAAAAGATGTTCTGATAAAATTTCAATAACTTTTCCACTTCTTCCAAAATCTGTATCAAAAGATTTTATTGGTAATTGCCATTGCCTTTTTGTTGTCTCAAAAACATAGGATAATTTATTTGAATATGTTTCATCGGGAGAAAATAATCTTAAATTATTATTTTCCTTCATAACATCTCTCATATATTTTCCAGCTTCGTGCATAGAACTCACCCCCTCATCTTTTGTATTTTTTTGATCTACAAAAATTTCATCAAAAATTGGTAATTTAATATCTTGGTTTGTTTCTCCATGAGCATATTTTGAAGAACCTAATCTTCTATCATCCTCGGGAATAAAATTTTTAATATCTTCATCTAAAATAATCTCATCATCTTTTCCAAATGAAATTAATTCATCAATTTTATAGGAAGCTAATCATTCATTTAATCTTTTTAAATGTTCTGGTTTTTCAGCTAAATCTTTTTGATTATCAAAAACAATCTGATGTGCTTTACAGTTTCCTTCAATTTTTTCACCATCAAGTTCTTTTATTCCAGTTCAACCCTTGTCAGTTTTTAAAATAATTACTGGCCATTCTGGCTTTAAAACTTCCTGACCTTTTCTAGCTTTTTCTTGTATTTTTTTAATTCTTTGAATAGATTTATCAAAAACTTCCATAGCTTTAACATAAACATCTTTATGTTTATGTTGTTCTATAAAATAAACTTTATATCCTAAACCATTAAAATATTTTTTTATTTCAGAATTATTCATTCTCCCAAAAATAGTTGGTCCAGAAATTTTATAACCATTTAAATGTAAAATTGGTAGAACTGCTCCATCGGTTTTAGGAGATAAAAATTTATTTAAATTTCAAGAACCTGAAAGTGGTCCAGTCTCTGCCTCCCCATCTCCAACAACTACAGCAGTAATTAAATCTGGATTATCCAAAACAGAACCTGCTCCAATAGCCAAAGAATAACCCAACTCTCCACCTTCGGCAATAACTCCTGGAGCTTCGGGGTTTAAATGAGATGGATATCCGTAGGGTGTCGAGAAATTTCTGATAACTTCTTCAAAACCTTCTTTTGAATAAGGAATTTTTTCTGGATAATATTTTGATAAAGAACCTTCAATTAAAATATTCGATTGGTATGCTGGAAAACCATGTCCAGGTCCCACAATAAACATAAAGTCTCTATCTTTATTTTTTATAATCTGTCTATTAATATTCCCATAGGTAAAGTTTGTCCCTGGACAAGAACCTCAGTGTCCCAATAAACGTGCTTTAATATCGTCTTTTTGAATTTCTCTTTCTAAAAAGAAATTATCTTTTAAAAAAATTTGAGCTGCTGAAAAATAATCAGTTAGTCTCACCATTTTTTTTAAAGCTTTTGCTTCTTGTTTTTTTGTCATTTTTGATTGCATAAATACATTTTAACATTTTTATTTTTAAAATTTAAATTTTATTTATTAATGCTTGGTTTTTTTAATAATTTTATTTCTTCTTTTAATTTTTCAACCTCTTTATCTAATTCTTTATTTTCATATTCCATCCTTTCAAAAATATCTGGCTCATCAATAAGATCTTGGTTTGTTACATAATTTTCTCCATCATTTAATACCGGTTTATTTCAAAATAATCATTCATTATTTAATTTCTTTTTTTTCTCATATTTAATAATTTTTTTATATCTTAAATAAAAGTTAATAAAAAATCATCAAGCAAAAAAAAGTGTAGTCAAAGAAATAAGAATTAATAAAACATCTTTTACTATGTTTATATTTTCAATTATTGCGTTTATTCTTTCCATAAAATAATTATATCATATTTATTTTTAATGCTTTTAATTTTAAAAATAAATTTTTCAACATACCCGGTATGTTTTTTTTAAAAAGGACATACCTGGTATATTGAAAAATGAAAAAAATTGACAAGGGGTGTATAATATAAGTGAGGGGGATCGTGTTTTTGGGTGGTACGCGAAGCGTGCCACCCAAAAACACATAAAAAGCTGAAGTTTGCGAAGCAAATTTCCACCTTTTCTACTTTTATTTATGATATAATATTTTTATGACTTGAAAAGATTTTTTACAATTATTTTATATAATATGAGACTGAATTAAAAAAACAATTTGAAAACCTCTCATATGTTGATCTTTATCAAAATCAGAAGAAGAATGTAAAAAAAAATAGTATTTTAAAAATACTATTTTTTTAATGATAAAGTAAATCTAAAATTTTATTTTTCTATTTTAAGATAAACTTTCTTCTTCTTCAATTTCCTGAGTTCTCTCTTCTAACTCCTCATCTTCTTTTTTTAATTCATCTTGAAGATTTTTTATCATTTCATATTTCTTTGAACCTTTAAAGTTTGTTCCTGCTGGAATCAAAGAGCCTATAATAACATTTTCTTTTAATCCTTCAAGTTCATCAATTCTACCTTCTAGGGAAGAATTGATAAGCATTCTAACAGAATGTTGGAATGAAACTGATGATAATCAAGATTTTCTAGAAAGAGAAACTTCAGCAATACCAACTACTAAAAGTTCTGCTTCTATCTCTTGTTTTTCTTTAGATTTTAATTCTTCATTTATTTTTGCTATTTCAGAATTTTCTAAAATTGAACCTTCAACCATTTCTGAATCTCCACCATCTAATACTTTAGACCTTGAGAACATTTGAGCAATAATAACCTCGATATGCTTTCTAGCAACGGAAGACCCTTGTAGCTCATAAATTTTAACAGTTTCAAAAATAATATATTCTTTGGTTTTATCTGGCCCGGCATATTTTAACAACTCTGAAATATCTGCAAAACCATCGGTTAAGAAATCTCCTTTATTTAATTTATCCCCTTCTTTGACAATTAAATCTCTTAGATAAGGTATAACATAAATTTTTTCTTTCTTAGCTTCATTTTTTGAAAAAACAGTAACCATTGTTTTTTGACCATCCTTTTCAATCTTCATAATTTCACCTTCTGTTCTCGAAATAATTGCAGGAATTTTTGGCTTTCTTCTTTCAAAAATTTCTTCAACCCTTGGAAGACCCATTGTAATATCTCCATCCTTTGAAGCGGCTCCGGCAGAGTGAAAAGTTCTCATGGTTAACTGAGTTCCCGGTTCTCCAATGGCCTGAGCAGCGATTGTACCAACTGGTTCACCTAAATCAACTAATTGATCACCTCCCATGTCCATTCCATAACATTCCTGACAAATACCATTTTCAGATTCACAGGTCATAGGTGATTTTACCCTAACTTCCTTAACACCTAATTCATCTAATTTTTCAGCATCTAGATGGCTCAAAAAATGACCTTTTTTAAATATTGTTTTTCTACCATCTTTAATATCTTCCGATAAATATCTACCCTTTGCAGTTTTAATAAACGGAAGAGTAAACCCTTCACCTTCTGTTGAAATAACTATGGAATTATCTGTTCCACAGGTCCTTTCTTTAATCATCACATCCTGTCCAGCATCAAACAATCTTCTAGTCAAATAACCAGCTCTCGCTGTATTAAGAGCTGTATCTGCAAGACCTTTTCTAGAACCATGGGTTGTAATAAAATATTCAATTGGATCTAACCCTTCCTTTATGGAAGATTTAACTGGAAACTCAATTGGCTGATTCAACACATTGGAAACAATACCTTTCATTCCTGCCATACCAGACATATTCCCCTTAGAACCTCTAGAACCAGAAACAATCATGTCTGTAACTGATTCATTATCAACCATTGTTTCTGAAATAGCATCGTCAATCTTTGACTTTGCTTCAAATCATATTTCAACATTTTTTCTTACCCTTTCATCTTTTGTAATCAAACCTTCATTGTATGCTTCCATAACATTTTTAACCTCTTCTTCTGATTCTTTTACAATACCTTTTTTTGCTTCTGGAACAACAACATCTTCCGATGACCATGTGGTACCAGAAATTGTTGCATATTTAAATCCAAAATCTTTTATATCATCTAAAATTTTAGGTATTCCTTCAAGACCATAAACAGCAATTAAATCTTTTTCTAATTTAGCAATATTCTTTTTATCCATTAATTCATTTAAAAAAGGATAATCTGATGGTAGTTTAGCATTAAATAATAATCTACCGGGAGTTGTTTCAAATACTTTATCTGTAAATTCAGAATATTTTAAGTTATCAGTTCCTAGAACTTTCACTTTTGCTCTAAAATCTATTGAACCATGTTCATAGGCTGATATAGCCTCATTAGGCGAAGAATATGCTTTTCCTTCACCTTTTACACCTTCAATAATTTTTGTTGCTCAATAAGTCCCTAAAATAATATCAAGTCTTGAATTAACAATTATTTCATTATTACCTGGTTTAATAATATTTTTAGCAGCCGACATAATATCAGAAGCTTCTTTCTGAGCTTCTGCAGATATTGGTAAGTGAACTGACATAGTATCACCATCAAAATCAGCATTAAATCCAGCACAAACAAGAGGGTGTAGTCTTATTGACATACCTTCTGTAAGTAATGGTTTAAAGGCTAAGATACCTAATTTATGAAGAGTTGGAGCACGGTTTAAAAGAACAAATTTATTCTCTATAACCTCCTCAAGATATTGTCATACAATATCATCCCCTTCATCAATTAATTTATTGGCAGACCTTATATTAAAAGTATCTCCATTTATCAAAAGTTTTGATGTAACAAATGGTCTAAATAATTCCAAAGCCATTTGTTTTGGAAGACCAACTTCATCAATTTTTAAATCTGGACCAACAACAATAATTGAACGACCAGAATAATCAACCCTTTTTCCCAAAAGATTAGCTCTAAAAATACCTTGCTTTCCTTTTATGGATTCTGAAAGTGATTTTAAAGGTCTTCTTTGTGCAGCTGACATTGCTGCAGAAGAAGTAGAACGTCTCATTGAATTATCAATCAATGCATCTACGGCTTCCTGTAAAATTCTTTTCTCATTTCTTAAAATAACATCTGGAGCATTAATTCCAATTAATTTTTTAAGACGATTATTTCTATTGATAATTCTCCTATATAGATCATTAGCATCTGAAGATGCATGTCTACCAGCACCGAGAGATACAATTGGCCTTAAAGCAGGAGGTGTTACGGGAAGTTTTGTAAAGAACATTCATTCTGGTTTTACTCCTGATTTCAACATAGCTCTAACGACCGAAATCCTTTTTTCCATTTTCTTTTTTTCTAATGTTGGAGCTATTTCAATTTCTTTAACTAATTCTTTCTCTAATTTTTTTAAATCAACTTTTTTTATTAAATCAAAAATAGCTTCTGCTCCAATTCCAGATTCAAACAATCCTGGAAATTTTTGCGAATACTTTGAATGAACCAATTCATCAATTACAGAATATTTTTTTAATGTTTCTATATCTTTTTTAATTTTTAAAAATATAGATTTTATCTTATCAATAGATTCTTCGTCTTCCAAACCATCAACTTTCTTTTTATATTCATCATCAATTAATTTCAGATATTCTTTCTTTTTTGATTCATCAACTGATGTAATAACATATCCTGCAAAATATATAACTTTCTCTAATTCTCCTGATTGCATTCCGAGAATAAGAGACATTCTTGAAGGCATTGATCTTAGAAATCAAATATGAGAAACTGGAGCTGCCAATTCAACATGTCCCATTCTTCTTCTTCTCACGATTGATTTTGTAATTTCAACATCACACTTTTCACAAATCATTCCTTTATATCTTACACCTTTATATTTACCACAATAACATTCATAATCTTTTTCTGGACCAAAAATTCTTTCATCAAAAAGACCATCTTTTTCATTTTTATTTGTTCTGTAGTTAATTGTTTCAGATTTTTTTACCTCACCGGATGATCATTCTAAAATCTTTTCCGGTGATGCTAATTTAATCTGTAATCAATCAAAATCTTTTATTTTTATCTCTTTCATATTATTTATTTTGATTATCTTCGCTATCAGAACCTAATGTAATATCTAGAGACAACCCTCTCAAAGTATTCATCATTACATTAAATGACTCTGGTGTGTTCGGAAGAATAAAATTCTTACCCTTAATAATAGAATCATACATGGCAGTTCTACCAATAATATCATCTGATTTAACAGTCAAAACTTCTCTTAAAGTGTATGCTACTCCATGTCCAAGCAATGCTCAAACCTCCATCTCCCCAAATCTTTGTCCTCCACCATTGGCTTTTCCACCCAATGGTTGTTGGTTAATCAAAGAGTAAGGACCTACAGACCTAACATGCATTTTATCTTCAACCATATGGTGAAGTTTAAGAATATACATATAACCTATAGTTATATCTCTAGCAAATTTTTCACCGGTATACCCATCAATTAGAGGTACTTTACCAGATGCAGGAAATCCTGCTTTTACCAATTCTTCTTTAATTTCTTCATCACTTGATCCGGCAAAAGGAGGAACAACTGCTTGATATTTTAAAGTATTAGCGGCCAACCCCAAGTGAACTTCAAGAATTTGACCCAAGTTCATTCTAGAAGGAACACCTAGAGGTGATAAAATAACATCAACTGGTTTTCCATCTTCTGTATAGGGCATATCCTCCTCTGGTAAAATCATAGAAACAACACCTTTATTTCCATGCCTTCCAGAAAGTTTATCACCAACCTTAATATTTCTCATTTCAGCAACTTGAATAAAAATTCTTTTTATAATTCCATTTTCATTAATTTCCCCTTTGGCTCTATCAAAAATCTTTATACCAACAACTCTACCTTTTTCACCAGCCTTTAATTTCTTTGAAGAATCTTTTACATCCTTGGCTTTTTCACCAAAAATTGATCTTAGTAATCTTTCTTCGGGAGTTAATTGTGACTCTCCTTTAGGTGTAACTTTTCCTACCAAAATATCTCCTTTTTCAACCTCAGAACCAACTCTAATAATTCCTTCCTCATCCAACATTGAAATTTTATCTTCTCCAACATTTGGAATATCATGAGTAGTTTGTTCTGGTCCCAATTTAGTTTCTCTAACATCTACAATGTATTCTTTAATGTGAATATTTGTAAATTTATGTTCTTTAGCAATTCTTTCTGAAACAATAATAGCATCCTCATAATTTGCTCCGTAGAAAGACATAAATGCCACAAAAATATTTTGACCCACAGCAATTTGTCCATGGTCAGTTGAAGAAGTATCAGCTAATAAATCACCTTCTTTCACTTTATCTCCTATACTAACTCTAGGTTGTTGATGAAATGTAACAAAAGTATTTGTTTTTTCATGATTTACTAAATTATAAACTCTTTTTTTACCAGATTTTCCTTTCATCTCAATTCTAGAACCTGAAACATAAGTTATTTCACCCTCTTCTGGTGCATATAAAAGTCTACCTGTGTATTTTGCTGCATCAGCTTCTATTCCAGTTGCTACTATGGGAGCATCTGGTTTTATACAAGGAACAGCTTGCTTCTGCATATTTGAACCCATCAGTGCCCTGTTGGCTTCATCGTGATTAACAAAAGGAATCATTGATGTGGCTACAGAAAACATTTGATAAGCAGATACATCCATATAATCCACTTTATCTTTAGGAATAACCAAAGGGTCTCCTTGGTATCTAACCTCTACAGATTCATCAACTATTTCTCTTTTATCATTTAATTTTTGTTTAGAAGATGCTATGTTAACAGCTTCTTCTTGATATGCATCAAGATATTCAATATTTTTTGAAACTTTACCATTTTTTACTTTATAGTAAGGTGTTTCAATAACTCCATATTTATTTACAATGGCATGTGTTGAAAGCCTCATTATCAATCCAATATTTTGACCTTCAGGAGTATGGATGGGACACAATCTACCATAGTGTGATGGGTGAATATCTCTAACTTGAAATCCAGCTCTTTCTCTCACAAGCCCACCGGGACCTAGAGCAGAAACAGTTCTGTTAGATTCTAATTCATACAAAACATTGTCTTGGTCAATAAATTGTGATAAAGGGTTTGTATTGAAAAACTCTTTTATTTTTGCCTGTATAGGTCTAGGATTTATAAAAAATCCTGGATCAGTTGTTAAAGAATCAGCAATCGACATCTTATCTCTAATATTTCTAGCCATCTGCAAAAGTCCTTGTCTCAACCTGGCTTCAATTTGTTCATCAAAAAATCTTAACCTTCTTGAACCTAAATGGTCAATATCATCGGGTTGAGAATTTTCCTTATCTTGATTTAATTCAACTATTTTTTCAATAATATGAACTAAATCAGAAAGAGTAATTAGTTGGTCTTTTTCAGAATATTTTACTATTTCTTTTTCACCAAATCTTTTATTAAATCTGATTCTACCAATTTCTGAAATATCATATCTCTCCTTTGCAAAAACACCATCAATATGGTCTTTTGCTAAATCAGCTGGAACTGTTTCACCATCCCTTAGTCTTTTATATAATTCTCCATATGATTCATCAAGTGTTAAAGCTGTATCTTTTTCAAAAGTAGTTTTGATATGTTTTTGTGCCTCTTCTGAAAACAAAGATAGTATTTTTTCGTCTGCCATTCCATTAGCAAATATTCTCAAAAAAGAAGTAATTGGAAGTTTTCTTTTTCTATCAACTTTAACATAAATTAAGTCTTTAGCCTCAGATTGAATTTCAACTCAAGAACCTCTTCCTGGAATAATTTTTGCTCCAAAATATCTTTCCTTTTTTGATTCATCAACAGTGAAAAATATACCAGCTGATCTGGAAAGTTGTGGCACCACCACTCTCTCAACTCCATTAATTACAAATGTTCCATGTTTTGTTAAAACGGGAACATGAAACATAAATATTTCCTGTTTTTTTGTTTCCCCCGTTGTTTTATTTACTAATTCATATACAGCTTTCAATGGTTTTTCCAAAGATATCCTTAATCTTCTTGCGGAAAAATCATCATGCTCTGTTTCTTCAATTTTTAGAGATTTAAATACTAAATCAAATTTTTTATCAGAATAATCAGAAATTGGATTAATTTCTTTGAATACTCCAACAATGGTTTTTTCTAAAAACCTATCGTATGAATCCAATTGATGTTTTACCAAGTTTGGAATTTCCATTCCTGGTTTTTTATATCTATTGAATGTTTTTTGTTTATATTGTCCTACACTCATAATTTTTTATATGAAAAGCACAACCTTCTTTTTTAAAAAGAAAATCATAACTCAATCGTAGTTTTTTCAGAAATAGAAAAAGACCTGATTGTACTTTAAAATATTAATTTAATATGTACTTTTTAGATACATTTTTTTTCTAATAATATTTTCTAGAAGAATTACACAATCAAGTCTAGAATTAACAGAATTTTACCATTTTTTTTAATAAAAGTAAAGGTTTTTTATATTCTTTTTAAAAGTACTGATTCCTCCAGCACCTAACATCAACAAAAAAAATATAAAATAATAACCAAACAAAACTGTTTGGTTATTTCAAGATTGGGGATATTATTAAATACCCCCAAGGTGCAGGCTTGTGTTCCACAATAGTGAAACCTGCACCTTTATACTGATTAAGCAACCTGTCCGATGATGCAACCGGATGACATTCATTTCTGTATGCCTCCTTAATTGCATCATCTATAATTTTTTTTACATCAGTATCCAATCCGCTGATGTCTATTTTTATTTGGGATTTTCCATCCCAACTACTCCAAATTTTTGCCATTTTATATCCTTTAATTTAATTTAAAATTTTCCAGCCTTACAGGCTCTTTTGTACTTTAGTCAAAATATTCGACATTTTCACTAAAGTACTGCCTGAGTCGAATCCAAGCAGAATTTTGAAAAAAATAGTTTTTTTTCAAAATTCTACTTGGATTTGAACTTTTAAGTTTTATGTGGATGACTGCGTAGCAGTCATCCTTTTTTAATTTAAATTAAAAAAGGATGACTGCGTAGCAGTCATCCTTTTTTAATTTAAATTAAAAGGTTTTTTCCTTTTGTTTGATTAAATACATTGTATCATAATCTATTCTTTTTGTCAAGTCTTTCTTTCCCCCTCCTGTTGTTAATATGTGTACAAAGATATTAAGTACAAAATTACGTTATAAATTGCTATAGCAATTTATAACGTAATTTTTAAAAAGTTTTTTAAAAAAAAATAATTTTATCAAAAAAAACTAAAATTTTTATATTTTAGTTATTTCTACCTTAAAGTGTTTTTGTCTATGACCTGTAACTTTTGAATAGTTTGATTTTGATTTAAATTTTTGAATTCTAATTTTATCTCCTTTAAATTCTTCAATAAATTTAGCTTCAACTTTTTTCCCTTCAACCATTGGTGTTCCTATTTCTGTTTTTGAACCATCATCAGTTAAAACAACTGATTCAAAAATTATCTTATCACCTTCTTTAAATTCTCCTTGTAATCTTTCAATTTCGATTACATCTCCAACTTGAACTTTATATTGTTTAGCTCCAGTTTCTATAATTGCAAATGTCATAATGTATTTAATATTTTTAAATTTAAATATTTTACCCAATCTTTCAAAGATAAAAAATAAAATATATTTCTATAATGAACAGAATTATAACAAAAAAAATAAAAAAAGGCAATTTAATATTTTACCTCAATTGCTCTTTCAATTATAGAATTGGCTTTTCTAAAATTATGCCCATAAACTCTGATTGATGTATCAACTCCACCTACAGCTGTATTTTTTTTAATAATAATTAGTTTAACAAAGGGATATTTTTCTGTAAAAGTCGATGCTTCGATCTCAGTTTTAGATATCAAACCGTCTACTACATTGGTATCTATATCCACTGTTTGCCCTGATGCATTTTTCTCTGGAGATAAAGTAACAAAGTAGATATGTGTTACCGTATCAGAACCAGCGCCACTCATAACAGAACTTTCTCAATTAAATTTTTTATTATTACAACTTAGAGAGCTATCACTATCATAGGAAGTATAGTTTGAACTAGAAAATCCACCTTTTTTGAATTCTTTAAATAAAGCACATTCCAAAACTGAATCAGCAGCAAAAAAAGCAGCCTGTGATTGTTTTGCAGAACTAGATAGCATAATTTCTCTTATAGCAATAGAAGCAATGAAAGCTCCAATAGATAAAAGAATTAAAGATACCATTATAGCAATCAAAATTACAAAACCTCTTTCGTTTTTTTTTATTTTTTTTAACATTTTATCAATTAGTTATATTACTTTTTAAAGTATATGTTTGCTCACCAACAAAAGGAACGTCTCATTTTATAGTTATTAAAACTCTTATTTCATCAATGCTACTTCCATCATCTTGAACTTTCTCAATTTTAAAATATCTTTCATAAATAGTATCTGTATAGTCTGACGCACTCGCACTATCAAAGCCATAAATATTATTTGTTTTACTAAATTTTATTTTTTCTCCCAAACTATATATTTCAATTTTTCCAGTCAGTGTATCTATTTTACATTCATTGAAAATACAAATATCATTCAAATCTCCATGTATCATCTCCCCTTGACTATAACTATAACTACCTAATTTATTACTATCTACTATATTTTTAACCATTTCAAATGCGTCTTGGGCTAAATAGTATGCAACTATTTGTTCTTTAGCTAAATTAGCAGCCTGAATACCCTTTGCGGCCAATGATAATGGCGCAGCCACAGATATCATCAAAATTGAAATTGCAATTAGTGTTTCCACTAGAGTAAAACCTTTTTCTTTTTTTATTATTTTTTTAAACATAAAAATTATTTTTATTAGGGTTGAATTTTTCTTTGGGATATAGTTGTCTGTATATTAAATACTTCATCATTTTTTAAACTTGCATTATGGATACTTCCTTTTAAATTTATCAAAACTCTTGGCTGTAAATTATCTCCTGCACCCAAGCCAGAAGTCCTAAATTTTAAATCATCTATAATGATATCGCCACCCACAATTGCAACTGTTTGTGCATTGGTAGAACAGACCCCACCAGCTGTTTTTTTATTAAGTTTTTTATAAATTGTTGAATCTCCGAATTTATAGGAAGCATCACAGCCATCCTTGGTTTTAAATTTGAATTCATTGCATTCATCACTACTACATACATAACCATATCCTACCCTTATTTCGCGGCTCATTCCTTCTAAAGCAATGGATAAATTATTTACAACGGTTTTAATAACTTTTGTTTTTTCATTTGCTTTTAAAATAGTAAATAAAGCCCCTAGGGCAATTGTTACCACAAAACTAAATAAGGTTATTGATACAAGCATCTCAATAAGAGTAAAAGCGCTTTCTTTTTTTTTTTTAATATAATTCATTTTTTAATTTAATTACACACCCCTTTTATTGTTATATCCCCTGCAGAACCAATTTCAACACAGGATTTATATGTTCCACTTTGACTTGATAACTCAATCCCAACCCTTGAATATATATTAGATGCATTATTATTATCTATAATTTTTGCATCGGGATTTGGTCTTTTAAAAAAAATATTTAATTTACCACTAAAATCAGCTCAAGGATTCCCAAGAGATTTAACTCTAATTTTAGAAATATGATTTCCACCATTAAAACTAATTAACCTATTACACTCTATTGTATTTGTAGAACAATTACCATCAAACTTATTATTTGTTGAATTTTTATCTTTAAAGAGAATAATTTGATTATTATTTGATAGGTCAAGATATAAACCAAAAGGATAAGGATTGCTATCTGAAAAAGTTCCTGAATCAAGTTTTTTATTTATACCATAAACCTGAGTTTCCCTTACTGATAGGGCGAGACTATATGCCATATTTTTTAATTCTATGGACTTATTCATACCATTGTAATTACTTAATGTCACAGAATATATAATTCCCATTAGGGCAATTACAACTAATAACTCCAATAGAGTAAAACCTTTTTCAAGATTTTTTCCATTTTTTTTTATCATAGAATAATTATATATTAAAAAAAGACTTAAAACAAATCTCTTTTAAATATTTTTTTTAAATTTAAATATTTATGTATTTCCAATATTTCTTCTAAAAGATTAGAATATTTATATATAATAGAATTATTTATAAAAATATTCAAAAAATATAAACCTCTTTTTTCTGAATACATTAAATTAAATAGAGCAAAGCTTTTTATATCACTATATTTAAAAAAGTCTTTAATATTATTTTTTATTTCTTCTTCCAAAGACTTTTCAATTCTTTCAAAATTACCATTATTATTTATAACTGGTAAAATAATTCTCTCATCATAAAACATAAAAGATAAGACGTATATTTCTTTTCCATCTATAAATTCTTCAATAAAACAATCCTCTAAATTAGAATTTTTATCAAAAATATTTTTCAAATCATCTGGTGATGATAATTTTCCTGAAAAGAATTTATTTTCATTTGAAAAAATTCTTGACGGTTGCGGAAAATTATTAAATAAATCTAGAGGGTTATTTTTAGAAATTTTTTCAAAAACTGGTGTTTTAAATTTAGACTTATTTATAATTTTTTTAAAATTATTTTTTTCTGAAAATAATTTTATATCTATTAAATTATTCCCAAAAAAAGGAATTTTAAGTAATTCTATTTTTTTTTGAATATATTCATACTTTTCTTTATCTTCTATAAAATTTAAAATATAATCTGCTGTTAATAATTTTGTATCTAATTTTTCTAAATTATTATCGATAACAAAAATATCTAAATTTTCTAAACCAAATATTTCTTTTATTCAATTTATAAAATTATCATTATTTTTTTTTTCTGAAATTAAAATCAATATATTTTTTCTCATATAAATTATTATATCATTAAGTAATGCTAATTTATAATTTGATAAATAAAAAAAAAATGTTAAAATTTAAACACATTATAAGAAAATAATTAATAAAGAATATGAAAGTAGAAATTTACTCAACACCATCATGTATGTATTGTAATATGATTAAAGCTTATTTAACTCAAAATAATATAGAATATGTAGATTATAATGTTGCTGAAGACCAAGCTAAAGGTAAAGAAATGGTAGAATTAACAGGACAAATGGGTGTACCAGTATCAAAGATTGGGGATGAAGTTATAATTGGTTTTGACCAACCAAGAATAGCTGAATTGCTAAACATAAAATAAAAAACTAATTTTTTAAAAAATTAGTTTTTTATTTTAATATTATCCTCCCTGTTCCGTAAGGGACATTACCATCATCAATAAAGGTATTATCTATTCCAGTTGATGTTTCTATGTATGAAAGTGTGTATTCATCTTTAGCAATTAATTTTTTAGTTCCTACCAGTTCAATATAACTTCCCACTTGATTTAATACTGGAATATATGAAATTTTGAAACTAACCTTTTTAGGATCAGTTCTATATCCTATAAAAGGTTCTATTTTTTTTATACTTCATTTCACCTCCCTAGTGTTTTTGTTATAGGTTACATAATTACCTTCAGGAAAAATTACATTTTCAAATTTCACCCATAGAGGCAATCTTGCGACAACTTTTATATCTTTTATCCTATTAGTAGAATTATATAATTTTCAAGTTATTGCATATGTATTTTTTTCTCCGACCTTTGGATTTACACCACCTAAATTTTCTCAAGGACTATACTTATCAGGATGTTCTTCATCATGATAAAAATTAGTCTCTGATTCTAAAATAATATCTGTATTTAATTTAACTTCTTTTTTAATTTCATTATGAACATTACCAATAGAATTTTCATTATCAAAGTTTGTCCCTTTTAGTTTAAAATTAAATAATGTATTTGGGTTTTTAACATATCCTGCCAAATCTCTAACAGATTTAAATGGCAACGAGAGCTCTCCTTCTATAAAATTACCTGGTTTAAGAACAGACATTACAGAATCATTATTTTTATTTCAGGAAATAATATTATTATTTGAATCTATAAAAGAATTAACTGCCTTAATCTTTTCTTCAACCAACAAATCATCTTGGTATTCTAAATCCAAAGAAATATTAGTAATTTTTGAAGTTAAATTATTATATAGTTTATACTTACAATCTAAAATAGTTCCAGCATTTATAATTACATTATGCTCTTTAATATAAGTATTATTACAAAAAAGTTTTAAATTTAGACTTGGTTTCTTTAAAATTATTTTTTCCTTTGCATTAAAATACTCTGTTAGAATTTCATTACTTTTACTATCAGAACTTCCGATAACAAAAGATAATATTTTTGTCTCTGCATTTTCACCCTGTATCTTTGCTTTTATTTTTATATTCTTTTTTTCACCAATTTTTAAAGAATCTATTATAAAAATATTTTTATAATTTGTTGAATAATCTGCCATAGGATTATTATCGATAATTTCAAAACCATTTGGATACTTTCCTATAAACACTAAATTTTTTAAGTCAGTGTTAGAATTTGATAACACCTCAATATCTATATCAAATTCTTCATTGGACATAATATTTTTAGGAGTATCTATCTTTACAAAGACTGGGGCCGATTCAATTTTTACAGAAAATTCTTTTTCCTTTGTTAAAATCGAAGAATATCCTTCAAGTTGATAATTTATGATTATTTGAATCTTTTTTTCATCATTAGGACTGCCTGAGAATACTATTTCTTTTTTTATTTTTAATTTACCACCAGGCAAGATATCATCAATCTCTCAATCGTCTTTTAACTTTTCGTAATTATCTTTGGCATCAATTGCTCCTTTTGGATATTTTACAAAAGCTTCTATGTTATGAAATTTAAAATCTGTATTATTTTCTAATTCCAAAGTATATTCATATATTTCTCCACTATCAATAGTATTGGGCGCTTGTAAAGAGTATTCTAATTGATTTAAAGGAATGTCTGTTTTTTGAAAATATAAAAATAGTCCAGCCACAGCTGTGGTCATAATAAAAAATATTAAAGAAATCACAAAAATAATAGAGAAAGTATTTTTTTCTTGTTTGTCATATTTATATAAATTATTATTTTTATCAAGCCTTTCAGAAATAGATTCTCAATTATTATCTAAGTTATTTTTTTTCTTTTTTAATCTACTTATTTTTTCTAAATCATCTTCACTTTCATCTATATATTTTCTAGAATAAAGATTATCCTTATAATGTTTTATTTTATTTTTCATAATATATATTTATATATTAACAATTTTTTATAAAAAAAGAAAATACAAAATATTTAATCAAATATATTTGTATTCTCAATATCATTTCTATTAAATTTTAATCCAGACTTTCTTATGGAATTTAATATTCCTAAAGAAATAAATTCTACAATTAAATGAGATCCTCCATATGACATAAAAGGCATTGTTATCCCCGTTACAGGAAATAAACCTAAATTAATACCTGAATGTAAAATAAAATGTGTAGAAAAATAAATTAAAATTCCTAGAGCCAATATTGATTCAAAATTTCCTCTAGCATTATATGCAATTTTTAATATTCTAAAAGAAAATATTAAAAATATTAAAAATAAAATTATTATCCCAACATAACCCCACTCTTCACCAAAGGCTGAAAATATAAAGTCTGTTTCATATTCTGGTAAAAAATCTAAATAAGTCTGAGTACCTTCACCAATACCTTTTCCGAATCACCCGCCACTTCCTAAAGATATATTTGCTTGATTAATATTATAACCAGAACCTAACAAATCAGAGCTGGGATCTAAAAATGTAAAAATTCTTTTTTTTTGATAATCTGCTAAAAAAGGAAAAGCCGACATGGATAAAATTATTCCGCCAATTATAAAACTGAAAACATATTTTTTACTAACTCCAAGAATTATAATCATAAAAAATCAAATAAAGAAAACAATCATAGCTGAACCAAGGTCTGGCTGTTTTAATAAAAAAATAAAAATTATAGACATATAAAAACCAGATATTATAAGGTGTTTTATTTTATTTATTTCTAAATGTCTTCTAAAGAAATATTTTGCCAATAACAAAACTAAAATTAATTTTGCGAAATCAGTTGGTTGAAAGGCGAAAAAACCTAAAGAAAATCAAGATTGGGCGCCCATATTGAATGCTGAACCAAGTATAGTCAATACTGTGAAAAGAAAAATAACAAATAAATATAAACTCGTAATTAAATTATTATTTTTTAAATATCTAACATTCATAGAACTTATACTGAAAAAAACAACTAATGAAATTCCCAGGGAAATTAGCTGTTTTCAAAACATTGAGTTATTTCCATCAAATGAATAGAAAGTTATCATACCAAAAAAAGTCATAGTCAAAGCTAAAAACAACAGAGTTCAATCTATATTTTTTTTAAAAAAAGAAAAAATATTCATTTTTATATTTTATCATAAAAATGAATATTTTATTTCTCTTTAATAAAAAGTAATATAATACCGACAGATATTAAAGAAATAAGAATAGATGTTCCCCCTTTTGAAATAAAGGTTAATGGTATACCACTCAGAGGTACCAATGAAATAGATGCGGCTATATTATAGAATGCTGGAAAAATTAAATTTATTCCCAACCCCACAACAACATATTTTTGATACTTATTTTTTATATATTTAACTTTAGAAAAAATAGCATAGGTAAAAAATAAATATAATAGTATTAGAATACTAGATCCTAAAAACCCTCATTCCTCTGCAAAAATAGAAAAAATAGAATCAGAAATTGCTTCGGGAATAACCCCATTAAATTTTTGTAAAGATTCTCCATAACCCACACCTATTAATTGTCCCGAACCAACAGTTTTCATCATATTATAATTTTGATAAAAAGAACCTGCTATGTCAGCCTGTTCAGGATTAATAAAATCTTTCATTCTATCATGAGCATGAGGTATAAAATTCCAAGCTATGAAAGAAATAAATAACACCCCACCAATGGCTAAGATTATTAATTTTATTCTGTTAATTTTTGTAAATAATAACATTCCAAAAATAGATGATAATAGAATTATAAGAGAACCTAAATCTTTTGTGAAAAAATAAAATACTCCTATAAAGATTACTGGTAGGATACTCACCTTCAAAAAGAAAGAAAAACTCTTCAACTCTTTGGAAAGGAAAAACAAAATATTTGCAACAAAAAGAATAGTCGCTAATCTGAATATTTCTGAAGGCTGTATAGTTATAAATCCTATATCCAACCACCGAGTAGAACCATTTCTCGTAACTCCTATCACTGGTACTAAAACTATTAATTGTAATATTAGAGTTATTCCAAAAAAATAAATTGAATTATTTTTTATACTCATATAATTAATATATTTATTTTTTTGTATAAAATAAATCAAAAAGGAACCAATGGCAATTGCAGTCATTTGAATAAAAAATATTTTAGTAAATAGATTTGGACTTTTTAAATAAATCAAAGATGCTGATAAAAAAATAAAAATACCAAAAATAACTAGTATAATTACAGGAAGTAATATTTTTTTATCAATTTTATTCATAGCAATATTATAACAAATTTATTTTTATAATAAAAAATACCCGCCGGTATTTTTTATAGTTTTTCAACTTGATATCAAAATTATAGATTACGCTTCTTCTCCTTCTTTTATTCCACCTTCTGGTTCGTTAATTTTTAAGTTAACTCTAGAATTATTTTTCATTCCAACAACTCTTAGAAGTGTTCTTACAGCTGATGCTGTTCTACCGCTTTTACCAATAATTTGAGCCATATCATCTTTATTAACTGTTAAAGTTAATAAGACACCCATTTCATCTATAACCCTTTCAACTTTAACATCATCAGGATTATTTGCGATAGATTTTATAACAAACTCAAGAAATTTTTGATCATTATCCATATCATTCATTACTTATAACCTATAATCGAGCCTGGTTCTTGTGGAACTCAAGAGCTCTTAACTTTAATAATAACAAAAAAAATAAAATAATACAAGGGTTTTCCACAATAAAAAAATGTTATAATAAAAAAATGAATTTAAACTTAACAATGTGAGAAGAAAATAAATTGCTTGAGGAAAAATACAATGGAATAAAATCTAAAGATTTTTTAGAAGATGTAAAAAAATTGAGATTAAATTATCCGCTTGCCTATTTAATTGGAAACATTGATTTTATCAATATAAAAATTGATTTAGAATTTAGACCTTTAATTCCACGTCCTGAAACTGAATTTTGAATTTATGAATACATTTTTCCAAAAATAAAAAATAATGAGGATTTTGTTTCGCAAAATCATTCCTTAAAAATCCTAGATATTTTTTCCGGCTCTGGCTGTATCGGGATTTCCCTACTAAATAATTTTGAAAAAATTTTTGTAGATTTTGGAGAAATAAAAAAAGAAAATATTTTACAAATCAAAAAAAATATTCAAATTAATAATTTAGAAAAAACTAATTTTAATATTTATCAATCAGATATTTTTGAACAAATTCCAAAAAAAAAATATAATTTGATTTTAGCTAACCCTCCCTATATTTCAAAGGATAGGATTGATACAGTCCAAAAATCAGTTTTAGATTTTGAAGATGAGAGAGCGCTTTTTGCTAATGATGATGGTTTGTCTTTTATAAAAAAACTAATTCAAAAATTCAAAAATTATTTAGAAAAAAATGGTGAGTTATGAATTGAATTTGACCCTTGACAAAAAGAATTAATTTTAGATTTTTTAGAAAAAGAAAAAATTCAAAATTTTGAATTTAAAGAAGATCAATATAAAAAAGAAAGATTTTTAAAAATTATTTTTTAAAAATAAAAAGTAGGTGGCACGCTCTGAACTGAACCGACCCCCAGAAAGTGGACACTAAAAGGACGGATTAAGAAGATGATTTCTGTATTCTTTAGGAATCATCTTTTTTCTATCTCATTGCTTTCTCTTCTCATTGTATTCTACCATATAATCATCAATTAAATCTTTTAATTGATTAAAGTTTAAATCAGAATATTCTATTTCATCTTTCATATGTCCAAAGAAAGATTCAATGGGTGTATTATCTACAGAATTCCCTTTTCTAGACATAGATTGAATAATTCCTAATTCTTTTAATTTGTAACGATAAGATTGATTAGTATATTGAAATCCTTGATCTGAATGTAAAAGAATATTCTTTGAATCTAAATTATTTTCTTTAAAATATTTAACCAAATTATCAATGGTAGATAAAACTAAATTAAGATTCATTTTTTGAGATATTTTGTAAGTTAATATCTCTCCTGTAGCTATATCTTTAATTACTGAAAGAAAAGAAAATCTTCCTTGATGTTTTAGATAAGTAATATCTGTAGAAAGAAATAATAAAAAAAGAGGAAGGAGGAGAAAAAAAAATCATTTTTAAATGATAGAAATAGATTAACTATTTTAGATAGAAATAGATTGTTTCCTAATTTAAATAATGAATATGGACATTGAGAAATGGATTTTATTGTTTTTTTTTTTAATTTTTATGTTACTATATTTATATGAAGAAAATATCAATTTTAAGTATTTTATTTTTTACTAGTACTTCATATCTATTTTTTGAATATATTATATTCGATGATTTTATAATAATAAAGGATAATTTTTTTAGATTTTGAGCGGGGGTTTTATCTTGAGTTATTATTCCTTCATTTTTAATTAAAATAATATTAAGTTATATCTTAATTAAGTTCAATAATAAAAAAAAATATTTAAAATAATTTATTTTCTAAAAAAGATAAGTTATTACCTTATATATTTAATTTTGGTTTTAATTTTGATATGTTTCTTTTTTGGAAAAAAAATTGATCGAGACACATATTGTGCATTTCATATAGTTTTAATATTGGTACCATCACTATTAATAAACACATCTATATATTTTCTTTTAAAGAGTATTTTTAAAAAAAATAATATTTTATCTTAATTTTTAAAATTTAGTTTAAAAAACTTAGAAAAATTTGACTATTCTATATTTTATAATAATTATAGATTGATCTTAGATTAAATCTTGAACCCGAGAGTCTTTCTCAGGATCAAGACCTAAAACAAAAACTTCATAAGGAGTTAATCAATTAAGTCTTTTTCTAGGACTATTGTTTAACTTTTTTTCATTCTTTTCTTTTACTTAATTTTAAGCTAGCTTGATATATAGTCATAGTTTCTCCGTTTGGTATATGCAAGATAAACTCATAACCAGACTTTCTATCTGTTAAAGTATATAATCTTTCCAATCCATTTAATTTAACTGTCCTCTTTCAGAGCCGCCTATTTTCCTGTCTTCGTAAACTCAGACATAGAAAATTCCTTCACTTCGTTCAGGACCGGAAAAAAAGTAAAGAAATTTACTTTTTTTCCTTCAAAATCTCAAATCCTTTCTCTGTTATTTATCGCTTCTAATCTTTCATTAATCATCTTTTTTAGAGCTGTTTTATTACCAAAAACATTTAATTTACTTGATTTTCTATATTTTTTACCTTTTCTTCTTAAATTAGAAACTATTTTCTTTTTTAATTTAATACTATCCATTCTATAGATTCAATTGTATATTATTTTTTATTATTTTTTTCCTTATTTTAATATATTGTTTAATAACAAAAAAGCGGGCTACTTTGAGTCCACTTTTTTGGGGTCGGTTCACTCCGCGCGCCACCTTTTTTCATTCCAAAATTAAAATTTTTAAATTGATAAAGAATAATTTAATCAGTTGAAGAACAAACTGTTCCTCCAGAATGTTAAGTTGTATTATATTTATCATTACAATATTTTGGAAGTTCACCTTTTTCTCAATAATTTCCCCGATATCCGCCATCATTTTGTTCCATAGAATTATAACTCGAACCTTTCAATATAATCATCACCCCATAGTTTTTATAATTATTATTACCACTGGACTTATAGAAAAAAGCTGTTTCATGATCAGTGGACCAATTATGCAATCATTTTTCTTTAAAATTAACTTTCATATAAGGAGCTAATTTATTTTCAAAATATCTTGCATTTACTCCACCGTCATAGCCATATGTATTAAAATTAGTTTTTGGATAATAACCATAATCTAATTGGTACTCATCTAAAGCTTTTTCTAATTGATTCATAAAAACTATTCTTTTAGATTCATTTGCTTTATCACTCCGTTCTTTAGGATTAATAGCTATAAATAATATACCAGCTAATATTCCTATTATAGCTATTACTACTAATAGTTCAATTAAAGTAAAAGCTTTTTGTTTTTTTATAATATTTTTTCTTTTATTTTTTATATTTTTTAACATATATAGAATTATAT
>CAMZKW010000013.1 GCA_947311625.1 Candidatus Campbelliibacteriota bacterium | reverse complement strand
GGTCTGTTCTTCTGGGGTTGTGTTTCGTGATGATTTAAAATGTTCATTACCAAAACCTCCTTTTCCACCTTTTAAAATTTTAATCTCTTCACCCTCTTTTAAAAGAGTGAACTTGCCGCCATTTGATAAATCAGTTATTGTTGAACCAATTGGTATTTCAATATATACATCATCTCCATTTAGACCATGTTTTAAATCTCTCATGCCATCACCGCCTTTTTTAGCAATAAATTTTGGGTTAGCTTTATATGCACCCAGTTTTGTTATATCCCTTACAGCTCTAACATAAACACCCCCGCCTTTTCCACCATTACCACCTGCTGGTCCACCCTTAGCTATATTTCTCTCCCTTCTTCAAGAAACAATCCCGTTACCACCATTTCCGGCTTTAGCTTTAATTTTTAATTCATCAACTAACATAATTTTTATATTATATCATTTTTAAAATAAAAAAGTGATCTTTCCTAATTATTATATAATTTATAATAAACAGAATTCTCTCTACTATATTTTTTCTATTTTTATAAAATAAAAATAAAAAAGATTTCAAACTAAGTCTGAAATTATAGATAAGTTTTAAATATTCAAATCTCCCAAATCATCAATCATTTGATCAAATTTATCTTCCTCTTGATCTAACTTATCAGCTTCATTTACAATTGTATCTGGATCTAACTCTTTTTCCTCTTTAACTTCGTTTTCTTTTGTCGGAGTATTACCTTTTACCTTATTTACAACATTCTCAACCTGATTTTTGAAATTATTTTCAGGTATTGAAATATCTTTCCCATTCATAAAATAATACACCCCTCCCAAAACAACAGCAATGACTACCAATAAAATTATAACTGATTTTAATTTTCTATTTTTATTTTTAAATTCTTCCATATTTTTTAAATTAATTTCACAATATTAATTGTGATATAATTATTCTAACATATTATGTTTAAAAATTTCAACCTCATTTTCAAGCCTTAATAAATCAAGCTCTTTTTTCTTTTCTTTTATTTCTTGAATTTCCTCTTTCAATTCATTTATTTTTTCACTAGAAATTTTACCCTTCATGCTTTTTAAAATCTTTTTTATTTTTTTAACCCTCTCATCATCTATTTTTTTTCATCTATTTTCCAAGGAAATAATTTCTTTATCTTTAAAAAATTCACCTGGGCTAATTCCATTTTTAAGTAAAATCTTTTCAATTTCTTTTTTTCTTTCATTTTTTAAATTTAAATATTTTTGACTTTTATAAGCCAACAAATTATCAATTTTTTGAGCATAATTTAACTTGTAAATTCCAAAGCCTAAAAATATAATTCCAGCCAAACTCAATAAAACAATTTTTCAAATTTCAAATTTAAAAGATTTTTTTGTCTGTTTAAAATTAAAGATTGTCAAAACCACAAAAATCACAAAAACTAAAATCCAAACCAAAAATATTTTTGAAAAAATTATTTCTGATGAATTTTTTAAACGATATCAGGGACCAAAATCATCAAAATAATTTAATAAAAATAAACTAAAAGCAACTGCTCCCAAAAGAATAGCTAAAACAAAACCCACTCAAACAAAATATTTTTTTGTCAAAAAATACCAAAAGGGTTTTTTCTTGACTTCACCCTTTTCAATTTTATCTATTATTTTTTCTTTTAAATCTTTCATATTATTTTTGAATTATTTTTTGATACTCTAATTTTAATTTTTTCTTACCTCTATTCAATAAAGTCCCTACTGTTGAGTTTGGTATTTTTAAAATCTCTGAAATTTCATCATAATTTCTTTCCTCTCAATACCTTAAAATTAAAACTTCACGATATTTCATTTCTAAATTTAAAATTGCATTCCTTAAGTTCTCTGCATCATCCATTCCTTGAATTTCATCTAAAATTTTATTCTCTCAAAAATTAGATTCCACAAAAGATAAATTGTCATCAACGGAAATTTGAATTTTGTCTTTTTTATTTTTTCTCCAAAAAGAAATTGTTTTATTATGAGCAATTTGATAAATCCAAGATGAAAATTTTTCTCCATTTTCAAATACAAAAATATTTTCATAGACTGATAAAAATACATCTTGAATCAAATCATCTCTTTCTTCATTGGAAAAATTAGAAATTCTTTGAATATATCTATCTAACTTTTTTTGATATCTATCAATCAACTCTCCAAAATATTCAGAATTTTTCTGAGCTAAGAAAATAATTTCTTCATCACTCTTGTCTTTTACTTCCATTTAAAAATTATATCATTTTTTTAAAAAAACTAATTAATATCGGTATTCGGTTTATTCCTAAAATTCTCATCAAAATACTTAACAAGTTTTTTATAAATACCCTTTCTAAAATTAACTGTTTTATTTACAATATCAGAAGGTTCAACTCAAAAATATTCTGAGAATTCTTCATCATCAACATTATGTAAATCAATCTCTAACTCATCCCCTTGAAATTCAAAGAAAAAGAACTTTTGTGTTTGACCTCTTCCATGTTTTTTTGAACGTAATTTTTCTGGTAATTCATAGGTAATCCATTCTGGATACTCACCCAATAAAATTAAATCTTTTGGCTCTAAACCAGTTTCTTCGTTTAATTCTCTATAAATTCCATCAACGGGTGTTTCGTAAATTTTAATTCCCCCCTGGGGTAATTGCCTGGACCCTTTTCTATTTATTCTTTCAAAGGCGAGAACAGCTGTTCTTTCTTTGTTTGTAATAAATGACCCAGCAGATGCTCTAAATTTGTCATCTGGTCCTTCAAATAATAACATAATAATTTTATTATACTCTGAATGAAAAAAAAACCCAAATTTTTAAAAAGTTTTTATATAAAAAATTAGGTGGCGCGCTCCGCGCACCACCACTAAAATATAAAAAAGTCAATCTAATCGATTGACTATGTAAATTCAAAACACTATATAAGTTGCTATAGCAATTTATATCGTAACCTCAAATCGGAATACTTGAAATAGTTTTTTTTTTAACAAAAAAAAATAAAGTAATTTATTTATTTTTTTTCAATAGATTTTATTTCTAAATGATTATAGGCTTTTTCTGTAACCTCTCTACCTCGAGGAGTTTTTTTTATTAAAGCCAGTTGTAAAAGATAAGGCTCATTTACGTCTTCTATGGTTGAAGCTTCTTCAGAGAGTGATGCAGCTATCGTTCCCAACCCAACCGGACCACCATCATAATTATTTATAATTGTTTTTAATATTTTTCTATCCATTTCCGTAAGACCTATTTTATCTATACCAATCATTTCCAGAGTTTCATTAACAATATCTAAATCTAATTTTTTTTCATTAATTTCAGATAAATCCCTTGCTCTTTTTAACAAATGATTTGCAGTTCTGGGAGTAAATCTAGACCTCTTTGATATTTCCAATGCCGCCTCATCTGATATTTTTACACCTAATCTTTGGGCAGAATTTTTTACAATATGAGCTAGTTCTTCATCGGTATAAAATTCCAATCTAAACATACCTCCTGAAAAACGACTTCTCAAAGGTGAAGAAAGTTGAGATATTTTTGTTGTAGCTCCAATCAAGGTGAATGCCGGCAACTCCAATTGAACTGTTCTCGCCGATGGACCTTTACCAACGATAATATCAAGGCTTCCATTCTCCATAGCTGGATACAACACCTCTTCAATATTTTTATTTAATTGATGAATCTCATCAATAAACAATATATCTCCATCGGAAAGATTTGAAAGTATTGAAGCCAAATCACCAACTTTTTCAATGGCGGGACCAGATGTTATTTTTATAGCTGCTCCAATTTGATGAGCAATTAAATATGAAAGAGTTGTTTTTCCCAAACCCGGAGGTCCGTAGAAAAGTAAATGTTCTGGAACATGACCTCTTTTTTTTGCGGCTGTAAGTAATATATTAAGATTTTTTTTAATCAATTCTTGCCCAATATAATCTTCCCATTGAGTTGGTCTTAATAAATTATCTAATTGTATTTTTGACATATTTTTATTATAGCAAATTTTTTTAATTTTGTTTGGGTGGCGGCCTGTAAATCTGTACATGCCAACAAGTACAGATTGGGAAAATATAAAGTCATTGGATGGTGTAGTCAACACTGTTCAAGGACAAAAAAGATTCCATCTCAACCAAGAGATGGGAGAAGAAGGGGGAGTTTATTATTCCAATGCAGAAAAAGTAAGGAGGAACAGAAGCACCCCCCTTCTTATATGGTTCCCAGCAACAAGAGAAATGGTGGTTTCTTCGGAAACCACCCCTCTTAGCTGGGAAGGGGAAAAAATAACATCCATCCAAGTCATCTTTGACCAGATAGATGGCTGTGCCGATATAGTTTTCATAAACACCAGCAATTAGCTGGTGGATACAAAAATTATTTTTTTTTTAATTTACAAAAAACCATAAAATTATTTGTTTTTGGTATTTGCAGATATTCTATTTCACATCTATCTTTTAATCGATTGTATGCATCTAAAATATTAGAAGGAGTGAAAGTCCCCTGTGGTTGATACCCCTGTTCTTTTAAACTTACTATTTTATTTTGAAATTCTTTTTTTTTTAATTCATCATTGTCTAATGAATTTTTCTTATAGCAAAAAAATAAACTTTTTTCATTTTCACTAAAACAATTTTTAGTTATAGATTCAGCCTTATAACTATAATTGTTTTTCGAAGCGGTAGAACATTCCTCAAAATTATTAAATGGACCAATGGCTATAGATTTGTCATCACATTTATCTGTAACGGACTTTATACTTGCTTTTGACTCACAAATATATCAGTTTCCCTCACTTTCTAAACATTGAGTTATACCAGACAAATTAGAATGTTTAAAACTCTTTAAAACACTTTCACAACCTACTTTTGTTCCTTTAAACTTTAATTTCATATTATGTTCTCGGCAATAGTGATTTTCAGCTTTCTCCGCCTCCCCCATATTCAAATATTGATCACTAACTTCTATGTTTATAGTTGCAGCAGATGCATTGAAATTTAATTTAAGTATATTGGGATTTATTTGGATAAATATTATATAACCTCCTATGAGGAATATTAAACCTCCCAGGGCATTTGTTAGATATTCTT
>CAMZKW010000012.1 GCA_947311625.1 Candidatus Campbelliibacteriota bacterium | reverse complement strand
TAAATTAAATTAAATTAAATTAAAGTAGCTCAGGACAATTTCATGGATTCCCGAGGTAGAATTAAATATGCACAAGGAAGAGGATATGTCAAGTGACCTAGCGAACGTTCGCGAACGTAGTGAGCGTGAGTGGTTACTTGACCTATCCTCGCTTGTGCTATTATGTTTATCCTCGGGCATCTATAAACACCGATTAAATAAACAAAGGAAAATATTATGAAAGCAGACCAAAGAGTATTAGATTATGCTAAGAGATATAATTGTAAAGGCAGAAAGGTATCTTGGGTAAGAATAGAATCGTTATGCAAAAGTGTTGAACGCGCATTATTGTTACAACACTATAAATATGTTTATATAAGTGGTATTGATTTAGCACCCTTTTTACGAGCAAGGTTTATAGATAATTATAATTATAGTAAACCTTTTAAGTTGACAGTTAATGTTATTAGAAATGAATTTTCTACTAATTTAACTAGAATAACTACAGACAAAATGATTCTTAATTTCGTAGACGAAATTAATTGGAGACATGAACTAGAAACTAATGTATTTAGTTTTCAAAATCTTTACTTAAACGTAAGTAAACAAACTTTACATTATGTAGACATAATTAAAGGTAGCTATGTGTTAAGAGATGCAATTAAAACTAACTCTGATTACAACCCTTTAAAAGGAATACGGAATGGGTGTATAGATTACTTACACTTCGAACCAACTGAACTAGATAATATACTTAAGAACCGTGTTAACTACATGCTTAATGAACTGGAGTGGATAACTCTACCTGAAATAGAAGAGAAGTTAAGAAGTTAATAGATTAATAATTAAATGTGTACTGGGTATCCTGAACATAATATCAAAAATTTAGTGTTCGTCAAGTAGCCGCTTCGCTAGACTACTTGACTAACCCTAAGATTTTTGAGGGATTTGTTAAGTACCCAGTCCTCCATGAATAATATAGGATACATACATAACATGAAAAGAAATAAACTACAAATAGGGAGAGTGTGGAAATGCTCTTGTGAACATAGAGCTTATGCTTTACTGAACGTAAAAGGAAAAGGAGTGTGCCTTAGGTGTAAGGCTGACTTCCCTAAAGGAGCTAAAGAAGTCAGTGTTAAAGAGCTATCGAAAGTTATTTGGGTGGCTATGATTGATAACCACCCTCGATTAGTAGTTATAAAAAAGTTAAGAGACGCAGATGTAGAGGTGCAGGAGTTCATTAATAATAAGCTACACACCGTTAGTTATCTACAACTTGTTAATGCTACATTATGTGAAGATATATAAAATAGATAGACGTAATAGTTTATCTTATAAGAACCTCAAAGTTTTGAGCATAAGGTCTATAATTTTTTAACTGTTCTTCAATCCTGGCATCTAAGGATGAGCTACCCTTGGTTATACTATTTTCTAACCATTTATTAAAACCAGCCAGTTGTCCACCAGACCTAACATACTGGTCGCTTAATCTTCTTAAGGTATCAGGTTGTTGGATAAATTCAGGGTCGCGTTCATAGCGTAGTTTAACTGCACGAGATAAATTATTCTTTATCTCTCTATCTTGTAATTGGTACTCATGAAGTCTCCAGTAAGCACTGGTTACAATTTGCTCTTTTAAAGGTTTCAACCCCATAACTCTCAAGCCACTAGCTAGACTGAAAGTTTCCTCATGAGCTATAATGGCAGAGTGCCTACTATCTACACTTTTACCCATAGCTATACTTGCTAGCCCTGCAAGAGGTCTATTAAGGTGACTATCAATAACTGTGTTAAGTGCTGCTTGAGTAATGCTTTGCTCACCGTTTATTAATCTGTGAGTGTTATTATATACAGCACCAACGACATTACTTAGCGCAGTTACAGCAGGTAAATCCTTTAGCTCAGTCGGTATAACGGTCATATGTCTTGGTGTCATATTACCCCTGACACTTATATTACTTTGAAGTAATGCGCCACCTGCTCCATACATCATAAAGTCAGCCGCAGTTTTAGGCAAGGCTGTATAAGCTGCAGTATACAGATCACCATGACCTTCATCAGGCCCTAGTGCTAATCTAGAATTTATAAAGTTAAATCCTGGAACAGACTGAGCTCCAAAGAATGTATAGTTAAGAGCACCATATGTAACTAAAGGTCTGACTTGACTATCAGCCGCATATTTTAATAATTGGGAAGCCGTGTGAAAGGCGTAGGATTGATAGAGGCTAACAGCTAAACCTGCAGCACCTTGGAATAATCTTGGCTTAGTTACATGTGTACTTATAGCATTTACGTTTCTACTACCTTTAAACATAAACTGATATTTCTCTGCTGGTGGCAAACCTGCCGCATCAGCAATATCTTCCATAAATTTAAGGGCTGTGTATTGGGTGTGTGCTGTTGTTGCTTTGTGCGGTGTAGATAGGAAGGCGATAGATTTCTTAACAGCCTTATTTAAACCTTCTTTATATTTACCTACTTCTATCTTATCGTTAAAGGAGTAAGTCTTAACTCTGGCTTCTTCAAATAAGTCAGCTACCAATTTCTGGTCTTCTACAGCTAACCCTGCTTTCTCCCACAGGTCTAATCTCTTCCTACCTTCTTGCGTAGTTAATTCTTTACCTGATTCCCACATAGCTTTAAACACTGAGGTAAGGTTATAGCGGTTACCTTCTATGTCAGTCATCCCAGCACCAAAGTGTAACTTATATACTTCATCTACCTTAGCTCTAGCAACTATATCATCCTTAACAAGCTCATGTATATACTGCGCTTCTCCACTTAGTTTACTAACTAAACCTAGTTCATTCATTAGGGAGTCAGCAGGGTCTAACCTTATCATAAGCGTTGACGCAATATGGTTTAACCCACCTATTATATCTTTAACATCCTGTTCACCCATATGCCTATTAGATATGATAACATCCTTAGCCATTTTCTCAAGAGGGATTTCCATCCCTGCTTTCTTTAACTCAGCATTCATGAACTTACTTTGTTCAACTATATCTTTATAGGCTAGCTTTTCATTCTTAGTAGCTCCTAATAAATTATGCTTAGCTTGCTTAACAATGTTACCAAACTTAGCACCATACTCTTCAACAACATTATTCATTTGTCTCCAAGGGGAGTAACCAGCTTTATCATAACCTAACATCTGGGCATGTAACTGTTCGTAAGTACCTATACGACTTTCTATTTGTTTGCGAATACGTCCACCTACTGTAGTTAACTCCAGCATGTTTCTTTCATTTCTAATCACACTATCTAGTTCAGTTATAAAATCAGCATAGTGCATTTCAACAGCCGCACTATAAACTATATCATTTTTATTTCTAAACCATTTGGTCGTATCAGTTAATAATTGGTTGATATCCATAGCAGGGAATAGGTCTTCTTTAGCTCCCTTCCTACCTACACTACTAATAGCTGTACCAAGGTTAAGGTCTTGACCTGCCCAATCAAATTCTTTACTAAATCTTTCATTGGATGTTAATTGTTCAGGTGTTAATATAGTCCAATTCTGACCTTTCTCTTTACCCAATAAAGAAGCCTTCTGTACCTTTTGTGCTAAGTCTTCTTCTGTTGCGCCAACTATCCTATACACTTTAGCAGAATGTTGGTCAAGTATATTATCAAGTACTCTGACGTAACGTATGTGAGGGTAGTCCCTTGGCGGTAAGTAAAGATTATTTACGTTGTTCTGAACTCTGTTACCATAAGCTTGTTCAATAGTTAGTTGTTTACCTATTACATGCTCACGGTTTAACTTTTGTACAGTGTTAATATATTCAGCTACATCACCATTATTAATTTTATAGTAATCAGTACCATGCTTTAGATTACTTAAAGCGTCCTCAAAAGGTACACCATTTTCAACTAATTGTGATACACTGTCACTAACCTCTCGGCTAACCCAAGTTTTACCATCAGGACTAATGTTAACAAATTTACTTGACTGCCTGTCATACCAATTTCTGAATGCAAGAAACTCACCACTAGCCTCGTTACTGCTTTGGATTATATCACTAACCCTGTTAAGTTCAGGAAGGATGTTACCTTCAAGATTAGCTTTAGATAATATATTTTTAATGTGACCTACACTAGCAGTTGCTAGATTCAGTGAATTATAATTCGCAAGCACTACTGAGTCTTGGAACATTCTATTAAGCCCTAGTGGCTGTACTTCTTTTTCTAAGTTTAATTCAACAAACTTGTCTTCTAGTTTAACATCAGTTATATGATCAGCTACCTCTTTTAGGAAAGCTAATTGAGAACCTCTCATACTATCCAATGTAGCGTTAGCACTAGTTCTTTCTATTGAAGGTAGATCAACATCTGTAGTGATCTTAAGATGTTTAGGCTCAGCAAGATCACTGGTTGATTTAATAAAGTCAGATGAATTCACAACCTGCTTATTACCTCTAGCTATTATAAAGTTATCAGTTACACCTAAGGTATTCTTAACTGTGTCGGCTGACAAACCTTCTTTAAGCATAAGTCTATCTGCTTCTTTCGCTTTAGCCCTTCTAACATACTCAAGAGCTTTAGGCATATCTAAAGATTTACCGTTAAGAAGATCAACTTTATCAAGGTCTTCTGCAACAGCCTCTATTAATTTATCTTCTAACACATAAGCTTGTGCTGGAGTTACTTCAAGTTGTTTAGGATTAATTGTTAATAAAGTAGGTTTATGTTTACTACTCATTAATCTGTTAGCTTGATATTCAATAGGCTCAACTACTTTTGTTATATCTTTAGCTTTTCTAAATAATTTTCTATCTGTATAAACTGTGCTACTTTTTAATTTAACAGATTTCCCTGAACCACTAAAACCTACATCTCCCAAATGAGGGATAGGTAGTTCTGTTATAGCCCCTGTCTTTATGTTGGCATATTTAATTCTATCTGTGCCGTATATAAAGGCTGATGTATCCCTTTCAAAAAGTTTATTTAGTTCAGGGTAGTATTCAGCAAATCCTATATGAGGTTCGTTTATTATTCTCTTGCTATCTTTAATAACCTTGTCTGCTTTGAAAACTTTAAAGGCTTCTTGTAAGGCTGTAAATGTATCTAGTCCTTCTCTAACTTCACCAGTTTTAACTAACTCATTGAGCTCAGGTGTACTCTTTTTCTTTCTTAAATTAGGAGCATTATCAAAATAATGTAGGATAGCTTTATCAAAGTCTTTAAGATAATCACTATCTTCTTTATGGAACAGTTTACCATCTTGGAACATAAACCTTCTATTTCCAAAACCAACAATATTATGACCAATGTTATCACTGTTATCTTTTATAATCTTTTTAACCTTAGTGGAGAAAGAAGGTAATCCACCTAATTCAAACTTCTTACCGTTATTGAACGTCTTAGCCACTTCATCTAGTTCAGGTTTACCTAACTTATCAAACACCATATCTTTCAATAGCTGTATAGTTGGCTCATGAGCTTTAGTAACCTTACCTGTTCCAACTACAGCTTTCTTTATAGAAGCTGTTAGATTATCTTTAGCCAGTTGTATCTGATTTAATTTAAATACCTCTTCCGTTGTAGTGCCAGAGGTGACGGGTATTTTACTTAGTTTATCTATCTCTCTCATGTTATGAGATATCTCACTACCAGCTGTTACCTTAACATCGTAAAGGTTACTATGCGCATAAGGTTTATATACATGTGCTGATTTAACTTTATCAAGTGTATTCAACACACTTCTACTTGATTTAGTAGCAGATAAGTATTTAAACGGTGCAAAGAAAGCTCCAACACCTGCACCCCAAAATGCAATACTACTCCCAAACTTAGTTACTTTCTCAAGAGAACTAAGTCCATCATCATTCATAATCTCACCAAGATGCAGGGATGAATCAACAAAGGCTGTGACTATAGCTCCCTCAACAGCTTGGTCTGCAGCACTATACATGAAGGCTTTTCTTTTAAGCTTTCTTATATCATAACCTTTATCTACAGAACCTACAGCTTTATAAGCTAACTGTAATTCTTTATCTGTAGCTATAAGCTTACGATCGAATACAAATAATCTCTCAACTTGACTGCCTAATTTACCAAGCTTACCAAGTTTAACTGCCTTAATACCTATACCACCTGGTATTAAACTTGTTATTAATTCACCTGCGATATCGTAACCAACTTTATGGTCTAAGTAGGCATTACCTAAATCACCCATTTCATCGTATAGGTCATATTCCTCAGCATCACTACCAAAGAAATTACCTATCTGTATAAAGTTATTAGCCATACCATAGAAACCAGCTTTAAGAGATATCTCAATATCTTCTCCAAAAGTTGTATCATCTTCTACTTGCACGTCATCGTTAAGCCAATCAAGACTTGTGATACCGTTTGCGGCTTTAGTTGAAAATCCAAATGGCATAATGTTTCTCCTTTTCCTTTTAATTAATTGTTACTAGTCTGTGCTTAGATCGAAGTAGTTATAAGTTATTAACTTAACTAAATCTCCAGTGTCAGCTAAATTTACAGTTGTGTTTGCTATACCATACTTAGGTGCTAAAAACGCTGGTCTAGCAAATGTATTTAATAGCTTTGTTCCAAGGTCATCCTCGCCTGTCTTAAGTTTCATATCTTTCTGTTTTTGTAAACCTAGTAAATCTAATCTATTAGTTATATTATTAACTTGTATACTTGACTCAACAAACATAGCGGCTTTACTTGCTACATCTACAACGTTAGCATTACCTTTACTTATACTCCTAAGAACAGCTTGTATCTTATCCTTAGGAGTTATAGCTTTATTAAACTCGGTTTGGAAATCTGCGTCGTCTTTAAGAGAATTGGCTAATGTCACGTCTTGCTTACTTAACACTGTGTAGATACTATCTAAGTCTTTAAAGCCAAAAGGTGTATCTGCTTTATCTAATTCACGATACACTTTCTTTTTCTGGGAAATGATATTATCATTTATAGCAGTTCTTACACTGGCACTATCATTAGCTAAGTCTATTGATACCCCTTCACTAGTTCTACTAAATCTAGTGTTGTTATTCCTAAGGTAATTATAAGCTTCTCCTGAGTAGCTATATTGTCCAGCTGGTAATAATCTTTCAGCAAACTGCATAGCTTCTAAAGGGTTATCTGCTAAACTACCATTAGCTTCATAACTAAGTATAGCTACCTGTAAGGCTTTATCTTTGTTAACAACAGCAGGTACAACGTTTGCAGTACCATCACCTGTGACTGCTTTGTAACCGTTTAATAAAGCTTCTTGAATCTGTGCATCTTGACCAAGAAGATTACTGTCATGTAAAAGTTTTTGTTTAGCTACATCTGCTTTTAAGGTAGGATAGCCTGCTTCTTGTTCAATTTTAATCTTATCTAGCTCAGCTTCAGTTCTAGCTATATCTAACTCCAATGCTTTCTTTTGTACATCTGTTATGTTAACATCTGCTAAGGCGGCTTGCTTTGATTGTAAATCTGATATCTTAGTATCCACTGTTAATTTATCAGCTAGCATTCTATTAGATAATACGTTTGGATTATTAGCGTACCATTGTTTTAATTGATAAGCCTTTGTTAAAATGTTACCACTTTGTGCTATACTAGCTTTCGCGTTTGCGTTACTTGCTTGTAATTCTAACTGCGTAGTTGTAGCAAGCATAGATTTATAATCAGGATTACTGGCTAATTCAGCATCTACTTGGCTTTTAGCTAAATTAACTTTAGCTTTATTTTTAGCCGTTTGACCTTTGATAACACCTACGTTAGTGTCATATTTACCAGAAGCTTTATTGTAAGCACTTTGTTGTTTTGCGTCATCTAAATTTACTCGTTGCTGAGCCACTGTAATTTCCTTGGACTGTAAACCTAATTGCCTTTCTGCTTTAAGAATAGCAGGGTCGTAACCTCCTGATTTCAGTTTAGCGTTATATTCTTTATCAGCTCTTACCCCAGCCTTCCTTGTGTTTTCCAGATTAACACCAGCTTGTTCTAATCTTATTGCATCCAGTCTAGCTGTGTCTTTCTCAGTCTTTGCTTCTTTGTTTAATCTTATTTCTTTAAGTCTTAACTCAACTACTTTACTCTCTGTGTCAACACCTTTGCCAGATAATTCTAGTACCTTTAGATCGTTATTCATAGCCTGAATATCATTGGCATTCATAGCATTTATAAGATCAGACTGAGTTTTAAAAGTTGCTATTTCTTTTGTAGCATCAAAAACTCTTTGTTTATTTTTAGCTTTGATTGTATTAATAGTTGTGTCGTAAGCTACCTTAAGATCATCTTTGTTAACATTAGTTAAGAGAGAGTTATCATATGCAGTTTTATTAACTTTCATAATCTCTTCATAACTTTTATTAAGTGTTTGCTGACTAGTAACAGTATCTTTTAAACCTTCTTGATACACGTTTCCAAAGATCATCATACCCATACTAGCTCTTGATAGTATCGGTGCTGTCCTTAATTTCCTAGCTGACGCTGAAGCCCTGAGTGCGTCTTTACTAAGAGCTTCATTTTCTAGGCGATAAGCCTGTACTAGACTGTTATGATTAGGGTCTGTAACATCAAGGTTAGCATCTTTAAAAGTTGCGTCATAAGCTTTGACAATATTATCTTGATTAGTTTGCATACCTGCTTGTAAAGCTTCTTGGGCAGCGCCATAATCGTCTGCTGTCTTACCTAGTGCGGAGCTCTTATCTTCATAAGATTTAGCAACATCTATATCATTTAGTGATAACGTAGAGTTACGTTTATCAATAGTATCTTGACGATAGTTAACCTTACCGATAGTGGCATTTAGGTTTTTATCATAATTATCTAAACGATTATATAAAGCATCAAAAGATATAGGGTCTGCGAAACCATCTGTACTTTTATTTGTAGCATCAGTTGTAGGAGTTACAGGAGTAGGGACATACTCACCTGTACTATCAACAGGTATTGCAGGTCTACTAGTATTATCATAAATACCCATACCCATATACTGCTCAGCTTTAACGCCACTTGTATTAGATGTATTATCAGGGGCGTTATTTGCTCCGGGTACTTGGTAGTAAGCTTGTGATGTGTCAGCTGTTCCATCACTATTAGCTGGAGCAGGATCGACTACATTTAGATAATCTACATAAGCCTTCTCTGGATTAAACTGAGGAACATCTACAGCTAGATTGCCGAGAATCTCAATTGGAGACCTTGTTTTTGTGTCCTTAGCTATATCAGATACATACTTTACAGCTACATTGATGCCAGACTCTGGGTCTAATTCAGCTGGGTTGGTTGTATTAATTAAACCTTCGTCTACAGCTTTAGATAAATACTCTTTAGGTAAAGAACCTGTTGATAGGTTCTCTAAGATTTTCTTGACTAACTCTACGTCAAGATTATATTTTGTTGCATATTTTTGTACTAAACTATTGTAATCTTGTGTTGCCATTATAATATCCTCTTAACACTGACTTTCGCCAAACAGAAACAGTTTTAATAAAGTTAACCCGGCTGTTATATAAAGAGTATCACTTAAGAACTCGTCAACATTAATACTATGTTGCTCCTTTTTACCATAACAAGTTTTTAGATTATGTTCGAAATCATCCTTGCTTTCTGACTCGATAGCTATCTGCGTAGCCTTTAAAGCAAGGTCTGCGAATGCTATCATATGCTGGAAATATAATTCCACTTGATCTAATTGCAATTTAGTCATGCGATATGCATGGTTCATGAAATCTCTTAGCAAACCTATCTTAAGACCAGCACCTTCTAGTGTTATTTTTTCATAATCTTTATAAGTGTTTAGTACTAAGGTGGCTGACTTATTAACAGTTTCAGCATAAGCGTTATCAACTAGTAGTTGAGTTGCTGTGTCATTATATACACCGTGTTCACACTGCCTATTTAATAACTTAGGTAAGTAGTCTTTTTCATAATCCTTAAAAATATGATTAACCTCGTCCATACTATCATTGTGAGCCGTCACTTTATCATACCTATCTGTGGATAACCCTAGTTCATTAAGTGCGTCATCAAATACGCCTTCAGCTTCTAGTCTACTAAACTCTTCTGATAACTCATCAAATTTGATTCGGGCATCATCAAAGTCAGTAAACGCGTCAGACTTACAATAAGCATCCTTACACTCTGTAGCTAATTTATCAAACAGACTATTTATATAATCACTTAATTTACCTCTCTCCTCATCAGATAAATGGGTTATCCCTCTAATGGAAGTCTCAGTTACAGTGTCACAACCTCCAAATTCAGTCTTGCCATGTGATAGTGATAAGCCATACATAAATTTACCAAGGCCTTCAAGACCATTTCCCATAGGGGAACAATACTGTACTTTAGTTACTGCCATTTTATTTCACCTTGTCTATTTTGTCTGCATGTACTTTATTCAGTTTGTTTATAGTAGATTTATTTTGTTTAACTTCACTAGGAATTTTGCTCATTATTCTTATATCTAACATATCGGATTTAGGAATGCTTACTTTTAGTATGCCTTTATCGTCGTCAGTAGTTATGAGAATAATTATATTATCAATCTCTGTATCGTTAGATTCCACTTCTTTAAAAAAGAAACCTACCTTTATATTTTCTTTACTATCTTTAAATATAATAACGTCGCCTAGTTCTGGTTTATCAGTGTGTACACCTATAGTTAGATAATTGGCTGGTACATCTACCTTGCTATAAATATAGCCCATTTCTCTTAAGGTATAACTAACAAAAGCCGCACTCCAATCTTTAAGATTTGACTTAGTATGCACAGATAATAGAATAGCCACCTTTTCAAAATCATCTACCTCAGATGCTAATGACATTGATATATTTAAAAATTCTTCCGTATTCATAATTGTTTCCTTTTAATATTTGTGATTGTGTTGTTAGGTTGACTAGCTACATAAACATAATACCCTTGTTCAACAAAAGTAAAGTAGCCGCTCACTGCGTTCGCTAGTCTACTTGACTTTTGTTTCTCGTCGGGGTAAAAGTTTCTTCCGTAGCCAGTCATCCATGAACTTCTTATGTATCTTACTTTAAGTTGTTAAGCTGGTAATGGTAGGCGTAACTCAGTTATATTACCATCGCTATCTTTTATTGAAACAAGGTCAATACCCTTGCCTATAGCCTCACCATTAATAGTCTGTGATAATGCATAAGTATCAGTGCCTGTCTTAACATAAGCGAGACCTGTGTTAGACTCATTAATAAACTCACGTAAAGCTCCTGCACGAATTGAAGTGCGTACAAGTTTGTAAGCGAGGGCATGCCACTCTTGAGTGTTGATAGGGCGAATGTTACCGTCGTAATTAACAGTAAGTTGAGTTGTGTGCTCAGGGTGTGTAGCAAGATCAAGTACGTGTTCCCAGTTTCCTTGAATGTAAGTTTTAAAGTTTGGGTCACAAGCTTTAAGAATAGCAAGATCGCAACCATCTACACAGTTGTTAGTCCATCTTGGTACACCTCCATCATAACCACCTTCGCCACCGAAGATAGGTGCGCATCCTGTAGCTGGCGGAATACTTGGTATACACACAGTTGGTATCCAATCACAACCATAGTCCTTAATTTTCAAGTGCCCTTCAATAGTACAAGGCACGTTAATAGGTTCACCGTCAAGGACTGGGCAAGTAGGGCAAGGTTCACCAGTTTCGCAAGGTTCACCAATACCAACCTTTACATCACCATCTTTTAACTTTGTATGGTAACAGGAAGGCTTGAATGAGAAACTACAAGCTTTAATATCATCCTGACTTAACACCTTTACCTGTGTAGTTTTAACACAACCATCCTGTACAGGGCTTGTGCTTGTGTCATTGCATTTATTACAATCATTTTTGTTAGACATTTTATGTCTCCTTAATAAAATAAAAAATAATTAAGACTGATTTTAATATCAGTCTTAATATTTAGTTTATCTACACTGAGCTTGTTCAGCTATCTCGTAGATGTAATAACCACGATTTACTGTGGATTCGTCCATGTTGATTATGATGCGAGTTGAGAACTCTGTATTTGCTGGTACTAATACACCAGCTCGATACTCATAAACGTCTAGGTCGAGTTTGTTAGCCACGTCAAATGGTCCTTCCACATTGAACATTGTTGTCCATGCTCCATTTCCTACCTTGTACTGGTATTCAATGGTATCAGTTTCCTGAGCTGTACCATAAGGTACTACACGAACTCTTGGAATAACCATTTGTTCTTCATCAGGGTCAACGATGTGAGCATCCCATAACCATGTCTCTGTGCCTACAATATTACGAGTTAGTAAGTATGTGCTTACTTTCTTACTGTAGCTTACAGAGGTAGAGATTGCTCCCTCGTATACTCCGAAGGCATCAATGCGATCATAGTAACCTGTACTGTTACCAGTAAGGAAGTCCTCTACAGGGATATCACCATTCCAACTTACTACATCAACACCTGTTCTGACTGTGTAAGGATTAACTCTCACATAGTATTTAGTTTGTGCTGGCATAGTTGACGTTGTAGTGTGGAATACTACGTTATCACGCAAGTACTCAACAACCTGATCTGTACCTACCTGCTTAATGCGTACTTCAAATACAACATTAGGAGTACTGTTAGTCGATGGGAAGCTGTAAGTACCTTTAACAGAACCATTCTCGTAAACGCGAATATTACTAGAACTGCCATCGGGGTCGCTATCATAAATAGCATACTGAATGCCACTATAACTTGTACCAGTATAATTGGTATTCGATAAACCTGCCATACCTGGTGTTCCCGTTCCGCCATTATCTGCCCACTTAAATTTAAATGAAGGTACATCAGCAACGTCTAAACCTGTTGGGCTCATAATTGGTAAATCCCAACTATTACCTGTATACAAGTTTCTTATCTTTCCATTGTCATTACGGTTGTATTGTCTCCTACCCCACCAACCAGCATCATCAATTGTATCAGAACCATTCCAAACAAAGTTACTAAACTGTCTACCGGTAAGATATAATGATAACTGAACTTCGTAGTCATCTTGTATAGCAGGTTGATTGCCTGTTGCTACTTGATCTCCATTCTTATATAGGTGAACAACGCCAGAAGTATCCATAGATAACTCGAAGTTATCTCCAGCAGCACAACTTTGTGTAGCTCCGTCCCAAGATAAGTTGTATAGAATTATACCTGTTCCATTAGGGAAGTAAACTGTGTAACCACCTGTAGCACCTAAACTCTGCGTACCAATATATGTGTTGTTCATCTGAGTGTCTTTAGGCATTAAACCAAACATCAAGTAGTTAGTAGTGTTATCAATTGTGAAGCTCATGCTTGGTGCATCTGCTCTAGCACAACTTGTATTGCTTCGCATTCTAGGAAACCAATCACTGCTTGGGTTATTGGTTGTGAATTGCCCTTCATGGTAAGCGAAGTTTTCGCTCTCTCCCAGAAAGATTCCACCTAAGAAATCAGTAGTAGCTTTTGATTCAACTACGATTTCAACAGGATTACCTGTACCAACAAAGTTTACAGGTATATCATTTTTACCAAAGGCATAGTTTGTACCAACCGCGGTAGTAGCTGAACCTAGGATATTACCTGTAGTTTTATCAACTACTTTAACAGTAATGTTTTGTAATGCTCCATTTAGACCTTTGTAGTAATGATAAAGGTTATACTTGAACGCATAAGGTTTACCACTAATAGTTGTGTCCAGAACCCCAGCTAGATCACCAACAGCACTGTCATCCAATACTGTACTAGCTTTACCTAGGTAGCCATAGCTAGTGTCATTAACACCAACATCGTAAGTCCACGTCACAGGGGTGTCAGACTCCTCGGCATTCTCAACAACAATTCTTGAGTAAGTTCCAGATAATGAACCATCGTCAGTACGATTATCATTTAATGGTATCCCTGCTATATCAGCTTGATTACTGTAAGCAACACAATGACTGAATGTATTAGGGTCAATATAACCTGACTTAGTACCGTTGCTATCTAGGATAACTGGTAAGATTTCAACATTACGAGATAATGGTAAAGTGAATACAGGACTTGCCTGTGTAGTTCTTCCACCATCAATACTGTATGTGTAAGGTGCGCCTGATCCACCGCTTGCATTGCTTATTGTTATTGTGTCATCTAGTAAGTAAGCAATACCATCAATAGGTAAAGTGCCACAAACTACTTGCTGTAGTAATGTTGTTAGTGGTGCAGTAATAGAGCTACCACCCTCTGTCCACTCACCTGTTTCTACGTCATTGATAACAACAGACTGAACAATATTTGCATGTCCAATTAGTGCAACATCTGGTTTATGGATAAATTCAGCCAAAGGTCTGATTGTTGTAACTGGTGTACCATCGTTATCTGTTACAATTTTCACTAACCATTGGTATTCTGAGTCACCACCTAGGTCACTGTGGAACATATAGAATCGCGCCCATACTCCACGTTGCGCTGGGTCAAACTCAAATGTTGAGTCGCTACCTGCAAGAGGCTTGTCCATCACTAACTTTAAGTCTTGATGATCTAAAGTGTAAGTATTGGCATTGTCCATACTGATATAAAGCTGATCATAGTCTGCTCTATCTGTATCTGCTTCATCATTAAGTAACATGAAACTTGTTACTGGATTGCCACCATACATAACAGGACTGTAAATAAGTCCTTCAGCACTAGCAACTTTACCATAAGCAGTCGTCTCATTGCTGGTGAATGTCTGTGAGTCAGTTGTTACTACGTCACCGTCACCTACAGGTATTCCATATGGGTCTAGTTTAACATTGGTGTTAAATGCTATATCACTAGAGCCTGTGTTACCAGCGTTCTCAATCTGGTCTTCTAACCAGATGTTTTGAATAAGATAGCCTTTATTGGCTACGTTGTATGTACCACCGATAGGCTCGCTGAGAGCTTTCTTCATGTGGTAACATAATCGTGTTGGGATTGGTGCAACAGGTTGTCCACCGTCAGCCCAGGCAACATACTCACCGTTTGCAAAGTCTGGTACAAATACCTGACCAAAGCCGTTGATGTAGGTAATACCGTCACCATCGTCCTGCGCCCAGACTGTACCTATTTGTACGCCATCAGAATTAAATAGGATACCATCTTCTGAAAAGCCAGATGTTCCCACTCCTGACGAACCATAATTTCCACTAGGCATTATTTATATTCTCCATGAATATCGAATGTAGCTGTCCCACTATCGACAGGTCTAATCCGCATATTAGTTAGATCAACATTATCCCAAGTGTTTGATTCACCTTGAGACATGTTGAATGGATACGTTATTCCGCCATCGAATGATATTTCTATTCTGTCTACACTATCTGGCTCACATTTAACTGTAATACCAATAGATCCTGTAGGTGGTGTAACAACGTCTGTTTGATCTGTAAAGGTTTCTCCGTAAGGTAGGTTAGGTATCAGTGATGATGCTCCGCCAGCACTCCAATCAATGAAGTCACCAGCAGAGAAATCAGGAACAACCGTCTGTAAAGAACCGTCAATGAAAGTAATGTTTCCTTTACCATCATTAACAGCCCATACAGTACCTTGTTGTTCCTGATCTGAGTTGTACCAAATACCATCTTCACTAAAATTAACCTTGGATAAACATCCAGATTTAATTTTAGTTAACATTTATTAGCACTCCACGCAGTTGCAATCGCACTCATTAAGGATATCTACGTCAGCCTCAGTGTAGAAAGTTAATGTTCCATTCTCAACGACCGCGAAGTCGGTAGCTAAGTGAGCGCCTTCTTCGTTATATAGTGCAATGACATCTGCCGTCTGTGCAGCACCACCGCTGATTGATACACAAGCCATGCCCATTGGTACTGGCACTGTAGCTAGTTTACGAATCTCTACAAGCAAGTCACTAAGCAATTTTTCTTGCTGTGTAGTGTTTGTGTTGATTGCTTGCAGTTCAGTGATTGCAGCAGTTAGTTTGGTAACTGTTTCAGCAGTGTTTACGTTACTTGTATCAAGCAATGCTTCAACTGTATCAGTATTAGCATTTATAGATATTACTTGATCTTTGATTTCAGTAAGTAGTGCTGTGTAGTCAACGCTTACTTGACCTGTGATTGCTGCTACTATTCTGTCTGTTGCACAACGTATTGCGTTTCTAATATTTGCGTTCATAATTTATTTCTTTCTTAGTTAAGTTTATATTGTATGGTTTATATTGTAAGGTTTATGTTATTAACTTACTTTCTTTTACGGTAGATCACTGACATGAGTCATCACTAGGGTAGACTGCATTGGTACAAGTGCATTTTCGTTATCAGGCTTTATCAGTAAATAAAGTGCGAACTCGTCTCCAGCATTTAGTTCAATAAGGCCTTCAGCTACATACGTCATACCCTGACCTTGCCCACTAAAATCTAGACCTGTGTTAGCACCGAAATGGTAATCACCACCAGCACCGTTTACGTATGGTTGTAAAGGAACAGAATACCCTGCCGTTGCTACAGCATCACCATAAGGGTTAGGAGTTGTAGTAGCCCATGAAATAGGCATTGTAAAAGTATATTTATACACAGCTGATTTTGGTATAACTATTGGATAACCTGTATCCAGTGGGTATGTAGGTGATGAAGCTACTGCAAATCCACCATAAGCATTAGATAATGATGTTGGCCCGAATGTTCCTGTAGCTATGTAACCAGAATCACCTATGAAGGTAAGAACAGGGTTTTGACCAGATGCGAAGCTTGGAGCATCTGTCACAGAAGAACCACCACTATCAACTGGTAAGCTACTTGTGAGTGAGATAGAACCATCAGACGCTATAGTGTAAACATCACCGTTATCATCTAGGAACTTAGTCCCTGCTGGATAACTAGCTGTTGAATCGTAGTTATCGTAGCGTAGATAAACATCATCTGTACCAACTGTATCTGCTAGTAAGCTTGCTGTCTTTGAAATAGTACCATCAGCAGCGATTGTATAAATGTCACCATTTTCATCTAAGAACTTAGTATCTACTGGATAAGTAACAGACGAGTCATAAGAGCTATATTTTAGAAACACAGCATCTGCACCAACTGTGTCTGATAGCATACTACCAGTTAATGCTAGAGTACCGTCAGCAGCGATTGTATAGACATTACCAGCAGCGTCTAAGAATTCAGTTCCAGCTGGGTAAGTCTCATTAGAATCATATGTGCTGTACTTTAAGTATACATCTGCAAGTAAGCTTGTAGCGGCCGCATCAGCCAAGTTAGCTGTAACTGTTACTGAGCCATCTGAACCAACTGTGTAAATGTCGCCGTTAGCGTCTATGAACTGCGTATCGGCTGGGTAGTCAAGGCTTGAGTCGTAACTTGAATAGTTTATAAAAGTCTTAGGTACTACGTAGTCCTCTAATACTTCAAAAAACTCTTTGGGTAGATTAGTCCCGAATACTACGACGTTACTTTCGTCGATCAAATCAATCATAATTAATTCCTGTTAATAATTTTAAGGGTTAGATAGCAACTG
>CAMZKW010000011.1 GCA_947311625.1 Candidatus Campbelliibacteriota bacterium | reverse complement strand
TGCCTTCGGCAAGCCCACTTTCTCATTTTTCAACAGGCAAGACCTGTCCTTTTTTAAAAAAGGACAGGTCTTGCCTGTTGAAAAATGAGAAAGTGGGCTTGCCGAAGGCAAGCCCACTTATATAACGAACATATTTTAGTCAAATTTCAAAGTTTCCACAAATTCTTTTATAAATTCATTTAATTTTTCTTTTGTTTCATCTTCTAATTTTTTTGAAGATTTAATTTCCTCAAAAATTTCTGGTTTTTCATTCTCGATAGCTGATAAAATACCAGCTTCAACTTCCACCATTTTTTCCACTTCAACATTTTTTATTAAATCTTTATTTGTCATAAAGTATAATGCCACCGTTTGCTTTTCAAAACCTAGAGGTGAATTATTTTTTTGTTTCATTCCTTCCACCACCTTTCTTGAAGATTCTAATTTTTCTCTTGTTCCTTCGTCTAAGTCAGAAGCAAATTGCATAAAGGCTTCAAGTTCTCTAAATTGAGCTAACTTTAATTTAACATCTCCGGAAACTTTTTTCATAGCTTTTGTTTGAGCGGCTGAACCAACCCTGGAAACAGAAATTCCCACATCAATAGCTGGTCTAATCCCTTTATTAAATAAATTTGTATCAAGGAAAATTTGCCCATCAGTAATAGAAATTACATTTGTTGGAATATAAGCTGACACATCTCCTTCCTGAGTTTCAATAATTGGAAGAGCTGTAATGGAACCCCCTCCTAATTTTTCATTTAATTTTGCAGCCCTTTCAAGCAATCTTGAATGAAGATAAAAAACATCTCCAGGGTAGGCCTCTCTTCCAGGTGGTCTTCTTAATAATAAAGAAGTTTGCCTGTAAGCCATAGCCTGTTTTGTTAGATCATCATAGATAATCAAAACATCTTTTCCTTTTTCCATAAAGTATTCTGCAATGGAAACCCCTGCAAAAGGAGATAAATATTGCATAACAGAAGAATTAGAAGCTCCAGCTGAAACAACTACAGTATATTCCAGAGCTCCTTTTTCTTCTAAATCAGCAACAATTTTCATTGTCTTTGAATCCTTTTGTCCGGTAGCAACGTAAACACAGATTGGTCTTTTTTCTTCTGTCTCATTTTTTTGATTTAAAATTGTATCAATAGCGATGGTAGTTTTACCAGTTCCTCTGTCTCCAATAATCAACTCCCTTTGACCTCTTCCAATTGGGATCATAGCATCAATAGCCTTAATTCCTGTTTGCATTGGTTCGTTCACAGAATCTCTATCCATAACACCATAAGATTCTCTTTCAATTGGCATCTCTCTGTCAACCTCTATTTCTCCTTTTCCGTCAATTGGATTACCTAAGGCATCAACCACTCTTCCAAGTATTTTTTCTGAAACCGGGATAGACAAAACTTTTTCAGTTCTAACAACAATATCTCCTTGTGAAATTTCTGAATCTGAACCAAGAACTACTGCTCTTACAGAATCTTCTTCAATATTTAAAACCAAAGCCACTTTAGAATCAGAATTTTTTGAATCTATTTCATCTTCTAAAGTTTTATCATTGTTATTTTGAATTAATATCATTTCTGAAATAACAACATTATCTAATCCTTCTATTTCCAGAACACCATCAGAAACAGAAACAATTTTTCCAATTTTTTCTGGACTATTATTTTCAAGAGAAAAGTTTTCAATCTCTTTTTTAATTTTTTCTATAAGAATATTACTCATAAATAGAATTATAACACTTAAAACTAAAAAAAAAAATATTTAGACTTCATTTTCTTTATGCTATAATATTATCATGAATAAAGTTATTTATAGTGGAATTGATATTGGTTCAAAGAATATAAAAATTATGTCAATTTCCTACAATAAAGAAACAAATAAAACAAAAATAATTTATAAAAATTCTTTTCCCAGTCAGGGTGTTAATGATGGATACATATCTGATTTAGAACTTTTTAATCAATCTTTTTCTGATGCTCTAAAAAAAAACAAAAGAGAGACCAAAGAAAACATAAAGGATGCAATTTTTTCCATAGATTCTTTTGGTTTAAAAAGCAAGATAATTAAAATAACTCATGGAACTCTAAATCAGAATAGTGTTTCTGAAACAGATATAAATGAAATTGAAAGAAAAATAAATATTCTTGCTAAAAAAAATATTTCTGGAGAAATTATAGATTCAAAATTAGTTAAATATAAAATTAATAATTATGAATATTTTTCTTCCATAGAAGGTTTAGCGGGGAAAAGAATTGAATCAGAATATATTTTTATTTATATTCCGAATAATCATCTTTCAAATTTAGAAAAATCTGCAACCTCTAACGATATATCTATAATAAATATTTATTCTGGAAATATAATTTCTGGAGAAATAAATTTAGAAAAAGAAGATAAAAAACTAGGAGTTTTAAATATAGATATAGGTGCCGATAAAACCTCATTTTCAATTTGAGAAGATAGTAAATTGATTTTTTTAGATAGTATAAATTATGGATCTGATGATATAACTAAAAAAATATCTCTTGAAAAGAAAATATCATTTACTGAGGCAGAAACTTTAAAAAGAAATTTTAAATCAGATAAAAAAATTGAAAAAATAATTAGAGAATCCACAAAAGAAATAGGTGGTGTAATTAAAAAATCTCTAATTGAACTAGATAAAGAATTATTACCAGCTGGTGCAATAATTTACGGAGGTGGTTCAAAAAATGAAATAGTTAGAGAAAGTTTTAAAGAAGTTTTAAATCTACCAATTAAAAAATATTCAAAAAATATTTTGGATTCAAATACAGATTACCACTCTCTATATGCGGCTCTTATTCATCAAATTATAGAAGAAAAAGATAATTCTTTTATAAAATTTAATTTTTCACTAAAACCTTTAAAAAAGATTTGAGATAAAATAAAATTATAATAAATAAAATTCTATTATCTTTTTTTTCTTTTATTTTTTTTGTTATAATGTAAAAATGAAAAAAAGGATTAAAAATTCTAAAATAAATAAAAAATTAGAAAAAATATTTCAAGAAGGAACCTATGAATCTTTTTTACTACACGATTTTCTTTTTTTAACAAATACAGGTCTTACCATATTAATGATAGTTGAATTAATATTAATATTTGGTTTTCATAAAGAATTTCACTTGTTCCATTCCATAGATTTTTTCTTTGGAATAATATTTTTATTTGAAGCAATTTTGAGACTTTACTATGATTATCTTCCCAATAAAATATTTTTTAAATTTCATCAAATAATAAATTGAATTGTTATAATTTCTCTTATATGACCAAATCTATTTTTCAATCTTGCCTTTCTAAGAATAATTAGATCCTTAAAAGTTATAAAAGTGTATTTGTACAAAAAAGAAAGAAAACATGAGCTTTCCCATAATGACTATGACACTATATTCGAAATATTTTTAATTTCTATAAAATCTCTTTGAAATTTTATAAATAAAAAAATTTTAAATTTATTTAAATAAACTTAAAATTCAATTTCATATTTTTTGAAAAATACCAATTTTATCTTTTTTTTTACAATAATCTGTATTAATAAAATCAGGATCTTTAGTGCATTTTATTTTTTTTAATTCAATCATTGTTGGAGGTGCTGAAACTGGACCTACAATTGATGGTTTTGATGTTGGTCCTTTTAATTCTTCAGCAAAAGAAATACCGAAAAAAATAAAATTAAAGATAGTAAATAAACTTAATATTTTTTTAAACATAAAACAATTATAACTTAATTTAAACAAAAAAAATAGTATTATAAATTTAGAAATTCTTTTAACCTGTTTTTTAATGAATCTGCTTTGTAAAATCCACTTCCAGAAACTAATCTTGTGGCACCTACATTTTTTAATTTTTCTCCATTAAAAATTTTTACCCCTCCATCAACTGAAATTGGAATTTTTTTATTTAACTTTCTTAATTTAGATATTTTTCTAAATACTTTTGGTGTAAGTTCTTGACCTCCATAGCCAATTTTTTCTATTCCCATGAATTGAACAAAGTCAAAAGGATATTTATCTAAAAGTGAAATAATATCTTTTTGACATTTATGTTTTATTTGTGCTGCCAAGCCAACTTCAGTTTTTTTTAGATTTTTAGATTTTTTGATAAAATTAAAAACCTCTTCTCATTTTTGAGTTGAACCAATGTGAAAAATTATTCTTTTAGGCGATAACTCTTCTAAACCAATTAATCATTTTTCTAAATTTAAATCTAAACTAACCATCATATCAATTTCTAATTTTACTTTTTTGTTAGAGATTTCTTTTAATTTTAAAAAAGATTTTTTATTTCCGTTGGAAATAATTGTTTTTGAAGGAACAAATTTCCCATCGCAAATATCTACTTGAACCATTTTAACCAATTCTTTTACTTCCTCTATTTTTTTTTCAACTTTTTTAAAATCATTTTCTAAAATTGCTGGAATTAATTCTATTTTTTTCATAATAAAATTATAACAAAATAAAAAAAATAGATGAAATTTTGTAAAGTAAAATTTTATCTATTTCAAAATATTTACAACATTCTTTCCAAAGATTTTGACCTTGGGGAATGAGCATAAGCATCCTCTACGGTAATATCTCCAGATCTTACTAATTCCACCAACGAACGATTCAAAGAAATCATTCCTTGGTCTAATCCAGTTTCAATAAATGAATCAATCTCTGCAATTCTACCTTCTCTAATTAAGTTAGCGATGGCAGTATTATTTATTAAAAGCTCATAGGCTGGAACTCTACCCCCAGAAACTGACTTTAAAAGTCTTTGGGAAAAAATACCTATAAGAGAAGAAGCAAGTTGGTTTCTCATTTGTTTTTGACCTTCCGGTGGAAAAGTGTCAATAATCCTATCAATAGTTTGAGAAGCTGAGTTTGTGTGTAAAGTAGAAAATACAAGATGACCTGTTTCAGCAGCAGTCACAGCAGCATCAATTGTTTCAGGTCCCCTCATCTCACCAATTAAAGCAACATCTATATCTTCTCTAAACATAGCCCTCAAAGCAGAAGAAAATGATTTCGTATCCAATCCGACTTCCCTTTGGTCAATAATTGCTTTTTTTTGAGTGTAAACATATTCTATAGGGTCTTCAATGGTTAAAATATGAACATTTCTATTTTCATTAATCATTTCTATAATAGCTGCAAGTGTTGTAGACTTACCATGTCCAGTTGGACCCACAACTAAAAAGAAACCTTGTTTTTTTCTCGCAAATAATTCTAAAACTGAAGGCAGTTTCAATTCTTCTAAAGTTTTAACATCTTTTGCAATCGCCCTCATTACAATTGAAATATGACCTTGCTGAAAAAAAGCATTCCCTCTAAATCTACTATTATTTATTTCATAGGAGAAATCAAACTCCTTCGAGGACATGAATTTTTCCCTCTGTTCTGGTTGTAAAAATAACAAAAGTAATTCTTCTAAATCATTTTTTGTCATTGGCTGTCCAGCTTGAATTGGTATCAAAGAACCATCAACTCTTATGGTTGGATATCTACCTTCAGATAAATGTATATCAGAAGCATTTTCTCTTTCTACAATTTGTATTAAAGACTCAATTAATTGTTTATATTTATTCATAATAATATTTTAGCAAATTTTTTTGTTTTTTGGAAATTATTTTTATGGCTGGCGGCTTCGCCGCCAGCCATAAAAATAATTTCCAAAAAAAAATTAATTCTTTTTTTGAATTATTTTTTTTCCTCCCATATATTTTTGCAAAACTTCTGGAATTTTTATACTTCCATCTTCCTGCTGATAAATCTCCATAATTGCCACAAGTGGCCTACCAGCAAAAACTGTAGCATCATTTGTATGCAGCAACTTCTTTTTACCATCTTTTGTTTTATAAAAAGATTTAATTCCTCTTGTTTGATAATCAGTCATATAATCAGAAGTGTGAGTTTCTCTATAAGCATCCTGACCAGGCAACCAAGCTTCTATGTCAAATTGTTGGTAATCTGGTTTTCCGGTATCTCCAGTACAAACTTGCTGTAATCTGTATGGTAATTTTAAAGATTTCATTAAATACTCCTGAATTCCTACAATAAATTTTTGCTCATCTTCCCCAGTTTCTTCTGTTGTAAATGACTCCATTTCTGTTTTTTCAAACTGATGTGCTCTAAAAATACCTTTCATATCTTTTCCGTAGGTTCCAGCCTCCCTTCTGAATGCAACAGAATGACCTATATATCTCATAGGCAAATCTTTTTCATCCAATACTTCATTCATATGATAAGGCGCCAAAGTATGCTCAGCAGATGCCACCAAATTCAAATTATCTTCTTCAAATTTATATGTTTGGTCTCCAAAAACTCTATGTATAGAATCTTGAACTTCATTTTTTATCATTACTGGAGGCAACATTGGAATAAATGGTTTAGAAGATAAATACTCCAAGTCTTTTTCTTTCAAAATATCTTTTAGAATTTTTTCATCTGTTAAAACATCGAAGGCAAATCTAGTCATTGCAAATTGTAGTAAAACCAAATCTCCTTTTAAATAATAAAATCTTGAACCTGAAATTTCAGCAGCTTTTTCCACATCAATAATATCTAATTCTTTTCCTAAAATATCATGAGTTTTTACTTCAAAATTAAATTCTGGTTTTTCTCCCCATTCATAAATAGTTATATTTTCTGTATCATCTTTACCTACTGGCATTTTTAAACTTGGAATGTTTGGAATATTCATTAAGATACTTTTTCATTCAATGGAAATATTTTTTATTTTTTCTTCTAATTTTTGAACTTCTTTTTTTAATTTAGAAACATCAGAAATCATTTTTGTTCTTTCATCATCGGAAGCTTGTGAAATATTTTTAGAAGCAATATTTTGCTCTGCCCTTTTTTCTTCAAAAGTTTTTTGTAAATCTTTTTTTTCTCCATCTAGTTCTAAAAATCTTTCTAAATCTACTTTAGAATTTTTCTTTTTAATAGCTTCTTTTACCACATCAATATTTTCTCTAATAAATTTTACGTCTAACATAATAATAGTATTTTATCATATTTTTAAAATTTTATTAAAATTAATTTTTTAATTATGATATAATAAAAAAACAGCATTAAAGCTGATTAATCTAAAAAATTATGAAAGAAGAAATAAATTTAATTACACCACTTTCAGTGGGAGACGAAATTCAAGATTTTGAATTTAATTATATGCAAGATGGAAAATTCTCCAAAGGAAAAATTTCCGGCTACGAAGGAAAATGATTAATTTTGTTTTTCTATCCAGCTGATTTTACCTTTATTTGCCCAACAGAGTTAGAGGAAATGGCTGAATATTATGAAAAATTCCAAGCTGAAGGTACTGAGGTTATTTCAGTTTCAACAGATACAGAATTTTCACACTTGGCATGACACCAATCATCACCAGCAATTGGAAAAATTAAATTTCCCATGGCTGCTGACCCAACTGGAGAAATATCAATGACAATGGGAACCTATATTGATGAAGAAGGTTTGTCTTTAAGAGGAACTTTCATAATTAATCCAGAAGGTATTATTAAATCAGTAGAAATTAACGATAATTCAATTGGTAGATCAGCTGCCGAATTATTAAGAAAAATTCAAGCTGCAAAATTTGTGGCAGAACATAATGGACAAGTTTGTCCTGCTTCTTGAAAACCAGGGGATGAAACTTTAACTCCAGGAGAAGATTTGGTTGGGAAAATTTAATTTTTTAAAAACAGCAAAATAAAAAATTATTTTGCTGTTTTATAATTATAAATTACTAAATAAGATTACTTTTTTACTATATTTTGTAAACCTGACATTAATATTTCAAAAGATTTAGTATCAGTAAAAAATATAATTTTATGGGGAGTAACAAATGAATAGGCAAAGATCAAATTTCCTTCTTCATCTAAAATAGCTCTAATATCTTTATTCTTAAAAACAATATCTTTAAATTTATTAGCATAATATTTTTGATTTACTTTAAATAAATATCCTATATCATAAAGAATTGTTTTTTCTCAAGTAAGCATATTGCTATAGGAAGTATCAAAATTATAAGTCTCTAATATCATAAATGCCACATTTTTATCTAATGACACTAATCCAACAGAAAACCTTTTTTTTAAATTTCTTATAAATTGATTTGGAACTCTGGTGTCTAAAGTTATAATAAAATCTTTTGCTGATACCTGTCTACTATATCCTAAACTATCTTTTTTTGTAAAGAAAATATTTTTTACAGTTCCAAAAGGTATATTTGTATCATTAAATGCTTCATTGGAAGCTTTTTTAACACTTGACAAATCATCTAGTTCATAGGATTTTTTGTAATCATATTCTATGGTAGATTCTATATTTGAAATATTATTTTTTACTAACGAATCATCTTTTTTTGTATTAACAAAAATTATTATTGAAGCAATAGCTCCAATACCTAAAATGACTAAAATAGATGACAATATTACCATAAAAACATTTTTTGGATTTTTTATTGATTTAGCCTCTTTTCTTGCTTGTTTTTTTTTCTCCTGAATAATCATGTTAGCTAGAGAAGTTGGTTTATCATCTAGAGCATTCACAGCAAAATCCCTATATGTTTTTATAACCCTCTTTGTTTCTTTTTTATTATTATCCAAAGAATTATTCTTTTCTGAATTATTAATATTATTTTCCATTAAAGGTATTATACAATATATTTTCTTTTTTAAAAAATGGGTCGGCGCGAAGCGCCGACCCATTTTTTAAAAAAGAAAATATTATTTATTCACCAAGTAAAAGTTTTGCTTTTTCATCCTTTGAATTTTTGTTTTTAATTTCTAATCTTTTTTTGTGAAAATTTTTTATTTTTAAATTAAAATCTTTTTTAGATTTTATTTTTGACATATATTTAAGTGTGTCACTCATTTGATTATCTATATAATTTGAATATGACCCTTCTTCCCTATTTTTTTTAAAATCACTTTCCTTTAATTTTATTTTCACATCGGGAGAAATACCTTTATATGAAATTCATTCTCCATCGGGTAAAATAAATTTTGCTATGGTTACCTTAAGAGATGAACCATTATTAAAATCTATCAGTTCCTGAACTGTTCCTTTTCCAAAAGTATTCTCTCCAAATACAATTGCTCTAGCATTATCCAAAAGGGAACCAGTTAAAATTTCTGATGCTGATGCTGAACCTGAATCCACAAGAACTCCTAAAATTAAATTATTAAAAATATTAGTAGTTTTGTCTGGGTTAACATGAACATCTCCAGATTTTCAAGTTTTATTTTCTCTTTTTCCATTATAATCTTCTGTCACAATGGTTTTTCCTTTTTCCAAAAATAATCCAGATATAAAGACTCCAGCACTCAAAAGACCACCGGAATTACCCCTTAAATCAATAATCATTTTATTAGTTTTTGATTTTTTAAATTCTTTTATTATTTTTGAGAAGAATAATTTTGGAGAATTTTCTGTAAAACTAAATAATTTAATTACAAAGACACCATCTTTTACAAAAGTTTTTACCACCGGTATTTTTATTTTTCCTCTTTTAATTTTTATTTCCAGAGGTTTTTTTTCTCCTTTTCTTAAAATTTCCAAGATAACATCTTCACCTTCTTTTCCTCTAATTAATTTAACGGCCGTATGGGAAGACATATTCATAGAATCTTTTCCATCAATTTTTGAAATAATATCTTTAGATTTTATTCCGGATTTTTTTGCTGGAGAATCTGGAAGAGGCGCAACAACTGTTAAATAACCACCAACATTTGTTATCTCCATACCTACTCCGGAAAATTCCCCATCAATATCGTCGGAAAACATTTTTCCATCTTCTGGTGGAAAAAACATTGTATGTATATCACCGTAGGAAGCAACCAATCCTTGTGCTGCTCCAAAAATTTTATCACTATCTGTAATTTTTTTACTTTGGTCTTCCCTGGTATCAACAAATTTTTCATCTATTTTTTCTTTTACTTCATTTAAAAATGAGTAATCAAGCTCTTTTTTTGAATTATCATTTTTCTTAAAAATTTTATCTCCATAATAAAATGAAGTGTAAAACCCTAAAGAAAAAATAATAATTACTCATAGTATTTTTTTCATAAAGATATTATAGCAAAAAAAGTTTAAAAGTTTAAAATAAAAAGGTGGCGCGCTTCGCGCGCCACCTTTTTATTTCACCACTTTTTTATTTTAAAAATTATTATTTATCAAATCAGTTTCCATATCTTGAAGCCGCATTTCAAATAAATCAATTTTCATAGCCTTCTTCTTTAGCAGCTTTTGACTGTAATTGAATTTCTTTTTTTCCATATCTAATATGATTTTGACATCAGGTGCAACTAAAACCTTGCAACCAAATCATAACTTTATCTTTAGAAATTTTTTTTAATTTTTCTGGATTAATATCAGAATAAAAATTACTTTTTATAAAAATTTTTGTTTTTTCTTTTTGTGCTTTTTCTATTTCTAAATTTAATCTTTTAATTTTTTTAGAAACTTTTTTCATTGTTTCCTTTATAACAATATATGGATTTGAATCCGCTGAATTTAATCCCAAAAAATGTTTATTATAATGAGATGGATAAGTCATAGGAGCAATTCTATCAAAATATAAAATTGCCGTTTCTATCAATTGACCTATTTTTAAATCATCATTGGTAATTGCAATGTAACCAAATAAATCTCCGCTTAATTGTATTTTAGGAAATTCTTTTCTTAAAGTTAAAGTTAAATAATTAAAAAATTTATCAATAACTTTTGCTCTACCCCATTTTTTATCTTTTTCAATTTCTTTTTCTGAAAAAGGAAATTTTATATTGCTCAACTTTCCATCGGAAGGGTAACGAATATAATCAAAATTAATTTCATCAAAACCTGTAATGTAAACTACTTTTGCTAAATTAACTGTATAATCTCAAACTTCCTTTGAATTTGGATCTAAATATTTTTTTCCAGATCTATCGGTTCAAAGATAACCATTTAATTTATTTTTCAAAGCCAAGTCAGGTCTTTTCTCTGCTAAATATTTATCCTTAAAAACAACAATCCTACCTATGACATAAATTCCATTATTATGTAATTTTTCTATTAATTTTTTTGGGTTTTTTAAAATATTATTAGACTTTGGTTTTATCTTTCCAAAATTAAAATGAGTCATATCAAAGGCAACTTTACCATCAACTTCTTTCACATCAATAACCACAGAATTAATTTCAGTATTTTTTACATATGATATCAATTTTTCAATTTTATTTTCACTATTACCAGCATAACTATTATAATATAGTGTTTTTAAAAATTTTGGCTTCTTCAAATGAATAGTTTTTCATTTTTTACAAGTAATTGTTTTAGGTATTTTTAGAATATCAAGACAATTTTCTTTTTCAAAAAAACAACTTCTTTTATCAATTAAAATTTCTTGGCAGCCTTTATTCTTAAAAAGATTAATCTCATTTTTTTTTATAATTAAATTTTTTTGAAATCTTTCCTCTTGTTTTTTTATAACTGATTTTTCAAAAAAATTATTTTTTGAAAAATTTAATTGAGAATTATTTTTAAAAAATATAAAAGTAAAAATAATTAATAAAAATAATATAAACAATAGAATATTTTCTCTTTCTTTTTTTAAAAAAATAATAATTCTACTAATCATCTTTCTCACTTAAAATTTCTTTTAATTCTTTTTTAATAAAGCCTAAATAAATAATTATATTAAAAAATAAAAATATCCCTAAAAATCAATAAATATAAGTATCGTATTTATCTGGTATTCCTAAATATTGCAATGCAAAAATAAAAAATATTATTGTTCAACTTACTTCCACAATAACTCTTTTATTTTTAATATAGCTTTCTTTTAAATTCATAAAATAATTTTAACATAAAAATTAAAAAAGAATAGTAATTTTAACATTGCTACTCATAAAAAATTTCTGTGGAAAACTCTTGCTTTTATTATTTTTTTTATATATAATAATTGCAAGGGCTTGAACGCCTTAATTTACAAGCAATTTAGAGCAATCTAAATTTTTAATATATTTAAGTATGAATAAAAAAGAATTAGTTGATTTTATCGCTGATAAAGTTGAATTATCAAAAGCAGATTCCGAAAGAGCACTAGATGCTTTTATGGAAGCTGTTACAACAACTTTACAAAAAAAAGAATCAGTTGTTTTGACAGGTTTTGGAACTTTCTCAACATCTGAAAGAGCTGCAAGACAAGCTAGAAATCCAAGAACTGGAGAAATGGTTAATGTTTCAGCTAGAACAGCTGCTAAATTTAAAGTTGGTAAAAAACTTAAAGACGCTGTAAACGCGTAGTTAATAAAGTAAAAAACTTAATAAAAAATATCGGCGGGTATTTTTTTTATTAAAAATGATATAATTATTCTATGAAAAAAATAAAAAAAGTATTTTTTGGAACACCTGAGATATCAGTTCACTTTTTAGAAAAATTAAAAAAAGAAAACTTTTTATTTGACTTAATTGTTACAAACCCCGATAGAAAAGTAGGAAGAAAACAAATTTTAACTCCAAGTCCTGTTAAAAAATGAGCTTTAGAAAATAAAATCAAAGTGCTGAGCTCTGAAAAATTAGACGATAATTTTATAGAAAAAATAAAAGATTTTGATTTGTTTTTTGTCTTAGCATATGGCAAGATTTTAAAACAAGAAATTTTAAATATACCAAAAATGGGAGTTTGAAATTTACACCCTTCTCTCTTGCCAAAATATAGAGGACCATCACCTATAATATCAGCTATTCTTGATGATCAAAAAGAAACAGGCATTTCTTTAATGTTACTTGATGAAAAAATGGATCATGGACCGATTTTATCTCAAAAAAATATTTTAGTAAAAGAATGAAAAAAAAATTCAGAGATGGAAAAATGATTTTCAGAGGAGGGTGCTAATTTATTTTTGGAAACTTTTGTAGATTTTGGGGAATCTAAAATTAACCCCCAAGAACAAAATCATTCAAAAGCAACTTTTTGTCAAAAATATCAAAAATCAGATATGGAGTTAAAAGAACCACTAGAAAGTCGTGAAAATTTTTTGAAATTTTTAGCTTTTCCAAAACCATTTTTCTTTCGAAATAATAAAAGATATGTTATTACTGCCGGAGAATGAAAAGATAATAAATTTAAAATTTTAAAAGTTATTCCTGAAGGAAAAAAAGAAAGAGATTGAAAAAAACAATTTTAACACTTGACTTTTTTTTCTTTGCGGAGGAAGAGGGATTCGAACCCTCGGAGCAGTTTTACCCGCTCACATCCTTAGCAGGGATGCGCTTTCGACCACTCAGCCATTCCTCCAATAAAAAGAATTATAACATAAAGTTATTTTTTTTCTCCTTCCTTTTTTATTTCATCTTCTTTTTTTGGAATATAATTTCTTAAATATTTTTTCACATTTAAATTATGTTTAACTCCAGTTTTAGCATAATAAAATATTCCATCTTTTCCAGTTATATAATATAAATCATTTGTTTTCATTGGATTTAAAGCTGCTCTTATGGACCATATAGACGGGTTTGAAATTGGTGATGGCGGTAGTCCAGAATATTTATAGGTATTGTATCTTGAATCTACTTTTAAATGTCTTTTTAAAACCCTTCTATTCTTTATACTATCTTTAAAAATATAGAAAAATACTGCATCAATTTGTAAATTCATATTTTTCTTCAATCTATTTTCTATTATTCCAGCAACATGTCTTTTTGTTTCATAATTTGCAACCCCTGCTTCTGATTCTATAAGAGAGGCTTTAATCAAAATTTCTTTTTTAGTTTCTTTACTTAATTTTATATTGAATCTATCTAATTGCCTTTGGAACTCTTTTCTAAACCTAGATACAACTGATTTTGCATCTCATTTTGGATTTAAATTATAAGTATTGGGGTACATTTCACCCTCATATTCTTTTGCAGCTGCAATAAAATCATCTTCTTCTATATTTTTCATCTTTTTTGCAAGATGTTTTGCTATTAATCAATTTGGCTCTCCTTCTTTTATTATAAATTTTATATCATCTGGAATTACACCTTCTCCTTTTGATAATTTTTCAAAAATCCCCCAAGTATCTAATTTTTTATCAAAAGAATATTTTCCACTTTTTAAAGTCTTATTTTTAAAAAAATAATTACCATAACTAAAAACTTTTCCCGATCTGATTATTCCAGCATTTTCTAATTTTTTTCCAATCTTTTTTAAAGAGTCACCTTTTTCAATTTCGATTATTGATCCAGAAGGAAACTTACCAACTGGAGAAACAATATAAAAATATGAAAAAGATGCTAATGCTGGAAAAACTATAAACAACAGAAAAAATAAAGATAAAAAAATATGGTTACCTTTGATTTCATGTTTTTCTTTTTCTAATTCTAATTTAATCATAAAGTTATTCTGCCAGACCTCTCAAACACAAACCTACTGAAACGGCAAACTCGGGACCTGTTTCTCTTAGAGCATTATCAAGAAATGCTGGATTATCAACTTTTGAGAATGGATCAGCAACCTCCACATTTACAGACAACTCTTTTTTAACATAAGGTAAAACTTCTTTAAATATTGAACCACCACCTGTAAAAATCATATTATTTATATCTCTGGAATTTTCTTTTTGATAAGATATAATTGCTTTTTTAATCTCGTTTGTAATTCTAATCAAATCTACTGGAAGTTCTTTTTTTAACTTCAATTCAGTTCTTAATAATTTTGCTGACTCCCCTATTAATCCATTTTGAGGTGCGTGGGCGTTATCAGAAATATTATCACCTTTTGCATTATTAAAAATTTTTAACATATTAAAAGAACCGATATTTATTATATTTGATTTTCTAATAATTCCATTTTCCACAATATAAAACTTTGTCATTGATGAACCTATGTCAACAATTGCAGAAGTATCTCTTTCGTATTTTATAACAGAACGAATTGTTGAAAATGTTTCAATTTCTAAAAACTTCAATTCTAATTTTAAAGCTGAAGCTATATTAACATATTTGTTTAATGTCTCTTTGTGTATAGCTATAACAATTATATCGTAAAATTCTTCTTTTTCTTTTTGAGTCATTGATGCTGGGATTGCAGATCAGTCTAGCTGAACTTCAGAAATTGGAACAGGGATATACTTTCTTGCCTCTAATTTTACTGTTTCATCTAATTTTGATTCATCAATACTTTTTGGTAATTTTAAATTAAACATTAAAGTTGATTTTAAAGGTATAGCAAAAGCTACATCTGAAGCATCCACTTGAGACTCTTTCATTAAATCACCTAGAGCTGTAATTAGTTTATCTTCTGTTAAATTTACCGGCTTACCAATAGCCTTATCGGCAAAAACAGAAAGAGAAATCTCACCAAAAGTATCTAGAACAGGCACCCCTTTTTTTCTAGACAACTGAACAACTTTAATTGATGACGAGCCTATATCAACTCCTAGTATTTTATTATTTGTTTTTTCAAACATTTTTGTGATATTATCAAAAAAAGACATAAAATTTTATTAATTATATAACAAAATTATAACATAAAAAAAAATGAAAAACTATTTAAAAATATACTTTGAAGCCTTATTTCCAAAAGAAAAAGTAGATAAAGAAAAAGTTTATAAAATTTTAAAATCTAGAAATTTTTTTGATAGAAAAAATGATATTTTTTCTATTCTTCCCTATTCTAATAAGTTAATTTCAAAATCCATTAAAGATTTTAAATTTAGAAATAAAATATCAAATGCTGATTTTTTTGGAGAAATACTTTTTGAAAACACACTTGATTATATTGAAAATTTAAAAATTAAAGAGAATTTTAATAATCCAATTTTGATTACTGTTCCAATTTCATTTTGAAGAAAAATCAAACGAGGATATAATCAAAATGATTTAATAATTTCTAAATTTATGAAATTAGGTGGAAACAATTTCATTTTTTGAGAAAAAAATAATTTAATAAAAATAAAACATACAAAGCCTCAATCATTAATGAGCAATAAAACAGAAAGATTAAAAAATCAAAAAAATGCTTTTAAATTAAAAAATATTGAAAAAATTAAAGGAAAAAATATTATTTTATTTGATGATATATATACAACTGGAGCAACCATAAATGAAATAAAAAAACTTCTTTATAAAAAAGGAGCTAAAGATATTAAAATAATAGTTTTAGCTCATTAATTTTTTAGTTTAAACTTTTTTTAAAAAAAACTTTTCCACAAATTATTAAAAATATATTTGACTTAAATTTAAAATAAGTGTATTATTATTTTCAGAGTGAAATTCGAAATCACTCAAAAAAGAAGAGTCTAGCCAGACTCGCAAAGGAGAAAAAATGGCAGAAATTATAGTAAGCGTGAATGGAAAGGGGTTTCCAATCAAAGAAAAGGAAATAAATAATGGTATTATCGTGGCAGAAGAATACCAAAAAAAAAATTCTTGCTCTATAGCAGGAGTTTTAGCAACAGTGGCAACACTTTCTGTCATGGAAAGTGTTGCCACTGATGGCAAAATAGCCGGAGAAGAAATCTGGCTTGGGAGTGAGAAGGTTGGTTTCAGAAAAACCAACCCAGAACTAACCACAGCCTTCCTTGAACTACACCAATGGTTCAAGGGAGAATTCTCTGGCTACGAGATTGCCCAGAGACAAAAAAAGGTGGCGGCCTAGGCCACCACCACAGGGTTAGGCATTAAGCTAACCGCCCTGTATAAAATAAATGGTTTTTTATTTTTTTTAAAAAAATTTATGAAAGGTGGCCGACGAAGTCGGCCACCTTTCAAAAACCCTATTTCTCTTCTAAAATTTCAGGGCAGGATTTTGCCGGTGTATACCCTAATTTTCTTGCCTCTTTTTGACTCTTAAATTTAATTTTATTTTTTTCTGAACCAGAATAACACCAAGGTAGATAGTATCTTTTACCATTTTTAGAAGCCACATAATAAATATCTTCTTGTTTTTTATCTTTTAGTAGTTCTATTTTAGAAATATTTTCTTTTTTTTGTTTATTAAATTCAGATAAAGAACCCAACAAAAATGATATTGATGATGAAAATATAATTAATAAGCTAAAAAAGACAATATCTTTCCCCAAAAAATCCACTATTTTTTTTAAAAAAACCTTGATTTTTTTTATAATTTGTTTTATAATAGCCAACATAATTAATAAATTATATCATTTTATAAATTTTTTTTCTAAAATGGTTCTAAAAATATAAAACTATGGCACATCGTAAAGCAGGAGGTTCAGCAAAGAACCTGAGTGATTCAAAACCAAAATACCTAGGAGTTAAATTATCTGATGGACAAAAAGCAGAAGCTGGACAAGTTATTGTTAGACAAAGAGGAACAAAATTTAGACCAGGAGCAAATGTTGGTGTTGGAAAAGATCACACATTATTTTCAAAAACTGAAGGAATTGTAAAATTCTCATCTATAAAACATAGAAGATTTGATAATAAAATAATGAAAAGAAAATTAGTTGATGTAGTGAAAACTGCATAATTTTTTTTTAAAAAAAAATAATAATATTTTTTTTATTTTGCAAAAGCTTCACCTTCCTCAAATGATATTGAAAGTAATCTTGAAATACCATCTCTATCCATGGTCACCCCGTAAAGTAATCCGGCACGGGACATAGTCTCTCTATTGTGAGTAATCAAAATCAATTGAGAATGTTCAGCTAATTTTTCAATCATATCTCCGTATCTTTTTGAATTTGCTTCATCAAGGGCCGCGTCGGTTTCATCTAAAATAATGAAAGGTGGCGGGGTAATTGAAGACATGGCAAATAGAAGTGCTATGGACGTTAGAGACCTTTCCCCACCCGAAAGCATACCTAGACCGGTAATTTTTTTATTTGGCAAAGATACTTTAATATCAAGTCCCAATTCAAACTCTTCCATTTTATTATCATCTTTATTTTTAATGGGTATTTTAATCAAGAATATTTCAGCGGAACCACCCATAAAAAGAGTTGAAAAGAATTTTTTAAATTCACTATTAACTTTTTCAATTCCTGCTCTAAACCTTTTTTCAATTTCATTTTCAACTTCAATAATTAATTGATTTAATTCTTTTTTTGATTTTTCCAAATCATCAATTTCTTTTTTTACAAATTCTTGATTCTCTTTTAATTGATTAAACTCGTTCAAAATATCTTCTGAAAAATTTACACCGTTATTTTCTAAAATAATTCTAGTTCTAGTAATCTTTTCTAGAATATTTTCTTCCTGAATATTTTTTTCAGCTTTTAAAAATTCCTGTAATTTTTCTAAACCAAAAATTGAAATAATGTGAGTTTCCTCCTTTTCATAGGCTTGAATTTCCTTTAAAATTTTTATTTTTTGATTGTTTAATTCAGAAAATTTTGAAGAAATTTCTGAAAGTTTTTTCTCTAATTCTAAAATTTGAATTTTAATTTCCTGAGAAATCATTTCTGTGGTATTTTCAGAATCAGAAGATAGTATTCTAATTTTCTTAAAAATAGATTCTTCCTGAACTTGAATTTCAGAAATTTTTTCTTTAATTTTTTGAATATTTTCTTTTAGTTTTTCAATAATTTCTGGCGAAAAATCTAATTTTTCCTGACCATTTTTTTGAAAACCTAAAAAATTTAAAACTTCCTCGGCCACAAATTTTAATTTTGAAATATCAGTTTTTAAAGCCTTACTTATAATTTCTAAAATTCCAACTACTTTTTTATTATACTCTTCAATTTGAACTTGTGTATTTTCACTTTTTTTTCTAAATAAATCTAATTCTTTTTGATATCTTTCTAAATCAAATTCATTTTTTGCCAATTTCCTTTCTAATTCTTTTTTCTCAGAAGAAAACTTTTCTAATTGATTTTCTAAATTTATTATTTCCTTCTCCTTCCTATCTTTATTTTTATCAACAGGATTTTCTTTTGCTTTTTCCAAATCCCCTTGCTTTAAAGAAATCTCTTTTTCTTTATCTTCCTTTTCCTTAAAAACTTCTTCTGATTTTTTATTTATTTCTGAAAGTTTATTCTTTAAATCAACTTTGTGAGGAAATAAATTTTTATACAACCTTTCTAATTCCACCTTTAAATCCTTTGATTTCTGAATTTTATCAACTTCCTTTTCTAAAAATCTAATTCTTGGGCCATTAACCCTTTCTCTAATTTTAACTTCCTTTAAATTTTCATCAGTTTTTTCTAATTTTCTCTCGGACTCTTGTTTTTTAATTACAAAAGATTTTAAACCAAGAGCTTCCTCTAAAACAGATTTTCTTTCCTTGGGTGAGATTGATAAAATCTTATCAGCTTCACCTTGGGAAATTATATGATGGCCTGAAGAGCCAATATTGGCACCGGTTAAAAGTTCAACCACATCTTTTGCTCTCACCTTTGAATTGTTAATTAGATATTCATTGGATCCGTCTCTAAAAACACTTCTTTCAACAGAAATTTCATCGTAATCTAGGTCTAAAGTTCTATCTTTATTATCAAAAATTACTTTTACCGAAGCTTTATTTAATCGACCTGTTTTACCAGAAAAAATTAAATCTTCTCCTTTTTTCCCCCTCATGTTTTTCATAGATTGCTCTCCCAAAACAAAACGAAAGGCCTCGGCAGTGTTTGATTTTCCAGAACCATTGGGTCCTACAATACCCGAAATCTGATTTTTGAAACTCAAATCAGTTTTTTTTGCAAAGGATTTAAATCCAGAAATTTCAATTTTTTTTAAATACATACTTTATATTTTAACATAATTTAATTTTTTTTATAAAAAAAACAAAAATTCTATTTTTGATTTTCTAAAAATTTCATAACTTCCTCATTCATCATAATGTTTTCAACATATAATTTTATGTTTTCTGAATCAACATCTGAATGCATTGCTTGAATTTGTGTCATTTGCTTTTTAACTTCTTCTTGATTTGTTTTTAAATTTTCTGCTCTAAAAATATCCTTTAAAACAATTTCCATTTTTGCTCTTTTTTCTGCTTCAGAATAGTATTCTTTTCTTATATCATCTTCGGTCTTTTTTGAAGTTTCTAAATAAGTTTTTCAATCAATTCCATGTTTTTGAACATCATCTTTTAATTGAGCTAATATTTTATCCATCTCTGCATTTACTAAAATCTCAGGAACATCCATTTTTACTTCCTTTAATATATTTTCAGCAATTTCACCTCTTTTATCCATAATTGCTCTCACCTCTGCCTCCTGTTTTAAATCTTTTAAAACCTGATCTTTAAATTCAGAAACTGATTTAAAAGGACCAACCTTGGCAACTAATTCATCGGTTAATTCTTTGTGAACTTCTTCAATTTTTTCCCCCTCTTTGTGCTCCTCTCCATTTTTTTCATGATGAGCTTGGTGATTTAACATATCCAAAACATTTTTCTCCACAGACTTAAAATCATCATCTGAAATCTCTTTCACAACTGATTTAACTCCAGCTGCAATTTTTTTATAATCTGGAAGTTTAACTTCTGGGTAAATTGTCATTTCGATGGAAAATTCAAAATCATTTCCTTCTGCTAATTTTGTTACGTTAATTGCTGGAAAACCAATAATTTGTAAATTTTCTTTTTTAAGAATTTCTGGAAAAACTTCATTAATAACTTCTTGGGCTGATTCCTGTAACAGCATATCTTCAGAAATCTTTTCCTTTAAAATCTTTTCTGGAACATTTCCTTTTCTAAAACCCTCAACTTCAATATTTTTTGATAATTTTTCAAATGTTTTTTCTTTTTTTTCTTCTACTGATTTAAAGGGCATATTTACAACAACCTTAACAATTCCTTTTTCTCCTTTTTCAATTTTTGTTTCAAATTTCATAGTTTTAGAATTATAACATTTTGTTTTTTTTTTGTAAAAGAAAAGAACTTATTTTTTAAGTCCTAATTTATCAGCAAGAGCAACATACCCTTCAGCATCTGTTCTTTTCATATATTTTACCAATTTTCTTCTATTGGCAATCATTTGTAAAAGACCTCTTGTTGAATGTTTATCTTTTCTATTTGTTTTTAAATGTTCAGCTAAATTATCAATCCTTGCTGATAAAATTGAGATTTGTACTCCAGTTGAACCTGTATCTTTATCTGATGTTTTTGCTAAATCAATAGCTTTTTTTCTTAAATCTGTATTTGACATATTTGAAATTATATCAAAAAACATAAAAAAAAACAAGATATGTTTTTAATCATCTCCCAGGGGAATAAATATTTGTACCAAATAATAAAACATTAGAGCTATGTCGGCAAAAAGAGATAGTGATGCTGCAACATATTGTTCTTCATTATAATGATGGATTAAATTTGAAGTTGAATGTAAAAGTGAAAATCCAGCGAAAGCAGCCAAAGCTCCAGCAAATCATACACCCAAAGAAAATTTAAATAAAATTCCTGCAACTATAACACCCATTGCCACAAAACCAAAAATCATCAAGTATTTTCCCAAAAAACCAAAATCTTTTTTTGTTCAAAATGCTAAAGCTGAAATACCAGCCACTAAAAATCCTGTGGTAATGGCTGCTGATTTTAAAGCAGAACCATCTGTAAATGCTACTGTAAAATACATTAATGGTAGAAATATTATTGCTTCTGCAAGAATATATAAACCAAGTCCAGCATATTGAGTATTTCTTGATGTCCCAGAGTGAGCTCATTTATTTGCAATTCAAGAAACACCCATAAACAATCCTAAAACAACAAGTCAAGAATATTGTGATTTTGATAGTATTGAAGCCATTTTTTCCCCCAAACCTTGTGAAATTAAAAATGATTCTAGAGCAGTAAATATTGCCAAAGCACCTGCTAAATGCAAATAAGTCTTTTTATAAAATTCTGAACGACCATTATTTGATAATTCGCCATTTTCTCTATTTTGTATATTTTCCATAGTTTTTATATTATATCAAAAAAATAAAAAAAACAAATATTTTATAAATTGGGTCGCGGCTTCGCCGCGACCTAATTTATAAAATACAAAATAAAAAAATATTGAAAAAAAACTAAAAATATTGTATAATAGTCCCAATGTATTTTGTCAAAATACATAATTATAAACTTAGTAAAATATTTTAATTAACACCAAAATTTTGAAAGAAATTGTTGCACAAATTTTAGCACTGATATTTTACAAAATAAATATGACAGATATAAATAAAAAAATGGAATCTTTAACTAAAGATTTCGATGAATTACCGAAAGTTGGAGACAACATTGATGGAACAGTTATTGCCAATGATAGAAATACTCTATATGTAGATCTTTCTCCTTTGGGAACTGGAATTATTTTTGGTAAAGAATATTTAGTTATCAAGGATTTAATTAAAAATCTACCAATTGGTGGAGAAGTTACAGCAAAAATTTTAGATTTAGAAGGTGAAAATGGATACATTGAACTTTCTCTAAAAGAAGCAAAACAAGCTGAAGTTTGAGTTGAAGCCCAAAAAGCACTTGCTGATAAAAAAGTTCTTTCTCTTTCAATATCAGAAGCCAACAAAGGTGGTTTAATGATAAACTGACAAGGTTTAACTGGATTTTTACCAGCTTCTCAATTAACAGTTGCTAATTATCCAAAGGTTGCCGGTGGAGATAAAAATAGAGTTACTTCTGAATTACAAAAATTAGTGGGCGAAAAACTTGATGTTCAAATAATCACAGCTAACCCTCAAGAAAATAAATTAGTATTTTCTGAAAAAGCTGCTGCCGGTGAATCTACTTCAAGAAAATACTCAAAGGCTCCAAGAGCAGATGTGAATATGCTTGAAAGATATTCAATTGGTCAAGAAATTGAAGCAGAAATTGCAGGAATTGTTGATTTTGGAATTTTTGTAAAATTACCAGAAGGAGATGAAGGTCTTATTCATATTTCAGAAATTTCATGATCTTTAATCAATAACTTAAAAAATACTTTTAAAGTTGGAGATAAAGTTAATGCAAAAATTATTGAAATTAATAAAGAAAAAGTTTCTCTTTCAATCAAGGCTTTAATTGAAAACCCATGAAAAGCTGCTGCTAAAAAATATAAAAAAGATGAAGTTGTTAAAGCAGTTGTTATTAAAATTTCAGAACATGGAGCACTTGTTTCAGTTGAAGAAGGAATTTATGGACTTATTCATGTTTCAGAATTTGAAAACATTGATAATCTAAAAGAAACTTTAAAGCTTGGAGATGCCTATGAATTTAAAATCAATACAATAGATTCAGATGCAGAAAAAATGACTTTAGTTTTAAATAAATAAAAAATACTTTAAAAAGTGTTTTTTTTTTTAATTAAAAAACGCTGAAATAAATTTCAGCGAAAGACTCAAAAACCAAATGGGTCTATAATTAGCCCTATTGGCCATACAAACAACAATAACTTTTTCATTTTTTATCCTTTCATATATTTTATATTAAGTATAAAGGATAAAAAAAAAGCAAGTTTTTTTTATTGCGGAGGGTGCGGGATTCGAACCCGCGGTTCAGTTTAACCCGAACAACTGTTTTCGAGACAGTCCCGTTCAACCACTCCGGCAACCCTCCAATATATTCACTCCACTTCGTTCCGTTAAAATTGGAGCCCTAGGGGGAAGGTTGCCTTCGTGCTTGCCGGTCGTATACTCCCCGTAAAAGTGAAGAGGTTCACTTTAGCGCCATTCCGACAACCACCCCATAAAAAGATACCCAATCCTAAATTAAAAATTATTTTTTTCAATTTCATCAAGAATAAAAATTGTAGCATCTTGAAGATGCTTAAATCTGTCAGAATCTAATTTAATTCCACCAAACCAACGAGTAACTACAACGATAATATTTGTATAATTTCTTTTTTTTAAAATTCTTAAAATAACATTTCCAGCCCCAGTTTCTCCATCATCAGATTTTGTCTCATAAAAAATGCTATCTTTTGAAATTCTAACAGCAAAAGAATTATGAGTTGCCTTGGCATATTTTTTATTTGACTTTATTTTTTTCAAAAAATTTTTAATTTCATCACGGTTTTCAACCATCCCTGCCGAAACAGAATAAACCGAACCTCTATCTTTTATAATTTTTTCATAAAGTAAAAAATCTTTTAAAATTTGTTTAGAATTGCCAAAATCAATTTCTCTAAGCTTCATCTTTTTTTCTACAATTATCTAATTCTTCAATTTTTTTAATTCTTCTTGAATGTCTTTCTTCATCGGAAAATTCTTGATTTAATCAAAATTCAACAATATCATTTAAATATTTTTTACTCACAAATCTTGCACCGATGGAAAGAATATTTGCATTGTTATGCTCCTTTGATAATTCTAAAATCTCTCTTGGACCATCATAATAAACTGTGGCCCTAACATTTGGATATCTATTTGCCACCATTACCTCACCTTGCCCTGAACCACCAAAAATAATTCCTAAACTCTTGTTTGGGTTTTTTGAAACTTTTTCAGCCGCCTTTGAAATTCAATCTGGATAATCATCAGTTTTGTTATATTCAAAAGCTCCCATGTCTTCAACCTCTGCCCCCAAATCAATTAGAAATTTTTTCACCTGTTCCTTAGCTTCAAAACCCGCATGGTCGGCGGCAAGATAAATTTTTTTTGTTAAAATTTTTTTTATTTTCATTTTTAAATTATATCATAAAAAATAGGTGGAAATTTGCTTCGTAAATTTCCACCCATTTTTAAATTAAAACCCCAAAACTTCTTTATAAATTTCTCAAGATGATAAATTATTTTTATCCTTATATTCTCTTAATCTTTTATCTTTCAAAATTAAAATCTTTTCTTTATTTTTAGAATTTATTTTTTTATAAATTTCATCTCTTTCCAAAACTGATTGGTTGAAATTTTCCTCATCAACAAACCAAATTTCAATTTCTCATTTTTTATCTCTAAACTCTGTTCTTAAATTTACAATACAACCTTTAGGTCGATTTTTTCTTGGAAAATCTATAAAATTACCATATTCCATTTTTTGAAATTTCTTTTTATCTACAAATAAATTAAAAAATTTTTTACTATTATCAAAAATATTTTTAGACTTAACCTTAATATCAATATCGGCTGAATCATACATCAAATCAAAATATAGAGAACCTAAAATCTCAAATTCAAAATTATTTTTTTCTAATTCTTTCAAAACATCTTTTTCTTTTAAAAAAGCTTCTGCATCTCATTTCATTTTTTGAGTTTTCTCAAAAATTTCTTTTTTATTAATCATAAAAATATTTTAACATAAAATGGTGGGCTTGCCTTCGGCAAGCCCACCACTAAAAAATCAAAAAATTATCTCAATTCTATTTTTTTTTTTCATCTTTTTGTTCATATAAACCAACTAAATAAGCTTTGGCTAAGATTTTCCCCTCCATTGCTTGATAAATTTCTTCCTTACTTGCACCATCCTCCAAATCAATCTCCTCCGACAAAGCATAAAGCCTAAAAAAATATCTATGAATTGTATCTGGCGGGCAAGGACCAATATAATCCAAACCTCCTCTGGTATTTTGACCACGAATTCCCACAAAAGAATTTTCTTTAATTTCTTTAATATCAGCTGGAATATTAAATAAAAGCCAATGGTCAAAATTCCTGTCTTCTCTCAAAACTGCTGGCACATCTGGATCATCAAAAATTAAAACTAAGGAATTTGTATCTTTTGGAATATCTATGAATTCTAAATCTGGATTTATATTTTCACCCTCACAACTAAATTTTGCTGGAATATATTCTCCATGTTTAAAATCTTTTGAAATGATTTTCATATAAATATATTAACATATTTTTCTTTTTAGTTGTTAATTTAACGGCCGGCGCGACGAAGTCGCGCCAACCATTATATAAAAAACAACTATTACAGTGTTACGTAACATTGTAACACTAAAAAAAACAAAAAGAAAAAAGGTGGGCTTGTTAAGGGAAACCAAGATTTCAAAAAACTTCAAGAAAAATATTTTTATATTTTATTATGTTAAATAATAGAAATTTTTTTATATTATAATCACTTATAGATTATTTAATTATTTATTTTTAATAAATAACTATCTTTTTATCTTATTTTTTTAATTATTAATTTCTTCAATTTCATAATCTCAAGCTTCTTTTTTTATTTCATCGTCAAGAATATCTTTTTTATTTAAATAATTTAATATAAATGAAATCAAAACTAAAATCCCTGTAAAAACTACAAAAATAATAAAGTATAAATTTTTTAGAATAAAATTGTTATTTTCCTTTAATTTAAGATTTTCTTTTTTTTCTGTATTTTTAGGAAAATTTTGCTTCGCAAAATTTTCCTCATCTTTTTTTTCAACTTTAACAAAATTATTTTTTTCTAAAAAATTTCTCTCATTAAAATTATCAAAATTAACTTTTTTAAGTTCTGATTGAGTTTCTTTTTTTTTAAAATTATTTTTTTTAAAAACTTTTTTTATCTTATTAACTATATTTATTTTTTTTGGTTTTTTATTTTCATCTAAATCAAGACTTATTGAATCTATTTTAGAAACATCTTTTTTTACAAAAACTGATTGCTTCTGGCCTTTGGGAAAAAGTAAAAAAATATGTGAATTATTTTTAACATCTAAATTAGTTATTTTATTTGGGAAAATTAATTCTGAATTTCCTAAAATATAACTTTCCTTTGGAATTTTAAATTTTTCACCATCAACAAAAATCTCTCAACCATCAAGTTTTAAAATATCCGAATAATTATTTTTTATTTTTATTCAATTTTCTTTACTATCAATGGAAGAAATTTCTATAGGTGAATTTATAACAGAAACAATTTTTCTGATATTTCCTGTAAAATTAGCAGATTTTACAACTAAAGTTAAAATGTATTTTCCAGGATATAAAAAAGTATGTTTTATATTTTTTCCATATTCTTTTTTTCCATCCCCCATATTTCAAAAATATTCTGCACCACGAATTTCAATTCCAGTAATTCCATAGGCCCGTCCATGAAATTCATTTTCAGCACCAGCTATCAAAGTTGGTATATCATCAATAATTTCAGCTTTTAACTTTTTCTTTCCATCAATTACATCTGTAATTTCTACATAGGTTCTATCAATTTTTGGTGTTTCATCTGACGACGAACTACCGCCGGAACTATTTGAACTTTCTTTCTTTTTAAATACATTTTCACTTCCCGGAGTTGATTTTCCATTTTTTCAAGTATCTCCAAATAAAGAACAACTATCTCCATTTTTTCCACAAACATCACCACTATATTCAACTACTGAAACTACATCTCCATTTTGATTTTTTAATTCCAACTTTTCTCCAGCATTAGTTAAAGAAAATGAGGCTCTTAAAACAAAACCACTAAAGTCTTGGTAATCATTTTTAAATTCAGAAATATTTTTTGCAATTATTCCAAAAGATTTTGGTTGAATTTTAAAATTATTATTTTCAGAATATAATTTATGACAAGAACCAGAATCACAAAATTTATATTTTTCTAAATTAACAGGATAATTAGCAGTATTTTTAACCTCAATCCACTCACGATTTGTATCTGTACCCTCTGGGTCGGCCATAACTTCAGAGAAATTTATTTCAGAAGCTAAAGAAATAGTTGGAAAAATTAAAAATAGAAAAATAGACTTTTTCAAAATATTTTTTTTGAAAAAACTAAACATAAAAAAATTATATCACATAAAAAGATTTAACACATATTGACTTTTATAAAAAAAATAGTATACTTTTAAAAACCCCTAGGGTAATAGATACAAAGGAATATAAATGAAAAAAATTATTTTAGGAATTTTTTTTATGGTTAATCTAGCCTACTCGCTAGATTTTGTTTGCGTTCTACCCACAGAGTGTAAAAAGGAGGATATTGTTGGCTTTAAATTTAAAAAAGCTAATATATTTAGATTAAGAGCAAATAACTCAATAGATGTTATCTGTTCTGTAGAAGGAAAGGAAAAAAAATACCATGATAAAAATATTGGTATAATAAACTCTTTTACTTTCTCAGTATTGGGGGTAGGAAAAAGTGATGTTGTTTTTATAAATGATAAATACATAAATCGCAAAAAATTCAAATGCTTTTGCGAGGTGGACAGATAATAAAATGAGAGCTGTGGCTCTCATCCTTAAAACAATAAGTTTTTAATTATCATAGAGACAACTTAAAAGGTTGTTTTTTTGTTTTTAAAAAATTAATAAATATTTTTTATATTTTTTTTTAATTCTTTATAGTTTGGGATTTTTTTTTCCACTTCAGATCAGAATCTTTTTGAATGATTCATTTCTATTAAATGACAAAGTTCATGAATAATTACATAATCCATTTCATCTTCTTTTAAAAAAATTAAACGATAATTAAAATTTAAATTTTTCTTAATAGAACAAGAACCTCAGTTAGTTTTATTATCTTTTATTTTTATTTGGTTATATTGAAAGCCATATTTTTTAGCAAAAAATTCCACTCTTTCTGTTATTTTTTCTTCAGCTTCTTTTTTATATTTTTGAAAGTCGTTTTTTGAAAGATTTTTTATGGGATGACTGGAGTCTTTACCTCCAGACAATTTCCCAAAACCACCCAAAACCTCATTCCTTTTCTTCAAAACTTTTTCAATATTATTCTTTAAAAAAGAACTCCCTAAAAAATTAGGAATAAATTTTGGCACAACTAAAAAAATTTTACCATTTTTTTTAATTTCAATTTTTATTCTTTTTGCCTTCAAAGACTTTCTAAAAAAATATTTTATTTTGTTTCCCTTTCAAGTCATTTCTTTTTCTAAAATTTTATTCACAAAATAATTTTAACATAAAATAACTGCCAAAAATATGACAGTTAATTTTCTATTTTTTTCTCAACCCCTCCTTTGTATGTTCCAAAATAGCATCAAAATCCACATAGGGATTTTTTCCACTATCTATAATTTTTTGTATATTCCCTTCTAAATTCAAATATCTTTGATAGATAAACGAAAAATTTGAAGCTAAATATAAACTTTTACGCAGTTTTAATTCCCTCATTAAATTAATTGCTGCAAAAAAGTCCCTTTTAAAATCTTCAGATTTTTCTTCATCCTGAAGCATTTCATAATTCATGGAATCAAAAAAATCATTTAACCGAGATAAAGCAAAAAATATCTGATTCTTAG
>CAMZKW010000010.1 GCA_947311625.1 Candidatus Campbelliibacteriota bacterium | reverse complement strand
TGTGATGACTGAGCAAAGCCCAGCCTTTCTTTTCCTATGGATTGAAATTTTGTTGTACGAAGAGCAACAAAATTTCAATCCACTTTTCATTTCCGTCTTACCTGTGTATATTAAAGCATTTTTTAATTAAAAAGTCAATTTTTATAATACACCGGAAAAATTATTTTAAAAAAGAAAAAACTAAGCATCTCTTAGATTTTTTAATTTTAAAATTTGTGCTGGATCAGAGGTAATAATTTGTTCTTCAGTGTATGAAGCAATAATTTTTATAGCTGCATGTTTTGTTCCAGCAAAGAAAATCCCTTCTCCAACATTTGCTTCTGTTAAAAGGTATTTTTCTTCCTCCGTTAGATTAAAAGTTTCTTGTAATTTATCAATGGAGAGCGATGATTGCTTTAAAAGAAATTGCATTGAAGAGTTGGTAATAATTGGTGGTCCATATTCTGAATTTAAAAAGTCAGATACATCCTGGGTAATAGTTGCAATTCCAAGATAATATTTTCTACCTCTCTTTGCCATTCCAAAAAGGAAAGAAGCGGCATCTTTTGATTTCATCATTGTTCAAGCCTCATCCACCACGAGCAACCTCTTTTTCAATTCCCTTCTAACTTCATTCCAAACGAAATGGGTAATAAGGAACATGGCTACTGGCCTTAAATCATCCTCCATATCCCTAATGGAAAAGACAACTATTTTTCTATTCATATCAACATTGGATGGTTTATTTAATAAACCAGCCCAAGAACCTCTAGTAAATTTAGAAAGCTTTTGTACTAATTCTCCAGAATTTTCCATTCCAGATAAAACCATTTCAAAATCAGAAAGCAAAGGTGCTTCTATTTCAGCAAAATTAGATTCTGCTGTAATATCTTTTAAGGCATATGTTTCAGTAATAGCTTTATCTACGATAGCATCTTCTTCCGGAGTCATACCTTTAAATAACAATCTAAAAAATGAAACTAAAGATACTATTTGATTTCTTAAAATCTTTTGCCTTGATTCCCCTTCCGTTGGAACTGGTAAATCAAAAGGGTTTATATGATTTGGAGATGACAAAGAAATATTAAAATACCTCCCATCCATTGCTTCAGCAAGATACTGATATTCATTTTCCGGATCAATAACAATTACAGATGTATCAAACATTAAAGACCTTAAAATCTCTAATTTAATTGTAAATGATTTACCAGCTCCAGATGTAGCAAACATTACTGAATTATAGTTTGGTAGAGAAAATCTATCAAATAAAATTAAAGATGAGTTATGCCTATTAATTCCATATAGAATACCGTTATCAGTTGTTAAGTTAAATGATATAAAAGGAAAAATAGATGAAAGAGGCTCTGTATTTAATTTTGATTGTACATCTAATAAATCTCTATTTAATGGTATTGTAGTTTTGAACCCATCGGCTTGCTGAAAAATTGCAGGTCTAACATAAATCATTTTTGATTCTAAAATAGATTTAATTTCAGCTTCTGTCTTATCAAGTTCTTTTTCATCTTCTCCATAAACAGTAATATAAACCCCAACGGAAAATAATTTCTCTGTGGCCTCCTGAAGCCTACCCCTTAGGAACTCAATATTTTGATAAGCAGCATCTAGAGATGGATCCCTAACCAACCCTTTATTTTCTCTTTCTTGAATTTGAGACATTACCTCAGCTACTTTTTTTTGTAATTTTTTTAAAGCATATTGGGATTCAATTGGGTTTATAAAAATAGATATATCAAATTCTTTATCTAAATTAATTACTGGAGCAAATCACCCATCAGCTAAAAATCTTGGATAGGAGATTATAAAAAATGTTCTTGCTACCTTCTCACCTAAATCAATATACTTTGCTTTAACATCCAAAGCTGAAGGGGCTAAAATATCTTTCAAATCTAAAACAGCAGATTGATAAATCTGTTTTGGCAAAATTGGATTTATCCCAAAATCTTGTTTTTCTTCTTTTTTTTTAAAAAATGACATATTTTTATACGATTAAATCACTCTCAGAACCTGGATTGTAAATAGAATAAAACACTTCCAAAACAGCTTCTGTATCTAGTAATTTTGTTTTAACTCCAGTCCTTCCTAAAGTTGATTGGAGAAGAGATATTCTCTGCTCCAATTGAATCCTACCTTCCTCAAATGTTAGTTTATCACTATCACTTTGATCTTTTTTTGATTTTCCAAATAAATTACTAATAAACCCACCACCACTCTCACTGGAAACCACCGCTGGTTTATAAGAAGTAACTAGAAAAAATTGTTTATCCATAACATTTACATTCTCAGAAAAATTTTTAATAAAATTTATATATTCCATGGTCTGCAATTTTATCAACTCATTTTCTTGGACTTTTAATTTCTCTTCTAATAACTCCATATATGGCCCAATGTCCATTTTTCTAGACTGGATAGCAATTTGAGTTGAAAAATCTAAAGTATTTAAAAATGATTTAAATGAATTTAAGACACCCTGTTGTTCTTCATAGGATTTTAAAGATAGATTTATAGATGTTGCTAAAGATATGGCAACCAAAGTACCATCTTCTAAAACAATTATTCCATCCTTAACTTCCTTTATTGGTACAAAATCCCTTGTACTTCCTTGTATGTTTTTTTTTGCCATAATATTTTTATTCTATATCCATATCTAGATCGTGAGCAAGTGATTTCAATCTAGACCTTTTATTTTTTGTTTTATAATCATTGTTTTGAATTGTATATGATGTGTTATTTGATTCACCAGGTAAAATAAAATCATCATCCAAATTAACTTCTCTTTTTTCTTTATTTTCTTGCTTTTGCCAAATATATTTTTTAGGAGAAATAAGAAAGTAAAATCAAGCTTCTATATATTTTATAAATTTTCTCTTATTAATTTCAACAAAGGCCAATGCTATACCTAGGGCAAGTATTGGAATACCAAAAGATGCTTTTAGAAAAAATGGGGCGGAATTTCATAACATTCCTGTAATATAATATACCGAAAATGCTCCAAAAAAACCTCCTATTAAATATAGCCCTTGAAGAAAAGTTAAAGGACCAAAAACCTTATCTTCAATATCAATAAATTGCGGTACTTCATGTCTCATAATTATTTTATTATAGCAAATTTTTTCTTTTTTTGAAAAGAAAAAATATCAAAAAAAATGGTGTTGCCTTTAGTGCCACCATTATCAAAAAAACTCTTAAAATTTTCTCTTATTTTTCAAAAACTAATTTTATCCTCCTAACCCCAGCAGAAGATGATTCTTCTTTTTTTATTTTTACCTTTCCAAAATCTACCAACTCTTTTGTGTTTTTTACGTGCGGTCCGTTACATAACTCCTTTGAGAAAATTTCTCCGTCTTTTTCAATGGTTCAAACTTTTACCACATCTGGATATTTTTCTCAAAAAGAACCATTGATACTCAGGTCTTTTTCTGCCTCTACTTTTGGCATTTCTTCAACCTTAACTTCAACTCCTTTTTCTATCACTTCATTTATTCAATTTTCAATTTTTTCTTGAACTTCCTTCTGAACCTTTTCTGGATTGTTAAAATCAAAACGGGCTCTTTCCTCAGTAATATTTGAACCTTTCTGAGAAACATACTCCCCCACATTTTTTTTTAAGGCTGCCAAAAGTAAATGAGTGGCAGTATGAAAGGCAACAATTTTTGGCGAATCTCCACCCAAACCACCTTTGAATTTTCCAGCGGAAGCAGTTTTAGATTTTTCTGTGTGTTCTTTCATTTTTTCTTCAAATCCTTTCACATCCACCACAAAACCGTTCTTTTCAGCCCCTTCAATAATCAACTCAAGTGGAAAACCGTAGGAAGCAAAAAGCTTAAATGCTAATTCTCCGGAAATTTCATTGCTAGTTTTTATTATTTTCTGAAATTCTTTCAAACCAGCAGTTAAAGTTTTTTCAAATTTTTGAATTTCTTTTTGAATTTCATCTAAAATTAAATCTTCTTTTTCTTTCAAATTTGGATAAATTTCAGAATATTTTTGAATATATGATTTTACAATTTCCAAAACTTTTTCATTTTGAAATTCAATATTTTTTATTCTAACAACTACTCTTCTCAGAAGTCTCCTTAAAATATATCCTTGGTCTTTATTTGAAGGAAAAACTCCATCAGAAATTAAGAAGGTTGAGGTTCTTAAATGGTCTAAAATAATTCTAAAATCTTTTTGAAAATCTTGATATTTTTTTCCAGATTCTTTTTCTAAAATTTTTAATTCGTTTTCAAATAAATCAGTTTCGTAGGGGGATTTTTTATTTTGCAAAATAGCAGTTAGTCTTTCCAGGCCAGCTCCGGTGTCAATGTTTTGCTGGTCTAATTTTCCAACCACTTTTCTGTCTTTTTTCAAAAATTCCATAAAAACATCATTTCAAATTTCAACCACATCTTGTCTATCATCGGCTTGAATAAATTCTTCCTTAGTTAAACCACCCAAACCATTTTCCGTTCTATCATAAAACATTTCTGAGTCAGGGCCACAAGGACCATTATCTCCAGCAGCTCACCAGTTAGAATTAGCCGACATTCAGAAAATTCTTTCATCAGGATTTAGGCCAGTATTTTCAAAAATTTCTTTTCATTTTTTGTAAGCCTCCTCATCTTTGGGAGCATTTTCATCTCCTTCAAAAACTGTTACATAAAGTCTCTTTGGGTCAAGCCCCAAACCTTCCTCTTTTGAAGTTAAAAATTCAAAGGAATATTCAATGGCTTTATTTTTGAAATAGTCTCCCAAAGATCAGTTTCCAAGCATTTCAAAAAAGGTAAAGTGTGTATTATCTCCAACCTCATCAATATCATTTGTTCTAACACATTTTTGAGCATCTGCTAATCTTGCCCCTGCTGAATGTTTTTCTCCAAGTAAAAAAGGAGCTAAGGGTTGCATTCCGGCAGTATTAAACAAAACTGACGGATCATTTTCTGGCACAAGAGGTGCTGATGGAATTATTGAGTGATTTCTTTTTTCAAAAAATTCCAAAAATCTTTTTCTTATTTCATTTGATTTCATAGTGAAATTATATCATAATTTATTTTTTAATTTTATTTTTCCATAAAGCAAGTTCAACAGGCAAGGCCTGTTCTTTTTTAAAAGAAAAAGGACAGGCCTTGCCTGTTGAACTTGCTTTTTAAAATTACTCTTTTCTTACTCTATAAGAACAAATATCCCCTCTCCTAGGAAACTTTTCTAACTAAAATTAAAGGTGTCAGTTCTCTACCTTGACCCATTGGATTATCTAAAAGTATTTCTCTAGCTAATTTTTTATTTAGAGGTGCTTTTTTACTAAGACCAAGAATTTCAGTATTTATATTATTACCATCTGTTATTGCTGTCGAAATTCCAAATTTTTCTTCAATTTCATCTGCTGATTTTTGAGCATTTTCTGGATAAATTTTTGCAAATTCATTAAAAGGTGGCATTTCATCTGTAAAAGTTCCATCTATTTCCGAAATTCTATTTCCTGCAAGAATATAAAATCAACATTTCTTTTTTCCAAAAATTTTTCATAAAATAGTAAGTGGTATCCCAACAATCATTGCAAAAAATATTCTTCATCACCCGGCTATTAAAATTGCTGCCTGTAATTTTTCAGGAACAGCATGACCTGGATCATTTTTATATGCTTTTTCACCCATATTAAATCTTATAACTCAATATAAAGTTTTTGCTAATCATTTAGGTTTTAAAAAAGTTTTATGAATTAATCTCCCCCTCTGAAATTGTTAAAAATTTTTCAGAAATTGCTATTCAATCACCTTTTTTATATTTTTTTTTTATAACTTCAAAAATTGGACTTAAATCCTCTTTTATATGAATTAAATGTGTAGCTACTGGAAATCTTAAATATTCATTATTATCTATTTTTATTTTTAATTTTTTTCCTGGATTAGCATCTTTGTTGATATTTATCATAAAAGTATGATATCATTGATTTTTCTAATAAAAAAATAAATAAGGCTGTGGATAAAAAATTGTTTTTTTATCTGAAAAAATATATAATAATTTTATTCAATTCACAAGGGTAAATTTGGCCTCTTAAGTGGTACCAAAAAGTGACAGATAATTTTCAAGATATCTGGGCTGTCGCAACTACCCAAAAATACCAGCTAAGGTTACTAAATTTGGAAGACTTAAAGTCGTTAAACCAAATACCGATACTGTATTAGCCTGAATTGTAGTTTGTGCTTTAATAGCACAAAAAACCCAGATATTATTTACCTTATGCATAACAATTATTTTATTGTTTTGCTGTTATTTTTTTTTAAAAAAAATGTTAAAATTATCAAATGAAAAATAAAGAACAAATTTTTAAAATTAGACATTCTTTGGCTCATATTTTAGCCATAGCAGTTTTAGACAAATATCCCGATACAAAAATTACAATTGGTCCGGTTATAGAAAATGGATTTTACTACGATATTGATTTTGGAGAAAATAAAATCGCCGAAAATGATTTAAAAGATTTTCAGAAAAAAATGAAAAAAATAATTTCTCAAAAATTAGATTTTGATAAAGTGGAAATTTCTAAAGAAGAAGCTTTGGAAAAATTCAAAAATAATGAATACAAAACGGAGCTTATTAACGAAATTGCTGATAATGGAGAAGCAATAATGCTTTACAAAACCGGACAAATTTTTGAAGATTTATGCGAAGGACCACATATTGAAAATACTTCTGAAATTCCAACGGACGCTTTTAAACTCACAAAAGTTGCTGGCGCTTATTGAAGAGGTGATGAGAAAAATAAAATGCTAACTCGTATTTATGGAGTTGCCTTCGAAACTTCCGAGGAATTAAAAGAATATGAAGAAAAAATTAGAGAAGCGGAAAAAAGAGACCACAGAAAATTAGGAAAAGAACTAGATTTATTTACTTTCTCAAATCTTGTGGGAGCAGGACTTCCAATGTTTACTCCAAAGGGGACAAAAATTAGAGAGGCTGTTACCGATAAAATTTGAAAACTTCAATCTGCTCTTGGTTGAGAAAGAGTTGTTTCTCCTCACATCACAAAAAAAGAACTTTACGAAACTTCTGGGCATTGGGCTAAATTTTCCGATGAACTTTTCAAAGTTTCCGGAAAATCAGATACTCGCTTTGTGATGAAACCAATGAACTGCCCTCATCACACTCAAATTTTTGCTTCATCCCCAAAAACCTATAAGGATTTGCCTATTAGATATGCTGAAAATGGAGTCGTTTATCGTGATGAGCAGGCAGGAGAATTAGCAGGACTTACTAGAGTTCGTTCTATTACCCAAGACGATGGGCATGCCTTTGTGACACCAGAGCAAGTGGAACAGGAAATTAAAAATATTGTTTCCATTATTAAAGATTTTTATACAAAATTGGGAATGTTAGAGGATGGGAATTATTGAGTTTCTCTTTCTCTTCACAATCCAGAAGAACCGGAAAAGTATTTAATCAACGAAGATGGACTATTTTTAGAGGCCGAAAGAATTCTTGAAAAAATTGCTCAGGATGAAAATTTGCCCTACAAAAAAATGGAAGGAGAAGCAGCTTTCTATGGTCCAAAATTAGACTTCCAATTTAAAGATGCTCTGGGAAGAGAATGACAGTTAGGAACAGTTCAACTTGATTTCAATATGCCAAAAAGGTTTGGTTTGGAATATGTTGATAAAGACGGAGAAAAGAAAACTCCAATTATGATTCACCGTGCCATCGCTGGTTCTCTGGAAAGATTTATGGCAGTGATGATTGAACACACAGCAGGAAATTTTCCCTTTTGACTTTCACCGGTTCAGGCAAAAATTATTCCAGTAGGAGATTTTGCCAACGAATACTCTGAAAATATTTTTAAGAAATTAAAAGAAGCAGGATTTAGAGTTGAATTTGATGACTCAAACGACGGCTTTGGTAAAAAAGTTAGAAAGGCTAAAAAAGAAAAATTGCCTTACTTTATAGTTATTGGAGAAAAAGATATTGAATCAGAAAAATTAACCTTAGAAAGTAGAGACGAAGAAAATTCTGAGCAAATTGCTTTTGAAGAGTTGTTGGAAAAATTTAAAAAAGAAAACGAGTAAAATTTTTACTCATTTTTTTTTTTAAATTCATCTCAAAATAAAATACCATCTCCTTTCTTTTTTATTTCATACATCATTTTATCTGCTCTATTGATATTTTCATCTAATGATGTACTCTCATCAATATGAGAAATGCTAATACTTAAACCAAAATCAATATTATCAAAATTAATTTTATCATTTACATTTTGAATAAGTAAATTTAAAATTTTTCTTAAATCTTCTTTTTTGGTTCTTTTAAAAATAACTGTAAATTCATCACCACCAAATCTAAAAAACAAATCTGTTGATCTAAAAGTATTAAGAAATATATTTGATATCTCTCTTAAAACATCATCACCCTTATTGTGTCCATATTCATCATTAATTTGTTTAAAATTATTTAAATCTATAAAAATAATCTAGTTATCAGTATTATACTTTTTCCTCTTTTTAAGAAACTCAAAAAATAATTCTATTTCTAAATTAAAATCTCTTCTATTTCTTAACCCTGTTAATTCATCAGTATAAGCCTCTTTTGAATATTTTTTACAAATAAAGTTTTTTAAAAAAAAATTAAACATATTAAAATTATATCATATGTTTTTATGAAAAGGTTAATATCTAGAAAGATATACCTCTCCATTTAAGCCATAGACAATATCTACAGCACCTGCATGGAAGGCTTCCACTGCCTTTGCAAAAGCTTCCTTTAAAGAAGACTTTTTTTGGGAGACTTTAATACTCTCAAAAATATCTGCTTTTTTATCACCCTCACCCATCATTTTTTTATGAGCTTTAAAAATCAACCCAAATTCAAAGGCAGTAATACCATTCTCAACAGCTAATTTAACCCAACCTCTATTTGTGAGAGAATAAACTCTTTTTTTTACCACCTTGCCTTCTTCAAAGAACTCGGCAACAAAAGGCCATCCTCGATCATCGTTTGTCCTACAAACCACATTCATAACAAACCCTTTCTTTATTTTTTAAAATCATTATAAACATAATAAATAAAAAAGTCAAGTGTTTTTAATTTTAAAAAATGCTATAATCTTTAAATGCAAAGAATAAAAAAACATTTTAATTTATATGGAAATTTATATATTTATTTTGTAAGTCTTGGGATTTCTCTAAGTTTTGCAATTTGATTTATATTTATTTCTGATATTTTTAAAAACTTTCTATTATCACTGGAATATTTTATACAAAACCATGTGGAATATGCTTATTGAACAGCTTTTATTTCCGCAATAGTTGAAGGGACTATCATTTTAGGACTTCTTCCGGGAACAACATACATAATAACCATGGGATGATTTTTAGCCAGAGGAGATTTGAATATTACAATTTTATTACCGATAGTTATAATTGGTGCTGTCATAGGAGATTTAATTGGATACGGGTTAGGACACTATTTTTCAGATTATATGAAAAAAAATTATAGTAAAGAATCTAGTTATAAAATAGCTTTAAAATTTATAAACAAACATGGTGGAAAATCTGTATTTTTTGCAAGGTTTATATCTGGAATAAAAGAATTTGTTCCTTTCGTAGCCGGAATTTTAAAAATGAGATTAAAAAAATTTTTATTTTGAAACTTTTTAGGGGCAATTGGATGATCTATACTTTGAATTAGTGTTGGTTATATAGGTGGAACCTATGTTGAAAACATACAGAGTATTGTAAAAGTTGTTGGTTCAGCAATGTTAGGATTCTTTCTTATTTCAGCTTATTTTTACTACCAAAAGAATAAAGATAAATTAATGGAATATTAAATTTTAATATTCCAGTTTTTTTAAAAAAAATAGCCTGGGCTATTATTTTTTTTCTAATAATTAATTTTCATTTTTTCTTTCACTTCTATCATATTTTTTTTAGCAATTTCTCTAACTTTTTTTCTACCATCTTCTAAAATATCTCAGACTAATTGTGGATTTTCTTCATATTTCTTTCTTCTCTCTCTAAAATTATTTAAAAAATTATTTAATTCTTCAGTTAATTTTTCCTTAAATTCTGAATAATAAGTTATATCTTTAAATTCATTTTCTATTTCATCAAAACTTTTTCCAGTGGCAATTTTATAGTATTCCATAAGATTTGAAATTTCTGGTTTTTTTTTTAAGTCGTAATAAACTTTATTTTCAGAATCAGTTTTAGCTTTTTTAATTTTATTAGCAACCTCTTCCGATGTATCAGAAAGATAAATTGCATTATTTAAAGATTTTGACATTTTATTTCCATCAAGTCCTGCAAGTCTTGCAACATCACCAACAATTCCTTTTATTTCTGGAAATGTTTTACCATAGTATCTATTAAATTTTTTCAAAATCCTATTCCCCTGTTCTAAAACTGGGAGTTGGTCTTCCCCCACAGGAACAATTTCAGCCTTCAAAAATGAAATATCAGCAGTTTGAGAAACTGGGTAACCCAAAAAACCGAATGTTACGTTACCATCTTTAAACAACTTCCCCTTCTGTCCAATTTCTGTTTTGACCGTTGGATTTCTTTGTAATTCAGAAACCGTAACCATATTTGAAAAGAAAATTGTCAATTCTGCAATTTCTGGAATTTGTGATTGTATAAAATAGTTAACATTTTTTGAATCAATACCTGCTGCCAAGTTGTCTGCCACAACCTCAAAAACATTATCTCTAACTTTTTGTGGATTATCATAATTATCAGTTAAAGCTTGTATGTCTGCCACCATTATAAAGGTGTTATATTCTTCTTGCATTTTTACCCTATTTTTTAATGATCCAACATAATGTCCTAGGTGTAATTTCCCCGTTGGCCTATCACCCGTTAATAATATTTTTTTATTCATAAACATATTATAACAAAATTAAAATAAAAAATAACTTTTTAAAAAGTTATTTTTTATTTTTTTCCATCAATAATATCCAGAATATCTTTTGCAGAACTTTCCCCTGGCATTTCTTCATAAAAATTTAATTTATTCATTTTAAATAAAGTTAGAGTGAGAGAAAAGATCGAAGTTGTAAAAAGTGATTTCAATAATGACTCAAAAAGATTAAACTGAGAATTAAATGAAATGATTGATATTAGCAATCCAATGGATAAAAAACCTATAATAATTCAATTATTAATTGGTATTTTCTCTCTCATTAGAGGAACAAGATTTTTTCTTATTTTATGCATATCCAGTAAAGAAGCCTGGCTTCTATTTATAAAGTGACTTTGTAGTTTATTCAAATCTACACCATCTTCCATTATTTCCATATGAAGACTATTTATATCTGTCAAAGTTGTAGTTTTAACTTTTAAGAACGAATCTCAAGAATAATTATCATTTTCAAAATAAGAAAAATGTTTTTTTATAATAACTCCTAAATTTTCTTGATATTTTTTATCAATATTTTCCATATTCCTATATTGAAAAGATAAATTTCCATTAAAATTAGTAAGTTCTCCAACAATTAAATTGTATCTTCTCCCTTGACGAGAAATAAAAACACCTGTTATTGTAGCGAAGAAGAATATTAAAATACCCATATACTCTTTAGAAATTTCTTGTATAAGATTTTCTTGATAATAAAATCCAAAAAAACTTCCTATTAAAATAACTGCTGGGATTATTATGTTTATATTAAAATATTTCATTATTTTATTATAACAAATTTAAAAATATTTATAAATTTTAATATTATTATAAATATTACATTTTAAACAAGTTCTTAAAAAAAGATAAATTTGATATAATATAAAAATATGAATCAAGAAGACATAAAAAATGAAATTATTGTAAGATTTCCACCATCACCGACGGGAAGATTACACATTGGAAATATTAGAAGTTTACTTTTTAATTATTTTTATGCAAGAAAAAATAATGGAAAAATAGTAATGAGATTTGAAGATACCGATAGAGAAAGAAGCAAAGAAGAATTTGAAGAATTTGCTTTGGAGACTTTAGATGAATTAGGAATTGATTTTGACAAAGGACCTTTCAAACAATCCAAAAGAAATGAATTTTATATTGATGCCATTGAAACTCTTTTAGAAAAAGGGGTTGCCTTTGAAGGGGAAGAATCGAAAGATGGTTCTGGAGACAAAGTCATCAGAATAAAAAATCCCAATAAAAAAATAAAATTTACTGATGCCGTTCGTGGCGAAATTGAAATTGACACTACAGATTTTGGAGATTTTGTAATTGCACGTTCAAAAACAAATCCACTTTATCATTTAACCGTAGTTGTGGATGATATAGATATGGGAATCACCGATGTTATACGTGGAGAAGACCATATTACATCTACACCAAGACAAATTATCTTAATTGAAGCTCTGGGTGGAAAAATACCAAATTACGCCCATTTACCATTAATTGTAGGGGAAGACAAAAAAAAGTTAGGTAAAAGGCATGGGGCTGTAACATGAGATGAATTTAAAAAAATGGGTTATTTAGCAGAAGGGGTGATTAACTATCTTGCTCTCCTTGGTTGAAATCCAGGTGATGACAGGGAGTTTTTTACCAAAGAGGAATTGATTAAAGAATTTTCTTTGGAAAAAATAAATAATTCCCCTGCTGTATTTGATTATAAAAAACTAGATTCAATTAATCGAATGCACATGCAAAAGTTAAGTGATGAAATTTATCGTTCAAGGGTTTTTGATTTTATTTCTGAAGAATTAAAAAAGGAGATTTCTGGAGAATCAGAAAAATTTGATTTGATTATTCAAAAAATTATTCGAGAAAGAATTGATAAGTTTGGAGATATTACTGAATTAGAGAAACTAGGAGAGTTTAACTATTTTTTCAAAAAACCAGAAATTGAAAAAGAAAAACTACTTTTTAAAGATTCTACTTTTAAAAAAACAACGGAAATTTTAAAAGAAATTAAAACTAAATTAGATGAGATTGAAGAAAATAATTTTACTGCAGAAAATTTAAAAGAAAAACTTTGAGATTGAACTGGGGAAATTGGAAGAGGTTATGCTTTACATCCATTGAGATTTGGATTATCTGGATTACAACGATCACCCGACCCATTTACCATCGCCGAAATTCTCGGAAAAGATGAAACACTGGAGAGATTAGAAAATCTAATAACTCTTTGTGAAGAAAAAACAGAAATTTAATATTTCTGTTTTTTTGTATTTTATCAACTTCTTTTCTATTATATTTTTTATTTTTCAGATCAATCTTTTTTATCATTATAAATAAATTATAACAAAAAAACTAAAGTTATTTTTAGTTTTCTATTTTAAATAATCTTTTATTATTTCTTTTATTTCTTCGGATGATTTTGCATCCATTAGTTTAATTCTCAACTCTTTCGCCCCATCAAAACCATTTACGTAAATTTTAAAGAACTTTTTCATAAGATTAAAATTCTTCAATCTTTTTCCAAATTCTTTTAAATTCTCCTCCGTTTCTCCAAATTCCTCTTCATATAATTTCATATGATTAAGAAGCAAATCTAACCTTTTAGAAACTTCTAAATCATCAATATTCTTTTTATCAAAAAGAAATGGATTTTGAAAAATTCCCCTACCAATCAGAATTCCATCAATTCCAGATTCTTTAATATATTTTTCTGCAGTCTCTAAATCTAACACATCTCCATTCCCAAAGAGAACGGTATCTGGTGATATTTCATCCCTCAGAGACCTAATTTGCCCCATTAACTCTCAGTGAGCATCAGCTTTAGACATTTCCTGCTTGGTTCTTAAATGAAAACTCACAGCATCGGGCTTTATGGAAAAAACAAATTTTATTCAATCTCAATCTATTTGTGAATATCCGATTCTTGTTTTTATGGAAACTGGCAATCCACCAGAGTTTTTTTTTGTAATATTAAAAACTTCTTTAGCTTTGTCAAAATTTCTCATCAAATCAGAACCAGCACCTTGTTTGATAATTTTTTGATCTGGACAACCCATATTTATATCAATTCCTGCAAAATCATATTTTTTAATTTCTTTTAAAGCTTCTTTGTATTTTTTAGGATTTGATCCAAAAATTTGAACAATCAAATTTTTATTCTTTTTTTCATAATCAGAAAACTCTAACATTTTTTTTAATCTTTTTTTTCCACCTTTCGAAGCAAGACCGTCTGTTGAAACAAATTCCGTAAAGAAAATATCCGGTGCTGCAGATTCCGACACAATCTGCCTAAAAGGCTTATCTGTCACATCAAGCATGGGGGCAAGAATAGTTATGTAATCTTTTCTTCCTTTCAATTCTTTTCAAATATTTTTTTTCTTTTTTTCAAAAAAATTTAGAAAATTAAACATAGAATAATTATAACATAAGAAAAGATCGGTATAAGTTATACCGATCAAAAACCTACCCCCCTCTGTTATAAATAGTTCTCGTAGGAAAAGGAATTTCAACTTTTTCTTTTTCAAATAACTCTAAAATTTTAAGATTAATTTCTTCATTTATATCCATATATAAATCATAATCTCTAACCGGAATATGAAAAACTATCTCATAATCCATCGATGATTCGCTAAGGCTTCTCAAATGACACCTGTGTAAAATAACCTTTTCTTCCCCAAAGGATTCAAATATTTTAATCAACTTTTCCTTCAACTTTTTTAATTTTTTAACGGGAGTATCGTAGGCAACACCTATATTATAAACAATCCTTCTATGTTTTGTTTTACCAAAATTTCTAAAATCTGTTCCCGTAATCAAATCATTGGCAATAATAATCTCTTCACCATCAACGGCTTCAAGCCTTGTGGTTTTTACCCCAATACTTTGAACCTTTCCTTTTTTATCTCCAATATAAATATAATCACCTATTTTAATTGGCTTGTCCAAAAGTATTGTGAAATAAGAAAATAAATCTTTTAAAATTGATTGAAATGCAAAAGCTATGGCAATACCACCAACACCTAAACCAGCCGCAAGAGCTGTTATATTTACTCCAAAATTAGATAAAATTGTTAAAATTGCACCAATCCAAATAATTCATTTTACTATTTTACCAATGGCATAAAAAGCCACCTTTGAAGAATTATCCTTTCTTTCGGATAATTTTTTAACAAAATAATTTACCATTTCTGAAAGTAAAATTACTATTTCGTAGGTCACTAAAATTATAAAAATTTTATCTAAAAAATAATAAAAATTTTCAGAAATATTTAATAATTTTAAAGCTATAAAAAATGATATAAACCAATAGAAAAATTTTGAAACCCCTGATATTAAATCAATAATTAAATCATCAAAATCATTTTTTGTTTTTTCAAATAAAACTTTTAATTTATCTATAATAATTATTCTAAAAAATCTAAACACTATAAAAAGCCCTATAAAAAGACTGAATGAGATTAAATAATTTTGAATTGAATTATTAAAATAAACTAAATTTAAAAAATCTGTATTTAACATAAATATATTTTAACATAAAAAAATTTTAATATAAATAAAGTCGGCGCCCTTTCGCGCGCCGACTTTTTTGAAAAAACAAAAACAAGTCCAAAAAGGACTTGTCAAAATTTTTTAAAACAAACCATTTAGCAGCATCAACCTTGCTGCTACTTCACTTTGTTTTATATTTTGAGAATTAATAAATTCTTTCAAAATATTACAATTCAAACTACTTTCAGGAAACTTTTCAAGAAGCCTATCTGCTAATTTACTAACAGGTTCTATATCGTGACCTATAAAGGATAATATGGTATCCAACTCAAGATCTTCTTTTGCTATTTTCATAACAATTTCCTCTGCTAGTTTTTTTACCTTATTTCCTTCCTCCAATGTTCCTTTATATGATTGAACAAGGATGAGCTGTGAAAGATGGAACTTATCACTACTTTCTTTTAGTACCTTTAACGCATCCTTTTCTTCCAACTTTAAAAATGTATTAAATAAAATCTCTATCATTTTTTTTCCTTTTCTTTTTTTTTATTTATCTAAATCCTTCATAATAGACGAAGAAAAACCTCTCCTTAAACTTATTTACTTAATTTTATCATTTTTTTTTTTTTGTCAATTACTTTTTATATTTTATATATTTTTTTATGGATAAGTTGTGTGTTTTTTAATAACGGATGGGGGGCGGCGAAGCCGCCACCCCAACTTTTTCTCAATAAAAAATAAACCCTTAAGATTTATTTTAATTTGTTAATGTTTGAATATCTCTTCTAAATCTATTTGCCCTATTAACAACTGACTGACCATATGACATTCTATACTTATATCAATTTCCACCAGCGTAATACATAGAAGCAGCACACCTTTCCCTCAGTGTTCTTGTAGATGAAATATGCTTATATTTATTTGCATAGTTTCCACATGATCTTGAATAGTAATTATTTTTTAAAAGAGTTGCCGATGCTATAAACGCATCATGATTTGTAAATGGAGACATTTTTGAAGGACTTTTTCCTATTATTTTTGCAGCTCTACTTCTCACCATCATCCAAGTATTTGGCATAAATTGAGCGGGGCCCATAGCTCCACCATAACCACCATCTCTTGGTATAGGACATGAAACTTTCTGTTTAGCAGCTGGTATTTTTAAACCAGTCATTATCTTAACAAAGTTTGCTTTTTGACTACTTCTCATAACGGTATACCCCCCTCTTTTATTACCATATTTATTTTTTTGATTATAAGTACATTGACCTATATTGCCACCAATCTTACCTTTATGCCCTGACTCTTGAAACAAGATAGCTAGTACAAAAGCTGGGTCCATACCTAATATACCTTTATAAGGGTTGATAATGTTATAAGCTTCTCCAAAAGTAACTTTATCACCAGAGGCAACGGTAAATTTTCTTGCCAAAATAGAACTTCTTGCTTTAGTTTTTTTATTTAAAACAACTTTTTTTACTCCAACTTCTTTTTTTAGAATATCAAGTAACTCTGTTTTATAATTTTTATTTTTTTGAATATTTTGTGCTTCTTCTTTTTTTTCTAAAACTAATTGTTTTTCTAAAGCATTTCTTTCTTCCAACTCTCCTAAAAGTAATTCTAAATCTTTTTTCTTTTCTTTAACAGACTTAACTTTATCAAATATTTTTTTTTCTAAAAATTTCATCAATTCAACTGTTTGAAAAAATTCTGAAATACTTTTTTTTGAAAATAAAGTTTCAACGGTGGTATAACCTCTATATTGATACTTTTTATAAATCAAACTTTTTAAAGATTTTTTTAATTTATCAATATCATTTTCTAAATTTTTTAAATCCGCCTTATTTTCTCCAATACTTCTTGATAATTTTTTTAACTGTATAGTTTTTTTATTTACAAAAGCTTGGGATAGTTTTATCTTTCTATCTAGTTTTAATATCTCACTGGAAACACCTTTTGTTTCACTTTGTTTTCTTTTTAAATCTTTTTTATCATTATCTATCTCTGCGTTACAAACAGATAAAACCTCGTCTAATTGATCTTGGGTTAATATTTTATCACTATAATCTTTACATTCTCAGTTTTGAGCAAAAGAATAATTAAATGGTACTACAATAAAAATAGTAAAAAAAATTATTCCAAATATTTTTTTATTCATATAAGTATTATATCAAAATAAAATAAATAAAAAAATTGATTTTTATAAAAATTTTGTTATAATATGAAAACTTAAATTATATTGAAGGTTTTACTCCAATAAAATATTTAAAATAAAATATGCGAGTGTAGCTCAGGTGGTTAGAGCGCATCACTGATAATGATGAGGTCGTAGGTTCGAGTCCTACCATTCGCACAAAAACGAAAAAATAAACATTTTTTTTAAAAAAAATGATAGATTTTTTAAAAAGATTAAAAGTTTTATATTTTTAAATTTAAATAAATCTTTTTAAAATCTTCTAAGATTAAATCCTCTGCTCTTTTATTTTTATCTAAATTTAATTTTTCAAAAATATTTTCCAATTTTTTTTTTCCAATTTTTTTTTTTTCAAATTT
>CAMZKW010000009.1 GCA_947311625.1 Candidatus Campbelliibacteriota bacterium | reverse complement strand
TTCAAAAACATTTAAATAGACTAGGCTTTAATGCTGGAAAAGTGGATGGAATAATTGGACCTAAAACCAGAGGGGCCATTCTAAGATTACAAAAGTTTTTGGGAACAACCCAAGATGGTTATGTTGGACCTAAGACTAGAGCTTTATTGAATAATTCTTGTGGAAGTAAAATATCAAATTCTGAAAAAAATGAAAAAAATAAAGATATTAATTTGTTAGGTATTCATTCAATTTTAGAAAAAGGAATCTCGGATAATGTGGCTAATGGAGATGTTCTAAAATTACAAAAATTCTTAAAGTCAAAAGGATACGAAATAAATTATTTAGATGGAATTTTTGGAAATGAAGTTGAAGATACTCTAAAAGAATTTACAAAAAAAGAATTAGGTATAGAAAAAAAATATTTTGATCCTCGATGATTTATTCAATCATCAGATAAAAAAACATCTTCATGGAAACCATTTTTAGTTAAAGAATATTTAGGATATGGAAAATTTGATTGATTTCACCTAGACTTCCCTTTTACAGAAAAAGATATTAAAGAAATTTCCTGCGGTGGAGTTAAAAAAGATTATATTTTCAAAAACCAAAAAATTATTTTTCCACTTTCAAAGCAAGGTCCAGGAAAATTTATTTGTAAATTAAAAACTAGTTTTTTAGGAAAAGAAAAAATATTTAATATTACAGAAGTTTATTTTAGATCGGTAAAAAGACCAACTACAAAAGTTAATTTGGTAAAAAAATATTCTAAAGGTCCCAGTGCTGAACTACAAAAAAGAATCTATCAAGAAAATAAAATGTTAAAAATAGTTTATGAAAATTCTGATAAAAAAAATAAGATAAGTAGTTCTTTTGCATACCCCATGGATTCAAAAATAATCTCTCCATTTGGAAAAGTTAGGATTTTTAATGATGGGAGAAGGTCGGTTCATTCTGGAACAGATTTTAGAGCTCAATTCCCTTTAAATGTTAAATCTATAAATGATGGCGAAGTTGTTTTTGCAAACTACGATCTATATTATTGTGGAAAAGGAGTTATTATAAATCACGGGATGAATTTATTTTCAATATATTGCCACCTTTCAGAAAACAAAGTTAAAATTGGTGACAAAGTAAAAAAAGGTCAAATTATTGGAATATCTGGTTCTACTGGAAGAGTATCGGGTCCACATTTACATTTAGGATTAAAATACAATGGAGGTTATGTTGATTTTGAAGAAGTTAAGGAAAAGATGAAAACAGTTATCGCAGAAGTTATGAAGGTATAGAGAATGCCCCCTGAGGTTTCTAACACCTCACTCTAAAAAGTTAGAAAAAATCCAGAACTTCTGCGAGGTTCTGGTATCAATATTATTTTTTTTTTTTTATATATAAATTAATGATGTTCAAACTGCTACTTTTTTCTTGTATATTTTCTTTTTTTATTTTACAATTAAGAAAAAAAAGGAGATCGTAATGAAAGAATTCAAAGCTGGAAATAGGGTGAAAGTATTTGGAAGAGGGGAGACCATTTGGGTTCTTAAATTTATAGAAGATGTTAATGTTAATACTATCTGGTGGTGGGTTGAACCAGATGATGACAAAAGAAATGGCACCCTCTGTAGAGAAGAATCAATGACAAAAATCAAAAAAAAAGGGGGGGGATGATAAGAAAGCCTCCTCTCTTTAGAGACTAGAATAGTGGAAGCTAAAAAGGTAGAAAATACTCTAATATAAGAATAAAAATTTTAACCAGTTTTCTTTAAATAAAAAAGTGGTGAAAATTTATTTTCTAAATTTTAAGATTTTTTTTATAATAAAATAAATCCAGTATACTTTAGGCTAAGGTGTTTTTTTATATTTAATAAATTAAAAAACTTATTTATAATGAATTCATTCTAGAGTGTTATTTTCTTAAAAACAAATTACTCTTTAAATTTATATAAAAAATAATAATTTAATTTAATTATTTTTATAATTTTATTATAGCAAAAAAAACCATTTTGGTTTTTTATTTATTTTTTAAAAATTTATCAATTGATAGAATTATTATATCTGCTGATGCAGGAATATTAAATAACTTTCCATCTTTTGTTTGAACAAACAATATTGGTGTTCCTCCAACTCCAGCAGAAATAGCTTCGTTAAAAGATGCTTTAACTTTTTCAGCAATTGTCTTATCTGACTAACATTTTAAAAATTCATCTTTATTCAATCCAATTTTTTTCTGCTAATTTTGGCAATGAATTTACAACCTCTTTTGCATTCTTATTATCGGAGGTTTTGGAAAAGTTTTAGTGGTGTGGAGATATAAAACAGATAAAATAAAAAAGTGGGAAAATTGCTTCGCAATCCCCCCACCACACACACAAAAAAAAATGAAAAATTTACTCCGAAAATTTTCCACCATTTAATCTTATTTTAAATATATTTTTTTATTGTATTAAATAATAAGCTGCTATTCTTTGGATAATCTTTTTTATTTATTTTTGAAAGTTCTTTTAATGTAATTAAATTAACACAATCTTCTTTGATAAAATCTTGGTTTAAATATTCATTCGCTTCACTTTGATCTTGAATTTCAATCCCAAAATCATTTAAAAAATCAAAAAAGAGTTTTTTATATTCTGTTTTACAGAATTCATTAATTTTTTCTAAATTCTCTAAATACACTTGTGTTCTTTCCTCAAAATCACTTTCACTTGATAAATATTTCCCGTTTGTATGCAAAATATCATTTCTCTCACTAACTGGCTTTTTTAATATTTTTATATCTCCTTTTGAAATCCCAACTGCTCTATAAAATTGAAAAATTTGAGACTCATTTATTATTGAAAAATTATGCCATGATAGATTTTCAAAATCTTTTACCCCTTTACTTTCTAAAAAATCGTGAGACCCAATCAAAATATATTCAAAACGCTTTTTATCTGCTCTAAAAATTCCATAAATGTAATGATAAACAATTCCCATATAAATCATATGTAAAGCTACCACTGCAAAATGATAATTTTTTGCTTCATAATTTTTCTGAACAGAGTAAATTAAAAAATCAAAATATTCCGCGTCTGAAGTATTTTTATAAGCAAGTGGTAAATATTCAAAAATTTCTTGTGTGTTTTCCATAAATAATTTTAAATGTTCTCTGATTTTATAATTTTAATAATAAAATCTACTGCTTTTTTATTATATATAGATGGTATAGCTTTTGGTAAAACATCTTTTTCAGTATATCTTTTTTCTTGTTTTTTATTTCTAAAATTATATGCAGAATATATTGCTGTATTTTTAATATCATTTTCTTTTATGATTTCCCAAATTAAGTTCTGACTAATCGATGGGTTTTTTTTCTTAATCTCTTCTACAAGTTCTAGTGCAGAAAACGGATACTGGTCAGTCAATCTTTGTTTTTCTATTTTTACAGCCTCAACTTTTCCAATTTCCTTAACGTCCCCAACCAACCTTAGCGTTTCAGAACCTTTTTTCTCAGTAAATTCACCATCCTTAATAAATTTAATTTTATTCAACATACTCTCATCAATAAGAAGTTTATTGTCCCCTGCATCAATAACACCTCTTTTAGTATCTAAAATTGATACATTCTCAGGACTACTTTTTGCTACACTAGTAATAAGTTTTTGCCATTCTTGATTTTGTTGTTTAAGTCACTGACTGATAATTGATTCTAATTCTCCAAACTGAATTCTCTGAGTTCTACCACCATAACGATAATATATATTTCCATTTTGGATAACATTATTTTTGCCTTCATCTTTTTTGGCGATAATCGGTTTTATTTTAGATTCAGAAATATAAAAATAAGCAAAATATAAATCATTGTGTTTGATCATTCCAGAAACCCAATTTATTTCTAATGAAAAAATCTCTAATAAAAAACCAGTTATTTTTTCAGGGTCAACAGTATTAAAAGATTTTTTAGAGTTTTCGGATAACCCGACAAGCTTGTATGGATTGTCTGCAACACCAAAAATTAAATAACCACCCCTATTATTCGCAAACGCAACAAAATCTCTAAAGTAATCATCGAGACCAGCTAAATTAAATTGCTCTTTAAATTCTAATGTCTGACTTTCTCTATGATATAAATATCCATTTTTCTTTACTTTTAGTAATCCTCTAACTTCTTTTTCTTGATTCATAATATCTTAAATTACTCACCCCAAATTTCGATGATTTTTCTTTTAATTTTTTCTTCAAAAATTTCAATCAGTTTTTTGTTTTGATCTACAATTTTCTGCTCGGCTTCAATTTCTGCAACAATTTGTCTTTGAACTTCAAGAGGTGGAAGTGGGATTTTTAATGTTGAAATTGCTGTTTTAGAAATTTCCTTAAATGTACCTCCTGAAGCTAATTGCTTCATTTTATTAACAATCCTTGCAAGCATCAATGCTACAAATTTTTCATTTATCTTAAAAAAATCTTTTATAATTAAATTTTTAAACCCTTGATTTGTTGCAAGCTCTATTTGCGTTATTGCGATTCTTCCGATAGTCGCACGTGAAGAAATTAAAATTGTTTTTTGTGGTAATAATTTTGTTGAAGATTTTTGTAATCCAATTTTTGTAATTTTTCTTTTGGTATCTGATAAGTCGGTAATTAAATCTTTTGCTGGTAAATCTGCAAGTGTTGCCCATTTTATTTCTCCGTTCCAATATTCTTCAACTTTCGAAGATGGTGTGCCTCCAGATTCAATTTTAAAACATTTTTCATTTCCCAACTCCACCATTTCCCAATCACTTTCAATTTTGATATTTGGTTTCCAGTTTTCTACCACTTGTTTTGCGCCATCAATAACTTTTTGATAACTATCTAATTCTTCTACAATTTGTTTTTGAACTTCAAGCGGTGGAAGTGGGATTTTTATTTTCTCTACATTTTTAACTGTAATCATAGGAATACCCATTCCTTCTGTTATATTTTTAAAATCTAATTGTCTTAATAAGTGAAAAATATATTTAGTAAAAACTTTTTGATTATCTAAAGTGATTGCAATTGTTGTCTGAGTACACGTAAATTCATCTAAATCAGGCATTTTTACAGAACCAATTGTCCCTCTTGCTCCTACTACTAATGTGTTTCTTTCAAAAGATAATTTTGTTTTTTCAGTAAAATTCCATGGTTCATCTGAAGTGTCAGCACTAAAAATTGCTTTTCCAGAACCAGTCAGATCTTTCTTTATTAAAGTTTCACCCATTCTAATATTTGCAATATTCTTTAATTCAACTATTTCATAATCAACATTACTATAATCAACTACCTCTCTATATCTCTCACCTGTTAAATTATAATCGCCACTTTCGGCAATTTCTGATTTTGAAACAGTAAAAGCGATATTTTGATTTTCTTTTACTGTTTGTTTTTCTTTCCACTCTTTTAAAATTTCTAAAGCTAAAGGCAAATCATTTTTATCTAATGTTTCTCGCCTTTGTGCTCCTAAATCATAGCCATCTTGATTGATTTTAATAAATAAAATATCTTTATTTTTCTTGGTTATGTCTTTATCAAAAAGCAAGATTGAGGTCTTTACCCCTGAATATGGATTGAAAACTCCTGAAGGAAGCGATACCACCGCATACAAACCGTCTTCTACCAAATCTTTACGCAGTGCCTTGTAGGCATTTGCAGATTGGAAAATAATACCTTCTGGCACAATAATACCTGCTCGCCCTTTCAGGCTTAAATGCTCTAAAATATAATCAACAAACAAAACTTCTGTTCTGTTAGCTTTTGATTTAAATTTTGAATGTGGTTCAATTCCACCCTTTGGAGTCATAAATGGAGGATTGGCAAGAATTACATCAAACTCTTCATCCCATAAATCTGTTTTTGAGATTGTGTCGTATACTTTTATATTTGGATCTTTGAATTTATGTAGATAAGTATTTACCTTGGCAGTTTTTACCATATTAGGGTCTATATCGTAACCTGTGATATTTTTGTGTATTTTTGTTCTTTCTGCAGAGGTAAGTGGAGTTTCTTTATCTGTTGGCTTGCCTGTTTTATTATCAATACCATCATGAGCTTCTAAAATATGCTTGTAGGCAGAGATTAAAAAACCAGCAGTTCCACAAGCGGGATCTAAAATTCTATCGTCTTTTTTTGGGTCTATTGCCTTAACAATAAAATCAATAATATGTCGCGGTGTTCTAAATTGCCCTGCATCACCTTGAGAGCCCATAATGCTCAAAAGGTATTCGTAAGCATTTCCTAATTCTTCTGAGTTTTCATAATTAAACTGATTGATTTCTGAAAGAAATAATCCTAATGTTCTCGGATCATTAAATGGTAAATAGGTATTTCTAAATATTGACCTAAAAAGCTCTGGGATTTTTTCACTTTCTGAAATCTTTTTTGCAGCATCTCGGTATAGATTTAATTTATCTTGATTTGTGAGTTTTGTATCCATTAACTTATGCCAAGAATATTCTTTTAATTCACCCACAAAAAAACTCGCTCGCCCATTTGGTAATTTTCTCGCCTCTTCGTCTATGTCATCCATAAACTTATAGATAAGAGCAATGGTTATTTGTTCTACTTGTTGCATCGGATTTGGTAATACCCCAACCAATACTTGCCTTGCTCCGTCTATTCTTCTTTTTGCTTCTGATGTTAACATAATTTTATCTGTAAATATTTGTATTTATATAATCTTTTACATAAGTAGGAATTTTTGATCCATACTTTTGTGGAATATCAGACATTGAAAGCATCGGATTTGTTGATAATCTGCCATATTCACCACTATCTACAATATTTTCTATTTCTTGGTTTTCAATATAAGTATTAAAGAAATATTTTGTTTTTTGATATTCCTCTGGATCTATTTCTAAATCCATTTCAGTTGCTCTGAATTTTTCAAATTCAGAATCTAATAATTCTGTTCTTGTTTCAAATTTTTCTTTTTTACCAAAGGCATAATCTAAAATTTCATTAATTCTAACTCTCCTATCTAATTTTAATGCTTTTTTGATTTTATCTAAATTCATAAAATTATTTGGTTTGTCAAAAATCTTAGTTTTCAATATCTCACTAGCTTCTGAATATCTATTTTCATCCACTAAATTTTTAAGTTCTTGATTTTCTTGTATATCTTCTTTTATGAATTTAGAAAATGCTTCTCTGTCTATACGCATTCCTTCTGCTCCTATAGGTGTTTCAGTAATTACTTCAACAACATCATCCGTATTTAAATCAACTTCTGTAGGCTCAGGAGTTGGACCTCCATCTCCTCCAGCACTTTTTTCTTGAGGCAATTCTATTTGCTCATCATATTTATAATCTTTTTCAAAATACTCATAGTTTCTAAAGAAATCAAAAAGAAAAAAATTATTTTTTTCAATTTTCTCTACTTCTTTTGTCTCTGGATCAGTAAATTTAAAAACATGTTTTCTTGTACCTCTCCCTTTAATTTGGACAAAATCAGAAGGTGAAAATATTGGGCGCATCAGAGCAACATTCAATAAGTTTGGACAATCATAGCCTGTCGTCATCATTCCAACTGTCACTGCAACTCTGGTCTTACTTGTTTTATATCCTTCTTTAAACTTACTTATTCCATTAAGTCTGTCATTGGAAAAATCAACAGTCATTTGTTGCGCTCCCTGAACATGAGAAGTAACTTGTGCCGCAAAATCTGACTGATATTTACCCGGCCATTTTTGCATGGCAATTTTATTTAAAATATTTGTTATTTTTGCAGCGTGATTTTGACTCACTGCAAAAATAATACTTTTACCTATCTCACCATTTATAGGGTCAACTTTTGCATTTTCCATAAACGACTTACAAAATTGAATATTAGTTTCTTCATTAAAAAATCTTTTTTCAAAACTTCTTCCAAAAAAAGTTTCTTCTTTATCGTTTCCATCTTGGTCAACTGTATGTACAGCGTATCCATCTTCAGAAAGTAATTCTACTGTTATTTCTGTTCTAATATCTAAAACATGTGGATTTACCAAATACTTTGGAACTCCATCAGATAATGCAAACCGATATGTTGGTTCACCAGATTCGCAACCAAAAGTTTTATATGTGTCTAACAATTGCCTTCTTTCAAAAGCTCTTTGAGAGTTTTTTGTTTTTTTGGAATCAAATCCTTTAAGGTAGTCTTTTGGTGTTGCTGTTAATCCAAGTTTATACCCTATAAAATATTCAAACACAGCTCTTGCATTTCCATTGATTGACCTATGAGATTCATCAGATACCACAAATTCAAAATCTGTTGGAGAGAATTCTTTCTTATACCTATCGTTTGTTGTTAAACTTTGTACAGTGGTGATAACTATCTGAGCATTTCTCCAGCTATCTTTATTTTCTTTATAAACTAAAATTTGATAATCTTTTTCTAAATATTGTTTAAAGGCTGTTTTTGCTTGATCTTCTAATTCTAACCTATCTACTAAAAACAAGATTCTTTTTGCATTTCCTGTCTTTAGAAATAATTTAGCAATTGCGGCAGTAGTTAATGTTTTTCCTGTTCCTGTTGCCATTTCTAGCAGGTATCTAGTTTTACCCTCTTTTGCTGCTTTTTGTATAGAGTGGATAGATTCAACTTGATAATCCCTTAAAATCCTAATACCAGTTGTAGATAATAATTCTTTTTTCTCTTCTTCTGATCCTTTTAGCCATATTGGATTATTTGAAAAATTAGAATCTTGAGATATCGCTATATAATCTTCATTAACAACTTCTAATGTTAGGCTTTCTTGATCTGGATTATATTCCATAAAACCTTCCAAAGAATCTTGTGTTGGAAATTTAATTATTATTTCTGGATTTCCGCCTTCTTTTTCTGTATCCCAAAGATAGTGAATATTTCCATTTGATAAAATAATATATCGCGCATGATTTGACCGAGCATAATCATATGCTTGTTTCTTGGCACTTAATGGATTTATTTTTTCACTTTTTGCTTCCAATACAACCAGGGCTCTACCATCTTTATCAAGTAATAAATAATCTATATAACCATTTTTTATCTTCTCAAAATCATCTCCCTGATTATCAATATCTTCTTTTTTGATTTTTACATTTGGTTCAAGTTGAATATTTGCAGGCCCATTTTCATCATCAAAAAATCTCCAACCTGATTCTTCAAGCAGCTTGTTAATTTTTATTCGTGCCTTTGCCTCTTTATTATTCATAATTCTATTCTATCACATTGTTTTTATTTTTTATATCCAATTAATTTATATTTCTTAAATCTAAAAATAAAAGCTTAAATTGTTTTTTTTTTAAATACTTCTCTCAAAATGTTTATATTTTTTTAAATTTTTATCTTCACAAATAAAAAATATTTTTTTGCCATAAATTGAGTTATAAAAATTCTTAACTTGCTGACAATTCTTTTCATCGTAATGAGCAACGGCTCCGATTTTTCCAGCTCATAAAATTTGTTTCATCTCAGCTTCACTCCATCAATTTTTATCATCGGTATAGGATTCAACGGTTAAACCATCAAAAAGACTACTGTCATAAGTTGTACTTTTAGCCATACATTTTAAACCTTTTTGGTGAGCGTAACGACAAATATTTTTAACATAATCTCTCGATCCTTCATTACTAACTTTTAAACTATATTTTTTTATATTTTCTTCATCGGCTCAATCCATATTATCCAACTCCACAAAATCGCACTTCCATTCTTTCATTTTATCAATTCTTTTTTTCATTAAAGAAATTAAATTTTGGTCAATTTTAGAAACGAAATATTCCCCCTCCCAATCACTCCATTCTTTTTTGGCCAAATTAACTTTCATTTTTTGAAAATCATCACACCATTTTTCTCCCGTTCCCACAGAAATATAACAGGCTACAATATTATTTTTCTCTTTAATTTTTAAAATATTTTTTCTAATTTTCTCACTTCCAAAAGGATCAATGAGAACATAAGAATTTTCGGCCTTCAAAATTTCTGACAAAATATCCGCCTGATAATTTTCAATATAGGCCTGATTGTAGAAAGATTTTATTTTTCTTTCCGGCCTGATTTTTTCCTGTTCATTCTGAAACTCATTTTTAATAAAGGCGGGAAAAAATTTTTGATTTTGAGAATATTTTTTAAAAATTTTTAAAGCTTCTGGAGAAGAATCAACTCTTAATCTTGCATAAACACCATCTCTCTCCTCCCAATTTTCATGCCAATAATTTATTGCTGAAAATTTTAAATACTTATCGTTTAAAATTGTCTCGAAAGCATCTCTTAATCATTCGGTCTTATTCCCATTTTTATTACCATCACTAACTCCAAACTCCAAAAGCGCTAAAGGTTTATTTTTAGAAATTTCTAAAATATCATTTTTATTTTTTCTTATTAGGTCAGAAAATTTTTCTCAATAATCTTCTTTTTCATTCTGGGGTCCATAGGCTGATATTCCAATTCAGTCAATATAATCATCTCCAGGATAATAATTTTTCTGTTTGTTCCATTTCTCTTTCGGAACAGATTCTATATCAGTATGAAAAAATCAAGTTATGTTTTTTGCTCCCACTTCCCTAAAAATATCAATTATGTGACGATAAGCTTTTTTAAATTTTTCTGGATTTTTTCCATTGCAAAAACCACTCCATTGAAACCAATCGCCATTTTGCTCTACCCCAAATTCAACTAAAATCTTTTTTCCGTCTTTTTTAGCTTCCCGAGCCCAGTTCCGAAAATCAGTATCAAATTTTCCAGCAATAATTTTATCTAAGGAAAATTCTTTATCATTACAAGTGTATTCTAAAGTCCCTCTTAACATTAAACGAACAAAAGGAAGAGCACCAGCTTTTCTAATTTCCTGAATCTCTTTTTTAGGAAATTTACGAGACCTATTTCAATTTTGAGAAAAATAGGCTCAAAAAATATTTCTACCGATTAAATTCTCAAAATCTTTAATTTTTTGATAGGAAACTTCATCTTCACTTCCGCCAAAATCTGGAAAGGCGGAAAAATAAATTCTTCCAGGCATTGATTTTATCTTATTTTTAGCCAAGGATGAAATTTCTTTTTCCCATTTTTCACGAGACTGGTTTATGGCTTCTTTTTCTTTTTCAATTTCTTTTTCTTCTGTTTTATTATTTTCTTTTTGGTTTTGGATTTTTGGTTGGTTTTTGGGAGCGAAAAAATCCGAAGGATTTTTTCGCTCTGTTTTTAGGTTGGAATTTGGTGAGGCCAAATTCCAACCCTTTTCATTTTTTCAAAAAATACCAATTCCTAAAATTAAAGAAATAATAAATAAAGAAATAATTATTTTTTTCATAAATTGATTATAGCAGAATAAAATTTTTTATAAAAAAAAGGCCGGCGCGCGAAGCGCGCCGACCCACAACCAAAACCCTTAATTAAACTGCTTTATCATTTCCAAATCAGAATTTAAGAAAACTCTAATATCATCAATTCCATATTTTGCCATAATTGTTCTTTCAATTCCCAAACCAAAGGCAAAGCCCTGATATTTTTCTGGATCAATTCCACCTGCCTTTAAAACATTTGGATGAACCATTCCAGAGCCACCAAGTTCCATTCAACCAGTTCCAGAACATAAATCACATTTTTTATCTGTTCCACCACAGGCAAAGCAAGTTACATCAACCTCAATCCCTGGTTCGACAAAAGGAAAATATCCCGGTCTTAATCTTGTTTCAATTTCTTTTCCAACATATTTTTTGAAAAAACCATCAAAAATTGCCTTTAAATTCGCAACGGAAATATTTTTTCCAACCATTAAACCTTCAATTTGATGAAATTCTGCCTCGTGTCTTCCATCTGTTGCTTCATTTCTAAAAACTCTGCCCGGTGCAATAATTCTAATTGGTGGTTCGTGATTTCTCATATATCTAATTTGAACATCAGAAGTTTGAGTTCTTAAAACTGTTTCATCTAAATTTTTAATTCAAAAAGTATCCTGCATATCTCTGGCAGGGTGATTTTTAGGCACATTTAAAGAATCAAAATTTATTTCCTCAGTTTCAATTCAAGGACCATCGGCAACTTCAAAACCAAGAGAATTAAAAACTTCTTCCATTCTTCTAATTTCTTTTGTAATTGGATGCGCCCCTCCCTTTTCTACTTTTTTTCCTGGAGAGGTAATATCTATTTTTATATTCATAAAAATATTTTAACATATTTTCTATAAAAAAATAAAAAACTACTTAGATTAAAAATCTAAGTAGATTAAAAGACCATCCGATACTAAAAACTAAAATTTCCAATGATAGAGAGAATAACATTGTAATTCTAAAAATTTTAAAAAATAAATTAATATTTAATGAAATTTCTTTTAATAGATAATCTTTTGTTATAGCTGCATATATTAACACTGCTAATAGTAACTGGCTTATTATAATCTTCAGAGAAAATAATAAGCCAATCAATAAAGACACCTCTAAAACCTCTCCTCCAACTATAAAGTTTATTACATACAAAAATGTAAAAACAATTATAATTGAGAAGTTATCCATTTTTCGATAATAAGATATTTTATCAAAAAAATTATAGACTTTATCTATGATAATTTCATTCATTATAGTTTTCCTTTAGGTAGGTAGAATTTTCTTTCTACCCCTTTATCAATCTCAACCACTAAAAAATGAAATTCATTTTCATAGAAGATTATTTTTAAAGGATTAGAATTTAGAATTCTCCTTCTAAGTTTTGACAAAGGTATGTTATTCTCTTCATCAAACTTAAAAAAATCATTATTTTTTCTTCTTAATCTCAGGTATCTTTCCACCCTGTCAAAATAATAATTAACCTCAACTTCCCATTCCTTTTTTTTTTGACTTTTCTCTTTTAAATAAGACATCAAAAGAATAAAAGAACCTCCAGTAATAACGCTTAAGACAATATCTGTCATGTCTACTCCTTTTTTATTATTTAACTAAATTAATTATAACATTATTGTATTATTTTACAAGTTTTATTTTTAAAAAAGGTGGGCGCGTAGCGCCCACCTTTTTTTAAAAAAAACTACTCTTCGAGTTTTTTTAATTCTTCCACTATTTTTTTATAATCTTTATCTATCTTTTTAGGAACTTCAATAACAACTTCTGCATATAAATCACCGGAATTAGTTTTTCCTTTTACCCCTTCTCCTTTAA
>CAMZKW010000008.1 GCA_947311625.1 Candidatus Campbelliibacteriota bacterium | reverse complement strand
TTAATCATAATACCTAATAATATATAAATATATAAACTAAAAAAGCCGTTTTAAGGCTCTTTATTTTTATATACTATACTTTGTACCTATTATTTTATTTTTGGAATTAAATCTTTTGATATATTTTTTGTTAAATCATAATTATGATTTTTTAAACCATCTAGAGTATCACTTATGTATGGTCCTAATCAAGAACTAATAAAATCATATATCGGTTTTAAATAATGTTTTCATATATTAATTATCCAATCCCAAACATAGGATAAATTATTTTGTACTGAATCAGAGTTCATAAAAGATTTTATATTAAATCCAAAATAAGATAATATTAATACTAATATTAATATATAAAATACATACTTCACTATTCCCCTTTGTTTTTTTAAACTTTTTATATTGTGCGACATATTAATTTTAATTAAATAAACTTATAATTCAATGAAAAAATAATTTAATATATGTAGCTGCTACCTGGATATCGATATTAAAATATGCCAGAATTAAAATGGCTATAATAACAACAAAAACTTCTTTTATAAAACCTTTTTCACTATTTTTCATAATTTTATTATATCAAAAAAAAGAAAATAAAAAAAATTAAATACCTAGTTCTTTTTCTATTTTTTTATTTATCTTTTCAATACTCTCTTCCCCGTCAACTTCTATAAATTCATAAAATCTATGGTCTCTGAAAAATTCAATTGATTCCATAACTTCTGACTCAAATCAATCAAGTCTTCCTTCAATTTTTTCTTCCGTATCATCCTTCCTTCCTCTAGACAACATTCTTTCTTTTGCTACTTCTCTAGGTATTTTCACATAAACAACACTGGCATTTTTTATTTCATAAAATTTTAAAGCCTGATGTAAAATTTTAGCCTCTTCTAGTTTTCTTGGAGAACCATCTATAATTACATTTTTATCAGGAGAATAGTATAAATTAAATAAATTAGCTCACATTTTTATAGCTAAAAATTCAGGTTGCAATTCACCTCTTTCAGATACACCTCTTGCCAATTCAGCTGTATAAGTTGTCATATTTAATAAATCTCTAAATTCATCTCCAATTTCTAGATGAAAAACTTTTTCACCTTTTTTTTTTAATTTTTTTTCAATTAAATCAGCTTGGGTTCCTTTTCCACAGCCAGAATTTCCTATAAAAATTATTGTTTTTTTATCTTTCATTAATATAGTATATCATATCTTTTAATAAAAAATAAAATTAATTATTTTGATATTACAGATCTTTTATAAGCATCTAGATGATTCAGGGCTATTCCAGTCCCCATTGCAACTGCGGTAAGAGGTTCTTCCGTTAGAAATGAATTTACACCAGTTTCTTTGTAAATTAAATCTGTTAATCTTCTTAGCTGTGATGTTCCACCTGTTAATATAATACCATTTTCTATAACATCAGAAGCTAATTCAGGTGGTATTTCTGATAAAACATCTTTTATAGATTTAGCTATTTCTTTCAAATTTTTCTTTAAAGCTTTAACTACATCATTTGTTCCAATCTCTATTGTTCGTGGAAGTTCAGTTATATAATCCCTACCGGAAATTTTTATTTTTAAATTCTCTTTTGCTGATAATGGCATTGCAGAACCAATTTCTATTTTTATTCTTTCTGCTGTTCTATAACCTATAGCTAAATTGAATGTTTTTTTAACATAATCAATTATAGATTTATCCATTTTATCTCCAGCTGATTTTACAGAATTAGACAAGACGATTCCTCCAAGGGAGATTACAGCAACATCAGTAGTTCCACCGCCTATATCCACAATCATTCTACCATTCGATTCCTCAATATTCATTCCTGAACCAATTGCTCCCAAAATAGGTTCTTTAACAATGTACGCTTTCTTTACCCCAGCCTTCATTGCTGCTTCTATAACAGCTCTTTTTTCAGTTGAATTAATACCTGCTGGTACAGAAATCATAACCTCTGGCTTAAAAATAGAAAATTTACCCATAGCTTTTTTAATAAAATATGAAAGCATGGCCTCTGTGACTCTGTAATCAGCAATAACACCATCTTGAACTGGTCTATAGGCAATAATCTCATCAGGTGTTCTACCAATCATAATTTTTGCATCTTCACCAATGGCAAGTATTTTTTTTTCATATTCAGAAATAGCAACCACTGATGGCTCATTTATAACTATTCCTTTTCCAGGAAGATATACAAGAACATTAGCAGTTCCTAAATCAATTCCAATTTTTCTAGTAAATAATGACATATTTAAATTATAACATATTTTTTTTTTAAAGAAACTTTTTGCAATTTTTAATACCCCCAGGTCATCTGCTATCCTTAGTCATTATCAATCCAGAAAATCTAAAATATCCAAATCATTTTCCTCCCCAAAAGTATCATTTCTCCTACCAAAACTTCCATCTTCTTTAATTAAATAATCTGGAATATCTCCCACAAATGATGAAAGTTGGTTTTGTGAAATCTGTCCGTAAGTGGTTCTTATTGTAGCCCAAGAAATAAATAATTTTTTTTTTGCCCTCGTCATTGCCACATAAAAAAGTCTTCTCTCCTCCTCCATCTTTTCTTTCATTTTTTTCTTATCTAATTCTGAAGCCTGTGGCGAAAACAAAGCCCCCTCTGCTCCGGTTAAAAAGATAGAATTAAACTCCAAACCTTTGGCAGCATGGATTGTCATTAATTTTACCCTCGGCTCTTTTTTATCATCTTTTTTTGTGTCTTGGTCAGACATCAAAGCTATATCGTCTAAAAATTTTTCCAAAGAATCCTCTGGCTCAAAATCATCGTATTTTTTAGCAAACTCCACTAATTCAAACATATTTGCCAATCTTTCCATTAAATCATCATTTTTACTTTCATTGGCTTTTTTTTCAAATTCTAAAATTTCGATGATGAATTTTATGGTTTCTGAGGGATAATTTTGCGAAGCAAAATTGCCTATCTTATCCAAAATCTCCAAAAATTCCTGATAAGATTTTTTAGTCTTCCCTGGAAGTTCGTTTTCTTTTTCAGAAAAAATTTTAAGCACCGAAGTTTTTCCAATTCCTCTTTTAGGAGAATTTATAACTCTTTTCAAATCAACCATTGATTCCCTGTTTTGAGAAAGTCTTAAATAGGACATCAAATCCTTAATCTCTGCTCTGTCAAAAAACTTAGTTCCCAAAACCTGATAATAAATTCCAGCCTTCAAAAGTTTTTCCTCCAAAATACGAGACTGAAAATTCGCCCGATACAAAACTGCGATTTCGTTTAAGTTTATTTTTTTTTCATCAATCAATTCTTGAATTTTTCTTGCCGCAAACTCAGCCTCTTCCCTTTCATTAAAAGCAGTATAAACTAAAATTTTTTCTCCTGGCTCATTTTCTGTAAAAAGTTCTTTATCAAATCTTTGCTTATTTTTTTGAATTACCTTATTGGAAGCTTTAATGATATTTTTGGTAGAACGATAATTTTGTTCCATTATGATTTTTTCAGCTCCTAAAAAATCATTTTCAAAATTCATTATATTTTTTAACTCTGCCCCTCTCCAAGAATAAATCAACTGATCTGGGTCACCCACCGCAAAAATATTTTTTTCTTCGGGGTGAGTTAAAAGTTTCGCCATTTTATACTGAACTTTGTTTGTATCCTGATACTCATCTATGTGAATAAATTTTCACTTGTTTTGATAATGTTTTCTTAAATCATTTTTTTTTTCTAAAAGTTTTACAGCCTCCAAAAGCAAATCATCAAAATCCAATGCCTTGTCTTTTTTCTTCAATTCCTCATATTTTTGCCAGATTTTCGCCATTGTTTCAGTATAATGATTTCTATCAGAAGATTTTAGAAAAGTATTTAAATCAACAAAATTTCCCTTATTTTTTGAAATAAAAGAAATGATTGAACGAATATTTCATTCTTCCTTATCTAAGTCTAAAATCTTCAAAACCTCCTTTAAAATTTTTTTTGTATCATCTCTGTCATAAATTGAAAAATATTTATTCAAACCTAACTCATGAGAATTTTCTTTTAAGATAAAAAGCCCCAGAGAATGAAAGGTTGAAATAAATGGCTGAAAGCCATAATCTAGAATCGGAAAATTTAATTTTTTATTATTTTGAAGAGCTTTTAAAATTCTTTCTTCCATTTCTTTACTTGCCTTGTTTGTAAAAGTTATGGCTAAAATATTTTGAGGTGCAACTCCATTTTCAATCAATTTTACAATCCTGCTTGTTAAAGTTTTTGTCTTACCTGCACCTGCTCCTGCCAAAACCAAAACCGGACCGCTCAATTTTTCCACCGCCTTTTTTTGTTGTGAATTTAATTTTTCCATAGAATTTTAAAATTATATCATTTTTTAGAAAAAAAAATGATATTTTAATTTAAATATCAAAATAGATTTTGTAAAAAATGTTATATTAATTATATTTAAATAATTAAAAATAAAATTCATTTTAAACTAATTTATAATTATAATTTACTCTTATTTAAATATATTTTTATCTCGGATATTTTTTCCTTAAATTCTTTTGGTCATGTCATGAATACAGTCTTTCTTTCATTTTTATCTAAATAATCAATATAAGTTCTATTAATTTCTAGAACATTTTTATCTTTATCCAATAATACTGCACTAACGCGAATACTTCTCTGGGGAATAAAATCATCATTTTGTATTGTTACTTTTAATTTAGTAAGATTTTTTTCCCTAATTATTTCCTTAGAGTTTATAGATATTTTTTTATCCTCCTGTTGTTTTTTTTCTAAATTATATATTCTATTTTCAACCAAAAAAACTCTTTTTATTTTTTGACCTTTCAATCTAATACCTGGATAAAATACAATTTCTTTTTCCAAAGGGTCTAAATGAATTGTATTATTTATTTCTCCAACGTTGATACCTCTTTCGTTAATATATTTAATCGTATAATCTACTTGAAATCCATAATTAAAATTTGGGTTTTCAATGCTAGAAGCTATATTAAAAACACCATCGGAAATCTCAAAAGCTCTCGTTCAGTTTATGTTAATTTCTTCAGCTTTAAAAGTACATATTTCTTTACATATTCCACCACAATCAATACCTTCTTCTATTCCATTTTTTTTATTATCAAAACAAGTTGGTTTTTCTTTAATTTTTGAGTCATAAAATCAATAACCTAATATTAAAAATATTAAAAATAAAGTACCATAAACTGCTAATTTTCTTTTTGTTGCATATCCCATATCTTATTATTATAGCAAAAAAAAATATAAAAAAATAATACCCAACCAAAAACTTAAGTTTGGTTGAGTAAAGCAATTAGTTGACTTCTTTGTTAACCAACTGATTTTTTTTGATGAATGGCATCATCTCTCTCAGTTGTTCCCCTACAACTTCAATCTGATGCCTTGCATTATCTGCCCTTTTTTTATTCATGAAAGGATAGCCACTTTTGCCTTCTTGGACAAATTTTTCAGCATAACTACCATCCTGAATGTTTTTAAGAGCCTCTCTCATGGCGGCACGAGTTTCCTCTGTAACTAAAGTAGGACCGGTAACATATGCTCCATATTCTGCATTGTTCGATATTGAGTAGAACATATTCTCAATCCCACCTTGATAGATCAAATCAACAATCAATTTGACCTCATGAAGACACTCGAAGTATGCCATCTCTGGCGGATACCCTGCTTCAACAAGAGTCTCAAATGCCGCTTTGATCCCCTGGTCCATAAGTCCACAGAGGATCGTCTGTTCCCCGAAAAGGTCGGTTTCTGTCTCATCTTTGAAAGTCGTCTCGATGATTCCAACACGTCCACCTCCATTTGCTGAAGCATAGGCCAAAGCAATCTCTCTTGCCATACCTGCACCATCTTGATGAACTGCCACAAGCATCGGCGTTCCACTTCCCTCATTATAGGTAGAGCGAACTGTATGCCCTGGTGCCTTTGGTGCACACATGATTACATTCAGATCATCACTCGGTTTGATATAGCCGTAATGGATAGCAAATCCATGTCCAAATGCGATAGTTGCACCATTTTTTAGATTCGGCTCGATCTCTTTTTTATAAAGTTCTGCTTGATGCTCATCGGGTGTAAGTATCATTACTATATCTCCCTGATTGACTGCATCAGAAACTGGCATCACATTAAAACCCTTTTTTTCTGCTTTTTTCCAAGATACACCCTCAGGTCTAAGACCGACTACCACACTCACGCCACTATCTCTAAGATTCTCTGCATGTGCATGACCTTGAGAACCGAATCCTATGATTGCAACAGTTTTACCCTTAAGCAAACTACTATCACAGTCTCTATCGTAATATATTTTCATTTTTGCTCCTTTCTGAACAATGGATGACCAATCCCTTTTTTATTTTTAGTCTGAACACATTATAATCGTTTTTTTTTTTTGTCAAGGTATTTTTTCTAAAAAAGAGCGCGCCTTCGGCGCGCTCTTTTAAACTTTATAAATTAAAATTTTTTAATTTATTCTTTAAAATATTCAAATAAATTCTATCCTGTTCATGGGACTGAAATTCCTCTGTCTGCAAACCAGAACAAGAATTTGAATAAAAATTTAATCTTTCTTCAGGCTTTTTTATTTTATTCTTTAATTCTAAATTTTCTTTTTCTTTATCCATATGCTATTCAAAAAATTCCACTAAAAATAATTCAAAGGAAATTTCCCTTTGAGAACTTAAAAGAATTTTTTCATCAATTTCTAACATTTTTTTTAAATGACCAGAGTTTAATTTTATTTCTTCCAAAAACTTTTTATCAGATGATTTAAATTTAGATTTAAAAGTTTTAGAATTTTTTATTAAAAGAGAATTTCTAATTTTATCTAAAATATTTTCTAAAAATGAATTTAAATGAAAATTATTATTTTTTAATTTTAAATAAATTTCAAAAGTCTTTTCCTTATCTTTATTCACTAAAGCTTCCAAGAAATTATTTTCCAAATCACCAAAATTATCACCAAATACCTTTTTAACCTCATCTATTTTTAATTCTCCAGAAATTGAAGAAATAACTTTTTGTAAAACTGATAGAGTATCCCTAAAAGAACCTTTACCTCTTTTTGCAATTTCCAAAGACGCTTCTCTATCAATTATTTTTCCCTCCTTGCCTACAACTTTAGCCACTAACTCTCCTAAAATTTCATTACTTGGATTTTGAAAATCAAAAATCTGACAACGAGATATTATAGTTGGTAAAATCTTTTCCTTTTCCGTTGTTGCTAAAATAAATATCACATGTTTTGGTGGTTCCTCCAGAGTCTTCAATAGAGCGTTAAAAGCATCCTTTGTAAGCATGTGAACCTCATCTATAATATAAACCTTATATTTCGATGAAAGTGGCATTATATCCACAGAATCACGGATTTCACGGATTTCATTTATACCTCTATTGGAAGCACCATCCATTTCATAAATATCATCGGCTGAAGTTCCAATTTCTTTCGCAAAAATTCTAGCTGTGGAAGTTTTTCCAGTCCCCCTATCACCTGAAAAAAGATAGGCATGAGAAATATTTTTATTTTCAATTGATTTTTTTAAAACATCAATAATTTCTTTTTGACCTAAAATTTCTTCAAAATTTGATGGTCTATATTTTCTATATAAAGTATTAGATTCAATATTATTCATAAATCCATTATAACAATTTAATCAAAAAAAAAAAATATATTATATATTTTTATATTTTATTTAGATTAATAATTTGTAGAAAAATTAAAATAAAAAAGATTTAATTAATGTAAATTATAAAGAAGGCAAATAATTATGTGCTTTTTAAAAAATTTGTTATAATTTTGTCTATGAAAAAAGCGTTAAAAAATACTCAACTAAAAGTTAAAAAAAATAAAAAAAGAATCAACAAAGCCGATCATTTAATAAAAAAAGATTTTATAATTTCAGATGATATTTTAAAAGATATCTCCTCAAGAAACTCAAAAGTAACTGCTGAATTAGAGGCTGGATTTAAAGCTATTAGAATGTACCCTAAATCAGTAACAATGTTTGGTTCAGCAAGAATCAAATCTTCTGATAAATATTATAAATTTGCAGAAAAAATTGCTGGAATGATTTGTAAAGAAGGTTATGCAGTTATAACAGGTGGTGGTCCTGCGATTATGGAAGCTGGAAACAAAGGAACTTATGAGAATTGTGGATATGGAGTTGGTTTTAATATTGAACTCCCCTTCGAGCAAGTTATAAATCCCTACGCAACCCATGGAGTAGATTTTCATTACTTCTTTACAAGAAAAGTTTCCATGACTTTTTCAGGTGAAGCTTATATTTATTTTCCAGGAGGTTTTGGAACCATGGATGAATTATTTGAAATTTTAACTTTAATTCAAACTAAAAAAATTCCAAAAGTACCAGTAATTTTGGTTGGACCAGATTTCTGAAATCCACTGATAAAGATATTTGAAAAAACTTTTTTAAAAGAATTTGGAACAATTTCAAAATCTGACTTAAATTTATTCAAAGTTTTTGATATCAGTGAAAAATCAGCCAAAGAAATTTTAAAAATTGTTAAAAAGGCAAAATTAAGAAATGAATATAAAAAATAGTTTTTTATAAGAAAATCAACCGAGCAGATGCTCGGTTTTATTTAACTTATTCTATGATGATGGGATGTTTTAAAAGTACTCTGTATTTTTTTGCAAATACAGACATAATGTCTCTATCTGCTATCCCATATTCCATACTACTACCTAGAAAAATATTTTTACGACTAATGTAGCCCCCTCCCCCCTTAACTATGTAATTATTTGTTGTTATTTTTTGTTTTGATAGAAAATCTTCTATCAATTCTCTATGAGAATATACAGAACGATAATAATCACTATCTCCATCAAATGTCCAGCCAAGCACCAGTATCCAAGAGTCTGTATCCTCATCCTTCAGAAGAATGAACTGGGCAAATAGATAAGATGAAATTTTCTCACCAGCCTTCACTTCTACATACTCCCCTTTTTCTCGGATTGGTAAACCTTTTATCCGGTGCGCAAAAATTTTATACTCGCTCATCTTTTTCTCCTTTTTTTTAATTTAAAACCAAATGATTTCTCCTCACCTCTAATTCTTTATTAAATTATAATCGTTTTTTTTTTGTCAACCTTTTTAAAAAAAATATAAAAAATTAATACTCAGGCTATGCTATAATTCAATTATGAAAGATATTAAAAAAATTGAAGAAAAAATTATTCGACAACTCAAAAAGGAAAATTTAGAATTTGTTTGAAAAGAAATTGAGAAATGAATATAAAAAATAGTTTTTTAAAAAAAAAATTACCGAACATACTGCTCAGTTTTTTATTAAAATAGAGGGCGCCTTTGAAACCGACCCCCAAAAAGTGGACACATTTGTGTTCAATTTTTTACTAACAAATAATATAATAAAATCATGCAAACAGATAAAGAAAAAATAAATATTTTAAAAAGAAAACTATTAAAACAAAAAAGAAGAAATGAAGAATTAGAATTAAAGATTAAGTATTTAAAGGAAGAAAAGAAGCTTTTTTGGAGAGTTCCGAAAAAGAACTAAAACTAAGAAAGGTTGATAGATACAGGATTATAGATAATTTAAATAAAAAGGATAAGATAAATATATCTAGATTATTAAAATTTAATAATCTTTCTAGAAGTGGATATTATAGATATTTAAAAGAAAAAGAAATAAGAGATAAAAAAGATATAAAAGATTTTAATTTAATTAAAGCTGTTTATGATAAATCTAAAGGAATTTATGGTTATCGTAAAATAGCTATGGAATTAAATATGAATCATAAATTAGCTAATAGATTATTAAGAAAAAACAAAGCTCTTAACCTTTTAAATAGAGAATTTAAACAAACTACTCCATACAGATTTCTTTCTACAGATATAACATATATTAATTATGAAAAAGGAAACAAATGAGCTTATCTCTCAGTAATTAAAGATATAGCTTCAGGAGAAATATTAATTTATCATTTATCATTAAAGATGAATTTAAATATAGTATTTAAAAGTTTAAATAAATTAGAAAAATATTTTAAAGAAAATAATTTAAATTTAAAGAATATTCTTTTACATTCAGATCAAGGATTTTAATATACTCATTCAGAGTATAAAAATAGATTGAATAATTTGAAAATTATTCAATCTATGTCTAGAAAAGGAAATTCCATAAATAATGCAATCATTGAAACATTCTTTGGACACATGAAAGATGAAATAGATTTTAGAAATATTAATTCATTTTCTGAACTTAATAGAATAATAGATAGTTATATGGTATATTTTAATTATTATAGACCACAATGACATAAGAAAAAGATGGCTCCTGTTGAATACAGAAATCATCTATTAAATATGTCTGAAAGTTAGAAAAGATTTGTCTACTTTTTGGGGGTCGGTTCACTTCGCAGCGATCTATTTTTATTAAATTCTTTTTAAAAAAGCCTCAATCAAAAATTTTGCATTTTTTTGATTTATAAAGCCTGGACTTGTAGCTATCATAACTGATTTTGAAATTTTTCAAGCTTGAATAATTCTCATAATTTTTAATTCCATATCCACGACTTGACCATCGTGACCAAAAATATCAATATCTAAATTTAAAATAAATTCTTTTTTTGGAAATTCCATTAATTCAAATTCTGAACTTTGAGTAATATTTTTTATATCACTAATCATTTTTATTTTCGACATTAAATCTAAATAATCAGAAACTCTAGTTTTTTCAAAAATTTCTTTAATATTTTCCCTATTTATTTCTTTTGGATATTCATGATTAAATTTTGCATCATCTCTATGGGCATCAATATGTAAGATATCAAATATTCTATTATACTTCTCATTTTGATCTAAAACAGCAAAAATAGCCTTATTATGGTTATCAAAGACATAAATATCCTTATCATCTATTTTAAATTTTTGAGTCTTTAAAATACCAATATACTTATTTCCTTCATCATCAATATAGGAAATTTTTTTTGATAATTTTATATCAAATTCTCCATTATTATTATTTGTATATTTCTCAATAAGTGATTCTATTTTTCATTTTTCCAATTGAGTAAAATCTTTTTCAATTATCATTTTTATATTTTATCATAGAATAATTAATATTTTTTTAATTCTAAAATTATCTTTTCTAAATCATTAAACCTTCCTTTTTTTGTAGAATTTAAAATAACAACAATATATTTTTTATTTTTTATTTTTAAAATTATAGCAAGAGATCCACCGGCTAAATCTGTATACCCTGTTTTTGAAAAAATAATTTCTGGATATTTTTCTAAAAGAATATTGGTATTTTTTACATAGTGACATTTTTCATTGGAACATACATTTGTCTCAACTAAAATTGTATCTTTTGAAATTTCTGGATATTTTTTATAAAAATATTCTATAACTTTTGAAATATTATTAGTTGTGGAATATGCTCCCATTATATGAGAATTTATATTTAATCCATTTTCTGAAAAAAATAAAGTGTTATTTAGTTTATTTTTTTTAGAAAAATAATTCATTTTTTTCATAAAATTACTCCAATTTTTAGAATAATTTTTAGGTCCAAATGAAATTGCAGAGGCGATATCATTTATAGACCCTATAAGCATGTATTTTATAGCATCTTTTTGTTTAAATACCTCTCAAGATTTTAATCCATAATTACCTTCTGATTTCAAAGATCTTGGAGATATGTAAACTTTTTCATCTTTAAAATTTTCCAAGGCAACGGAGGCATTTATTATTTTTGCAATTGAAGCTATGGGAAAAATTTTATTTTTATTTTTTGAATAAATTTCTTCACCATTTAACTCTTTAACTAAAATTCCATTACCTTCAAGATCTAAATTTTTAAAATCTGAAATTTTATTTCTCTTCTCTATTATTTTATTTTCCAATTTTATTTTTTCTAGTTTTTCTTTCTGAATTTTATTTATTTCTTTTTTTCTATCTAAAAAATAATTCAAAGAAAAACCCATAGAAAAAACAATCAACATTGTAAAAAAGTTGATTAAAATTTCTTTTCAGTTTTCTTTAATTCATTTCATTTTTTATTCTAAATTTTCTTTTTCATCTCATTCTTCTTTTTGAGTTTTATTCTCATTTTCAACATTTTTAGCATTTTCTCTTTTATCAATTTCAGCAATTTTTTTTCTAACCTCTTCAAAAGCCGGCATTTTATTTGTGCTTTCAATTCCTAAAAATGAAAGTAAATCTGTAGTTGGAATATACTTTGTTGAACCATTTTCATTTTCCTTTTCAATCAAACCACGAATCAAAAGATTTCTTAAAATATAAGAAGAATTAACTCCACGGATTAAATCTAATTCCGCCCTTGAAATTTCTTCCTTGTACAAAATAATTGAAAGAGTTTCCAAGGCTGATGGAGAAAGTTCAGAAAATTCCTCTTTCTCTTTCATCTTTTCAATTAAACTTGAAGCTTCTTTCCTGGTTGAAAGCAAATATTTTTCATTAACCTCAATTAAATTTAAGGCTGAATTTTCCAACCTTTCCCTTAAAACCAAAATAGCCTCTTTTATATCTTTCTTTTTTTCTTCTAAAATTTTAACTAAAAAATTCAAAGAAACCTCTTCTCCCTTAAAAAATAAAATAGCCTCAATTTTTTTATCCAATGAAAAATCATTCAATTTTGAATTTTCTATCTTCATTTCTTTTTTACTAAATAACATTTTTATATTATATCAAAAAAAGATAAAATAAAAAAAGAAAAATAGGAAAGGAGATAAACTCCTCTCCCGACAAATTAAATGGCAGGTTATTTTAGGACCCACCTCGATATTTTGTCCGCTGCAAATACCAGATATACTACCATTACAGCTAAAATAGCTGTTAATATCCAAGTTTTTGCAACTATAGATACAAACAACAAAATTCCAAAAATTCCCCGATACCCATTTAGGAATGTTCTGTACAAGTCCTCTTTAGGTATCGATAGTGCTCCTACCATCCTTGTTTGTATAACCCATAGGGTACGAATTGCAAATGGGAATATCCCAATTTGCAACCAAACCATATAGTTATTCGGCACAAATTGGAAAGAATTATCAACCAATAGGAATATTATCCCTATCACCAACACTGTAAATGAAAATGATCTTTTCATCTCGTCTCCTTTTTTTGGGTGACCAACCCTTTTTATCTTTTTGGTCTGGATGAATTATAATCGTTTTTTTTTTTTTGTCAAGACCATTTTAACAACCAAATTTTTAACAACTCGAGGGTGTCCTTTCTTTAAATAAAAAAGGACGTCCTGAACCGACCACCAAAAAATAAACCCACCGAAATTTCAAATAAAACCACACGGAAATTTCGGCCACAAAAAAGCAACCTATTCGGTTGTTTTTTTTGATAAACAATAAATTTAATCTAAATTTATTATCCGGAAGAGATTCTTCCAGTTCTGACCGGGATTTAACCCGGTGGCCATGATACTTTCATAACAGCCTCCTTATCAGTTAGGTACTCTTTCTGGCTGGAGCATTTTGGCTGCTTATACTCCAACACCAATATGACTACATGAAAAAAGTTTTCTCATGATATCCTCCTTAAGGACTTTTACAAAAAGACTCTTCTGAGGCATGAGCCATCGCCTATAATCTCCACGGAGATTACTTTTTTATTTTATCGTTTTTTTTTTTTTGTAAAGGTTTTTTAAAAAAAAATGTGGATAAGTTAAAATAATAAAATTTTTTAAGTTTTCAACAGGCAAGGCCTGTCCTTTTTTATTTTAAAAAAGAACAGACCTTTAGAAAAGTTGAATTATATCAAGCTTATATTTTAAATCTAAGAATTTGTTATATTAGAATTTTCTTTTCTGATATAATAAGAAAATGATAGATATAAAAAATATCGAAAAAAAAATAACTGATGAATTAAAAAAACAAGAATTAGATTTTATTTGAAATAAAATAGAAAAACCAATTTTACCAATGATTGAAGAAATGAACAAAAATGGTTTCAAAATAGATTTAATTTTCTTGGAAAAATTATCAAAAAGATTTAATACAAAAATTAAAAAATTAGAAAAAGAAATTTATGAATTATCTGGAGAATCAGATTTTAATATAAAATCAACACAACAGTTATCAAAAATACTTTTTGATAAAATGAAACTTCCAACAAAAGGACTAAAAAAAACACCCAAGGGTGTCATTTCCACTAAAGAATCTGAACTTTTAAAATTAAAAGGAGAACATAAAATTATTGATAAAATTTTAGAATTTAGAGAATTAAATAAAATGACTTCAACCTATATAGATAATCTTATTCCAGAAATAAAAAAAGATAAAAAAAATAGATTACATTATAGAATTTTACAACTTGGAACATCCACAGGTAGAATGTCATCAAAAAATCCAAATATCCAAAACATACCAGTAGCGGGAGAATATGGAAAAGAAATTAGAAAGTCTTTTATATCAGAAAATGGTTTCTCTTTAGTGTCTTTTGATTATTCTCAAATTGAATTACGTCTTGCTGCTATAATTTCTCAAGATAAAAAAATGTTAGATGCTTTTAAAAAAAATCAAGATATTCATTCTGCCGTTTCTCAAGAAATTTTTGGAGAAATTAATCCTGAAAATAGAAGAAAAGCTAAAGTTATAAACTTTGGAATACTTTATGGAATGGGTGTTAATTCCCTTACAAAAGCCTTGGAAACCGATAGAAAAACAGCCCAAGAATTTTTAAATAATTATTTTGATAAATTTTCTGGAATATCAAAATATATAAGTGATGCAAAGGAAGAAGTAAATGAAAATGGTTTTTCAAAGACAATTTATGGAAGAAAAAGATTTTTTCCAGAGATAAATTCTAAACTACCTTTTATTCGTGCTTCGGCTGAAAGAATGGCGGTAAATGCCCCCATCCAGGGTTCCTCTGCAGATATAATTAAATTATCAATGGCTGAAATATGAAATTTTTTATTAGAAAATAATTTACTTAAAAAAGTAAAACCTATTGCTCAAATACATGATGAATTAATTTTTGAGATAAAAAATGAAGAACTAGATATTGTTATTGAAAAAATTAAGTTTTTTATGGAAAATGTTTTTAATAAAAACCCCATAGATAAAAAATTTAAATTAATCCCCCTTATTGTAGAACCAAAAATTGGTAAAAATTGATCAGAATTAAAATAAGAGATTTTATCTATCTCATCGTAGTATTTTATAGATTTTTTAAAAAAATAAACCTCTATTTTTGGAAGTTCATTTTTTATTTTTAAAAATTTATTTTAAACCGTATCTGTTACAGAATAAATCGGAATAATAATAGCTGCAATCAAAAGACCAACTCCACCACCAAGACCAACAATCATAATTGGCTCTATAAGAGATACTAAAATACCAACTGTTGATATAACTTCTTTTTCATAAAACTTCGCCATAGTTCCTAAAATATCAGAAATACGTCCAGATTCTTCACCAACCTTAATCATCTGCAAAAGAAGAGATGGAAATTCATCATGTTTTTGAAAAGCTTTTCCAAGAGATTCACCACCCCTAACATCTTCTGCAATATCTTTGATAATTCTTTCATAATATTTATTATCTACAACTTCCGCTGTATTTTCCAAAGATTTTACCATTGGAACTCCAGACCTTAAAAGCATTTCTAAATTACCTGCAACTCTAGCTGCATATAATTGTTTAAATAATTTTCCAAATAATGGTAAATTTGTTTTTCATTCATCAAAAGCTTTTTTTCCCTGTTCGCTTTTAATATAATTTATTAGAAAATACCCTCCCACGATTAATGAAATTATAAAGAATAAACCATAATTAACTAAAAAATTAGACATTGCTATAACTATTTTTGTAGGAATAGGTAATTCTTGACCATTACTAACAAGCATCTCTGCAATCTTAGGGATAACCATTGTAAGCATAAGATACATAACTATCACAAAAACCCCCATAACGAAAGATGGGTAAATTAAAGCTGATTTTGCCTTTGATGTTACTTCATAGGACCTTTCTAAATAGTCTGCTAGAAAATTAAATGTTTGACTTAATTTACCCGCTTCCTCACCGGCACCAACCATATTCACATAAAATGATGAAAATACTTTTGGATGTTTAGCCATTGCCGCTGTAAGCGAAGAACCGTCAGAAATATCAGAAGCAATTTCAGTCATTGCATCTTTTAAAATATCATTTCCTGCTTCACCTGAAAGCATTCTAAAGATTTTTAAAGCAGAAACCTGAGCTGTAAAAAGAATTGATAATTGTTTTGATAAAATAACTATTTCTTTATTTGAAACACCACCAAAGGTAATTTTTCTTTCAAATATACTTCCCTCATCTTCTCCTTGTATAGATACCACGATATATCCTCTACCTTGAAGAGAATTAATGGCTGCCTCCTTTGAATGGGAATCTATCTTCCCCTCCTTTGATCTCCCTTCGGAATCAACAACTTTATAAGTAAATAACATAATTAAATATTATCATAAAATTAAAATTAAAAAAAGTTTTTTTTATGTTATAATTTTAAAATAATTTTTAGTGGTGCCGAAGGCGCCACAAAAAAATTAACCTTTCATAGTTCAATGGATAGAACAAGCCCCTCCTAAGGGCTAGATGTAGGTTCGATTCCTACTGAGAGGACAAATAAAAATTAATAATATAAATAAACTAATTTTTAAATTATTTTATCTACGATTACCTAGAAGATATACTCCTGCGATAATATAAACTAAATTTTTTATAATATACTGACCTTCTAAAGTTAAAACTCCAAATTTTTGTCATGTGACATCAATATCAAAAATCATTGGTCCAAATGTTGTTGTCATATGAATTAAAAATAAAGTTAGAACTAATTTTCTAAATTTACCAATTAAAAAACCTACTCCAATTAACATTTCAAAATACCCCAACCCTAAAAAGAAAGTATTAAAATTAATAATTTTTTCCATATGCAAATTATCAAATAAACCCTTTACAAGCCCTTCAGCTGGACTAACTCCTATTATTTTTAAATAACCATATCAAAAGAATACAATAAAAAATGCTGTTCTCCCTAAAAGATATTTATTTTTATTAATAAAATTTAACATATCTATATATTACTCTTTTTTTTAAAAAAAACAAAATAGATATTAATATTATTTTTTGGGTGGCGCTGCGCGCCCCCCTCCACAAAAAAACTTATCCACAAACTAACTTGACCTAAAAAATAAATATGATATTATTCTTTTTAGTTCAATTTCTACCCACGGAGGATATTGGTAGAATAAAAAAAAAGTTTTTTAGCTGCGCTCTAAAAAAGAGTTAAAAAAAATAAAATTGTAGGAGAAAAAAATGAATAGAAATGCATTATTGTCACAGACAGAAGCTACTGCATTCGAAAATCAAGCAAGAGAAATTTTGCTTGCTACAGAAGGTAAAAACTGGGAGAAAAAGTTCTCTCTAGCTAAAGAGGGGAAAAAAAAAGGTAGAACTAAGACAATTGAGTTTAGTTTGCCAGTGCTAGCAACTATTATCACAAAAGATCTTTGGTACAATAATGGTATGCCAAAAATACAAAAGGTAAAGCTGGCAAATATGATCTTGAAAAAAGTCCATGATGACAACATTGAACATGTTGTCACGCTTCTTAGAAGTTTTCTTTCTGATTCAGAAATGAACGAGTATATGAGAAATTTCCGAAAGGAGCAAAAAGATGCTCCGGAGAAGGTTCACCGAATAGTGAGCCAACTCCTCACAGCAGCTTGATTCTTATACATACCACGACAATCCAGTCGTGGTATTTATATTTTATTTAATATAAAAAAATATTAAATTTAAGATAATTAATTTATTTTATATATTTTTTTCTATTCTTTTTAGAATAATATCCACAATATCCTTAGCTGCTAAATTTGTTGTATCAATAACAAAATCATAGTTCTTTGAATCTTCAAAATTATCTATATTATAAAGATTTTTATATCTTTCATGAATTGCCTCCAGTCTGATATTCTCATTATTTTTTGCTTCAAAAATATCACAACCATCTCTTTGGCAAACTCTTTTTAATCTGATTTCTTCATCACAAACCAATTTTACCTTAAAAGAATCTGGTACAAAATATCAACCAAGACGAGATTCTAGAATAAAATTATTATTTTCTTGCCCATATTTTTTTTGTTTATTATCTAATTTTTTATCATATTCTGGATTTTCTTTTACATATTGATCAAACTCATAAACTGACATATCTTTTTCTTCAGCCATTTCTCTAAAAAAATCTCCCCCTGATAAAACCTTATAATTTAATTTTTTAGCTAATAATTTTGAGGTGGTTCCCTTACCAACACCACCAATTCCAGATATCGTTATTTTCATATGAAAATTATACTAAATTTTAGAAAAAAAATAAAATTTTAAAATTTTATTTTTAAAAACTTATAATAATTAAAGCTAAAATAATTCAAGCAACAACTTTATTTAAAACACTTCATTTTTTTAAGAAGCCATTATTATCTAATTTATTTATATAAATATTTCCTGTCATTAAAGAATATACTGTAATTAATATTGGTGATGTAAAGATATCTAAAAAATAATTAAGAATTATTGATTGAGATTTTAAACCAACAACAGCAAGAATAGGAGCAATAGACATCATAAAAAAACTAATAAATAACTTTATAAAAGTTAAAAATACAAAAACTGTATTCCAGCTTGATTTTCTATATCAAGGAACATTATTATAATCTGTATAATCTTTTTTATTCATAATGTAGTTTTTATAATATAAATAAAAAAAACAATATTTACTTTTTGCAAAAAAACTAAATTTTAGAAAAAAATAAATAATTATTTTAACCTATCGGGTTTTATATCATAATAAGAAATTAAATAATCAAGTATATCATAAAATGGTTTTGTTAAAGTTTGAGAAGAATATTTTTCCCTAGGTTCGAAAGTATATAATATAATAGCATATCTATCTTCGGCTTTAGCTTTTGCTGGAAAAAAACCAAAGAATGCATGAATATTAGCATTTTTTTTATAACCTCCATTTTTTGAAGCCACCTGGGCAGTTCCAGTCTTTGCTGCCACTGAATATCCATATCTCTGATATTTTTGTTTTGATTTTGCACCATCAACAGCTTTTATCATTATATTTTTTATATTTTCTTCCGCTTCAATACCTAAAACTTTTTTCTTTTTAAAATCAAAAATTTTTGATGGTATATTATTATTATATTTTATTTCCTTAACAATATGAGGTGTCACCAAAAAACCATCATTGGCTATAATTGATAGAGCTCTAATCATAGATATTGGAGATGATGATATTCCTTGACCAAAGGCTGCAGTGGCATAATTTATATTGATATTATAATCTAAAGAAGAAATATTTGGAGAAACCTCTCCTGGTAAATCAATACCTGATTCCTCAGACAAACCGAACTTTAAAAAATAATCAAGAAAAGTAGATTTTTTAATTCTTCTTTGTATTTCAACCATACCCAAGTTTAATGATTGTTTTATTATTTCAATTAAATTTACATTTGAACCCCTAGCTCTCTTATCATAATTACAAACATTATAATCTTGAACTTTAATACACCCCCTGTCATTATAGGAAAAATTATTTTTTATTGATTTAGAGTCTAGACCCATAGCCACAATTAAAGGTTTTATAATCGAACCAGGTTCATAACGAAATTCAACCATTTCATTTCTGTAATCTTTTTTTCCTTCATTAAAATTAAAATTTTTATCATCAGCCATGGCAATAATTTCACCAGTGCTTGGTTTTATTATAATACCCAAAGAATTTTTTGAATTATATCTTTTTGATATATCTTTTAATTTATTTTCCAAAAAGTTCTGTATATTTATATCTATAGTTGTGTATAAATCACCCTTTCTTACAACTTTATTTTTGCTAAAATAATCATTAGTATTTTTAGAAAAAATATCCAAGAATATATTTTTACTCTTTATTTCTTTTCTAAATAAAATATTATTATAATATTTCTCCAATCCATTAACTCCATTTTTATTAATATCTAAAAAACCAATAATTTTTCCACCAGTTTTACCTAAAGGATATTCTCTTCAAGATTCCTTTACATAATATATTCCCTTAATTTTTAATTTTTTAATTTTTTTGATATCTTCACTAGACACTTTATTTATTAATTCTCTGTATGATTTTTTTTTTTTAACTTTCAATAAAAAATCTTTTTTATTTATTTTTACAATTGAGTTAATTTTTTTATAAACTTCTTCTGGATTATTATTTTTTATAAAAGAATTGTGAATATTATCAACGGCCAAAGTATAACCATTTTTTTGAATTGCCACTGGTATATCAGAATCATCATCTGATTTAAAATAAATTAATCCTCTATCAAAAGTTTTATTATTTATTTTTTTTTCACTATATCTAACAACTTTATTTCTATATTGATCACCTTTTATAATTTGTAAATTATAAAGTCTAACAATTATAGATATTGAGAATATTGAAAAAAATAATATTATAAAAAATATTCCAAAATTATCACTTTCAATTCATTCAAAAAAACTTTTCTTAAATCTTAAATAAATATTTTTTATTTCTAAAATCATTTTTTAATTTTAACAAATTTTATGTTTTTATTAAAATTTTTTGAAATAAAAAAAATATATGAATAAATTTAATTAAATTTATTCATAGCTGATAATACTCCATTAATAATAATTTCTTCTAAAATAAAATTAAATTTTTCTGAAAATTCTTTATATTTTTCAGTATTTTTTTTTGATAGTTGTTTATATACTAAATATTTATTTAAACTTTCTCCAGATTTTGGCTTTCTACATTTTCCAAAGAAATCCAAAGGACATACTCCTACCCTCACTCTTATAAATTTTTTAGATTTTATTTTTTTTACTATATCCTTAATTCCATTGTGACCCCCATCCCCCCTATTAAAAGATATTTTTATTTCTCCAAATGGTAAATTAATATCATCATGTATAACGATAATTTTTTCTTTTTCATTTTCATTATCGTTTTTAAAGATAGAATTAAATACATCACCAGAATTATTCATAAAATCTTTGAAAAAAATTAACTCCACTTCTTCTTCAAATATTTTTCCATAAAAAAGTTCTGATTTTCTTTTTTTATCTAATCTTGATGAAAAAAGTTTTTCTGAATTATTTTTTAAAAATAATTCTAAAATTTGTTTCCCGATATTATGAGGGGTATCTTGATATTCTTCACCAAAATTTCCTAAACCTATTATTCTATACATAAAAAAATTATATCATATAAATTATTTATTTTTCTTGTTTTATTCAAAAGAATAATATATAATATTCTCAATTATAAATTAATTTAAATAAAAATATGTCAGAAGAAAAAGTATTAGTTATCTTAAAACCAGATGCTATCGTAAGAGGAATTGTTGGAGAAGTTATTACAAGATTTGAAAAAAAAGGTTTAAAAATATTAGGAACAAAAATGTCTAAAATTTCAGATGTTCTTTTAGAAGAACACTACTCTCATGTAGCTGATAAACCATTTTTTGGAGAAATTAGATCATATATGCAAGCATCTCCAGTTATTTTAATGGCATTTTCAGGAGTTAATGCAGTTAAAGCATCTAGAATGATAGTTGGAGCTACAGATGGTTCTGAAGCTGCTGCTGGAACAATTAGAGGTGATTTTGCTCTATCAATTGATTACACTGTTGTACATGCATCAGATACACCAGAAAATGGAGAAGTTGAAGTAAAAAGATTTTTCAATGATGAAGAAATATTTGATTATCAAAAACCAAATATAAAACACATTTACGGATAGTAAAATAAAAAAATACTTAAATAGTATTTTTTTTATTTTAAAATTTCTATTTCCAATGGAATATTATTCTTAACCTCCACAACTTCAAATTTTAAAGTATCTATAACAGCACCTTCGTTTGACATTAATTTTAATTTTCAATCACCTTCTTTAACGGCTTTTTGCATGTATGCTCCGCTTCTAAATCCATTTCCCCTTCCACCAATTATTTTTTGTTCATAACTCCCTTTAAATATTCATTCTTTTTTTTTATCATCATACCAGTATCAAGCATATTTTATTTTTGTTTTAAATCCTGTTGGGGCAAAAATTGCAGCGTAAACATAAATTCTTTCACCTTTTTTTCAATGAATTTTATTATAAAACCAATCAGAAATATCATACCATTCTCTCCCCTCTCTAGCTAATTCATATTTTCCGTCCTCATTTCTATCGGCGTAGTGTAAAACCTCTACTTTTTTAACTGATAATGGAACTGGTGGTAGCAACTGATTAAAATAAAAAATATTTATTGAAACCAATATTATAATAATATTTTTAAAAATCTTAAATCTAAACTTCTTTAAATTTGGTATAAGTTTAAAAAATAATTTTATTATAAATAAAATAAATAATAATGAAATAAGAGAGGTTAATATAAAAATATAATTATTCATTTTTCCAAATAAAATTGGAATATAAAAAATTAAAAATGAAAATATTGCAAAATATAAAATTGTTATTTGAATATGAAACTTTTCATAATGAGATCTAAATTTTTCATTACCTATAAATAAAAAATAAAGTATTACCAAAAAAGGTCATGAATCAGAAAATGAACTTGCTCTAGAATAGAAAATTACATAACCACTAAAAAGAGCACCAAAAGATAACTGAATTAAAAAGGGGGCAAAATTATATATTTTATATAAAATATTATTATTAAAACCTCTGTAATCCCCTATATTATTAATCAATATAAAAATAAAAGAAGAAATTAATCATGATAACAAAATAAGATTATCAACTCATGAATCAATTCTTGTTAATGTTAAGTTATCAATAATAAAACCAAAAAGAAAAAATAAAATAGACATTCTACCGGCATTTTTTAAAAAATATTTTTTTATATTATTATATTTTAACTTAAAATCAAAACTCATTTTTTGATTATATCATACATCTTTTTTGAAATTAAATTAGTTTAAAAAAAAGACATTTTATCTCTTTTTTACAAACTAAACCCCTTAAACGAATATTTATCATCTTTTTTCAGAACATCTTCGTTGGCATAATCATCTTCTTTAATAATTTCATTATTATTCTTTTTATGTTCCTCTGCAGCCACCATAAAATCACTACTATCTTGAGTTATTATATCAACTACTGGTTCTATATCCTCTTCTTTTTCTTGAAAAATATTTTCACCACCAGTTATAATATTTTTTGATAAATCTTCTGGCTCTTTTTCTACAACTATATTATCTGCAGAATTTATTTTTAATTCATTATCCATAATATCTACAACTTTATTCTCATCAGGAATAGTTCCACTTTTTTGTTCAATGGAATTTTTTGACTTTAAAAATTCAGCATACAAATCAGAATACTCATTTTCTTCAGAAGAATTATTTAAGTTATTTTCTTGAATTTTATCAATTGGTTTTATACTATTTTCAACATTAATATCTTCTCTATAATTATTTTCAGATTTTACAGATTCTGAATTAAAACTTTTTAAAATTTCATCTGTTTTAGCAAAGGAATCAACTCTAGTTCTATCAAAATCATTTTTAATTTCTATTTTTTCAAGACCCTCAACTTTTTCAAAATTATTATTTTCTGAAAAATTATTAATTTCTGGATTAGTTTGAATTTTTTCTAATTCTTTATTTATTTCATCTTGAAAATTATTACTAATTTTTGTATCTGTTTTTAGAAAATCAATATTCTCTCCAACTTTACTTTCTAAATCAGAATTATTTTTCTCTGAAATATCATTATTATTTTCTCCAATAGTAAATCCTTCAAAATTATTAATTTCTTTTTCCGGATTGTTTGAATTACTAAATTGTTCTATTTTTTCAATTTCTTCTCTAAATACGGTTGGTTGAATATCATCAAAATTATTAATTTCTTTTTCTATACCATTATCCAATGAAACATTATTTTCTTTATTATCAGAAAAACTTTCTACAACTCCAGATTCTGATTCTATTACAGATAATATTTTTCTTAAATCATTTTTATTGAAAAATTCAATTGTTAATTTTCCACCATCTCCAATAGGTTTCTGATCTATGGATACTTTAGTTCCTAATTTTTCTCTAATATGATTTTCTATTTCCTTAATTTCAGGGTCTAAATCAACTTTTTTTCTAATTTTATCTACCGCTATATTTCTTGCTAATTTTTCTGCAGCTCTCACCGTTAATTTATCTTCAATAATTCTCTTATACAATTCTACTTGCTCTGCTGGTCTATCTTTCAACATCAATAAAGAACGAGTATGACCTTCGGAAATCTTTCCTGTTGTTAATCCACTTAAAATATTATCTGGGAGCATTAAAATTCTCATGGCATTGGAAACATACTCTCTAGACTTACCCATTTTTTTAGCAATCTCTGCATGTTTTAATCCAAAATCATCTGCTAATTTTCTGAAAGCCTTTGCCTTATCTACAGGATTTAAATCTTCTCTCTGCAAATTTTCAATAATAGCTAATTCTAATTTTTCCGCATCAGTATCCTCCTTAGTTCTGATTATTGCTGGTATTTGATTTAAGCCTATAAGTTTTGAAGCTCTAAATCTTCTTTCTCCAGCAATAATCTGATATTTTGTTCTTATACCAAATTCTTCAGAATATTCTTCTTTCCTAGAAACAACTATCGGCTGTATTATCCCATATTGTTTTATTGATTCCGCTAAAGCTTTTATTTTTTCCTCATCAAATTCAATTCTTGGTTGGTAAGGATTAACTTCTATTTTGTCTAATTCAATTAGAAAAACTGAATTTCCTTTTTGTAATTCTTCATTCATAAATATATTTTAACATAGTAAAATCTTTTTTCACAAATTTTATTTTTGTTGTTTAATTTACTA
>CAMZKW010000007.1 GCA_947311625.1 Candidatus Campbelliibacteriota bacterium | reverse complement strand
TTACTATGTGTGGAAGAAGAGTGGAAGTGATTGAAGAAAACAGTGATGATGATTGCAGCGAGAGTATGTGGGTCAAGAGTGTAGGAAGAAGAAATAAAAGGAGTGCTTGATGGGATCATGAGATGAAAGATTTAGTGAAAGATAGGAGAAATTTGTTTGATAGATATAACCAGAATAAAAATGAGAATAATAGAGAGGAGTACAAAAGGAAGAAGCAGGAAGTTAGAACAAGAGTGAGGGAGAAAAAGGATATGGCTGATGAAAGGTTAGGTCATCGGTTGAGTGAAAATTTTAGAGAAAATTAAAAGATGTTTTGGAGAGGAGTGAATGGAGAACGAAAGACAAAAGAACAAATGGACATGGGGATAAAAGATGTGGACGGAAATATTTTAACTGAAGAAGGGGCAGTTCAATATTCTACTTTTTTAATCTAAATTATCCCACATAAATTGAAAAATATTTTTATGAAAATTATATATTTCTTTATTTTCAATAATTACTCAAATAATATTATTTTCTTCAAGAGTTATATATGAAACTTTATTGTCATAGGCCATAAAACTTATAAATAAATTGTATTTATTTGCATTTAAAAATTTTACTGGATTATCTTTTGAATTTCTAATAATTTCTGGTATTGATTCTTTTGAATGTAGTGAGTCAGAATAAATAGTTCTTTTTTTAATTTTCAACTCTTTTCTTTTTTTTACATATTCATCATCTATATTTTCAGAATATATTTTTAATTTATCTATATCAATATAAGAATCAATAGTTTCTTTGCTCTCAAGAGATTTAAACAAAACTTTTTTTAATCATTCTTCTCATTCATAAAATGTAACTTTTGAAATTTTTGTATATGGACTATACATTTGAGTAATTTGTGACATTATATTATTTAATCTATTTTCTTTTGCTTCAATTTTATTTTTTTCTATTTGTAATAAATTTTTTATTTTATTTGGATGTTCTGCTGTAAAATATTTAGTATTTCATTTTACACTTTGTATAAAAAGTCATTTTTTTACTAGAGATTCACAAGCATATCTAATAGTTGTTCTAGGTAAATTTAATTTATTAGCAATAATTGAAGCAGGAACAGTTCATAATTTTATAGCTTGTAAATATGTATCAGACTCATTATTTTTTAATCATATAGCTTCAAGAGTTTCTTTAATATTATTAGAAAATTTTAAATTATTTTGCATATTATTTATTTTTTATAAAAACATTTAAAATATTATAACATTTTAAAGAAATGTTGTCAAATCTTGACAACATTTCTTACCCCTTAATTTTTCTTTATTTTAAAGTAAAATACTATATTGCTTTTTTGTTATATTGGTTTTTAATATAAAAAATATTATTATATGTTTACAGGTTAGCAAGAGGTGGAAGATTTATCTTCTTAACAAAAATAAAAATAAAAACAAGAAAAGGAAAAAAAATGAAAGCAAGAAAAATACTATTAAGTGGACTAGTTTTACTAGGAATTGGACAGGCAGCAGAAATTAAATTAGTAGCTGAAAAAAAAATTGATGAAAATCTTTTAAATTGTATTAAATATGTAGTTGAAAATAAAAAAATAATAAAAAATAGCTACAAAAATTTTTTAAAAGATTATAATTTAAGTAATATGAGTCTAAATTATGAAGAAAGTCTAAATCTTTGTATAAAGCAAGCTGTTAAAAATGAAAAATTAAAAAGTGATATTAAAAAATTTAATAATGATAAATATGTTGAATTAAAAAAATCTTTTGATAATGCAAAGAGAGTTGAAGATAAAGTAAAAGAAATGTTTGAAAAAATAAAAAAATAAAATTATTCCTGGTACATAAAATTTTATGTACCTAGTGAATTATTTAACTAACCTGAAATTAAATTGACTTTTTTAAGTCAATTTTTTTATTTAAAAAAAATACAAATAAACTTGTAAAAAAATCAAAATTAACCTTCTTATTCTTCCTTTAATATTAAAGGAAGTTAGATGGATTATTAATTAAAATTTTTATTTTTCTATAAGTTTAATAAAAAACCTTTACAAATTAATTATATTAAATAAAATAATATAAATTTAAAAATTAATATAATAAAATGACAATAAAAACAAGATTTGCTCCTAGTCCTACTGGATATTTACATATTGGAAGTTTGAGAACAGTTTTGTATAATTATCTGTATGCAAAACAAAAATGAGGAAAATTTATGCTAAGAGTTGAAGATACTGATAGAACAAGATTAGTGGAAGATAGTATTGATAATATGCTTAAAATTCTTGAAAAATTTGGTATGACACCTGATGAAGGACCTAATAAAGATTGAGGAAATGGACCCTATATTCAATCTGAAAGATTAGAAATTTATCATAAATATATCAAAGAATTAATAGAAAAAGATAAAGCTTATTATTGTTTTTGTACACCTGAAAGATTGACTGAATTAAGAGAAGAACAACAAACATTAAAACTTCCCACAAAATATGATGGACATTGTAGATTTTTAAGTGAAGAAGAAATTAAAGAAAAACTAGATGCAAAAATTCCTTATACAGTAAGATTAAAAGTTCCAAAAGATGAAATTGTGGAGTTTGTTGATGCTGTTAAATGAAAAATATCTATTCCTTCAAAAGATGTTGATGATCAGGTTTTACTTAAAACAGATGGTTTTCCAACTTATCACTTTGCTGTTGTAGTAGATGATTATTTGATGAAAGTGACTGATATAATTAGATGAGATGAATGGATTCCTTCAACTCCAAAACATGTTTTAATTTATAGAGCTTTTGGTTGGGAAATTCCAAATATTAGCCATATTCCACCGCTTATTTGAGCAAATAAGAAAAAACTTTCTAAAAGAGATTGAGATGTAGCTGTTGAACAATATCTTGAAAAAGGTTATTTAATTGAAGCTATTATTAATTATTTAGCTCTTTTGGGTTGGAATCCTAAAACAACTGAAGAATTTTTTTCAATGTCAGAATTGATAGAAAGATTTGATTTGGAGGCAGTTCATAAAGCTGGAGCATTTTTTGATGTTGAAAGATTAGATTTCTTTAATGCTCATTATTTAAAAAATACAGAAATTTGAGAATTATATGAAAAATTTAAAAATTACTTAAGAGAATATGATAATGATTTTTTAGAAAAAATTAGTAATTATAGTGATGAATATAATAAAAAAATATTATCTGAACTAAGTACTAAGATTAAAAAATTTGGTGAATATAAAGAAATAACAACTTATTTTTATTGAGAATATAGCTTTCCAACTGATGATTTAATTTTAAATCCTAAAATGAAATTAGAAAATAGGGAAGATGTAGAAAAGGCTTTGAATATAAGTTTAGATATTTTAGAAAATGAAAAATTCAAAAGTATTGATGATTTGAAAAATTTATTTATAGTGAAAATTAAAGAGGCTGAAATGAAAAATGGTCAAGTTCTTTGGCCAACTAGATGTGCTTTAAGTTGAGAAAAATTTAGTCCTTGAGCTTTTGAAATGATTTTTATTCTTTGAAAAGAAGAAAGTATTTCTAGAATAAAACAATATTTAAAGAAAAAACAATTATAATCCATCCCCCTGCGGGTACTTCCTTTAATACAAAAGGAAGATAGTATGTCAATATAAAATATTTTGATAAAAATCTAATTTAAGATATAATATTATTATTTAAATAATTAACTAATATAAATATGAATTTTCAAGCATTAAAATGAATGGTAGATAATTTAGTACAAACTTATAGTTGTCCTGATTGTTCTTCTGGTGTAACAGAAGATTATGTTGATATTATGTGAACAGCAGGTCAAAATATAAATATTGAAGTTGCTTGTCCTAAATGTGAAAAACATTCTATAATTAGAGCACAAATTGTTGCTTTGGAATTACCAATTCAAGATATTCAAGTAAAAGTTGAGGAATTAGAAAAAGCAGAATCTTTTAAAATGAAGGAAATGCAAAATAAACTAGAAAATATAGAAAAATATAAATGACATATTGAAGATTTAAAAATAGATTCAGAAAATAAAAAAACACTAATAAAAGATTCTCAAATAGTAGAATTAAATAAAAATTTAAAATCAGCAAATTTTTCTATTGAAAATTTATTTAATAAATAGAAGTTACATTATGAAGAAAATATTTTGGTTAATAGTATTGATTATAGTTTGATATTGAATTTCAATTTTTTTAGCTCCAAGTTTTGCAGATAAAATTGCAGATTTATTTTGAATTCAATCATTTAATGAACAAGTTAGATGAACAGTAAAAAATATAAATAAAATTTCTACAAATATACCAAGTGTGGATGAAATGCAAAAATGAATTTGAGATACTGTAGATTCTGTAAAAGAATGAATTGATAAAACAAAAAATATAATTGATGACACTAGAAAAACTCTTTCTTGAGCTGAAGATACTATAAATAAAGCAAAAGATATATATAATAATACAGTTGAAACAGTAGATAAAATAAAGTGAACTTTAGATGATGTAGATAAAATGGCTGAAAAAATACAAGGTTCTGTAAATACAAAATAAGTTTTAAAAAAAATAGTAATTTTATTAAATTACTATTTTTTCTTTTTTTCAGTTTTTTTAGATACTTTTTTCTTCTTTTTTACTTTCTTTTTTTCTTGTAAAGTTTCACAGTAAGGACATATTTTTAATTTTCTTTTTATTTTATTTTTCTTTTTTTATTTCTTTT
>CAMZKW010000006.1 GCA_947311625.1 Candidatus Campbelliibacteriota bacterium | reverse complement strand
TCCATCCAGTTGACGATCGCATAGTTGGCCTGCAGTACCGCCTCTACACTTAGCTGTCCACGATCGACACGCGCGATACCAAATGCGATCGGCTCTCTGTAGCCCTCACTCTGTTTTATCTCTTCTACCAATTGTTTAAATGCTTCTGTACTTGTGATGGTTTCAATCGCCATTTAATCCTCCTTGGATTTTTTCTTTTTCCTAAAGATTTTTTAATAAATTAAAAAATCTAAACATCTTACCTGCCAAATATTATATACTTTTTTATAAAAAAGTCAAGTTATTTTTTATAAAAATAAAACTGGTGGCACCACCAGTTTTAAATTATAATTCTTAACTATTATTCAGCTTCCACGATCAAAGTAATCTTTGCTTTTAATTCCCCTAATTTAACTTTTAAATCATATTCTCCCACTTCTTTAATATCTTTTTCTAATAAAATCATATTTTGATTTCCTCCAAATAAATCTGAAATATCTTTTTTATGAACACCACCAAAAAGATGACCTTTTTCAGAAGCTTTTTGTTTTAAAATAAAAGTTTTTTTATTTATTTTTTTATATAAATCTTCCAATTCTTTTTTTTCAGAATTTTTTTTATCTTCTTTTATTTTTTGTGCATTTTTAATATTTTTTAAATTTGCTCCAATTGCTGGTCTTCCTAAGCCATTTTTCATCAAAAAGTTTCTAGCATATCCATCGGCTACATCAACTACATCACCTTTTTGTCCCACTTTTCTTACATTATCCAATAGTAAAATTTTCATAAAAATATTATACCAAATTATTTTAAAAATTAAAACTTGACAGCTATGTTATAATATAAAAATGACAACTTTATATATTTTAACAGCAGTTTTTATAATTTCACTAACCGCCTTTGTGGGAATTTTAACTTTAAGCTTTAAGGAAGAAAAAATAAAAAAAATAATTCCTTTCTTGGTGGCACTTTCAACTGGTGCCTTACTTGGAGGATTCTTTATTCACCTACTTCCAAAATTAGAAATGATGTCTATTAAAAAAAATATTGACTTCCAAAACTTAACATATTTAATTTTAGTAGGTATTCTATTATTCTTTATTATTGAAAAGGTTTTGCATTTACATCATAATGCTAATAGAAATAAATGTGAAAGTTGCCAACAAAATAAAATTAAAACCAGCGGATATTTAATATTGTTTTCAGATGCTTTTCATAATTTTTTAGATGGAGTAGCTATTGCCTCAGCATTTCTAACAGATATTCATCTTGGGGTTATAACAACTATTGTTATATTTGCTCATGAATTACCTCAGGAAATTGGAGATTTTGGTATTTTATTAAATGCTGGTTTTGAAAAAATGAAGGCTTTGTGATTTAATTTTTTATCAGGTTTAACTGCAATCTTAGGAGCTATTTTAACAATCTTTGCTTCAAACTTTATTCAAAATATTGGAATTTATTTAACAGCTCTGGCTGGCGGGAGTTTCATTTATTTAGCCCTAGCATCTTTAATTCCAGAATTACACAACCATAAACATGATAAAAAATCACAAATTGTAATAGAATTTTTATTTGTTCTTTTAGGAATTTTAATAATGTGATTAGTGAAAGAATTTGCTCATCATCACTAATTTTTTTAATAAAAAAAATGCCTATACATTTTTTATTGCGCGGCCGAAGAGACTCGAACTCTCAGCCTCCCGCGTGACAGGCGGGTGCTCTAACCAATTGAGCTACGGCCGCATAAGGTATTTCAAAGGGGATTGAAATACCTTATAGTGAAACTCAAATAAAATTTAAATTTCAATAGAGATATTTTATCATAAATACTTTATTTTGCAAGATTTTTTCCACAAAATTAGGTTCACAAATGAATGCGAACCCGAGAAGTTACCTATAATATGCTCTATTAACCATTCTATTAGGGCCACCTACGGCGCTGCCATGACCTAAAGCTTCTCTGAAGCCAGGAGGTCCTATTCTCCCACCTCTATTATTTATATCGGCAATTGATCTACTGTTTCTATCAATTTTTTTTGAAAGTTCTGCAGTAAATTCCTCCCAGGAGGCTTCCAATCTATCCATAGAGGCTTTAAATTCTTTCATAGATTCATCCCAGGAGGCTTTAAATTCTTTCATAGCATTCAAAATATCTTCTTCGGTGACACCTTCTTCTTGGGTTAACTTCTCCATTTTTGCTCCTTTCTGAACAATGGATGACCAATCCCTTTTTTATTTTTAGTCTAGATGAATTATAATCGTTTTTTTTTTTTTTGTCAATATAATATTGACAAAGTTGTGAGTAAATTTTTTATTTAAAAAGAGCGCGCCGAAGGCGCGCTCTTTTAAAATTTATAAATTATAATTCTTTAATTTTTTATTCTTTTTATCAAAAACTTTAAAGTACTGGGCTTACCTTTATGTTTCATTTTTAAATTATAACATAAAAAAAGTTGTAATAATTTTACAACTTTTATTTACATTTTAAATTGATTAAGTCTATTCTATTCGTGCTTACCACCTTTTCATCTTTTAGTGTAATACATAAATACTGATTCGGTTCTATTTCATAGGCATTCAAAATATTATCATCTGTGTCAACACATACATTGTCAATAATAAGATTAAAATAACTAGAGCAAAATCCTTTATAACTTTTTCTATGACTAATATATTTATTAGCCTCTTTTGGCATTTGATATAACATACTTTTTTGGAACTCTAAATGAGCTCAAAATTCTTCATTTTCTTTATTTTCTGTATCATTTATCCCCGTAACAATCCAACTTATAAGCAATATTGGTAGTAATATTCCACTAACAAAAAAAATGTTTTTATATGATCTATTTCTAGGTATGATTACGATTGTATTTGTAATATCATCGTGTGGTCCTTGTTTTTTCTTTGATAATCCAATCATAAAAGCTCATACTAATATTCCTATGAAATTTACATATGGAATAAATATCAAAACTAATAATAATAATTTAAAACTGAACCTACTAAAAAGTTTTCAATTACCTGGCTTTTGATAATTAAATTCATCTACAATTTTTACTCCGGCAAGTTTATACATAATACTCTGCCCTTGTGTATAATAAAGATATAAATTATAAAAAACAATAAATATATTGACTATCAGAAATAAAATAAAAACTCCGACCATATTATCAGTCATTATATAATCTTCATAATATCATCCCGCTAAAAATAATATTAAAGAAAAGAAAGATAATAAAAAATCTAATATAAACATCCCACTCCTGTATCAAAAACCAACATACTTATATTCAATAATATTTTGATTATTATCTAAATCTTTTTGAGGCTCTTGTTTTATTTCTCCCCATAATTGTTCTTTTGTTTTCATAATATCTTTATTATAACAAAAAAAAGAAATTAAAAATATTTTTTAATGGGTTTATAATTTTTTATTTCATTAAAAAAAAGTTTTTGAGAAATATTTTCATTTTTGCCCTTTTTTTAGGTTAACTACTCTATTTTTTATTTTTAGTTTAAATAAATTATAATCGTTTTTTATCAAGATATTTTCAAACAATACTTACAAGGCTCGCTGATGAAGTCAGTGAGCCTCTATTCAAATTAAAAAAGATATTTAGAATTTAACCTTAACATTTTTTCTTTCTTCTTCGTTTTCAATTTCAAAGAATTTTTTATTAGCAAAACCAAAAATATTTGCAATAATATTTGATGGAAACATTTGAACTAATTCATTAAATTTTCTCACTGCCCCATTATACATTCTTCTCCCCATATTGATTTCAGTTTCAATTTGTTGTAATTGAGCCTGTAAATCTAAAAATGATTGATTTGCTTTTAAGTCTGGATATGCCTCTGCCAAAGCAAATAATTTCCCTAAACCTTTTGATAATTCTGACTGACTTGCCTGAAATGCTTGCATTTGCTCAGGAGTAGCCTTCGAAATATCAATATTAATTTGACTTGCTTTTGTTCTTGCTTCTACAACCTCTTCTAAGGTTGATTTTTCATAATCTGTATATCCTTTAATTGTTTCAATTAAATTTGGAATTAGATCAAATCTTTTTTTCAAAAGAGTATCAATATCAGCCCATGATGATTCAACCAAAAGTTTTGCCTTAACCAATGAGTTATAGGATCCAGCGACTCAGGCTAAAATAGCCACAACTGCTCCGATGATTGCATATATAATTGTCATGTTTTTATTTAATTATTTTTTAGCTGGTATCTTCGCCACCAGTCCCAACTTATAATATCTAAATTATAGCAAAAAAAAAAACTACAACTTAAATTTGAATCTGAACTTGATATTATATTTTTTTAAAAAAAATATTTTACAATATACCAGATAATTAATAACTTAATTTATTGAGTACTAAATATTTTATAAAATATTTATTATTTAAAAGAAAAATTAACTAACAAATTCAATAAAAATAATATTAAAGTGTTACAATATTACGTAACACTGTAACACTTATTTTTAAAAAGTTTTAGTAAAAAAAGCGATTCTACCAAGAACCACCTCCTCCACCTCCACCTCCACCGCCAGAGAACCCCCCGCCTCCGGAACTATAAGCCGCTGTTGTAACTGAGTTAATTGCATCACTAAAATTAGAAATATCTGAAACAAAATTTCCTGCTACAAATGGACCAGATCCAACATACCAATCTGGTTGTAAAATTGTAATATTTTGGAATTGTTTTTGTCATTTATCATCAACCTTAAAGGCGATAGCATAAGCTAAATATTTTAAAAATTCCTCTGGATTTTGTGCTGGACTATTAATTATTTCTATTCTTTCCTTTTCTGTATAAGATAAAAATTTCTTAAATCCTTTTAAATTATTTTCAACCTCTCAACCTTTTCTAGTTTTTCTTTTTGCTAAAAATGCCATCAATAAAAAACTTAGAAAAATTAATGCAGAGACAAAAAATACAAAATTAAAATTTTTAAATAATGAAACCAAAAGTGCAGCTATCGGAGACATAAAGATTATTATCCTAACAAATATCCTAACAAAAGAATTTTTTTCAATAAAACTACTAATTTCTGAATATTTCTCTAAAAATTTATCAATTTCTTTTTTTTGTGCATAAAGTTGATGGGTTACCATCTTTAAATCTGACAACTTAACCGACTTATCCAATCTTTCTTTATCCCACTTATCTTCCTTTTCTTTAGAACTTATCAAATTAATAATATCATCAAAAGTTTTATTACTAAATAAAAACTCAATTAAAAATCTATCTAATTTATCGGTATTTTCATCTGTCTCTTTTAAAAGAATAAACTCGTAATTATCGACATCAAAAAATAAAACTTTTTCTGTTGTTCTTTTAATCTTAATATAACCTTTCTGTGCTAAAGAAATTATACCAGCAGTCAAATCTCTACCATCCAACTTCCCATCAATTAAGTAACCGGTTAAAGTTGGGTGGTAATTTTGATAAGGTTCATAAATTGGAATAATTGGCTTGTGTGGATTATATTTGTTTTTATAAGAATAAATCCAATAACCAATCCCAGAAATTAGAGTTGCTAAAAAGGCTAAAATTTCCTTTCATCAAATTTTTAAAACATTTTCATCTCAAAAAATTTCTTTTTTTACCAAGCCTTTATTAAAAGAAGCCACAACAGTCAAACCCTCTCCTGAATTTAAAACCCTTGTGGAATAAAAAGTATTTCCCTGAATATCACATTTTTCAGTTGATTTTAATCTTCCCTGATAACAAGATTTATCCTTAAATTCCCATTGATCAAAATACAAATTTATCTTTGCCTTTTTAATTGGAATAGTTCATCCAGTTCCCATGGCATTTCAATAAACTTCATCAAAATTATCAAAATACCTAATTGAACCACGGACTTTGTATTTTAAAATATACTTATGTTCGCCTGTAATTGTTTGATTTTTTCTTCCAATTTTAGCGAAAAATTGTCCATTAGAATTTTCATCTAATTCAGCAATATTTTCTGCCATTCCATCTCTATAAACTTGAAAATTTTCAATCTTAATTTTTCTCTTAGATACACTATTTTTTATTTTTCTGCCCTTTAACTTCAAAAGTATATGGAATGTATCTATAAATCCCACGCCTGTAAAAAGACCCAAAATGATAATTAATTTTTTCCTCCATATCAATAGATGAATCTTTATTCAAATGTAAATCAACCTCATAATTTTTAATCTCCTCAGCAAAAATTGAAAAAGAAAAACCAAATAAAATTATTAAAAACAAAAAAATTCTTTTCATACGAAAAATTATATCATAAAAAAACTATAACTCTACAACTCTTAAAACTTCCTCATAGGATGTTACTCCTGAAACTATTTTAATAATAGCATCTTCTTTTAAACTCAAAATCCCTTGATGTCTAGTATTTGCTACAATTTCTCTTTCCGTTGGTTCGGTTGCCAAAAGAACCTCTAGTTTTTCATCCATAATAACTCCTTCCACAACAGCCACTCGCCCTTTAAATCCAGTATTATTACATTTTTTACAACCTACAGCTTTATATATTTTATGTTTAATAGAAGTATCTACAAACCTATCTTTATTTTCTATGGATGAATAAATATCTACAATTTTATCAATCTGCCTTTTATTTTTTTTATCAGATGCATCCACTTGAGTTTTACAAAAAGAACAAAGTTTTCTAACAAGCCTTTGCGCAATAACCATATTCATAGCAGTAGCTAAAATTTTTGGATTAACGCCTAATTCCATAAACCTTGGAAAAGCTCCAGCTGCTGAGTTTGTATGTAATGTAGAAAATACGAGATGACCCGTTAAGGCAGCATTAACAGCAATGGAAGCTGTCTCGCCATCTCTAATCTCTCCAACCATAATAACATCGGGGTCCTGTCTAAGAGCAGCCCTCAGACCATTTAAAAAAGTAAATCCTTTTTCAACATTAACCTGGGACTGAGTTATTCCCTTAACATGATACTCTATGGGATTTTCAATAGTTAAAATTTTATTTTCAGGTTTAATTAATTTTTTTAACAAAGCAAAAAGTGTTGTAGATTTACCTGAACCAGTTGGACCAGTATTTATAACCATACCATTTGGTTTATTTATTTCATTTAAAACAATTTCTTGAAAATATGGTAGAAAACCAAGTCTTTCCATTGGAACAGAGATAGCTTTTGGGTCTAAAAGCCTCATAACTATAGACTCACCATAGGCATCTGGAAGCGTTGATGTTCTGATCTCTAATTCTAAATCTGCTAAACGAATAGTAAAACGGCCATCTTGGGCATTATTTTTAATTGATATTTTTAAACCAGCAGTAAGCTTAATTCTATTAAGAATTCTGTTAAAAGTTTTCATATCAAATTTTACAACTTCCGTTAAAATACCATCCATTCTAAATCTAACTCTTGCATCATCTTCTGATGTTTCAATATGAACATCGGATGCACCCAGAGCATAAGCAGCATAAAGAAATAATTCTATTATTTTAGAAATCCTATATGATTTATTTGAATTAACAGCTTCTTTTAAAATATTTTTTGCATCATCTAATATTTTAATTTCTTCTAAAACATCTTGAATATCAGCGGAAGATAAATCAATTATTCCTTTTTCTGTTTTAACAGAATATGAAATATCTCCATATCTTGATCATGCCTTTTTCAATGATTTTTTTGATGCAATATAAATAGTTGGTTTATATTTTTTATCTTTTAATTTTTCTATTTCTTCTTGAGTTTTTTGAGGCAAAGGAGATCTCAATGCTATATCAACCTTCTTGTCTTGCATGTCAAAAACTGCCATACCACCTGCTTTAGCCCTTTCTTCTGGTATTAATTTTAGTGCGTCAGTATTAATTGATTTTAAACTTAAATCTACATATTTTAAACCAGCATTTTCTGCAAATATTTTAATTAATTTTTCCTCTGATTTTATCTTAATTTTTTTTAATTTTTGCAATTGGGGTGTATCTTCATTAAAAGTAATATTCATAAATATATTTTAACATATTTAAAAAAAAAATTACCCTTTCAATATTTTTTCAACTCCTAGAACAACCATTTTTGAAATCTCATCTTTTGATGAATTGATAATTTTTTCTTTTTCTTCTTCTCCAAACTTTCTTGAAGAGTTTATTATTCTTTCTGATTCTTTTTTTGCCTTTAGTATTAGATCTTCTTTTTTAATTTTAGCAATCTCAATAGCTTTATCTATTTTTTTGTTGGCTTCATCCCTAGCATCCACTATAATATCTTTTTTTTTATTTTCTGCATCTTCTAAAATTCTTTGAGCTTCTTCTGATTTCTTTAAACCATCATCTATTTTTTTCTGTCTCTCTTCAATTACAGAAAATATTTTCTTATAAAAGAAAAATGATAAAATCAATAATAATACTAAAAAGTTAATAACTTCAGCTAAAAAAATTTTTCAATCAATTCCAAATTTTTCAATAATTTGATCCATATTATTCTAATTACATCATAAAGAATAATCCAACCGCTGCAAGACCAAATAATTCGACCATCCCTGCTCCCACAAAAACTAACCAAATATATTTTCCCATCGCTTCTGGATTTCTTGAAACACCTTCTAATGCTTTTGAAAAAATCATTCCCAAACCTAGAGCTGGACCTAAAACACCAAATCCAACTATTATTGCTTTTGCCAATACTGCTAATTCCATATTTTTTTATATTATATTATATTATATTATTAATAATTATATTTTATCATATTTTTAAAATAAAAAAAAGATATATTTATAAATAATTTATTCTTGAATTTCTTTTTCTTTTATCTCATACATATCATCTAAATTTTTTGAAGCCTCTTTGGAAATTTTTTCCATTTCTTCAGTAAATCTAAATTTATCATCTTCAGAAATCTCACCATCTTTTTCTTGTTTTAAAATATCATTCCTAATATCATCTCTAGCATTCCTTAAAGAAACCCTTGCTGTTTCTAATTTTTCCTTTGCTAATTTTACCAACATAACCCTCCTGTCAGCTGTTAATCCTGGAAAAGATAGTCTAATTGATGATCCTGAATTTGAAACAGCTAATCCAGTTCCTGAATTTGTAATTGCCTTTTCAATTTCTCCAGCTATTGAAGTATCAAAAGGTGTCACTAAAATACTTGTTGCTCCTTCAACGCTAATTGAAGCAAGTTGATCAACGGGCATTTGAGCTCCATAGGCTTCAACCTTAATTGGGTCAAGAATTGAAACAGAAGCTGCTCCAGTTCTAATTCCTGCAAATTCTTTTTGAAGAAAGTTTTTTACTTCTTCAATATCATTTTTAAATTTTGTAAAATCCATAATTTATAAATTATATCATTTTTAAAATAATTTTGCACCGCTGCTTCGCAGCGGTGCAAAATTATTTTAAAAATAAAAAACCGGAATTCATAAATCTGAATTCCAGTGTCTCATATAATCTTCAAACTCCTTTTCTTTTTTAAATCTTCTATCGTCAATCCAATTAACAATAAAGACAATAAATCCTAGAATAAGAAATATTCCACATAGAATTAAAAAGCAAATACCGAAATTCATTTTTTACTCCCATTTGCCATATCCCATGCCATAAATGGCATTAGAATTATAGCCCCAATTACAATAATTGGAACAATATAGCCCATCAACATCTCTGTCATTTTATCTCCTTTCTTTAATAAGCATTACGGTATTTTGTTTTAGGCAAATAATATTTATCTAGAACTGCACCATAATTATTTTCAAAATTAGGTTTGCTACCCAAATAGTTTAGGTAGTAAAAATCATCTCGTAGTTCAATGGAATAGTATATTGTCCAAGACAATTTTCTTTCTCCGTGAGAAAAAACTGTTGTTTTAACAATAGTGGGCATTGAATTTATATTATTACTACTGTAATTCAACTCATTCATTTTTTTTGCCATTTTTATTTCACATATGTCTTCAACATAAACAGCTTTTTCAAGTCCTTCTATGCAAGGGTGACCGTACTTACATTCCAACGATTGCATGGTCTCGCTCAAAGTTTCTTTGTAAGATTTTATCATAGAATAATTCATTCTATCTCTTTTTTTTTAATCTAAAAATATTTTAACACAAAGAAAGAAATTAATCAATAATTTCAATCTTTTCTAAAACTTCTGGAATTAATTTTTCTAAGTTAATTTTTTCTTCTTCACTCAAAGTATAATTTATATTAGCTTTTGTTTCTGGCCTCTTAGGTGTAAATAGAGAGCAAGAATCATCGTGGGGCAAAATTGAAATTTCATAGGTTCCAATTTTTTTTCCCAATTCAATAATTTTTGTTTTATCAAAAGCAATTAAAGGTCTATAAAGAAGTCCATCTTTTATAGCCTCACCGGTGACAATCATATTTTCTAAAGTTTGCGATGCAACCTGGCCTAAAGAATCCCCTGTTATATAAGCCTTAGCTTTTATTTTTTCTCTAAAATTAATTTCCTGAGCAACTTTTAAAAACATTCTTCTCAATAAAACTAATCTTAATTTTTCATCACAATTTTTTGCAATTTCTTTTTGAATATCTAAAATTGGAACTAAAATTAATTTAATATTTTTTTGATATTTTTTTAATTTATTCACTAGAGATTTCACCTTTTCAATGGACTCAGGACTTGTTTGAGGAACTGAATGGAAATGTATTGCTGTTATTTCTAAACCTCTTTTCATGGCTAAAAAAGCTGCTACGGGAGAATCAATCCCTCCGGAAAACATTGCAATGGCTTTTCCAGAACTCCCCACAGGTAAACCTCCAACTGCCCTTTGTACTTCTGTAAAAATAAAAGATTTTTCTTTCCTAATTTTTATATTTATTTTTAATTCTGAATTTGATAAATTAACAGATGGAATTAAATCTCAAACGGCAGAACCAACTTTTTGCCCCACTTCCTTTGAAGAAAAATCTAAACCTTTTTCCAATCTTTCGGCAAAAATTCCAAAGTTTTTTATTTCTCTTTTTTCCAATTCTTTTTTAGTAATTTCTTTAGCTAATTTTGATAGAGCCTCAATGGTTGATTCTGTAAAGTAAGCTAAATAAAAGGTAGCAAAACCTGGAGTTGTTTTTGTAATTTCTAGAATTTTTTTAATTTCTTCTTCTTTAAATTTTTCATCTAATTTAATTCAGAAAGAACCACCAGACTTTCTTTCAAAAGTCATTTTTTCAAAAAATTCCCCTAAATTTTCTTTATAATTTTCAAAAAGTTTTTTCTCAAAATCTCTAATATTTTTCCCTTTTAAAAAAATCTCTCCAAAGTTAGCAATTAAATATTTTTCATTCATTGGGTAATTATATCATATTGTTTTTTATAAAATATTTTATCTTTTAATATTTTAAAGTATTTATAAACTACGACATAAATTGCTATAGCAATTTATGTCGTAATTTTAAAAAAATAAATAAAAGTTGGGTGGCGCCTTCGGCGCCACCCACACATCCTATTATTTTTCAAAAAAAGAACCACGAAAGAACCTTTCGCAGTCAAAATTGACTGCTAATCAGTCAATCAAAAGTGTAGTTCGTCTGAAAAATAGACTACTCTTCACTTTCTAACTTTTAACATACTATCCTCGGTATGCCAGCGATTTTCCCGCTCATCACGGTTTCCTAGTAGTCTACACTAGTTTTTTATTTCCTCTATATCATTTTATCCTCCTTTTTAAAATGAGTTATTTTTTCTTGTCCCTTAAGCAAACGATTGGGCTTTTTTTCCAGTTATTAACTGCTTGGAAAGTTGCAGTGGTACTTCTTGGAAGAGAATTATCTACCACTACCGTCAACATGGGCACATCATGATCATCAAAATCTTTTTTGATCAGTTTGATTCCCAAATAAAATTTACCTACTGGGAAAACCTTAGCCTCTATCCAAACATGAAATTTTATTATTCTTCCAATATCACTATTGGAAATTCCAAAAAAACTCATGTTCAGAACCACCAACTCACCTCCTCCTTTACCAGCATGGTAATAAGGGATTTCTTTCCCCCCTATATCCACGCTACTCCATTTGTTGTAGGCTGAGCCTTTGGTACTTTTACCCAGGCATCGAAACTTTCGAGGTCTTTGTATATAACCCCACCAGTTTTTTTCGCCTCAGCAATTGCTTCTACGATAGCTGGTGTTTTTTTTGTAAACAATTCTTCTTTCATTTTATCCTCCTTGATATTTGGAAAGCTTGACAGCTGTTTTTAGCCAAGATAATTTTCTTTAAAAGTTTCTTAAAATTCTTAAAGAAAATATCTTGACAACTCAGGCCTTTTATAGTTTTTGATGGCTGGATTGCGTGAGCAATCCAGCTATTTTGTTTTTAAAAACAAAAAAACTATATAAGAAGTATATCATACTATAATTTATTTGTCAAGGATTTTTAATATTTTTTGTTAATATATTGTTTATAACTTTTTTGTAAAAAGAGCACGCCGAAGGCGCACTCTTTTTTTTTAAATTCTAAAAATATCTAATTTTATAATTATACTAAATATCCAAATCAGCCATTTTAGCATTTGCCACAATGAATGATTTTCTCGGTGCAACATCTGCCCCCATTAGAGTATCAAAAATCGAATCTGCCATGGCTCCATCTTCAATGGTAACCTGTTTTAGAATTCTCTTATTAATATCCATCGTAGTCTCATAAAGCTCTTCCGGGTTCATTTCTCCAAGACCCTTATATCTTTGAATTTTTATATTTCCTATGGAAACATTTTCATCATCGGATTCTTCTTCATCATTAACACCCATTTTTAATAGAATATCATGTTTTTCTTCATCGGTAAAAGCATAGTGCTCTTCCTTTCCTTTTTTAATTTTATATAAAGGAGGGTTTGCAATATATAAATAACCCCCTTCGATTACTGGTTTAAAATATCTATAAAATAATGTTAAAAGTAAAGTTACAATGTGACCTCCATCAACATCGGCATCGGCGGCAAGAATAATTTTGTGATATCTTAATTTTTCAACATCAAATAAATCTCCAACTCCAGTACCCAAAGCGGTAATAATATTTCTAACTTCATCGGAACCTAAAATTCTATCAATTCTCGCCCTTTCCACATTTAATATCTTTCCTTTTAGTGGAAGAATGGCTTGAGTTCTTCTATCCCTACCTTGCTTAGCGGAACCTCCAGCAGAATCTCCCTCCACAATAAATACTTCTGACTCAGAAGGATTTTTAGATTGACAATCAGCTAATTTTCCAGGAAGTGAAAGCCCTTCAAGAGCACCTTTTCTCATCACAGAATCCTTGGCTGCTTTAGCGGCATTTCTAGCTTTTTGTGCCATAATTGCCTTTCTAAGAATGTTTTTTGCATCATCCGGGTTTTCCTCTAAAAATTCATTTAAAGCTTCTCCAAAAACAGATTCAACCATCCCTTTGGCTTCTGTAGAACCAAGTTTTGTTTTGGTTTGCCCTTCAAATTGTGGGTCAGCTAAATGAACAGAAATAACAGCAGTAATACCTTCAAGCAAATCATCTCCTTGAAGATTTTCATCTTTTTCTTTTATAATATTATTTTTCTTTGCATAGGAATTCATTGCCCTCGTAAGAACAGTCTTAAATCCAGTTAAATGATATCCCCCTTCTGGATTTGGGATATTATTTGCATATGAAGAAATTCTTGAAGAAATATCATCGGCATACTGAAAAGTAATTTCAACAGCCTCACCATTATCATTTACTTTTTTCTCTACATGGAAAATATTTTTATGAATTGGTTTTAAGTGTTTATTTAAAAATCTAACTAAAGATACCAATCCACCTTCAAAATAGAAAGATTCTGAATCTACTGGCAAATTAGCATCTTCTAAATAATATTCATTGGGTATTTCTCCTTCATAATTTCTTAAATCTAAAATTGTTATTTTTACTCCTTTTACAAGATATGCTTGCCCTCTAAATCTTGAAGTAAGAAGTTTATAATTATATTTTGTTCCCTCTTTAAAAATTGATGGATCAGCTGTAAAAGAAATTGCTGTTCCATGATGTTTTGTTTTTTCTTTAAGTTTTTTAACAGAATATTTTGGAATACCTTTTTCATATTCTTGAATATAAATTCCACCATCTTTATGTACTTCAGCTTTTGTTCAAGTTGAAAGTGCATTAACAACGGAAGCACCAACTCCATGAAGACCTCCTGAAATTTTGTAACCAGATTCTTCACCACCAAATTTTCCTCCAGCATGAAGAACGGTCATTATTGTTTCTAAAGCAGAAACTCCAGTTTTTTTATGTTTATCAACGGGAATACCTCTACCATTATCTACAATTCTAATTGTGTCATTTGGTAAAACTGCTATTTCTATTCTATCGGCAAAACCACCCATGGCTTCATCACGTGAGTTATCAAAAATCTCTCTCACAAGTGTATGTAGTCCATCGGGACCAGTTGAACCAATATACATTCCCGGCCTTTTTCTAACGGGTTCTAATCCTTCTAAAACTGAAATTGCATCAGCTCCATAATCATCTTTTTTTGTCATATATTTTTTATTTAATAAATTAATTATAGCAAATTTAAAGCCAAAACTTAAATTTTTTAATTTAAAACAATGGGGGTCGGCGTGAAGCGCCGACCCCTATTGTTTTAAATTAAAAAAAACCTATTTTTTAGAATAAGCTTCTTTAATAACATCTTGATTACTAATTCATTCTGGTAAGGAATTATTTTTTGCATAAAGATATAATAAAATTTTAAAAATTCTATCCATGGCAGAATTGAAAACAATTACAAATATAATGATCAAGAAACTCAAAGCCAATATTGAAATACCAAAAACTGGATTTATTGTAAAACTAAATAAAGTTACCATTACTAATATAATAATTATTCCAGATGTAAAAACTACTGTAAAAAATCCAACTGAGACTGAGGCGACCACTGATTCACCCCATGTTTTTACAAACATATTTTTTGATTCCATCAATACATCTTTTACATTTTTACCTTCATTTTCTACATAATTAGGAATTACAAATAAAGTCATTAAATTTCAAGCTGCACCTAAAAATCCATTTATTATTCTCATAATTATTTCTCCAATCTTTCCTAATTTTTCTGCCAATGAGTTTAAAATTGAAAAAATAATATTAACAGTCACTAAAACCATAGTTCAAATAGTTATATCAGATATTCTAGAAGATGAAAATGATATAGCCTCTCCAAAAGAAACTTTTTTATTTTTATTTAAAAATTCTAAAATACTAAAACTTATGGCAAAATTATAGAAAGTTGCTATAAAAATAGAAATATATGTCATTAAAAATGAAAAACTATATATTTCTCATTTAGGTAAATTCTGAACTTTATCCATAAATAAATCTAAATTTTCTTTTGTAAAAGAATCAAAATTTATAAAAAATATTAATAACCCAGTGATTATTACAAAAATAAATTCTGTAAAAATTGAAGCTAAAATTAAAGCTCATAGCGATTTCATTTTTTGAGCTATATCAAAGGAAAGTTTAAAAACTTCCCAACCTTTTTTAATTCTTTTCATAATAAAGATATTATAACAAAAAAAAACTAAATAACCACATAAATTACTATAGCAATTTATGTGGTTACTTTATTTTAATCCCCTCACTTAAATCAATCATTTTTTTCAACCTTTTATCTGAATCTCCCTGGAGACACCTTGGCAGGTTTGAATTCTGTAGTAGTGTGCGCCCTGCAGGATTCGAACCTTTTTTGAGCTTACGAAAAATACCTATTTGAATTTCTTTAGAAATACGTTATGCAGGTTTGAATTCTGTAGTAGTGTGCGCCCTGCAGGATTCGAACCTGCGTAGGAAAACTCCGGCGGATTTACAGTCCGCTGCTTTTGACCACTCAGCCAAAGACGCATATTAAAGTTTTGATATTATAACAAAATTAAAAATTAAAATCAATTTTTTATTATATAAAATAAAAAATTAAATCTTATATGTTGATATATCTCCACAAAAAAAATATAAATACCATTAAAATATTTCTAAATTTCACTATATTTTCTATGATATAATAATTAAATGAATGAAAAAATAGAATTCCCCATTAGAATAAATAGATACCTGTATTTAAAAAATATTTGTTCTCGTAGAGAAGCCGATAGACTTATTGAAAAAAAACTTATACTTGTAAATGGAAAGATGGCTAAAATAGGAATGCAAATAAAAAAAAATGATAAGGTAGAATTAAAGAAAGAAGGAAAAGAAAAATTATCTCAAAAAAAAATAATAATTTTTAATAAACCAGTTGGAGTAGTTTCTCATAACCCACAATTTAGCGAAGAAGAGCCAAATGATTTTTTACCATTTAAAGAAAAATTATCACCCATAGGAAGATTAGATAAGTTGTCTCACGGTCTAATGATTATGTCTGATGATGGAAGACTAGTGAATAAAATGCTTAATCCAGAATTCAAACATGAAAAAGAATACTACGTTGCAATAGATAAAAAAATGGATTCTAATTTTTTAAAATCAATGGCTAGAGGTGTTGATATAGAAGGATATATTACAAAACCAGCAAAGATTGAAAAAATAAATAATAGAAGCTTTAAATTAATTTTAACCGAAGGAAAAAAACACCAAATTCGTAGAATGTGTTCTGCTTTGGGATATTCCGTTGAAGACCTAGAAAGAATAAGATTTATGAATATTAATTTAGGAAATTTAGAAGAAGGTTCTTGAAGAAAACTAACAAACAAGGAACATAATATTTTAATGAAAAATATTGGAAAAAAATAACACAGACAAAAGTCTGTATTTTGACTACCAATAACAAAGACATTGATGAAAATCTCAAAATATGAAATGTTATGATATTTTTTTTACTATTTAAACTTTAGAATATTTAATTTTATTATTTTTTAATAATTGATTTTTTCACTAAATATCTCTGAATATTATATATAAAAACTCTTGTTTTTATTTTTTTTTATGTTAAAATATTCTTACTTTGAACTTTTTAAAAAAAGTAAAAAATAAAAAATAAACGGTCCCATCGTCTAACGGCTAGGACGCAGGATTTTCATTCCTGAAATCAGAGTTCGATTCTCTGTGGGATCACACACAGTTGACACATTGTAAAATTATGTCATAGCATACCTTTCAGTTAAAAAATTGATATGGTGATGTTGACGGGTGGATTCACTTTGTAGTCACAACAAAAACACTTTGTAAAATACAAAGTGTTTTTTAAAAATTAAAAAAAATATAAAAAATAAAAATTATTTTTTATATTGAATTTTATTCCTGTAAACCTGTAAAATTATCGCTGTCATAATCATTTATATTATCTGTAGTCGCTTCTCCTTTAGCAAAAAAGAATAATATGAATTTAACCATTAATCAAGCTGAAAATATTATAAATAATCCTATGGCTACACCTTTAAAAATACTATTTGCCTTTGATCTAGCCCCTGGATCTGTAGCAGAAGCTATATATAACCAACCAGCATAAAATGCCATAGCCGCGGCTATCAAAAGAGACATGTTCACTATCCATTTCAAAACTCTATTTGTTGTTGAAGTTAATTCCCCAAAAGCGCTTTCATTCTTTTCACAAGCTCCATCATAATTGATAAAACCTCCGCTTTTTCCATCTTTTCCACGAGCTTCACAATAATCTGTGAGGGTTTTTCTTTGAGGGTTTATTGTGGGTTTTGGTGGTTCTATAGTATTTACTGGAGGTGTTGTATTTTCAAGATTTAATCTCTCGGAAGTTTCTTCTGGAGTTTCTAATCTCTGTTTCCCAGTCTCAAGATCTGTAATCATTATCGGTGTTACACCACCATCTAATGCATCTTCTGGATTTCCACCTGTAATAGGTGCTATACTACCATCAGAAGATAAATCATCGACATTTATATTACTAGAAGGTAAACATGTTTTATCACTTGAAAAATATACACCCCCATTTTTCTCACATTCTTCTTCTACTGTTAATTCTTTATCAATACAGTTACCAAGGTAATTTTTTTCTTGTCAAGGTTGACATTCAAAAGACCCTCTATCTTCTGCATTAATAATCGTGCTAGTAATCATTATTATCAATATAAAAAATAATATTAATAACTTTATTTTTTTAAATAAATTCATAAGTTTATTTTAACAAAAAAAAAAAAAGAAATATAAAAATATGAAAATGCTCATAAAAAACGAGTATCTATAAAAAATGCAGGATATTCAAAAAAGAATACCTGCAAAGAGTCATTTATTTGAAAAGGTGTACTCGCCACCTTTATATGAGTTCATATCTAGTACAATATACTTTGTACTTTCTATGACCTCTACTCCCGGGCCGGATTCGAAGTCAAAATATAGGCTCCAAAGTTTTGCAACCTTTAAGCCGTTTTTTGTTTCCCCAAATCCTTTTACGGACCAAAGTTTTTGTCCTGGACCAGCTGCGGGAAGTGGATTTTGAAAATCCACTTTATTTCCCGTAATAACTGCCAATCCAGTTCTCATAAATACCTTGTCATTATTACTTGCAAAAGCAATCACAACACTAAGTATAAAAAATACCGCCACCAAAACGTTTTTTTTTTTAAATTTAAGTCTTTCACACTTTCTCCTTTTTTATTTTTCCAACCTCTTTCTAATCTCATAGAAGCACCATTTTTAAACTAACTAAATTATAATCTAATTTAATTAAAACATCAAATTTATTTAATGACAAGATGTGGATAAGTTTTTTGATTACTTCTGAGGTGGCGGCGAAGCCGCCACCTTTTTTTTTAATAAAAAAATTACTGATTTAATCTTTCAGTAACTTTCTCTCAATTTATAAAATCTCAAATTTTTTCCACATATTCCGGTCTAACATTTTTGTAATCAACGTAATAAGCATGTTCTCAAACATCTAAATTTAAAAGTGGAATATTATCTCCAATTCTTTCTTTCATAAAATCCATTACTGGAGAATCTTGATTTTGAGTCTGAATAATTTCTAATTTTCCACTCCCTTTATTTAAAATCAATCAAGCTCAACCAGAACCAAATAATGATTTTGCTGAAGTTAAAAAAGTATCTTTAAAAATTTCCACTGAACCAAAAGATTCTTCAATTTTTTCTTTTAATTCTAATGTAATTTCTTGTTTTTCTGGAGCCAAAGATTCTCAGAAAAAAGTATGATTTCAAAAACCTCCTCCATGATTAATAACAGCCTGATCATATTTTGAAACCTCTGATAATATTTCTAATTCACTCATACCTTCAACTTCAAAATTTTTTAAAGCTTTATTAAAATTATCACAATATGCTTGGTGATGTTTTGTATAATGAATTTCTAATTGTTCCTTTGTAAAAAGTGGATTTAACCCATCAATTTCAAATGGTAATTTTGGTAATGTAAACATAATAAATTTATTATATCATTTTTTATAAAATTTTTTTTATAAAAACTAATTTATTTTTTATAGATTCTTTTTTAGAAAATTTTCAATCAGAAACAGAGAATTTTTTTAAATCTCCAAGCTCTTCTATTTTATTTTTTATAATTCAATTTGCCATTTCTCCTCGAGCTTTTTTAGCATAGATTGCAATAACCTTTAATTCTTTTTTTTTTTGAATTTTAAATTCTATATAAATAATTCTAAAATCTTTTTCTAATTCTTTTTTATTTAATCCTTTAAAATATTCCTGGGAAGCAAGATTCACTAAAACTTTTTCTTTTTTTAAAATTTTACTAATTTTTTTTGTTAATTTTTCCTGTCAAAATTCATAAAGATTATTATATTTTTCTCCTTCAATCTCAAATGAAATTTTTACCCCCATTTCTAAACGATAGGGTTTAATTAAATCTAAAGGAGAAATTAATCCATAAAACCCTGATAAAACCCCTAAATGTTTTTGAGCAAAATTAAAGTCAGTTTTTTTTCAATTTTCTAAATCAAATCCTCCGTATACATCTCCCGTAAAAGCAAAAATTACTGGGGAGATGTATTTTGATGGAGAGGTGATTTCATCTGATATCCTAAACTCAAAATCATTATTTCAATTCTGAAATCTCTTAAAATTCAATTCAGCCAATTTAGGAGAAATTTTCATTATTTTTTCTAAATCTTTCTTTTTGTATTTTTTTAAAATTTTAGACAATTTTGTAGTTTCGGAAAGGAATTCGGAGATAGAAAAATTGTCTAAGACAATTTTTCCACCATTTTTTTCAAACCTTTCAAAATCTTGACTCTTTGATGGTGAAATTACTATAAACATATATTATTTAATTAAAATTCCTAAAACTTTTTTTAACATTTTTTCTCTATCTGAATCATTTCTTTTTTTTACCATATCAGAAAAAATTGTAAAATTTTTTATTTTTAAACCACAGAATTTTAAAGTAGAAATAGCAAAAATTAATCTCATTGAGATTAAATAAAATCAAATAATTAATCTAGGACTATCAGCAGTCATAAAAACTCTTGCATTTTTTTTCTTTAAAAGTCCTTGTGGAGTTCCTTTTTCTGAATACTTAAAAGCAAAACCATTACTAAAATTAATATCAATAAAATTTTTTAAAATTGCCGGCTGAGAATATCACCAAACTGGATAAACAAAAATCAACTCATTAGCTCAGGATATTTTCTCCTGAATTTTTTTTATTTTTTCATCACAAGGTCAATCTTTTTTAACATCATGAAATTCTAAAAAACTCTGCCTTCACCTCTCATCATACAAATCCATTGTAAAAGCATCTGGGTATTTTTCCTGGATATTTTTTGCAATTTTTCAAGTGAAAGAATCTTTTGAAGGATGGGCTAAAATTATTAACCTATTTATTTTTTTATTTTCTTTTTTCATTTTTTTTTTTATTTAATTCTTTCACAAATTTTAAAACTTCTAACACATGTTCTGCTGGTTTTACCTTTTGTCAATGCTTTATAATTTTTCCATTTTCTCCATCAATCAAAAAAGTTTCTCTTGCAATTCCCTTCACCATTTTTCCGTACATATTTTTGTCTCTTCAAACTCCATATTTATCACAAATTTTTAAATATTCATCGGACAACAAATTTATTTTTAAATTATTTTTATCAATAAATTTTTGCTTTGATTTTGAATCTAATTTTGAAATTCCATAAATAATTAAATTCTGATTTTTTAATTTTCTAAAATTTTCAGAAAAAGAAATAGCTTCGGTGGTACAACCAGGAGTCATATCTTTGGGATAGAAAAATAATAAAATATTTTTTTCTTGATCTAATAAATCTTTTAAACAAACTTTTTCTTCCTTTTGATTTGGAAGGCAAAAAAGCGAAGCTTTTTTGCCTTCCAAATTTGGATATTTTTCTACTTTTTTCATTTTTTAATTTTAACATTTTTTTTTAATCTCCCAAAGATAAAATTTTAAAAAAACTACTCAGTAGTTTTTTTTATGCAGCATTAACATATACATCAGTGATATCATCATTTTCTTCGAAAATTTCAATTAGATTTTCTAATTTTTCTTCATCTTCTTCACTTAATTTTAACTCTGTCCCTGGATTTGCCTCCCAATCACCTTCATCATTTTTAGTAAATCCTCATGAAACAGCACCAGAAGATGCAAAAGTTCCACCATTTTTTGTGTAAATAAGTTTAACCTCATTAACGGTTCTATTTGTATTATCTGTAATGGCCTTTATAAGCATTCCTACACCTCCTGGACCAAAACCTTCATATAAAACCTCATGTAGTTGTGCTGCATCAGCACCAGAAGCTTTTTTAATAGCCCTATCGATATTATCCTTGGGAACGTTTTCTTTTTTTGCTGCATCAATAATAGAAACTACAGAAGCTGCCGTTATATCTCCTCCAGCATTTTTAACAGCAACTTGAATTAATTTATTATATTTTGTATAAATTTTTGATTTTGCAGCATCAGTAGCTGCTTTTTTGTGTTTTATTTTTGATCATTTATTATGTCCTGACATGAAAATATTATATCATATTTTTTAAAAATGTGTTAAAATTAAGAAAAAATTTGAGGAGAATGTTATGCAAAAGAAAATAACAACAAATAAAGCCAGAAGAATGATTTTTAACAAAAAATCCAACTCGCTTTATTTTCAATATGGGACAGGTGCTAATTGGAGAAAAATAAATTTAACCACAGTTAAAAAATATTTTTATCAAAACCCCTTCACTAAAGAATGGGAACCAAAAAAAGAGTTCTATGAACTCTGATTTTGGGGTTTTTTTATAAAAAAATTAGGTGGCGCGCTCCGCGCGCCACCTAATTTAAAAAACTAAATATTTCAAAATTTTTTCGCATTCTCAATTAAGACTCTGCTTGTCTCTTCAAAACTTTTTTCTTTTACTTCGGCAATTTTTTTTACCACTTCTTCAACATATATTGGATTATTAGTTTTTCCCCTATGAGGTTTTGGTGCTGCAAAGGGGGAATCTGTTTCCGACATTAAATTTTCCAAAGGTATTTTTTTTATGGTTTCATCTAGATCAGCAAATGTTATAACTCCTGGCAATGAAATTGAATAATTTCTTTTTATAATTTCATCAACAATTTCTGGTCCTTCGGTAAAAAAATGAAAATTAGCTCTTATTTCTTTTTCACTTTCTTTTTGTTTTCTATCCAAAATTTTAAATGCATCCCAATGAGCATCGGAATTTTTAAATGAACGTATATGAAGCATTAAAGGAAGATTATTCTTGATTGCAAAATTTATTTGCCTTTCAAAAAGAATTTTTTGTCTTTGAACTTCTTCTTGAAATTCTTCCTGATTGATTTTTCCTAACTCTAAGTCTTTTTTTGGTCAATAATAATCTAAACCGCACTCTCCAATTCCAACAATCTTTTTATTATTATTTATTAATTTTTGAAATTCTTCTGGTTTAAAAACTTCTTTTTCATCAACAGGGTGTATTCCAATGGTGGAAAAAATATTTTCATTTTTTTCTGATAATTCCACAGCCTTTTTTGAATCTTCCAAAGTTACACCTATGGAAATAGTAAAAATATTTTTTTCTTTCATTTCTTGAATAATTTTATCAATATCATCTTTAAAAAAATTAGAGTGGAGATGAGAATGTATATCAAATAATTTAATATCTTTTTTCATTTTTATATTTTAACATAATTTTTTTTTTAAAAATTAAAATGCAATTTTTCTTAATTGCTCATTTATTTCCCTGATAATTCTCTTAATATTATTTTCATCTAAAATAATATCATTAATTTCTTGAGAAAAATCAAATCCCTTTTCTTTTAAAAAATCTTCGGAAAAATATCCAACTAAAATTAAAAGTTTTACCGTAAATATAACCTCTATTTTTTTTAAATTTTCTAGATTATTTTTTTTTAACTCAAAAATAAATTCACTTAACAAATCAAAAATATATTCTTCGGGGTGATTTTTTATTAATATTTTTTCTATGAGATTAAAAAAATTTTTTAAAATAAATACCTTTTCTTTTTTAGCATCTTTAAAATCAAAAAAAATATTTGAAATTAAATCTCCACCGGTAACACGAAATTTCATTTTCCCTCTCACAAGAAAAATTTTTAAATAAGAAAAATCTTGAATAAATGGTCTAAATTTAGAAACCTCTTTTCTACTTCCAGAAGAATCAACCCAAAGTAATCCAAAGTCTTTAGAAAAAATTAAAGTTCTTTTGTCATTTTCTGAATTATTATAGGACCTAAAAATATAGGCTTCCGTTTCATAAATTTCATACATTTTTTAATTTTAACATATTTTTTAAAATGAATTGTTCTTGATTTTAGATTAAATCTTTAACTAAAAAAAACATTTTTTAAAAAAAGAATAAGCATAAGATGCCTATTCAAAATAATTTACCTGCCATCTCCTTAAAAGATTTTAAAAGAGGAAAATCTGAAAGTTTTACCTCTCTCATTTCCAAGCCAAAACCTCTGGCGGCCTCTACACCCTTAATAAAAACAACACTATAGATACCTGTTTCCAGGACAACATTGTTTTCTAAAACCTCAATGTTTTCTAGATAAATAATATTATGAAAACTGAAATAGGCAGAAACAACATCTATATTGCTAAAATTTGTTAGAGGGAGAATTTCTTCATCTACAACAAATCCCACCTTAATATTTTTTACCTTTGCTATTATATGCAAAGAACAATGTCTTGTTTTGCATCTTTACCTCCTTTTTTTTAAATTAAATAATAAAAAAAGACTTTATGCAAACAATACATAAAGCATATCTGATTTATTTTAAAATATCTTTCCTCCCACCATTTCTTAATACTTTTATTCTATCTTCCAAAGGTGGATGTGTTGAAAATAAATTATCTAAAAAATTTAATTTTATTCCAGCAATATCAGACCTATAAGGACTTGATATAAAAAGATGAGATGTATTTAAAGATTTTTTTTTCATTGGTTTAGAATATAATTTAATTTTTTCCAAAGCATCAGCTAAATATTCTGGATTATGAGTCATCATAGCCCCTCCAGCATCTGCCATATATTCTCTTTTTCTTGAAACAGATGACCTAATTAAAGAAACAGTTATGGGTGCCAATGTAATCAAAAATATAGTTGCCAAAGGACTCAAAGGAGATTTTTTATTCGATCTTTGAATTTGATTAAACATTCTTATAAAGAAAGTTAATATTCCTGCCAAAGATACTACTATTGTCATTATCAAAATATCCCTATTTATCACATGGGTTAATTCATGAGATAAAACACCTTTTAATTCATTATCGTTTAATTTTTCCAAGGCTCCCTTTGTCACAGAAACTGAAGCATTTTTTGGATTTCTTCCAGTGGCAAAAGCATTTATTGCATCCTCATTCATAATAAAAATTTTTGGTTTTGGTATTCCCGAAAGAGAAACTAGATCTGAAACAATATTATTCAACCTCTGACCATCTTTAGTTTTTAAATCAATTGGTTTAGAACCAGAAGATTTTATTGCCATTTTATCTGAAAAGAAATATGAGACTCAGGTTGAAATTAAAGAAAAACCAATGGAACCATATAAAATTAAATTGTTTTGAAATTGGTCTGCTAAAAATCAACCAATTGTAATAATTATTCCAGAAAATATACTTATTAAAAATCAAGTTTTTCTTACATTGGAGTCACTAATATTTTGAAATTTATTCATAGAATAATTTTAACATATTTTTTATTTTATTGTGGTGGTCTGGCTGGCAAAGCCAGCCAGCCCACCACAATAAAATAAAAAAAAGTGGCTCGCTATCGCTCGCCACAACTAACATCTATTCTTATAAATCCCACTTCTGGAATTAAATTCTTTAACCCCATCGGTGAAATTATAAGTCACACCGGTAAAGAAACCAGCTGCCGTATCAAGAAGCTCTAAACTTGTTGAAACAACAAATTTTAGAAACTCTTGATTATCTGAGACGATAACGACATTCCTCTTATCTTTAAACTTTTTTGCCTGTTCGATGATGAACCAGAAGTCGTTATTATTTTCAAAAGAATATTTCTCAGAAAAAATTATTAGACTTTGTGGTTGAAATTCCATGTTAATTCTTTCTAGAGAATCTCCATCAAAATCACCAAAAGTAATGACCATAGTCTCTAACTCTGAATCAAAGATACCACTCTTTCCTAAAAGAGGAATTATTTTTCCAATAATATTATCTTTTTTCATCTTTTCTCCTTTCTAAAAAAATCATTTTCCACACCCTCGAGATAAATCTTAAGCGTTGCTTCGTCTCCATCTTCAAATTTGTCACCAAATATTTTTACCTTTTTCATCTCAAAATCAAAAATAAGATATCCATCTTTGATAACTGCCCAAAAACTTTTTGAATTTTTTAGATACTGACCTAATAGATTCATACTTTCTTTATGGTAAAAACCTTGATGAGTATAACCTATTTTTAAAGTAAATCCGCTAGAACATCGTCTTTTGTTTTTTATCGCCAAACTTACCAATTTCTTGATATCACTTTCCGATAAGCCTCTAACCGTTGGACCAAATACTTTGGACCATATTTTTTTAAAAAAATATATCATTTATCATCCTTTTTTTGTTTTGTAAATAATATAAACTATGTCTACCAATAATTTTAAAAGTAGAAATAGAACCACCGGCCAAATAATAAATGCTGCTATACTCAGCATATCAGATTTTCTAACCATGCTATCAATAATAGACACTATAAATCCAATACAAATATACAATAAAAACCACCACACCATAATTCCTCCTTACTTTTTTCTTTATTATACAAAAAAACTTACTACTTAGCAAGTTTTAAATCATAAATTTTTAAAATTCCCTCTTCGGGAATATCTTTTTGTTTTAAAGTTAATTTTTCTTCCACTAAAACATCAACCCCAACATTTGTTTTAAATTCCTCTACATCTTCTTTTGTTCCAAAAACTGGAATAATAATTTTTGGTCCAAATTGTTTAACAAATTTTCAAGCATCCTTTGGGGAAAAAGCATCTCCGCCTCCAATGGGTAAAATAAAAACATCAGATTTCGAAAATTCTTCGTAGGCTTCATTGGAAAATTTATCACCGGAAGAGATAGGTCCAAAAATTGCAATATTTATTCCATCCAAAAGCATTGTGTATGAAGTTATTATTTTATCTTCTCCATCAAATTTTGAGACAAAACCATAGGCTTTTATAAAAACATCAGAGACTTCATACTCACCTGGACCTTTAATAACAAACGGTTCTCTATCCCCAAATGACATAAATTCAAAACCATTAAAATCTTTATGGAATACATTGGATAGAACTACATCGGAACCAAATTTTGAAGTTTTTAATTTTGAATCCTTTGATGGTGGATTTAAACCAATTATTTTATCGGAAAAGGAAAATTTTAAAAAATAATTTTCATATCTTGTTATTATCATTTTTTAATTATATCATTTTTATTTTTATAAAAAAAGAAAATATTGATATAATTTTATTATTTGTTATAATTCATAAATTAAATATCCACTCGTAGCTCAGTTGGTAGAGCACCAGACTCTTAATCTGATGGCCGAAGGTTCAAGTCCTTCCGGGTGGACAATAAAATACGTAAATGTATTTTTTATTTTAAAAAATTAATAACTTTTTCAAACAACATCTCATTGTGGGAAAAAAATTTTTCTTTTTTTATATTTTTGAAATTTCATCATTTTTTTTCTGGTAAATTTTTAAAAAATTTTTTTAAATAAGTTATTTGTCTTTTTGCATATTTTTGCTCCTCCTTTATACCTAATTTAATAAATTCTTTTTCTGTTATTTTACCTTCTCAAAAATTAAAAATATTTTTATAGGCCAATCCGAGTTGTTGTAATTTTTGGATGGAAATTTTGCTTCGCAAAATTTCCGCCTCCTTCAAAATCCCATCTGCTCTCTTCAAAAAATTATTTTCAATTTTTTTGTTGATTTTTTCTCTTTCGTCATAAAGAAAAATTTCATAGAAAAAATATTTTTTTCTTAAAGTTTTTTTTTGCTCCGGCACAAAACCATTTTTTCTAATAATTTCCACCGCCCTAATTAAACGAGCAGGATTATTTTTATCAATTCTTTCAGCTGTTTTTTTATCCTTTTCTAAAATTTCTTGATACAATTCTTCCTTTGTTTTTTTTTCTAATTCTTTTCTAATCTCCAAGTCTGGTTTAATTTCTGGTAAAAAATTTTTATAAATCACTGATTCAAAAAAGAAAGATGAACCTCCAACTAAAATTGGACTTTTTCCTTTTTCTAAAATTTCATCAATTTTTTGAAAAACTTTTTTTTGAAAATTTGAAATATTAAATTCATTATTTTTTAATAAAGATAATTCACCCACAAAATGATGTTTTATACCATCCATTTCGCTTTCCAAAACTGCTCCAGAAAAATATGGAATTTCCTTAAAAACCTGACGAGAATCCACTGAAATAATCTCACCATTTATTTTTTTTGCCAATTCAATAGCTAAAGAAGATTTTCCCGAAGCCGTTGGCCCATTGATTAAAATAACTTTTTTTTTCCTAATAAACATATTTTTATTATAACATTTTTAATAATGTAGGTGGCGGCTACGCCGCCACCTGATTTTTTTTTTAAAAAAAACATCCTCCACTAAAACACCATGGAGAATTTATTATTAAAAAGCTGGAATTATTTCATCAATAAATCCCAACTTTAAAGCTTTTTTTGCTGAAATAGTTGTATCTTTCTTCAACAATTTCAACACTTTTTTTTCCGATAAATTACTTTTTTTTGATAGGAATTTAGATAAATCCATATCATCTTTTTGTAATTTTTTTAGACGATATTTCAACCCCTTTAAAAGCTTCTTGTCGCCATTTATCAACTTTTCATAAACAACCGATGTAAGCCTTTCATGAAAATTTGTGTATGATACCAAATGCGGAACCATCCTTACATTCTCATAGGCTACTCTCACATCGCAATTCTGTAAAATTAAAAAAGCCATTGAGCTACAATTAGCCGTAGCTATACCTGTAATTTTACCTTTGTACTCATTTAGCATTATACAGATGTTCTTTCCGTATTTCGAATAATCACCACCTGGAGAATCAATTTTGATTTCGATATCAGGATATTTACCTGTACTTAAATCAGCTCTAGATTCAAAATAAGTAAGAAAATCTCTAACTCTAAAGAATATATTCTGATCGATACTCCCTCCTATAATAAACTTGTTTCTGTTTTTTAAGCCTATATTAACCTCTTCTGTATCAAACAATCCTATTACTTCTCCTTTTCTGTTTTATTATTTATTAGCTTTCGCTCCGCTTTTTATCTTTTTGTATTATAATCGTCTTTTTTTTTTGTCAAGTAGTTTTTGAGTTAATTAGATCCATTGACGTATTTTATACTTTAGTTTTTTAAAAAAATAAAAGAATATTCTAAATATTTATAAAAAATACCACTAAAATTCTGAATTAGATTTGAATCCAAACTAAGTATTTTTATTATTATTATTTTTTGATATAATAAACTTATGTTTGATACTATTTTACACACATTGGAAATAACATTTTATGTATTTTTAGTTTTTCTACCAATAATTATTTTTATTCAACTTCTAATAAGATTAAAAAATAAGTTCTATGATTTAAAAGCCTGGGAATTTGAATTGGGTCAAGAAACGGTTCTCTACGAAATAAAATCACCAAAAGAAATTTTTAAAACACCCGAAGCGATGGAAATAGTTCTTTCTTCTCTAGTTCAAACTGGTGGTGAAGGAAATTGATTTTCTAAAAGTTGGTCTGGAAAATCTAGAGCGAAATATTCTTTGGAGATTGCATCCATAGATGGTAATGTTAGATTTTATATTTTGACAAGAAAATCACTTTCTAAATTAGTAGAATCTGCATTTTATGCTCAATATCCAACCATAGAAATGAATCAAGTTCCAGATTATACAAAATATTTTTCCTATGAAAAGGAAGCTGCTGGAGGTTTCTTTGGGTTTGAAGCAAAATTAAATAAACCGGACCCTCTACCAATCAAAACTTATAAAAAATTTGGTCTAGATAAACCTGGACTAAAAGCAGAGGAGGTTATAGACCCTATTTCATATTTTATAGAAACCCTTGGGAATATTGGAGAAGGTGAAAATTTTTGAATGCAAATAGTTATAAAAGCTCAAAAGAAAGATTACCTAAAAGAAAAGCCTTTTTGGAAAAGAATTTTTGGTATAGGAAAAGATGAATATTATGATTGAAAAGATATTGCCAAGGAAGAGATTGAAAAAATTAAAGAAGATTTAATGGAAGAAAATGCCGATGGTATTAAATTTCAAAAAGTTTCTACCGATAGAGAGAAAGAAGTTATTTCTTCTATTATTGATAATATAAATAAACCTTCATATTGAACAGGTGTGAGAATTATTTATTTTTCAGAAGATGGTAAATTTGATGCCGGAAATATAAATCCAACTTTAGCTTTTTTTCAACCACTAACATCTATAGATTTTAACAATCTAGGCTATGGGTTCCATACAGGCTTTGATTATACATGACAAGACCCAAGTGGAAAAAGAACTGAAGAATTAAGGAGAACAATGTTTGGAGATTTTAAAAGAAGAAAATTTTTTGAAGCATCAAATCAAGAAAAAAAAGTTTGACAGCATAATGGAAAAAGATATAATACATTTGTTATGTCCACAGAAGAATTAGCAACAATTTTTCACCCACCCACTGCTACAACGGCAACACCAACATTTGAAAGAATTGATTCAAAAAAAGGAGAAGCTCCTATGAATTTACCAATTTAAAATTGGTTTTTTTAGAAAAAAAATTACTCTTTATTTTTCAGAGCAATTTCTACCATTTCCCTAGCAGATTTTTCAGTTCTTGCTGATGCAATAAAAACATTTCTATGACAAAATATTCCACCAACCACACCTGTAATATTATCTAAATCATAGCCTTCCAGACCTCCCCAGGATTTTGGTAAATATTTTCTTCTTTCAAAAGAACCAAATTTTTTAGAAATTGTTTCTATAACTCAAACATTTTTTTCTTTTTGTGTTATGGTAAACAAAACATCAGGATATTTTTCAACAATAGAAATAGTTGATATATCAGAATCTTTAAATATTAAAACTTTTTTATTTTCTGATTTTCTATAAACTTCTGAAACTTTTTTTTCATCATCTACAAGTTTTTTTGAAAAATTAATTTCTTTTTTTAAAATATTTTCTAATAGTCTAACGGATTTACAAAAGGCAAAATTTAATTTAAATTTATTTTTTTTAACTGGTAAAAATGATTTTATTAAATTTGATAAATCATAGTTGTAAAAATCATATTTCTGTTCATATATAGACTGGCCATTATCTAAAGCGTCAATTGCTAAAACCATTTTTTTTTCAATTTTTCAAGCTATCTCTTCGGAACCACACACTTCTTTTCCAAACTTTTTTCACACTAGTCCAGCTGAAGAATATTCTATACCATTTTTTCTTTTTCCAGCACCTCCAATTTGGTGATGATCAAATTCATTTTTTTCTTCATTATAAATTCTTCCCACATCATATATATACACCTCTCTACCTTTTTTCCTAGCCATCCTTCATTTCTCAAATTTCTTTTCATCCCGAGTTCTAATTACTTGAAAAAAATTTCCTTCCATTTTAGCTTTAATTATTAAAACTGATGTCGAAAATACATCATCCAAATGATATGCTCCTGAATGAGTTACCATAATCATTCTTTTTTTTCATTTTAAAAAAATTCAAACTAAAGTAAAGATTCCTAAAACAATTCCAAAATATAAATAATTCATCTCTATATTATATCATTAAAAAATATTATTGATAATATTTTCTTGGATAAAATTTTTGATTAAAAACAACTCATTCCTAAAAAACAAAAACTCTGTAATCTATTGGAATAAAAAAATCAAAAGATTTCTAAGCTTAAGATTTAATTTTAAAAAAACATTTTTCTATTATATCAGAAATGTTATAATATAAATATGTTATTATTCTACTTTGGAGATAATTTTGAAAAAAGACAAAAAAAAATACAGTCTGTTTTAATAAATGTAAAATCAAAAAGACCTTCCTCTAATTTTATACATTTTGATTCTTTTGATTTAACAGATGAAAAACTAAAAGAATTATTAAAATCTCAAGGTCTTTTTGAAGAAAAAAATATTATTTTACTGACAAATATTTTTTACAACAAAGATTTAAAAAAATGAATTTTAGAAAATTTAGAAGAATTTAAAAAATCAGAATCAGCTTTTATTTTTTCAGAAGAAAAAATAACTGCCAGCGAAGAAAAAGAGGTTAAAAAATTTTCATATTCCTTGGAAGAATTTAAAAAAAATAAAAAGATAGATGAAAATCTTTTTAAAATTTCAGATTATTTACAATCTAAAAATAAAAAAGAAGCTTGAACTTTTTACCAAGAAAGTTTAAAAAATGGTATCCTGCCTGAAGATATTTACAATGTTATTTTTTGGTCAATAAAAACTTTATCTTTATCTGAAAAATTTTCTGAGAAAGAATCTGGACTAAAATCATTCCCCTATAAAAAAGCAAAATCTAATTTAAAAAACTGAAAAAAAAATGAAGTCAGTGATAAACTTTTCAATCTTTTAAAAATTCATTCTGAAAGTCGAAGAGGAAAAATAAATTTAAAAAATTCTTTGGAAAAATTTATTTTAGAATTATAAAAAATATCAAACAAAAATTTGATTTTTTTTATAATTCTAAAATTTTATTTGGTGATATTTTTTCTATAAAATATTTATCATGGGAAACAAAAATAATTGTCCCTTTATATTTTTTTAAAGCTTTTTCAAATTCCTCTAAAACTTCTAAATCTAAATTATTTGTTGGCTCATCTAAAATAAGAACGTTGGGGTTATCTGCTAACATAAGAGCTATTTTTCCCCTAGCCCTCATCCCAGGAGATAAACTATTTATTTTAGATACTACCTCTTCATCAAAGAAACCAAATCGTTTTAAAACTTTTCTTGCTTCAGTAATATTTTTTCCAGTTTCTTCTAAAAAATAATCTATAAATTTTTCATCATCTTTTCCATAATTCAAGTTTTGTGGTAAATAACCTAATTTTATATTTGATCCTCAAATTATTTCTTCTGAATATTCTTTATAATCTAAAATAGTTTTTATTAATGTAGATTTACCAGAACCATTTTTACCAGAAATTAAAACTCTATCTCCAGAAAAAATTTCATAATTTATTTTTTCTTTAAAACCAAAATTTAAAATTAAATTTTCTATTTTTAAAACATTTACTCCAGAATTTTTCATTTCTGAAAAATCAATAATTAAAGGTCTTTTATTTTTTACTCTTTCCAGCTCATCAAAATTTTTTAATTTATTTTTTGCATTTTTTAAAGCCCCAGATGCTTTTAATGCATAATTTGATTTTTTTAAATTATTTCCCAATTTATCATTATCAGAATTAACTTTTACTCCAGTTTCTTTTCTAAAAGCCTTTCCTTGATTTATTTTTATTTCTTCTTCAATTTTTTTTTTTCTTCTTTGGTTTTCTCCATAAAGCCTTTCATCTCTTTCATCGCTCTGCTCTTTTTGATATATGTAGGAAGAATAATTTCCATCATAAATTTTTATACTATGAAAATCACCATCTAAAGAAATAATTTTAGAAACGGTATTGTCTAAAAAATTTCTGTCATGGGAGATAATTAAAAATGAAGATTTTGAATTATTTATAATTTTCTCTAAATAATCTAAACCATCACTATCTAAATTATTTGTTGGTTCATCTAAAATAATGATATCAGAATTTTCTAAAGTCACTTTAATCAAAAATATTTTAGTTTTTTCACCACCAGACAAAGAAGAAATTTTGCTTCGCAAAATTTCTTCACTAAACCCAAAATCATCAAACAACTCAAAAATTTTTCTTCGCTCATCACTAACTCTTTTTTCCATTTCTAGATATCTTTCCACTAAAATATCTTTATTAAATTCCTGGGGTAAATAAGATATTTTAAACTCTTTAAAAACCTCTATGGTTCCTGAATCTTGCTTTTCTTCTCCTAAAATAATTTTAGATAGTGTAGATTTTCCAGAACCATTAGGTCCAATTAAAGCCACCTTTTCACCAAAATATAAAGAAAAATCCACCTTATCTAAAATAAGTTTTTCATCAAAATACTTTGTGATTTTATTTATTTTTATTGCAAATTTTTTAGACATAATATATTTATATATTATAGCATTTTATAAAATTTAAAATAAAAAAATTTTATTTTTTTAAAATAAATAACGACATAAATTGCTATAGCAATTTATGTCGTTATTTTTAATTTAACCCATCACTCAACTCAACCATTTCTTTAAATCTCCCATCTTTTTCTGTTAGTTCTCGGTAACTTCCTTCTTCAACTATTTCACCTCTATGGAATACAAAGATTTTATCTGCATCTCTAATGGTTGAAATTCTGTGAGCTATTATTATGGTAGTTCTTCCTTTCATTAAATCTTTTAAAGCTTCTGTTATGTAAGTTTCTGATTTAATATCTAAAGCTGATGTTGGTTCATCTAGAATTAATATTTTTGGATTTCTTAGAATTGCCCTAGCTATAGCTATTCTTTGTCTTTGACCTCCCGATAGTTTTAATCCTTTTTCCCCTACCTTTGTATCATATTTATCTGGTAAGTTTTCTATATATTCATCAATATGTGCTAATTTAGCTGCTTCTCTTATTTCTTCATCACTTATATTTTCTTTTAAAGAACCATAAGCTATATTATCTTTAATGGTTGTATTAAAGATAGCTATATCTTGAGAAACATAAGCTATGGATTTTCTTAAATCATTTAGATTTCATTCCCTTGTAGAAATATTATCAACTAATATTTCTCCTTTGTTTGGAAAGTAAAATCCACCGATTAATTCTATGGATGTAGATTTTCCTCCTCCACTTTCACCAACAAAAGCTACCTTTTGTCCTTTTTCTATTTTTAGATTTATATTTTTTAAAGAAAATTTCTTTTTTTCTTTTTCTTCATTTTCTAATTCGTATTCAAAATCTAGATTTTTGAATTCTATTTCTCCTTCCACCTTTTTTGATTTTTTATCTTTGTCATAGTTTTCTGGAGTTTGGAGTAGTAGTTTTTCAGTGTCGCCAATTAAAGTAAAGGATTCTATATATGTATTTATATAATTTACTATAAAATTCACATTTCTCATAACAGCACTAGAATACATTATAATTGCAAGAACATCTCCTTCTGTTAAAAATCCAGACTTATATTGAAAAATAATCATAAATAAAACTATAATCGAAACTGACAGAAATAATATTTTTAAAAATAAAGAATTTATTAAGTTAAAATTTACTTTATTATAAAATTTATCTTGAAAATCATTACTTAAAAGATTAGACAATGAGTTAAACTCTTTTTCTTCTTTAAGATTTTTTTTAATCTCTATAGAAAAATTTATACTTTCTGTTATTTTTGAACTTATCTCTTTTTTTATGTTATTAAATTCCCTGGTTACTCTTTTTCTTTTTTCAATGGTTAATTTTAAATGTATTCAATAAAGTATGGAACCTATAAAAACAACTAAGGCAATTTTTCATGAAATATAAAATAGGAACATAATATTAAATATTGTCATAAAAGGGTAACCAACAAAATACATAGTTTTAGAAACAGATTCTGAAGTTTTATCTACACCTGTGGTAAAAGAATGCACTACTCTTCCTAAAGATTTTTCCTTAAAAAATGAAATAGGATATGATATAACTTTTTTGAAAATTTCTTTTGAATATGATTTATATATATCATTTGCAACTCTTGGAGATTTATATTTATAAACATACAAATCAAAGATTCTTCATAAAATTTGGACAAAAATATATAATCCAACAAACCATCAGATCAAATCAAAGGAATAACCTAATATATTTTTTTGACCACCTTTAATTAAGGAATCTAAAATTTTTCCATTCAAAAAATTCCCAAAAGTTACGGGGATAAAAATAAATAAAGTAGCAATAAATAATTTAAAAAAATCTAATTTTCTTTTCAAAATTTCTTTTTTGAATCTATTAAAACCTAATTTAAATTCTTCTTCCTTTCTACTTTCTTTTTTTCTAAAAAAACTCAAAAAAGTTTTTTTCTCTATATTGTTTTGTTCTTTAATTTGTGACATAAAGTTTTTAAATTATATCACATGAAAAAAATATAATAAATATATATAAACATTTTGTCCAGTGTCAATACTTGATAAAATAAATATAATTTTATATAATATATTTATCAAAAAAACAATGCTTCTGGGCATTGTTTTAATTTTTTAAAAAAAGTTTTTTAATCTTTTTGCTTCCATTGAATCTTTAATTTTTTCATGAGCTTTTGCCTCAATCTGTCTTATCCTTTCCCTTGTGACATCAAATTCTTTTCCAACCTCTTCCAAGGTATGAAAAATTCCATCAATCAAACCATTTCTCATTTTTAAAATTTGTTGTTCCTTTTCTGAAAGAACATTCAAAACTTTAAGAATTTCTTCTCTTAAAATTCTTTGATTTGACTCCTCTTCAGGACTCATTATTACATCCCCAGAGTCCATATCATCTGATATGAAATTTGCCATGGTAGATTTTTCATCACCATCGGAACCTGCAATAGGTACATCAAGAGAGACCATAGTCTGACTAATTTTCATTATCTGATAAATCTTTTCTAAAGGTATTCCCATTTCTATAGCAGTTTCTTCTGGTTCCGGTGGTCTACCTAAATCATGAGTTAATTGTCTCATAACTTGTTTATATTTTGTTATGGTTTCCACCATGTGAACTGGAATACGTATTGTTTTTGATTGGTCAGCTAAGGCCCTTGTAACCGCTTGTCTAATTCACCAAGTTGCATAGGTTGAAAATTTAAAACCTTTTCTATAATCAAATTTATCAACTGCCTTATAGAGACCCATATTCCCTTCCTGAATTAAATCAAGGAGTGTTAAATCTGGTGACCTACCAACATATTTTTTCGCAATTGAAACAACAAGCCTTAAATTTGACTTAGCTAAAATCTTCTTTGCTTCTTCATCACCCTCCTCAACTCTCTTGGCTAACTCTACCTCTTCAGCCTGGGTAATAAGATTTTTCTTTCCTATTTCTTTTAAATAAATTTGAATTGGATCATAAGCCTTTCTATCTTTTTTTCCAGAATTATCAAAAAATTCTTCATCAATATCATCAAACAAACCCACTTCATCTTTAGGCTTTACAACATCATCAAGAGAATCAAGTTCAACTGCTTCTAAATCTAAATCATCTGGTTCCTCTAAAGCAAGTAACCTTGCCTCTTCTAATTTTAATTCTTTTTTACTAAGAACTTTTTCTTTTACTATTTTTTTTTTTGTGGTAGTTTTTTTTATAGCCATGGCGATTTTATAATTTAATATTTATTTTTTTCTTCACTGAGTTCCTGTATTTCTTTTAGAATATCTTTTTTTTTAGAATCAGATGCAAAAGATATTTTTTTTGTTAATAAAGAAATTTTATTATCAATATTATTCTTTTCTAATCTTTTTTCATAGGATTCTAGGGAAAAAATTAAATTTTCTTTTGTTTCAATTTCAAACTTTACTTGTACTTCTAATATTCAAAAGTTTTTAACTTTATCATCTAAATCTAAAATCTTTTGATAAGTATCTCTATCTGTAATTTTTTTTATTTTTTCTAAAAGTTCTTTTGGTTCTATTCATCTCTTTGGTTCTTCCAAAGATAATTGTCAATAATATATAGCTGACAACTCTTTCAATATTTTTTTTCTAGTATCTGATATTATACCTTTTTTTGAAAAAATATCAATATTTTCTGACTTAACCTTTAACAAAGATAATTCTTTTTTTTCTTCATTTTCAATTTCAATCTTTATCTTATCTAAAGCCTCAATTACAAATTCCTCCTTAACATCAAAACCACGAGCAATTTTTGAAATAAATTTTCCTTTTAAAATTGGGTCCGGAACTTTTAAAATAAATGGTAAAATCTTTTCTTCCATTTCTATAATTTTTTCTCTATCTGATTTTTTTTGAAAAATAATTTTTTGTATAAAGAAATCTATAAAATTTTTAGCATTGGCAACTAAATCTTTTCATTTATCTGAAGATTCTAAAATAGTGTCCGCAGGATCATTACCTTTATCCATATCAATAATTTTTACATCGAAGTCATTTGTCAAAGCCTTTTTAATTCCACGATATGCCGCCTTAATTCCAGCGCTATCAGAATCAAAGGCAAAGATTATATTTTTTGTGTATCTTCCCATTATTTTTAAATGTTCATCAGTCAATGAAGTTCCCGAAGTAACAACCATATTTTCAAAACCAACCTTGTGAGCCATTATTAAATCCATTTGACCTTCCCCTAAAATAAAATACTTTCTACGTCTTGCCTCATCTCTGGCAAAGTTCATTCCATACAAAATAGATGATTTATTGAAGAAAATTGTTTCGGGAGAATTTAAATACTTTGCCACCTTATCAGAACCAGAAAAATCTCTACCAGAAAAAGCCACTGGTTTTCCATCTAAATTAAAAATAGGAAAAATAATTCTATCTCTAAACCTATCATAAAACCCACCATTTTCTTTTTTTTTAATTAATCCAACCTTTTCAATTTCTTCTTGAGAATAGCCTTTAGATTTTAAAAAAATTAAAGTATTATCTCAACCATCGGGAGCATAACCCAACTGAAATTTTTTAGCTATTTCATTATTTACCCCTCTTTTTTTAAGGTAGTTTTTTACACCTTCATTTTCTAAAAGTTTTTTTTGTCAAAAAATCGTTATATCTTTTAAAATATTTAAAAGGTTTTCTTTTTTTTCTTTATCTTCTTTGTTATTTTTAAAACTATTTTTTTTTAACTCGACCCCTGCTTTATCAGCTAATTTTTTTAATGCTTCAGAAAAACCAATCCCTTCATATTTTTCTATAAAATTAAATATATCTCCAGATTCTCCACAACCAAAACATTTATAAAACCCTTTACTCGGTGTTATATAAAATGAAGCGGATTTTTCATTATGAAATGGACAGAGAGCTTTAAAATTAGATCCTGATTTTTCTAACTTTATATAAGACCCAATCACTTCTTCAATGGAGAGTCTGTTCTTAATATCTTCAATTTCACTCATAATTTAATTATTATATTATATCATATTTCATATATACTAAATTAAATAAAAAGCTCAAAAAATATAATTTTCTAAAATCCAATTATTTTTAAAACAAATAAAACATAAAAACCTAAAAACATTAACCCTTCTCAAATATAAATTTTTCTAGCTGTTGCAGAAACATAAAATATTAAAGTTGTAATTGCTAAAAATGGTAATCCTATTTCTAGCATAGATTTTGATACTTCAATATTTGTAAAAATTCCAATGGTTCCTGTTAGCATTAATATATTAAAAACATTTGAACCAAAAATATTTCCAAATGCTAAATCTGTTTTTCCATTTAAAACTGCTTTTACTGAAACTAAAATTTCTGGCAAAGAAGTTCCTATGGCAACTGCTAAAACTGAAATTATTGAAATTCCAATATTTAATTTTTGAGAAAAAGCTGTTACAGACTGAACTAAATAATCTGCTCCAAAAGAAAGCAATAAACCACCTCCAATTAATAAAGCAAACTCCTTAATTCCAATACTATTAACTTCCTCATATTCTTCATCCTCATTATTCTCTTGAATATCTTTTTTGTCTTCTTCGGTTAAATATCTATTTGAGTTTAAAAGATAAACTACATAAACTATAAAAGCAAATAAAATAACAAAAGATTCTAACTTATTTATAATCCCATCATAACTTACAAATAAAAATAATGAAGTTGAAATAACTAACAAAGGAATTTCTAAACGAATTAAATTTTTATTTGTATAAATAACTTTCCCAATAATTGAAGCCAGACCTGCCACAAGTAAAATATTGGCAATATTTGAACCAATAACATTGGCAGTAATAAACTCTGTTTTTCCATCCATTGCTGCAAAAATAGATGAGGCTAATTCTGGAAGTGAAGTTCCAACTCCAACAATCAAAGCTCCGATAACAAATGATGGAAGCTTAAAATATCTTCCTACCCTTTCTGCCCCTTCAAGTAAAAAGTCAGCTCCTTTTACCAATGAGGCTAGGGATATAATAAAAATAATTGCCAATACCAAAACTGACAAAGTTGCTGTAATTTCAAACATATTATTTAAAATATTTAATTAATTTATAAACAGGACTTAATATAAGGAATAGAAAAATACCTGAAACTATATAGTCAAAAGGGTGTGTATCAATAACATACATAATCAAAGACACGATAGCTATAATTATTATCAAAAATATACTAATTGGTAAAATTAATGAAGATAAACCTTTTAATAAAATTGCTTTTTTTATACTTGAAACTTGATTGTTTATATCATCAAATTTTTTATTTTCAAATTTATGAGCTTTTTCATTAGATTCATTAATAATCTCTGGCTCAATATATTCTTTTTCTTCTTTTTTCATATAAACTATTATAACATTTCTATTTTTTAACAGCAATTACAAAAATATTTTTAAAATCAGATTCTCAAACTTCTTGGATATTAAAATATTTTTTTATTAAATTTTCTAATTCTTCTTTTTTGTATAAAGTTACTTTTTCTTTTATTTTGAATCTAGATTGGTTAGATTTTGATAAAAAACAACTTCTTTCCTCTATTTTTATATCTTTACATTTATAATTTATTCCTATATTAGAGTCTATTCCTGAAAGAGTTAAGAATATTTTTCCATCTTTTTTTAAATTCTTTGAAAGTTTTTTTAACAAATCATCTGATTCTTTATATGTTAAATAATGAAAAAATCTTGCAGAATAAATAATATCTATATTTTTTGGAAAATCAATATATTTTATTTTTTTTAAATCTTTTTTTATTAAATTTAATTTTTTAGAAGAAAATAATTTTTTAAAAATTTTTAGTTTAAAATCTATTTTTAAATCATAATAATATACTTGTTTTTGAATTAAAGATAATATTATTGATATAAAACCATTGCCACCACCCAAATCTAAAACTAAAGATGATTTTGGAATATCCAGTGAATATTTAATTAATTCTTTTTCAAGACTTCCAATCCTTTGGGATGTTATCTGTATTCCATGTTTTGACATTTTTTTATTATAACAAAAACTGGCACGGCGACGAAGTCGCCGTGCCAGTTTTTTATATTTTTTATAATTGATTTAAAACATCATCTAAATTTATATCTAAATCATCAAGTCTTTTTTCTATCTCTTTTATATCAATTTCATCATTTTTTAAAATATTTTTTTGATTATCAATTACTTCAACATTATTTTTATCTTTATTAATTTCTGTTTTTTTTTCTATATTTTTAAAAAAATAAAAATAAAATAAAAATAAAATAAGAAGCACAATAGAAATTATTGCTATAATCAATCATAATTCTTTTTTATTTCCTTCTTCAATCATTTTTTATTTTTTAAATGTTGATAAAGCTCCTTTTATAAAAGCAATATTTTCTTTTAGTAATTGAGACACTTTTTTAATTTCATTTTTTGAAGAAATCAAATCTAATTTAACATCATTCAAAGACAAAATAATATATTCTTTTTCTCCAGAAAAATCTATATTTTCCATATTAATTCAAGCGGATGCCTTAGACTTTTTTGCCATATCAATATGTTTTTCAATTTCAATATTTTTTTCCTCCAATATTCCAAACACCAAACCTCTTTCTTTCAAAGATAAATTTTCTTTATCAATACTTGATTTAACTTTATTTAATTTATCTAAAATAAAATCAAATTTTGTAAATATATTTTTTATTTTATTATTAATAAATTCTGGCTTTTCTTTTATATCTTTTTTAAATTTTGTAAAAATAGATATTCTTTCTTCTTCATTTTTAGCATTTTTTATATTTTCAAAAAATATATCTTCTGGTTTTTTATCCTTGATTATTTTTTTTGATTCTAAATAATCTTTAGATTTTATTTTCTTAACCTCTTCTTTAACTTGCTTTGTGACTTCTTTTTTGATAATTGCTTTCACTTCTTTACTCTCTCCCAGAGCTTTATTTACTTTTTCTCGAATTGTATCTGTGTTTTCAAAAGCAAAAATTGAATTTGCCATAAAAGATACCATTAAAAAAGATAAAATTATTTTATTTTTATTTTTCATATTTTTTGTTATTTTATTGATAATTGTTACATAATATATTACAATTAATACAACAATTTCTTTCATTTAATTTTAACATAATTTGAAAGATAAAAAAATAGAAAAATATGAAAACAACAAGTATTCAAGAAACTAAAAATGTGGCGAAAATTTTGCTTCGGAAAATTTCTGCTCCCCAAAACTCCGCAACACTAATCACTCTTTCGGGAGACTTAGGTGCTGGAAAAACTACTTTCACTCAACAAATTGGAGAGCTTTTAGAAATTAAAGAAAAAATAAATTCTCCTACCTTTGTTATTTCAAAAAAATATAAAATTAAATCAAAAAACTTTCCTTGAAAAAAATTAATTCACATTGATGCTTATAGACTAGAAAGAGAGGAAGATTTAGATTTAATTGGACTTTTAGATGATTTAATAAAAACAGAAAATTTGATTTTTTTGGAATGGCCAGAAATGATTGAAAAATGATTGCCAAAAGAAAATAGGTTTAATGTTAAATTAAAATATATTGATGAAAATACAAGGGAGATTAAGTTTTAATTTTAAGAAAAATAAAAAATAAAAATGGGTGGCGCTACGCGCCACCTATTTTCTAAAAATTTTAAAACAATCAAAAAAATTAACAAAACAAAAATAATATTATAAAATACTTTTAATCTATTCATTCAGAATAGAAGCAACAAGGTGTTTATTCCTTTCTGAAGCAAACATTTTGTGTTTAGTTCAGAAAGGAAAGGATTGAAAAGTTATTCCCTATCTTAAAAAAAAGGAGTTGTGATATAAAATTTTTTAGCCATAGGAGAATTATAATAGATTTAGGAAAAATTTAATCTTTCTTTAAAAAGATAAATTATTAAAAAAAAGCCTAGAGTAAAAACTCTAAGCAATTATGATTTAAGTTCATTTAGTTCGATACTTAATTCGAACTTCCTGAAATCTTTTTCTGATAGCACCCTCTCTATTTTTTCCATTACAGAATCAGGTATATCAGACCTCTTTGTATGAATAGCATCTTCGATATCAGAATAATCCACAGCCTTCGGTACCTTTTCGACCTCAAGTTCGTACACTTGACCAAAATATGGGCTCTTTCTGAACAACAAATAATCTCCTAAAACAACGCCTTTCTTCCCATCATCAAAGACAAAGACAACTACTCTAGAATACCTTATGATCAACTCATCTGCAAAAAAATCTTTCATAGCAAACTCCTTTTATTATGCTGCCACTTCAAGCTCTCGCCACATCATTTCCACAGGCTCTAAAAAAGAATTTCAAACTTCTTAATTTTAGAACCTCGCCCTAGACCTTCTTTTTTTTATTCTGATTGAATTATAATCTTTTTTTTTTTTTGTCAAGGAATTTTTTAAAAAATTTTAATAGCTCTAATATCTTCAAACTACCCATTTTTAAATAAAAAAACAACAGCTTGAAACTGTTTAAAATTATTTCTCAATTCTTGGGAACAATGGTTCTTCTGGTTTTTTATTTTCTTTTACGGCTAATTTAATTTTTTCAGCAGTTTCTGGCATTACTGGCTCTATCCAATCAGCCACTGCTCAAAGTCCATTCAAAAGTGAAAGTAAAACAACTTTTAATTTTTCCTTATCTTCTGAGTCATCAGATTTTGCCAACTTAAATGGTTGAGTTCTGGAAATCAGCTCATCCAAATCAGAAATTGATTTTCAAATTTCTTCCGCCTCACCATTAAAATCATAATTTTCTAACTTTGAATGTTGTCTTCCAAAAATTGGATATCCTCTCCCTTCATCAAATAATTTTATTCCTGCCTTTGATGACATTGCTAAAATTCTTGAAGTTAAATTTCCTAAACCATTTACCAAGTCAGCAGTATAAGCTCCGTAAAATCTTTTCTCAGTTCAATCTGAATCTTCATGGTTGTGTAAATGTTTTATGATGAAAAATCTCAAAGCATCAACTCCGTATTTTTCAATCGCTTCATTTGGGTCAATAACATTTCCCAAAGATTTTGACATTTTTTGCCCATTGGAAGTTATGTGTCCGTTAATATAAATTACATCAGAATTTTTAATTCCAGCTGCCATCAACATAGTTTGTCACATTGCTGACTGTGGCCTTAAATTATCTTTTCCAGCAATTTGAAAAACTGTGCTATCTACTGGTTTGTCAGCTCAACCTCAAAATTGATTAAATTTAGTTTCATCTTCTCCGCCTCAACCAAGGGTTGAAATATAATCCACCAAGGCATCAAACCAAACATACATTACATGCTCTTTATCATCAGGCACCGGAACACCCCATTCCATTTTTTCTTTCAAACGAGAAATTGAAAAATCCTTCATTCCTTCTCTTTCAATTAAAGAAACAATTTCATTTTGACGGAATTCAGGAATAACTGGATTTTTCTTAAAATATTCTTTTAACTTTTCTGTGAATTCTGAGGCCTTAAAAAAGTAATTTTCTTCATCTAAAAATTCTATTTCATTATTTGGATGGTCTGGGCATTTTCCATCAACCAATTCAGAATCTGTTTTTTCCATTTCACAACCAACACAATATTTCACCTGATACTTTCTTTTTTCAATAAAACCATTTTTCTTAACAATTTCTCAAAATTTTTGAGCTGCTTTAATATGATAATCATCGGTTGTTCGGATAAAATTATCATTTGAAATATTTAAATTTTTTGTTAAATCCTTAAAATTCTGAGACATTTTGTCAGTGTATTCCTGCGGACTCATTCCTAACTCCTTAGCCTTGTCTGCGATTTTTTGTCCGTGCTCATCTGTTCCTGTGTTAAAGAAAATATTTTCTTCTCCCAAAAGAATTCTTTTATGCCTTGCCAAGACATCAGCTCTAACAATTTCCATAGCAAAACCAATATGAGGTTTTCCATTCACATATGGTAGGGTTGTGGTTATGTAAAATTTCTTAATCATAAAAGAATTATAACATTTTATATTTTTTTTTAAAAAAATTATTTTCCCTTATTTATTTTCACTTTCTGATAATCTTTTAAAATTTTCTTAAATTCTCTCTCACTAAAAGCTGGTCATTTTGTATCTGTAAATATTAATTCTGAATAACTTGATTTTCAAAGTAAAAAATTTGAAAGCCTTCTATCACCACCTGTTCTTATAATTATTTCTGGATCATCTAATTCTGATGTTCATAAATATCTTTCAAATTCACCTTCTGTTAAAGATTCTATATCTTCTTTTGTTTTTTCTTGAGAAAGTCTTTTTATCCCTTCAATTATTTCCACTCTTCCCCCGTAGGACATAGCCATAAATAAAACTGTTTCAAAACCTTTTGATTTTTCTTCTACTTCCGACATAAGTATTTGTAATTTTTTTGAAAACATATCTAATTTTCCAATAAATTTTATGGAAACTTTTTTCTCTATAATTTTATTTAATTTATTTTTAATAAAATCTTCAAACAAAAACATTATTGCATCTATTTCAATTTTTGACCTATTTCAGTTTTCTGTGGAAAAGGCATATAAAACTATATTTTTTATATCTTCTTCTAAGACTCAATCTATAACTTCCGATATTTTTTCAGCTCCATATTTATGACCTTCAATTTTTGACATACCATTTTCAACAGCTCACCTTCTATTACCATCCATAATTATAGCCACAGATTTAATTTTTATATTCATAAAAAATATTATACTATATTAATTAAAATAAAAAAATAGAGACTATGAAAAGCCTCCTAGAATTTTAACTATCCAGAATAAAATTGATAACACTAAGATATTAATAATTGTATTTATTATTATTAATATTTTATTATCTTTCCACACTTTTTTCATTATTTTTCCTTTTTAAAAATTTTATAAATTTTATCATAAAAAAAATAAAAATCTATCTTAGATTTCTATCTTTTAATCTTTGGTCTCCACCCATTGCTTTCATCATTAGTTCTTGCATTTTTGCTTGATGTTTCCTCATAACAGACATTCCAGCAACCATCTGAGATTTTCCATTTTTCACTTCAATCTCAATTTCTTTCGCAATGTTTTCAAAAAAGTCTGGATTATCTTCCATCATCTTCATCATTGCTTCTTTTTGTTCTGGAGGTAAATTTTTCATCTGACTCTCCAACATTTTTTCCGTAGCTTTTGCTTTTACTTTATCTTTTAAATTACTAAAAATTCCCATATTTATTTTATTATTATTTATCGAGCGGTATATTAACCACTACTTAAACTTTTTAATTATTTTATAAAATTACCAACACCTCTAATTTATTAACTTCTACAAAACCAGATTTTATTTCAATATTTTCTTCTTTTCCATCAAAAAAATATTTAACTTTACCAGATTTTAAAGAAGTCATAAAAGGAGCATGTCCTGGTAAAATCTCAATATCACCTTCTGATGCAGGTAGATACACCTTATCAAAATCTCCCATATAAATAGGTTTATCTATTTTCAAAATTGTTAATTTCATTATTTTATTATTATATCATAATTTTTTATTTTTTTTTGATGCACAGGACACCATCTGCCAACCCTTTGCCCTATCATTTTTTTCTCTAAAATTCCATCACAATCTTTTTTCTTACATAAAGTTCCCTCCAATTTATAAGCATTGTGTTTGGCTTGATATTTTCCCTTTCTCCCTTCAATATTTCTAAAATCAGACATTGAATCTCCACCAATATCAATTGAAGCCTTCAAAATTTTCTTTGCTACTCTTAAAATTTCCTTTAATTTTTCATCTGGCAAATTTTGTAAATTTGATTCTGGATGAACTCCAACTTCTCACAAAATCTCATCAGAATAAATATTCCCAATTCCAGCAATAAATTCTGGCTTCATCAAAATATTTTTAGCTCGCCCCTTTCCTTTTTTCCTAACCAACTCCACAAATTCCTTTGGGCTCAAATCAAAGGGTTCAGGACCTAATTTTTCTTTTAATTCTTTTAACCCCCTTTCATCTATCAATTTAACCGAGCCAAACTTTCTCAAATCTGACATTACCAACTGCTTCCCATTTTCAAAAACTAAAACAAAATGAATAAATTTATTAAAAGGATCACGAGTAGGTTCTCTATCAATCATTTCTAAAATTTTAGGATTTTTCTTAATTTCCTCTCTATCAAAATATCCCTTTTCTGATCTTCACTCATTTTTTTTCTTATCAAAAATATAATCTCCATAAATTAAATGGCCACTCATTTTCAAATGAATTAAAATATATTTTCCACCACTTAAATGAATGATTATATTTTTAGCCCTTCTTTCAGCCTTCAAAATTTTTTGTCCAATAATTTCCTTCTTAAATTTCTGAAAATATTTTTTATTTTTAATATTATCCTTTCCAATGTAAGAATCAGAAAAATAATCTGTTCAAACATCTTTTATTTTTCTATTTTTAACTTTCAAATTCAAGCCATCAACGACAGTTTGAACCTCTGGTAATTCTGGCATAATTTTTTTATTATAACAAAAATAAAAAAAATTGAAAACTAATTTTCAATTATTTCTTCCTGCACCACCACATTATCTGAGTTTCCCATTGAGTTGATATTACCAGAATCTGATTCAATATTATCTAAATAGTTTATA
>CAMZKW010000005.1 GCA_947311625.1 Candidatus Campbelliibacteriota bacterium | reverse complement strand
TTATTGAATAATTCTTGTGGTGGAGATATTTCAAAAAATATTTCAAATATAATAACAAACTACAAAGTTATAAAGAAAGATATTTATTATAAAAATAATATTTTTAGAGCAATTAGATCTTTTAAAAAAAATAATATTGATTATTTTTTGGCAGTTAATTTAAAAAATAATAATACTGAAATTATTAAAAAATCAGAAATAATTTTTTTAAAAAATGAAGATAATTTTAATTCTTCATCATACAAAAAAGCACTGGATTCATTAAAAAATAAAGATGGACTAACTAATACTGGTCTTAAAAATGATATAAGCAATTTGAATAAATCTGTATATTTAACAGCTGATTTTTGCCCTTCGAGAAAAACTACTTTTGAAAAAAACTTTATTGAATATTTTATAAATAAAGGAAATAAAAATATTGGAATTGCTATTACTAAATCTTGAAAAGATAAACACTCCGATGGTTTTAAATGACTGCTAAATCAAAATAATTCTGGAAAATTAAATATAACCTGAATCAATCACAGCTCCAATCATAATTATATTTTTCACAAACCACTTAAAGATAATTTTCTTCTTATGACTGGGACTAATTTAGAAAATGAAATATTAGATGTTGAAAAAATGTTATTGAAAAATAATCAAATACCATCTATTTTCGCTAGATTCCCCGGACTTGTTTCTAATAAAAAAATAAGAAGTGATATGATAGATAAGTATAGTCTTATATTCTTAGGTTCTTATTCTTGATTAGCAAAAGGAGAATATCCAAAAAATGGATCAATTATTTTAATTCATGGAAATAAAAATGAACCTTTGGGTATAAAAAAAGCCTATGAATATTTAAAAAATAAAGACACTAAAATTAAATTTGAAAAACTATCAAATTCAATTTAATTATTTTATATAAAAAAAGGATTTATTTAAAATCCATATTCCTTTAAAACTTCATCTTGAAGTTTTTTTCTTTCTTCTTTTTCTTTTAGAAACTCTTCCCGCCTATCTTCTTCTTTTGTTATTTTAATAAAATATCACCCTTCCAAAAAGATATATACAATATATCTCTATTACTTCTATTTGAAGCAGTTTCTGTTAAAATAATAGTTTTTCCAGATACAAAAAAACGGGTCAGAAAAAATAATTAAAACTAATCAAAGTTTAAATATATTTTTGACTCCTTTTTTATTGGAATTCACAAAAATAATTCTATCAAAATTATTTTAAATAATCAAATAAAAAAATTAACATTCTAGTTTTTTTAATTCTTCCACTTTTTTTTTATAATCTTTATCTATCTTTTTAGGAACTTCAATAACAACTTCTGCATATAAATCACCGGAATTAGTTTTTCCTTTTACCCCTTCTCCTTTAATTTTGAATTTTTCACTGGATTGTGTTCCCGATGGTATTTTTATTTTAATTTTATTTTCAACTCCTTGGACCTCTATTTGACCACCCAGAACCGCCATTCAAAATGGGATATAAATTTTTGTATATAAATCTCAACCCTTTCTCTCAAAAGAATTATCATTATCTACACTTACATGAACAAATAAATCACCATTTACACCATCCACAACCTCATTACCTTTCCCTACAACTCTAAGAGTTTGACCATCTTCAATTCCTGCTGGAATAGAAATATTTATCTCGTCATTATCTAATTTTATACCAACGCTATCACATTGAGAACATTTTTTTTCTGGAATGTTACCTTTCCCATTACAATCTTGACATATTGATTGTCTTTGAATTTGCCCGAATGGTGTATTTTGAACCCCCATTATAACCCCTTCTCCATTACAAGTATCACATTTTTTCATCGATGTTCCCTTTTCGGCACCAGAACCTGAACATGATTTACAAGTCATATGTTTTTTAATTGTAAAAGTTCTTTTTGTTCCCAAAATTGATTCTTTAAATGAAATATTTAATTCCACTTCAATATCTTGACCCTGAGTTCTTCTAGAAGAACTTTTTCCTCCAGAAAACATATCTCCAAAAATATCTCCCAGATCAAAATCAAATCCTTGCCCGCCACCAAAACCTTGGGCTTGAGAAAAATCAAAACCACCAAAACCCTGGCCTCCTCCAAAACCACCACCACCCATATCAGCAGAACCAAAGCTATCATAATTTTGTTTTTTTTGTTTATCTGAAAGAGTAGAATATGCTTCATTTATTTCCTTAAATTTTTTATCATCACCACCATTTTTATCTGGATGATGTTCCATAGCTTTTTTTCTAAAAGCTTTTTTAATTTCAGCTTCAGTAGAATTTTTGGAAACCCCTAAAATTTCATAATAATCTTTTTTCATAATTTATTTTCTTTTTATTTTTAACTAAATTGAATTTAATTCAATATTCTGTTATTATAACAAATATGTTTAAACAAGTAAAAAAAGCAAGAGAACTTATGGATGAGCCATACTATAGCCATGATGAATTTAATTGATTACAAATTATTTTATCTGTAATTTTTTCAGTTGCGTTAGTAGGGATTTGATATTACTCAAAAGAAGCTGATAAAAAAATTGAAAAAAATATTCCAACAAATAATCCTATAATAAATGACATACAAGCTCATAAAAATATAAATAATGCCATTGATGATTATGGGGGTTTCAAACCAAAAAATAAAGAAGAAAATGAGTTGGTTTATTAATAGTTTTTTTTTTATTTTTATATTATAATTATTTTATGCTAAAAACTTATCATCATAAAAAAAATACTTGATTTAATTTTATTCAAGCATCCAAAGATAATTTTCATCCTTTGGCAAAAAAATTTAATATAAATCCATACATACAATCAAAATTCCTAAATAAATCAAATAGGGATAAGGTAATTATTTTGGATGATAATATATACTTATCTTTACATTTTCCTGATTTAAAGAATGAAGATTATGTTAGCCAAGAAATAAAATTCATAATTGGTAAAGATTATATAATTACAAATCAAGAAATTAAAAATGAAGGTCTTGATAGGTTTAAAGAAGTTTTTGAATCAAATGCAACTTTTGAAAAAAATTATGAACATGATTCATGTATTGTTTATATTTTCCTTCACATGATAGAAAAGATTTATGAAAATATGATTTTTGAGTTAAATAATTTAGAAATAAAGATTGATGAAATCGAAGAAAATATTTTTAAAGGAAAAGAAAAATATATGGTGAAAAAAATTTCTGAAACCAACAGGGATTTATTAGATTTTAGAAAGAATATTCGATCCCATAGAGAAACTTGAAATATTTTTTTAAAATTAAGTAGAGAATTTTTTAAAAAAGAATCTTCATATAATTCTTTAGAGTCAATTTTAATTTCCTATGAAAAAACTGAAACTATGGCTCAAGATTTAACAGATTTACTTCATGATCTGAGAGATACAAATAACTCTCTTCTAACATCAAAACAAGGTGAAATGGCAAAAACCTTTACTTTAATTGCATTTTTAACAATGCCAGCAACATTATTTTACACAATAATTTCATTACCTGCAGCTCAGAATTTTTTTGGAAATCATTTGCAAGATTTTTGATTAATTATGGCTATAAGTTCTGTATTATTTATATTAATGTTATCCTATACAATACACAAAAAATGATGATAAAAATTATTTTATAAAAAAGGTGGCGGCGTAGCCGCCACCTTTTTTATAAAATAATTTTAAAAACTAAAATTACCATTTTTTTTATCTAAATAAGATTTTAAAATCAAAGCTGCTGCAGAATCATCAATTTCTTTTTTTGAATTAATTTTTTTTGATATTCTATCTTCTTTTTTAAATCTCCTTTCATTTTTGTTCTGTCCCCTTCGAGCCTCCATGGAAGTTAAAACTTCATTTTCAAAATCCCATTCTATTTTATTCTCTTTTAATTTTTCTAAAATTTTATTTAAAAATTTTTCCAATCTTTTATGAATTAAATTTTCTTCCATTTTATAATTTAAAGATTTTCCAAAAATTATTTTTTCAACTTTTTCATCTTCTAAAATTTTAAAAAATTCTTTTATAAAATCTTTATCATTTTTTAAAATTTTTAAAGGAAAAGCCATCTGACCTAAAGAATCAGATTTAGCTATACCTATTTTTTTTTCTCCATAATCTACACCTAAATATTTCATATTATATATTATAACCTACTTTGTATTTTTTTCTTTATCTTATATAATAAATATATGTTTAAAAAAAATATATTTGAATCTTTTGTTAAAAAAGATATCAAGAGAGAGGAGGCTGAAGAAAAAAATAAAGATATTAGTTATATAGAAAAAAAAACAGAAGAAAAAATTTTTAATCTTCAAGAAGAAAAAGAAAATTTAATTGATAAAATGCATGTTTTATTAAAAGATGTCGATATAAAAAAAGAAATTATTTTTGACAAAGAAAGCCCTGATTTAATTTCTGTTGGTGTGGATACGGGAGAAAATAAAGAAAGGATATTTAAAACATTTGGTAAAAAATCAGGTGAAATAACAGCTGGTGATATTGCCATAGCATCTCTGTGGGGTAAGAAATTAAAATTATCCCCTGAAATTGATAGAAAAACAAAAAAAGAATTTATTATAAGGGAGACAAAAAGAAAAATAAAAGATTTGTGAAATAAACAATTATCATTATCTGTTAAAGATAGTATGGAAACAAATCACATAAATTCCATAGAAGGATTGGAATCCTCATCTATTTATGAAGAAAATCAAGAATATCATAAAATGAAGCCAGGTCATTTAGCTGAAAAAATATTTGAATCATTTTTTACAAAATTAAGTGTAAATAACCCTGATTTACCTTTTGAGATTGAAGTTGGAGATGTTTATGATGATGCAATAAAAAAAATTGATTTTATTTTTCACATAAAAAAAGAATATTCAAGAGGTTTGAATATTGAATCCTGTGATGACTGTGATAAAAATGATATAGGAATACAATACACAATGAATGAAGAAGCTACTGAAAAAAAAGAAAATCAAATATTAAATCAGAAAAAAAGAAATTTAGAATTAGATGATTTAGTTTTAGTTACTGTCCCTCTTGGAAACTTAAATTTAGCTCTCAGAGAATGGTTAAATAATAAAAAAACAAAAGATAATTTTTCTGGACCAGAAAGATTTTTAGATGAAAATATTTTAGAAAAATTATTTAAATCTGTTTTTGAAAAGCTACCAAATTATTTAGAAATAGATTCTAATGATTATTGAAATAAAATAAAACATCAAGTGATTGATAAGAAATAAATTAAATAATTTATTTTTTTATTTTTTAATAATTATGATAAAATACATAAATGATAGAAAAATATATAGGTAATTTAAATCTTCCCTACGGAATTAACATTTTAGATATTTTAGTTCTAATAATTTTAATTTTAATTTTAGTGAATATTATTGGTTCTTTTAACAGAAAAAGGATAAATAAAAGGTTTGATAAAATACCTGGCTTTAATATAAATCAAAAAATAATTTCAGATATTATTGAAATAAATTTAAAATTACAGGATTTAGATGAGATAGATAGTGAATTTAAATTAAAAATATCAAATTTAGAAAAAAGAACTGATGATATTTTAGATATAAAAAATATAAAATATAATCCTTACAAGGATATGGGTGTTGGAGGAAATCAATCTTTTTCTACAGCTTTAGTTGATAAGAATGGAAATGGAATAATTTTAACAAATTTATATTCTAGAGAAAGAACAAGGGTGTTATTAAAAGAAATAAATAATTTTACTCCAAGACAAGAATTAGCTCCGGAAGAAATAGAACTATTAAAAGAAATTAAAAAAAAAGTTTAAAACTTATTTTTTTTTATTAACCAAATAATATATCTTTAAAAATTAATTTTATTCTTGCAAATATTTCTCTAAAATATATCTTTGATGAGTACACTGTATCTGGACTTTCAGCAGCAAAACCATAACTTACCATACCACTTAGGGAAGATAAAAATATAGCCCTTTCTAAATGAAATTTTTGAGAAATAATAATAAAATTAGAATATCCACTTTTTATAGCATTATCTATGGAATCTTTAGTTCTATTACCCTTTTTATCCAAAATTATTTTCTCGATCTTAATTCCTTTTTTTAATAAATCATTTTTCATTCATTCAACCTCGTCATAACCTTCATCCTTTGATCCAGATAATATTATCTTTTTTATCTTACCACTTTTTAATAATTTTTCAGCTGCATCTATTCTATATTTATAAAATAGATTAATATTACCTTGAGAAATATATCTACTTGTTCCCAGTAAAATTCCAATATCAGCCTTTGGTATTTTTTCCAAAGAGTAGAATATTTTCCCCTTTGAATTTAATCAAATTGGAATATTTACAAAAATAGAAAATAATAAAATTGCCAATAGAATAAACAAAATATTTTTCCTAAGAATTCTATAAACTTTATACATAAATAAATTATAACAGAAAAAGGTGGATTTTGCTTCGCAAAATCCACCATAAAAAACTTTACAAAAAAAATAATCTATGTTAATATAAATAAAAAATTAAAAGAAAGGAGAAAAATGAAAGTTTTTCATTTAGGAGAGATATACGTTCATCTTTTTGATGAGAATGGAAAAAGTTTGTGTGGTTTCACAACTGCACCAAAAAATATGTTAAAAAAAGGAGATAATGAAATCCGTTGCAACAAATGCAGGGGTGTCTTGAAAAATTCAAAACCAATCAATCTCATAAAACCTATGCAAGTGGTTTCTAGAAAGAAACCACTTAAGATTAATTGGAGTAAGATCCATCCTGATGTTAGATATCTAGCCATGGATTCTGAAGGAGACTGGATAGGTTTTCAACACAAACCTCAATATCTTGATGGTTTTTGGATAGATAATGTGTCAGCATATATTTATCCTTTGAAAAAGATGGGTGGTTATCGCGGCCATCCCAAAAATAGCTTGGTTAAAAGAGCTAGAACACAAAAAGGAGTTTAAGATGAATGTAAAAAAGGCTTTAATAGATTTATTTCCTCTTTTTGAAAATAAACTTCCGGTGGGTAGAGTTGGAGATGGAATTTCAAAACCTCACCTTCTCGATATGCAAAGAAGACTGGAGGAGGAAATTTTGCCATCTTTAACGTCAGCAGAAAATGAACTAGAAATAGCAAAAATTCATGCTGGCGATAGTGAAGAAACTTTAGAACTTATTGAAAAATATGAGAACTATATAAAGATTCTCACCAAGGCAAACAGGTGGGCTGGGTGGATTCAAGCAATCCTAACAGTCTATAAAATTTCAACTCTGGAAGAAATGAAAGAGTTGAATAAAAATTCTTAAAAGGAGAGAATATGAATTTAGAAAAAATAGATTTAGAAAAAACTCTAAATCTTATTAATTCATTGAAAAAGGATAAAAAATGAAAAAAATATTCAACTTTTTTTGGGAAGGTGTAAAATTTACCTTCTCAAAAGAAAGCGAGTTCTTTATGAGCTCGCGTAGAAGATACAGTGGAGAATATTAATTCTCCATTTTTTATATAAAAAAATGGTCGGCGCGAAGCGACGACCATAAAATATATAACTAAAAAAATATTATTATATTATTTTTCTAAAAATTCCTCTCCAATAATTTTAACTCCCAAACCTTTTGCCTTTTCTAATTTTGAACCTTCCTTTTCTCCAGCCAAAAGATAATCTACATTTTTTGAAATTGTGGAAACAATTTTCCCCCCTTTTCTACGAATAATTTCCTTGGCTTCATCACGAGAATATGACTCCAAACTACCAGTTAAAACTACTTTTTTATCTTCAAAAATTGAATTTGTTTTTTCTTTTTTAAATTCTAAAACTTTAACCACTAATAATAAATCATCCACTGTCTTTTTATTATATTCATCTTTAAAAAATTCAACAATTTTTTCTGCCACAATACATCCTATTCCATCTATTACCTCCAAATCTTCCTTTCTTGCCTTTCTTAAATTGGAAATATTATTAAATTCCTGAGCTAAAAGGATTGCTGTCTCTTCCCCTACCTCATCAATACCTAAAGCTATAACAAACCTCTCTAAAGAAATTATTTTTTTTTCTGAAATTTCTTTTAATAAATTATTAGCTGATTTTTCTCCAAAACCTTCAAGTTCTGAAATATCTCCAAATTCTAAAGTGAAAATATCTGCTGGTTCTGAAATTAAGTTCAAATCAATAAATTTTTCCATTATTTTTCCACCAAAACCAGAAATATCAAAAGCTTTTTTTGAAACAAAATATGATAATTTTCTCTGTAAAAGTTCATGAGAATTTTTATCTTTACATCTATATGCAACCTGCCCAGGAATTTTTTCAATTTCCCCATTACCACCACAACCAGGCACAATTTTTGGAAATTTAAAAGGGTTAGTGTTTTTCTCTCTAAACTCTATCAAAACTTTTACAACTTTTGGAATAATATCTCCCGCTTTTTCAATTATTACCGTATCACCAATTCTTACATCTAATCTTTTTATCTCATCTTCATTATGCAAAGAAGCTCTCGAAACTGTTGTCCCTGCAACATCTACTGGGTCTAGAATAGCCACAGGAGTAATAACGCCAGTTCTACCTATTTGAAGATGAATATCCTTTAAAATAGTAGTTTTTTGCTCTGCAGGAAATTTCAAAGCAATTCCCCAACGAGGTGATTTTCCAGTATAGCCTAAAATATCCTGTAATTTACTATCATTCATTTTTACCACCACTCCATCAATCCAATAATCAAATTTATCTTTCTTTTTAATAAGTGATTGGTAAAATTTTCAAGCTTCCTTTAAATTTTTTGCCAAAAATCTCTCCTGATTAACTTTAAAGCCTAATTCTTCTAAAAATTCTAATTCTTCCTTTTGATTTTTTATTTTAATTTTTTCTGGTTTTTGAGCCAAATCATAAATTCAAACATCTAATTTTCTCTTAGCTACAATTTTACTATCTAATTGTCTCAAAGTACCAGCTGCTAAATTTCTAGGATTTGCATAAAGTTCTTTTTTATCTTTTTTTTGTTCTCTATTCAATCTATTAAAATTCTTTTTTGAAATATAAACTTCACCCTCCACTATTACATCAATTTCTTGATTTATTTTCAATGGAATTGATTGAATTGTTTTAATATTTTCTGTAACATCTTCCCCAATCTTTCCATCCCCTCTCGTTGCTGCTTTTACTAAAATTCCTTTTTGATATTCTAAAATAATTTTTAAACCATCAATTTTTAATTCGCAAAGATATTCTATCTCTTTTTTTTCTTTAATTTTCTTAGCTAAAAAGTTTTTATTTCTTTTTTCTCAATTTTCTAAATCTTCTAAATTAAATGCATCATCGAATGACCATTGCAACACTTTATGTTTTATCTTTTTAAAATTATCTAAAACTTTTCCAGCCACTCTTTGACTTGGAGAATCTGGAGTTACTAAATTTGGATATTTTTCCTCAATTTTCTTTAATTCATCTTTTAAAGAATCTAAGGCTTCTTCAGAAATTTCAGAAATATTTTTAACATGGTAAAGATATCTATGATGATTTATCACCTCTCGCAATTTTTCAATTCTTTTTTCAGCTTCAACTTTACTATTAATCATATTTTTATATTATAACAAAAAAAGAATAAAATATGATAAAATTATTATTATGAAATTAAAAAGTTTTACCTATGGCGCTTCCATAATTGGATCATATTTTGGATGAATATTTCCTAAAATTTTAGGATGAAAATATAATTTTTTCAGCAGTTTTAGTTTTTCTATTTTATTTGGAATTTTTGGAATTTTCATTGGTTATTATTTATTTAAATATTTAAAAAGAAAATTTTAAAAAAGTGAGCGCGCCGAAGGCGCGCTCACTTTTTAAACTTGAAATTTAAAATAAAAAGTGTATAATTTAGAAACTTTAAAAAAGTATGGAAGTGTGGCAGAGCGGTTGAATGCACCAGTCTTGAAAACTGGCATGGATAAAACCATCAGGGGTTCGAATCCTCTCACTTCCGCAAAAAAATAAAAAACTCATTATTTGAGTTTTTTATTTTTCAAGATTTAAAATTCATTTATCTCCATTAAAAATTTCCTTTATTGTTCCAACATTATAAGTTATTAGATAAGGAATTTTTATTTTTTTAACTAAAGATATAACCGATGGGCTTGGATGGTGGTAGGGATTATTTTTTCCAGCAGAAAAAATAATTAATTTTGGGTTTATTGTTTTTAGAAAAATTTCCGATGATGAAGTTTTTGAACCATGATGTCCCGCTAATAAAATATCAGATTTTAAACTTTCACCATACTTTTTAACTAGTCATTTTTCTATTTTTTTTGGAGAATCGCCAGTTATTAAAAAAGTTTTGTCTTTATAAAAAATTTGTAAAACCAAGGAAGAATTATTATCTTTTAATTTATTTTTGTTGATATTTTTTTCTGGGAATAAAACCTTTATAAAAAAATCTTTATTAATTTTTAAAATATCACCTGCTATCAAATCAATGGTTTTAATTTTATTTTTTTTAGTTAATTTTAATAACTCTTCATAAACAGGAGCTTTTGAAGCTTTCCCATTTCTAAAAAAATATGAAATTTTATATTTTTGAAAATAATCAATAAAATTTCCTACATGGTCAAAATCATAATGAGAAGCAAAGCTAAAATCCAAATTTCTATTAAAAAAAGATAAATTTTTATATAGAGTTTTTCTAGCATAAAGTTCTTTTCCCGAGTCAATTAAAAAATTTAAACCTTGATATTTTATCAAAGTTCCATTCCCCTGACCCACATCTAAAAAATCAATTTCAAATTCATTTTGTCTTTTTAAATATGAGAGATTAAAAAATAAAAATATATTTATTATAAATAAAATTATTAATATAAATATTTTTCATATTTTGCTATTCATGAAATAATTTTAACATAAAAAAATTATGAAAATAAATTCATAAATTTTGATGTTAATTCTAAGATATTTATATTAAAAATAAATATAGTTCAAAATGACAAAATTAAAAATGGTCCAAATGGAACTTCAGAATTAAGAGAATATTTTTTAGATATTCACATTAATATTAATGCATAGATTGCACCGTATCAAAATGATAAAATTCCAAAGGAATAAATTTCTTCAAAACTTTTTAAAAATAAACTTAATAAAAATACTAATTTTCAATCTGCAAACCCCATAGCTCTCCCCTTTGAAATAAATCATATTCCTCAAAATGGTAAAGAAATTATAATTGAATGAAAAATAGTTTCTCATGAAAGCATATTTTGAATATACAAATATAGAAAAGATAAAAACAATGTAGGATATAAAACTAAATTAGGTATTATTTTATGCTTTAAATCAAATAAAAATATTAAAATCAATCCGGAAAATAAAAAAGTTAAAAAGATAAAATTACTTAAAAAGTTAATATCAAAATTTCCTAAAAATATTTTATAAAATATTCCTAAAAATACTAATCCAGAAAATATTTCCACAAATAAATATCTTGGAGAAAATTTAACTTTACAATGCCTACATTTTCCTAAAGTAAAAATATAGGAAAATATTGGAAATAAATCTAAAACCCCTAAAGTCTGATTACAGGTTACGCAATGAGACCTTCGGTTAATTCTTTTCCAAAAAGATTTTATACCTTTTTTTTCTCTTTCATCTTTTGTTTTTAAAACATTTTCTTCTAATTCAAATACAATTACATTTAAAAAAGAACCCATAATTGCCCCGAAATAAAAAAAGAAAAAATAAACTAAATATATTATTGAATTTTCCATAAAAGAATTTTAACATATTTTTTTTATAAAAAATGAAGCAGTAGGAATAACCTACTCTTCTTTAAATACTTTCTTTCCCTCCTTTTCTAATTTGAGAAGCATTGCCATTAACTCATGGTACTCTATGTACCAATCAATTGGAACATTTATACCAGCCGCTTTATATCTAGATATTGCGTCTCTAACATCTACAAATCTATCTGAAATAAATATATGCTTTGGTATTAAACCTAGTGGCGGTTTATTTGCCATTTTTTTCCCCTTTTTTTACTTTTCTTAACATAATATATACAACTATAAGTTGTAGTAGTACAAAAAATATTGCAATGTAATGAAAAATATCACCAACAACATCTTCAGAAGATATAATTATAAAATTAATTATAAAAATTAAAACTAAAAATATATCCGCACCCACCTCTCCAAATTTTCCTTTCAAAAAATTTTCTATTATATTATTTAAATAAATTAAATAATTAAAAATCTCTTTCATGCTTTTTCTCCTTTTTTTTCTAATTTGAGAAGCATTGCCATTAACTCATGGTACTCTATGTACCAATCAATTGGAACATTTATACCAGCCGCTTCATATCTTTTTATAGCGTCATTTACTTCCATAACTCTATTTGTAATCCAAAGTACTTTTGAAGTTAGACCCAGTACCCTTTTATCTTCTTTCATTTTTATCTCCTTGCTTGCTCATTTTAATTTTAAAGGAAAATTCCTCCCCTCTTTTTTTTGTATTATAATCGTTTTTTTTTTTTTGTCAAGATGAATATTATTTAATTGTGGATTTTTTTTTTGAGCGCCGCCGAAGGCGGCGCTCAAAAAAAAAAAAAAAAACTATTTTTTTAGTTTTCCATTTTCAACATTTAATTTATCTGAAAACCCCTTAACAGCAGATAAAACTTCTGTTGGTATCATTCAAATAGTTGTATTTGATTGGTCAGAAGATAAATCATTGATTGCCTGCAAGGTTCTCAAATGCATTGCTCCAGGAACAGATTCAAGAGTTCTAGCAGCTTCAGCTAAATTATTTGCCGCTTCTCTGTCTCCTGAAGCTTTAATAATCACAGCCCTTTTTTCTCTTTCTGCCTCAGCTTCCTTTGATATTGTTCTTTTTAAATTATCAGGAATAATCACATCTTTTAGCTCCAACCTGGAAACATCAATACCTCATTCATCAGTTGATTGATCTAGTTCTTCTTTAATTTTTTCTGCAATTTCAGCTCTTTGTTGTAATATTTCATCTAAAGTTCTCTCTCCAATAGTATTTCTCATGGTAGTCTGGGCTAATTGAGAAATAGCATAGTAAAAATCTTCGACTTTTAAAATTGCTTTTTCAGGATCGATTATTGAATAATAAACAACGGCATTAATCGAAACAGGAATATTGTCTTTTGTAATAACTTCCTGGTCTGGAACATCAACGGTTTTTGTTCTAATATCAACTTTGTGCATTCTTTGAAAAATTGGTATAACAATTCTTCAACCTGGTTTTTTTACTCCGGAAAATTTACCTATGGTAAACATAATCCCTCTCTGATATTCTTCTATCTGTCTGATAAAAAATATAAAAGCTATTATTCCTATAATTATAATTGGTACTAATTCCATAATTTTATTTTAGTTATTTTATGCAAGGATATTAAAGCTACCCCTTTTTATAATATGTTTATTATATATTATTTAATATAAAAAAACAAAAATTTTTGTTATAATATTTATATGTCATCTATAAAAAATATTTTTGATAATTCCAAGAATCACTCTGCTTTATTGTTTGAAGATAATAAAATAAAAATAATAAAATTAAAAGAAAAAGAAAATAACTTTTTTCCTATATATTGAAATTCCTTTGATTTTGATTTAAACAATTTATTAAATAAATCAGAAATGATAGAATTATTTAAAAAAATAAAAAATGAATTAGATAGTGAAGAAATTAATTTTGATATTATTTCAAAAAATAAAGAAGAAATAGAAAAAGAAATAATATCTAATTTAAAAATTTCTGGTTTTCAAAAAATTCATCCTATAAATTGAGATTATAATATAAATAATTTAATCATAGACAAAAAATCATATGGAAAGAATATATTTACATTCTCTCCTGATAATAAAAATCTTGAATTGAACTATTTTGAAAAAGGTGTTATTAGAAAAAAAGAATTAGTTAAAATATCAGAAATTAATTCAGAAAAAATAAAATATTTTATTAAAAATACAGATAATAATCATGTTTTTATATCTGGATATTTTGATAATAATTTAAATTATATAGAAAATAGATTTTATGAATTGGGTATAAAAGTTCATGTTTATAATTTATGAAAAAATATTCTATCTTTTGATAAAAACATACCTATTATATTCAAAAATGAAAGTCATAAATATATAAAAGTTATATCTCTAGCTTTACCACCTCAAAAAAAAATATCCTACAAAAAAGAAAATAAAAAAATAAAAAAAATAGAATCAAAAAAAGAAATTAAAAATGATATTGATATTGATTTTATTATTGATAATAAAAAAGAAACAAAAATAATTTCTGAAAAAAATACCCTTTGGCAAGAAATAAAAAAAATATTTAATAAAATTATTTTTGGTCCAAAAAATTCTGAAAGTTTTAAATACCTACATGAAGAAAATCATATTTTAAATAAAAAATTATTTTTACCAAAACCTAAATTAAAATTATTTTTACCAAAACCACATAAAATTTTGAAAAATAAAAAAGTAAAAGAAAAAACAATTTTTTTACCGAAACCAAGTTTAATTATAAAAAATAAACACTCTTTTAAATTGGTGAATATAGAAGCTCAGAATAAAAAGAATAAAAATAAAAATTTATTACCAAAAGAAAAGAAAAAATTATTTTTACCAAAACCAAAAAAGGATTTTTGAAAAAAAATAAAAAAGTTTTTTAATCAACCAGTTCTGTTCCAAATAAAAAATAAAAAAAAATAACATTCAAGTTTTAGCCAACTTGATTTTTTGCATTTGAGATATACTAACTTTTTCATATTATCAAAATTTAAGCTTTTAATATTTAGATACTAAATATTTTCTAATTTTCTATTCTTAGTGGTGGTAATTACTCAATAGTTTTTTTCTATTTTTATTAAAATTTGTTATAATAATTTTATGAAATTTGAAACAATACAAAACCTTTTTTTCTTTGGTTTCCTAGGATTATCAACAATATTATTTTTTTGATTAATTGGTAGTTTTGCTTACACAATATTTTGAGCAATATTTTTTACAATAGTATTCTATCCTCTCTATGAAAATATCTTAAAAAAAACAAAAAAGAAAGAAATATTATCTACCACTTTAACAACTATTTTAATTATTTTTTCTGTTTTAATACCTTTAAGTTTTACAACATATGTTGTAATAGATCAAATACCAAAAGTTAGTAAAACATTTTTAGAAAAACAAAATATTGAAACAGTTTTATCAAATATTCCTTTTAAAGATAAAATTGATTTAGTTTTAATAAAAAATAAAATAGACCCAAACAAGATTGAAGAACAGATGATTGAATCTACTAAAAAAAGCCTTAATAGTTTTAGTGGAAAAATAATATCTTTTAGTCAAAATATATTTGAGATTATAATGAATTTATTTTTAATGTTTTATATTATATTTTTTGGTCTTAAAGATGGAAAAAAATATCTATTAAGATTGTCGAAAATATTACCACTTGGAGATAAAACAGAAAGACGTTTGTTTAAAAAATTTTCATCAATTGTTCGTTCAATTTTTAAAGGAACCCTTATAGTTTCATTAGTTCAAGGATTAATTGCTGGATTATTATTTTATATAGTTGGTTTTAAAGGTATTATAGTTTGAACAATTCTTTTAATTATCTCTTCAATGATACCAGCTTTAGGAAGTGGTTTGATAACTATACCAGCCACAATGTATTTATTCTTTACTGGAGATTTTAGTGGTGGAATAATATTAACAATAGGTATTATACTTATTTCTACAATAGACAATGTGTTAAGACCTTATTTAATTGGTCATGAAACAGAAATACCAGATATGCTTATAACCATATCTATATTAGCTGGATTAAGCCTTATCGGAATTACAGGGTTAGTTATAGGCCCAGTAATAGCAGGATTCTTCTTGGTAATGTGACATATGTTTGAAGAAAAATACAATGACAGATTGGATAATAATGAATAAAAAAATAGAAATTTAAATTTCTATTTTTTTTATTAAAATTAATTTAGTTTCTATTAAAATATTTTTATCTTTATTTAAATTAGATTTAATATAATTTATTTTTTTTTTTATTAACTCAAAATCATTTTCATTATAATATTCCCCTTCTAAAATAATTTTAGTAATATTATTTTTATTTTCAATGGTTATTTTTTTTATATTTATCTTATCCTTAATTAAATTATTATTTATTTCATTCCTCAAATAAACCTCCTGATTAATATTATTTTTTAATGAGATAATTGAACTAATGAGTGGTAATGATATTATTGATATAAAAATAAGTAAAATTAAAATATTTTTTTTAAATTTATTTTTATCATCATTTTGATGTGGTCTAAAACCAAAAACGAAAAATAAAAATATTCCAATTAAAATAATTGCTACAAGGTTAGTTATAAATAATAACAAAGCACCTCAAGCTAAAAAATAATTATGATAAGCAATTTCAATTCCAATTACAGATAAAGGTGGCAATAAAGATGCAGCCATAGCCACTCCTGCTATTGAATCAGATAATTTTTTTTTATATACAAGAGCTAAAAAAGCAATTACCGCTGAAAAAGATGCTATGAAGAAATCTAAAATATTTGGATTTGTTCTTGATAATATCTCACTATTCTCAAGCTTTATGGGTATTAAATAAGTTATTATTATTCCTAATATTATAACTAAAATTATGCTTCCTAAAATATTTTTAAATGACTTTCAACTTTTTTTACTTTGAGACGTTGTTATCGCAAATGAAAAAGACTGAATCGGTCTTAACAATGGTGCTATTAACATAACTCCTATAACAACTGGTATTGACCCTTGTAATAATCCTAAAGTTGCAATAACTGCTGCCAAAGATAATTGAAGTCAATATAATTTATTCAAATTACCTGACTCAGAAACATTGATAGCAATATCTTCCTTTAAATAATCATCTAAAATAAAATTAGTTAATATTTCTTTTTCTTCATTCATAAATATATTCTAACATAGGTTTTTTTATTTCATAATTTTTTTTAGCTTTATCTATAAAAAAACTCTGAATGGTTTTATGAATATTCATAGTTTATCCTGAGTATTTTTGAAAATAGCTTTTAGATAATTCTAAAAATAAAAATTATAACCTCCTTTCTTTTTTTTTATTTATAACCTCAACTAATTCCATGAATTTATCAAAATCATCAGTTTTTTCTCTAAATTTATCCTTTGAAATTTCTCCACACTTTTCACATTTATGTAGAATAATATATCTTCCACCTTTTGCAAACTCAATATCAACTGGTTTTAACATTCCATGACATTCTTCCAGTCTATCTCCTGGAAAAATATCTACATGTTTTGAATAAAAACATTTTGGGCAATGATTTGTAAACCCGTCTCCTTTTACTTCTTGTCCGCAATTTTCACAAACAAAATCTTCTTTTACTTTTGTAAATTTTTTTACTATACTCATATTCTATTATTAAACCTCATGACTTAAAGCAATATCTAAAAGAGCTGTGGCTATCTTAATATTTGCATCGTCTTTATAAAACTCCTTCGCCTGTTTTGACATTTTTTTCATTTCATTAAAATCTGTAAAAAGTCTATCGATTTCATGAATTAAAATACTTCTTGTAAGATTTTTTTGCCTAATCACCACAGCAGCGCCCGAACGAGCATAGGAAAAAGCATTTGACTCTTGGTCTCTTGAAACTTCTTTTGATATTGGTATCATTATTGAAGGAAGACCTCAAGATGCAATTTCATAAATAGAACCAGCTCCAGCTCTAGAAATAACTAAATCGGCTGCCCCAGCAGACATTTTCATTTCTAAATCATTTAAATATGGAAAAATTTTATATCTATTTTTATTATCGTTATTTAATAAAACAACTCCAGCCCTTCCATAGTTATCATCAAATTTTTCTTTTCCAGTTTGATGAATTACTTGATATTTTTTTAATAATTCTGGTAAAGCATCAATTAAAGTATCATTTATAATTTGACTACCTTGGGACCCTCCAATTATAAAGATTGTTGGTAAAGATGGGTCTAAATTTAAATATTCATAGGAACCATCAACCTGCTTCTTTTCTATCTCATCTCTAACTGGGTTTCCCGTTAGAGCAATGATGTCTTTATTTTTAAAATAAGATTCTGCCTCTGGAAAAGCAATGGATATTTTTTTAGCAAATTTACCTGCATACAATAAAACCCTAGAAGGAACCGTATCAGAAACATGAATTACCACTGGTATTCTTAAAATTCTAGCAGCAACTAAAACTGGAAATGCTATATATCCACCATTGGTAAAGATAACATCTGGAGTAATTTGCACAAGTCTTGTAAAAGCTGATAGTGTCCCTCAGACAACTTTAAATGCAGAACCTATATTCAAAAAAAATCCTTTTATTCCTGCACCTCTTCTTAATTTCCCTGAAGTTGTTTTTTCAAATTGTATTTCATGCCTAAAAAGAATATCATCATTGTATGGTTTATCAGCAAAATAATATATCCTCGATTGAATTATATGTTTTTTTTCAGATATCTCTCTTAATTTATCTATAACAGAAATTAATGGATAGAAATGACCACCACTTCCACCGCCAGTTATTACTATTTTCATAATTAAATTATATCACGAAGAAAAATAAAAAAAAGTTAAATTTAATTTAAATTTTTAATGAGGTTCTAAAGTGGCAAGTTTTATATAGAATAAAGTAAGCAGTGCAAATATACCAGCCTGTAGAAAAGCTACAAAAACTTCAAACATCATCGCGATAATTGGGAGCATAAAATGAGTTAATTCCTGTAGAAGAATTATTAAAACCCCCCCCACAAAAATATTTACAAAAAGTCTAAAAGATAATGAAATTATTTTTGCAAATTCTGATACTGCTTCAAGAATACCTAAAGGATTTAATATTGGCAAAAATCCTCAAAGTAATTTAGGTTGAATAAATTTATTACCATATTTTCAAAAACCTAAAATAATAATTCCCAATGCTTGAATTGCTATAAAAGAAACAACTGCTAAAGCTAAAGTCATATTTAAATCTGAATGAACTGGTTTAAATAAATGGAAACCATTAAATGTTATTGATTCCATTCCCGGAATAAATTTTGTTAAATTAAAAAATAAAATGACAAAAAATAATGATGCAATCAACGGGTATACTTTTTTAGCTAATTTTTCATCACCTAAACTTTGTTTTGTAAAATCATAACCACCAGCTATAAAGAATTCCATAACCAATTGTAATTTGCTTGGTCTTAAATCTGATTTTTTAATAATAAATATCACAAAAAATATTAATAAAAAAGATAATAATAATGATGTGATAAAAGTGTTAGTTATCGGAAATCCTAAAAAGTTAAATAGGATATCTGATTTTAATGAGACCTTAAGTCCTTCTTCTGCTCCATGCATAATAAACATATTTTACCATAAAAAGAATAAAGAAAAAAATAGAGTTGAAATATTTTTAATTCTTATGGATTTAATTTATTAAATAAAAAGATAAAATATATTATTTCAATATTAAAATATACCCTAACTATTAAAAAATACTTATCTTTTGAAATATTTTTATCTTGTTTCAAAATTATTTTCTTTCAAAATTCCATAAACCTTTTCCATTTCTCCATTGGCAAATTCATCGGAAAGTGTTTCTTTGTCTGACTGGAAAATTATTTTAAAGGCAAAAGATTTTCGGTTATTTTCAACATCCTTGTAAATATCAAAAAGTGAAACCTCTTTCAAATTCTCTCCCAAAACTGATAAAATAAATTCTTCGGCTCTTTTGACCTGCTCGTCCATTGGAACTCAGAAAGCCACATCTCTTTCCATTTTTGGTAATTTTGAAACCTTTTTGTAATGAACTGACTCATCAATATTTTGAATTAATTTTTCAAAATTAATTTCTCAGAAATTTACTCCCACATCTCCAATTTTTTCATCACCAACTCAAAGCTCAGCTAAAATTTCACCCTGACCTTCCCTTCATTCAATATTTTTAATGGACAAAATTTCAAAAACTTTTTCCAAAATCCCCTTTGTTTTATAAAAGAAATCTTCCTTTTGTTTTTCCTTAATTTTCTTTTTTCCAATAATACCAGCAAAGCACCAATGCTCTGCCACTACCTTATCTTTTTCATCAGTTTCGTAGCCAGTAAAAACCTTTCCCACTTCAAAAAGCTTTGGCTCGGCAAAATTCACAAATTCCTTTTCAACCTTTTTTCTCAACCCGTCCAACAAATTATCTCTAACAAAGCCTAATTCGGAAGTGTAAGGGTTTGCTAACTCAACAACCCCCTTTCCTGCCAAAGCCCTTGATTGAACTTCGTAAAAGCCAAGAGAAACCAATAAATCAAGAGTTTTGTAAAAATTCTTTTTGAAAATATTTTGCTCTGAAAAATTAAAAGCCTCGTCTGGCATTTTTGCCTCTAAATTATTGTAGCCAATAATTCTTCCAACCTCTTCAATTAAATCTTCCCTAATATTCAAATCCAACCTATCGCAAGGAATTTCTGAAATAAATTCCCCCCCATTAAATTCTGTTTTAATATTTAGAGAATTCAAAATTTCCACTGCTCTCTGAGGCTCAATTTCAGAACCTAAAACAGAGTTTAATTTTTGAGCCTCCAATTCAATAATCTTCTTTTGAGAAAAATCAAAATGGTTGGTATCAATTAAATCAGCAGAAACCTTTGCTCCGGCTTCCTTAACCATCAAATCAGCAAACAAATTAACCGCCGCATCTAAACGACAAAGAGGGACTTCATTTTCATATCTCATTGAAGCATCGGTTCTTAATTTTAATTTTTTTGAAGTATTCCTAATATTTTGGTAATCAAAATTTACGGCAGACAAAACTACTCTTTTTGTGTTTTCATCAATTCCGGAAATTTCTCCCCCCTTCAAACCGGCAATATCTAAAGCCTTTTCCTCATCGGCAATAACCAGCATTGTTTCATCTAACTCATGCTCATCGCCGCTCAAATCAACAACTTTCTCACCATTTTTTGCCTGACGAATAAAAATTTTCTTTTGACTCTCCCCCACAATTTTGTCATAGTCAAAGGCGTGAACCGGCTGACCGGTTACCCACATTACATAATTTGTAATATCAACCACATTATTGATTGACTTTTGACCGATGGCTTCCAAAAGTTTTTTTAACCATTCTGGACTTTCTTTTACTTCCACATCAAGAGCAATTCTCTTTGTAGCCCTTTTTACCTTGTCAGTCTGAACTTCCAAAGTCAATAAATCAGAAGTTTTTACTTCATCACTTCCTTTAAATTCTGGAATTAAATTTTTTGGTTTCAAAGCAAAAAGCGCTGAAATTTCTCAAACAATTCCTTGGTAAGAATAAGAATCCGAAGAACGATTTGGAAGAATATCCAAATCAATTAAAGTATCTCCTTCAACCTCTTCAACTCCTTCCAATTCAAAAGAGTGAACTCCTAATTTATCAACTAATTCCTGAGGACTTGGTAGTTTTTCATCAAAAAAACTTTGTAATCAATTATAACTAAATTTCATATTTTTAAAAACGAGAGTCATGATTAAACAAACTCGGTTGACTCTCTTTGGTTAATTCTGACCGAGTGCATAAAATATATATGCTTATATGTTTTTAATTATAGCAAAAAAAATATAAAAAAAGAAAAATTTAAAATAATATATTATTAAGAAATTATTTTTTTCAAAAAATAAAAATGAAATCTATTTATTAAATATGTTAAAATAAAATTATGATAAATTCAATTAGTGGAAAAATTATTTTAATAAAAAATAATTTTATTGTGGTGGAAAGCCATGGGGTTGGCTATAAAATTTTTGTTGGTTCCTATACTTTGGAATTAAAAGAAAATCAAGATGTTTTTATTTGAACATATCAGGTAGTGAGAGAAAATGCTCTGGAGCTTTTTGGTTTTAAATCTTTTACAGAGTTAGAAATTTTTGAACTATTGATTGGAATTTCTGGAATTGGTCCAAAGGTTGCTCTTTCAATTATGGATGTTTCAACACCTGCATCTTTAAAGAGAGCCGTTGTATCAGAAAATACCGATGAACTTACAAAGGTTTCAGGAATTGGAAAGAAAAATGCTCAGAAAATTATTTTAGAATTAAAAAATAAAATTGAAAAAATTGATTTGATTAATGAAGAAAATAATTTTGACATTGAAATTTATGAAACTTTGGAGGCTCTTGGGTTTGCTAGGCACGATATTCGCGAGGTTTTAAAGGAAGTTGAAAATATTGAAGGTGATGATAAAATCAAAGAAGCTCTTAAAATTTTAGGTCAGAGAAAGTAAAAAAATAAAGATTTTTAATCTTTATTTTTTATTGTTTTTTATTGTCTCTATTCTTTATTCCATCTTTTTTATTTTCAGGTAAATCATCAAACATTTCGTCCATTTCTTTATTTTCAGTAATTGTTTTTTCAACTATAAAATTAACTAATGAAAATAATCTATTTACAATTTCTGATCCATCCTTACCTGATAAATCTATTTCACCAGAATGTGCCCCGCCCTCATTTGAATTTATTCTAACTATATCCAAACTTTTAATAACTCTTTCTGGTAAACCTTGTTTTTTTAAATTTCCTATTCTTATGTTCAAGTTTCCTGATATTTCCCCTAGTTCTTCTGTTAATTTTTCTAATGAAACTCTTAACAAAGCTGCTGCTGCTCTAGATGATGAAACTGAAACTTCCCTTGCTTCATTATATAATTCTTTAACACTTTTTGGCATATCTTTATGAGCCAAATCTACTAATATTTTTTTAGGAAAAATCATTTTTTCTTTTTTTCATATTGATACTTCTTTACAAGAATAACAACGACATAATTTAATATTGTTGTCATATAAAAAATTAGTATTACTTCCACAAGCATCAAGCCAATCACTATATTCCCCTCATTCTTGTTGTGCTAAAGCATTACAGAAAGGGCACACAAAACTTTTTTTTTTAAATTCTGGGTATTTTTTTTCTTCATTCATAAAATAATTATACCATTAAATTTTAAAAATAAAAAAACCAGAAAAATTTTTTCGGTTTTTTTATTTATACTATCTAGCGAAAGTTATTGTTCGTTTTTCTCGAATAACCGCTACTTTAATTTCCCCAGGATATTGTAATTCTTCCTCAATTTTCAAAGCAATTTGTCTTGCCATTTTTTTAGCTACAAAATCATTTACTTCGTCTGGTTTTACAAAGACCCTAACTTCCCTTCCCGCCGACAAAGCATAGGCTTCTTTTACACCTTTAAACTCTGAAGTAATTCTCTCGAGACCTTCTAATTTTTTGATATACATTTCTGCATTATCAGAACGAGCTCCTTTTCTTCCTCCAGAAATTGAATCGGCTGCATCAATGATAAAAGACTCTAGAGTTTCATTGGGATATTCTCTATGATGTGTCTGCATTGCTTTAATTACAGGTTCTGGAATTTTAAATTGTTTTAAAATTTTCCTTCCAATTTCAACGTGGGTCCCTTCAGTTTCAAAATCAACGGCTTTTCCTATATCATGAAATAATGCTGCCATTTTTGTTATCTTAACATCGGCATCTAATTCCTCAGCAATAACCCCAGAAATATGAACCATCTCCAAAGAATGTTTTAAAACATTTTGACCAAATGAGGTTCTAAAATGTAATCTACCTAAAATTTCTATAAGGTCAGGATGTATATTATAAATACCAGCTTCTTTTACCGCATCTTCTCCTTTTTCCTTCATTATTTCTACAACTTCCTGAACAGAACTTTCATAATAATCTTCAATTTTAGCTGGCTGAACAATTCCATCATCTAAAATTTTCAATAAAGTTCTGTTGGCAATTTCTCTTCTAATGGGGTCAAAAGATGATATGGTTACAACTCCAGGACCATCATCAATGATAAGTTGAACACCTGTTACCCTTTCAAAGGCTCGTATATTTCTTCCATCTTTTCCAATAAGTTTTCCTTTTTCATCATCGGAATCAATTTTTACAACTGTTGTTGTGAGAGTATTATTTACTTCGTTGGAATATTTTTGAATTGCTTCTCCTAAAATATTTTTTGCCTTTTCAATTAAAATATTTTTATTTTCATTTTCTAATTTTGAAGATGTTAAAAATAAATCTTCTTTATATTCTTCCTCTATCTTTTTAAAAATTATTTCCTTAGCATCTTTTTCCGATAGTGAAGAAATATTTTCCAACTCTTTAATTTCTTGAGAAATTTTTTCTTTTAATTCTTTTTCTAATTCTTTTATTTTTTCTTTTTCATCAATGAGTTCTATTTCTTTATTTTTTAAATCTTTTTGTAATTCTGAAATAAAATTGTCCTTTTCTATCAATCTTTTTCTTTCTTGATTATTTTCTTCTTGTTTTTTTTCAATTTCCCTTTGGGCCTTTTCAGTCATTTTAAAAATTTCTTTTTCAGCTTCTAATTTTTTCTTTTCAATATCTAATTCTAAATTTTCTTTTTTTCTAGCTAAAATATAGTTTTTTAAAAAATAACCAAAAAATACTCCAATAATCCCTATGGAAATTATTGCAAATATTATTTTTAAGTTTCACATTTTAATTTTTCTTTTAATGGGTGGCGCGCTCCGCGCGCCACCTTTTTTTTTTAAATTTCTAAAAATATTTTTCAATATTTTATATTTTAATAATATCATTTTTTTAGATAAAAAAAAAGTAAGTCAGCTAAAAGCTGACTTAAAGATTATGAGAAGCCCACTTAGACATTACTGAGCGAACACCATACTCCATCGGGACTATGGTTACCCAACTCTGCCCACGGGCTTTCTCAACAATCATCGAGAGAGCATTATTCTCTCGGTCAAGATAGGGAGCATCAATCTACTCAATATCTCCCGTTAGAATAACCTTGGTATTTTCACCCATACAGGTTAACCAAGTTTTTCCTTCTGCCTGTGATACATTTTGAAACTCATCAATGATCACAATTACATTTTCAAAGGAAGCTCCTCTGATATAGGTCGCTGGTTAGACTTCTAAAATACCAGCATCAACAAGATCCTTATAGGGACTATGATTGACATAATCATCAACACCAATCTGAACCTTACCGCCACCAAGGATATTATTTATCTGAGTTTTTATGGGTAAAACCCACTCAGACATTTTTTCATTTTTATCCCCGTGGAGGTAGCCTATATCCTTGCCAACCGGAACAATGGCCTTGATTATAATAATTTTTTCATATTTATATCTATCATCGTTAACCATTGCCAAGGCACAACCGACTGCAACTCTAGTCTTACCTGTTCCAGCTTGACCATAGGTCGCCACCAAAGATATCTTTGGGTCCATAAGGTTTTGAATTAGAACCTCCATATTTGGGTTAAAAGCCAATTCATCTTTATAATAAGCAGGCACATATGGTTTTACATAGCCATTTTCATAAACCCACTTATTTAAGCTATTAGTCTTAATACACCTTCCACCCTTATAGACTATAGCCAACTGTATATTTTCTTCTCTACTGAGAGAGAGAACAAATCCTTCGTTCTCTTTAATCCCCTTATCCTTAATAAAGAAAGATATTTTAGGACCAAACTGAAGCTCTAAATTTTGATCATAAACTCCAATCTCCTCTAACTCTTTTTGACTTAAAATTAATCTCGGCAAAGCTGTGTTGAGACTGATTTTGTGTCTATCATTCTCATACTTCTCCACCGAAATCTTATAAGCTCTGGCCTTAATTCTAACATTTCTATCATTACTAACGAGAATAACTCTTTTTTTAGTCTTCTCACTGGCATCTCTTAAAGCCTTTGCACAAGCTATGATCCTATCATCATTCTTTTGAGAGTTGAACTCAAGAACCACACCTTTCCCCGACTCAGTATCAATCCAAACTTTTCCGCCATTAACTCTGACAGATTTAGAACTAACACCTAACTCATCCAAAACCGCACTCGCTCTTCGAGCAGAAAAGAGGCTACTTTTTAAACCATCTAATTCTTCAATAGCAGCAATGGGTATCACTACATCATTATCTCCGAATTTTTTACAGCTTCTGGGTCTGAAATCAAAATATTTGTATCAAGAACAAATATTTTTCTTTTCTCTTTTTCTAACTTCTGACCCAACGATCTCTTTTTTACTGGATACTCTCCACCATTATCAAAAAAATTTTTTCTTGCCACCTTATACTCCTTTTTTATTTTTTTTAGTTAAAACATAAAGAACAAAAAGAGTCAAGACTAAAAAACTATCTATAACTTATTTTCTTTTCAAAAATATTTTATAATTTGAAGTAAAAACAAAAATTTATTTCAAAGTCAAAATATTTTTTTGATATCATCTCTCATCTTTTTGGCTAACCTTTTTTAAAACTTTTTTTAATCAAAAAATAATCTCTGACTATATCTCCCTTCTATTCCATATTGTAATTAAAAATATTTTTTGAAAAATCTATTTTATATTTGTAAGGATTAAAACCAAAAATTCTTTCTAAACCTAAAAGAAAGCCTTTCAAAGTCATTCATTGATTTTCTTTTTTATATTGATAAATATGCATTACTTCATGAACCAGCCAAGCCTGAGCATAAATATCTGCCTTTGAAAAATCATCTTTGTAAAATTTTTTAGGAAAATAAATATTTCCATTTGGAGACATAGCAAAATTATCCGGCTGAATTGGGGAAAAAAATTTACGAGAATAAATTTTCACCTCTGAATAATTTATTTTATTTCCATAAACTTCTGATAAAAATTTTCTTTCTCCCTGAGTTAATCTTCTACTTTCTCCAAAATCAATAATTTGATAAAAATAGAATTCAAAAATTAGGAAAATAAAAATTAAAAAATAAAAAAAATTCTTTTTCTTAAACATAAAAGAATTTTAACATAATTATAAATTGTTTTCTTTAATGTATTTTTTTAGTTCTTTATTATCCTTTCTGAAATAAACTGCGATAACAATTATTGATGCAATAAAAGCTGTAAAAATTAATCATACCTCTAAATAAACAAAATTTTTTATTTCTAAAATCATTGGGTCAACTTTAACTTCTTCATAAAATGATTCTAAATTTTTTGGAATTGAAACCAAACTTAAAAAAGTAAATCAACCATATGCAGCCAAAGAGTTTCTATATATATAGATTATTAATAGTATTTCAATTAAAATCGATCCTAATAAAACCCATTCTCCAGTTAAAAAAGCGATAAAATTTAATAACAACACAAAAGAAATTATAGTTATAATATAACCTTTTAAAAATTTATAAATCTTATTATCTTCCAATAATGCTGTTGGAGAATTTTCAACTTCTCTTTTAACAAACTTTCTTTTTGATTTTGATTCATTTTTTTGAAATAAATCTTTTAAAACATCAACCTTTGATACACCCTGTCCAATTTTTTCTTGGATATATTTTTTTATTTCTTTATTATTCATCATAACAACTGAATTATATCATTTTTTTTTTAAAAAAAGTAAATTTTACAAAAAAAAAACACTTTTTTCAAAGTATTTTATATACCACAAGAATTATTCAACAAAGCCCTAGTTTTTGGCCCAACATAACCATCAGCCTTTGTTCCAAGATATCTTTGTAATCTTAGAATAGCAGCTCTGGTTTTTGGACCAATAATTCCATCCACTGGACCAGCTGAAAAATCTAATCTATTTAAATGTTTTTGTAAAATATGAGCTTCTCTAACTGTTGTTTTTGTATATTCATCATATCTTCCATTTCTTATTCATCTTTCTTCATATCTTGGAGCTCTTAGGTTTTGATGTAAAATTAAATCTACTGAACATCTTTGTCCTTGTCCTAGTTTTTGATTTGAAGAATTATCTACTGAATAATTAGAATTATTTTCTTCTGATGGGGTAGATGTAATTCTTACAGCCACACAACCATTTCCTGTTTTATTTAATAAATAACCACTTTCACAAGAACAGGCAGAAGTTCCTTTTACTGTTCCTGGAGTTCCTATCATATGATTATCGTGGAAAAAACTCTGACAATCCTCTGTATGGGTTATATACTTTCCATTTTTTCAGAATTTTTCACTATTATTATTTTGAACAAAAACATCTTCTTTTTGATTTTGATTATTATTAACTTCTGAATTATTATCTGAATTATTATTTTCATCTTTTACAAAACCAGCCTGTCTTAATACTCTTTGTAAATTTTCTATACCAGTATCTAAGTCATTCGCCACACATTTTCCGTCCTTTTTCAAAAAACCACTTTTACATTCACAACTTTGATTTTTATCGTCCCATATATATCCATTTCCACTATTTTCACACGCAATCTTAGAATAACTATTTATTTTTCAAATAAACTGCTCCCAACCAAATACTTTAATTTTGTCATTATCTGTTCAATCACGCGCAAAAAGAATATTAACTTGCGTATCACCCCTATCTCCTTTAGCATCAAAAGTTATAATAGGATTATTATCATCTGCTCTTTCTATTCTCGGGTTATACATCTTTCATGCCGTGTCTACAGTATATGAACTTTTTTCCTTTTTAACTTGAGAAATTTTTTCTGATATTTTATTGAACTCATCTATACTAAATATAAGAACATTGACTCTGTAATGCAAAATAACTTTAGATTCTTTAAATCAATATTTTTTAATATACGAATCCCTAGCAGATTCATTTGAAGTCATAAAATTAGCAAAAAAATCTTTTGCTTCTGAATCATTAATATACATTTTTGAATTTTCTGATACAAAATCTAACGGGTTCTCTTCTTTCTTTGCTCTAGTCTTTAAATGGTCCGTATCACTTTCTACTGAATTACCAAACTTATCAATAGCACAAATTTTAAAATAATAATCCGTATCAGATTTTAAGCTTGGAAAATATTTGTTTATTTTGTTATTAGTATCTATTGAATTAGATTCTAAATTATTAAAATCACAATCTATATTTTTATTTTTTTTATAAAAAACTTTATACTTTACAATATCAACATCAGCTACATTTGCTTTTAATCTAACACTACCGTCAAAATCATCATCTTCTGATACGGAAATATTGTTTATAGAAACTTTTGCATTTATAACTGATTCTGGAAAATTCAATTCTCTCAAAATATCATTTCTTGATTTTAAAGCAACATTAGAATTAATTCTAATTGAACCAACTATTTTAGATTTATTTTTATTATAAATATCTTTATAATCTGTCTCACCAAGTTGAACAAAATCAATTGATAATTTTTTTATTTTATTATTTTGATATTCATATTCATGAATATAAAATAAACCACTCAATTCATTATTTCCTCTACCATCACCGTCAATATCCAAAGAGATATCATAAAAAGGATGTCTCTTTGCATTTGAATGTAACCCTACTACTAAACCTTTAACTTTATCTTGAAAATTAAAACTATAATCATCCACCTTAAAACCAACATAGTTAGAATCAGCTTTAGGTCATTTTATTATTGCATTATTATTATTAAAATTCCAATTTTCTCCTTGACCAACATAAGACCCTTTATCACTATAAGTTTTTATCTGAAAATTATCTGCCGCAAAAATTTGCCCTGCAAATAGGAATAATATTGTAAAAACTATTGTAAATATTTTATTTATTTTACTCATAACAAATGAATTATATCATTTTTTTTTTTTTGAAAAGTAAATTTTTAACAAACCCTCGTCGCGTAGCGACGAGGCTTTTTTCTCTTTTTTCACAACTTATTTCAACCTACTTATTTTTTAAATAGATTATAAATCAAATTTTTCTTTTATCTTTTCCCTAACAATTTCAAAAACTTCATCTTCATTTTTTCCATTAATATTGATTATGTAATTTTCAAATATTGATTTTTTTGAAATATATTTAAATCTTTTTATTAATTCTCCAATTTTTTCTACTTCTTCTTTCTTATATGCTGATTGTCCATCATCTCTTTCAGAAATATTTTTAACTTTATCTATAAAAATAAAAGTTAAATAATCATCTTTTATATCTTTATATTTATTTTCTAAATTTAACAAGTCATCTATTATATTGGAGTTTCTAAACATTCTATAGGCATATTCTGAATAATGACTTCTATCATTTATTTGAGCTATATTATTTTCCCATAAAAATTTTCTTGTTTCAAAATATTTTTCTTCTCTTTTTTTCCCATATTTTACTTTTTCTTCGTCTGTTTCTCCTGCCTTTAAAGAATCATACAAACATACAAAATTTACATCTTTAAAATATTCAACTATTTTTTTTAATTGTGTCCCCTTTCCAACATTATCTGGACCTTCTAAAGCTAAAATTATTTTTTTCATATTTTTATTATAACAAAAAAACTAGAAATTTTTTCTAGTTTTTTAATTAATTTCCTGTTCTTTTCTTTATAATCTCATCGGCAACATTTTGTGGAACAATTCCATATGAATGGAATTCCATATTTGGAGTAGCTCTACCTTGAGTCATTGATCTAACAGTAGTTACATAACCAAATAATTCTGAAAGTGGCACAAGAGCATTAACAACTTGATCCATATCTCTTTCATCAATTCCTAAAATAGTTCCTCTCTTTGATGAAATATTTCCAGTTACATCTCCAACGAATTCTTCGGGGGTTACAACTTCAACTTTCATAATAGGTTCTAAAATCTTTGGATTTGCTTTTCTAGCAGCGTCTGAAAGGGCTTTTGAACCAGCAATTTTGAATGAAAGTTCAGATGAATCAACATCATGGTAAGAACCATCGTATAAATCAACGGAAACATTAACCAATGGGTATCCTGCGAGAATACCCCTGTCCATCCCTTCTTTTATACCTTTTCTTGTAGGTGTAATAAACTCTTGAGGAATAACTCCCCCTTTAATATTATTTATAAATTCAAAACCTTCTTCTCTATAAACATTTTTCGCCAAACCATCTTCTTCATCTGATTTCATTTCAGATTCTGTTTTTTCAAATGGTTTAACTCTTAATTTAACATGACCGTATTGTCCTCTACCACCTGATTGTTTAGCATATTTTTCTTCACCTTCTGCTTCACCAGTAATAGTTTCTCTATATGAAACTTGTGGTTGTCCAACTTTAGCATTAACATTAAATTCTCTCTTCATTCTATCCACAAGAATATCTAAGTGTAATTCACCCATTCCTGAAATAATAGTTTCTCCAGATTCCTCATCTGTATTAACTGTAAAAGTAGGATCTTCATCAGCTAATTTTTTAATAGCCATACCCATTTTTTCCTGATCAGCTTTTGATTCTGGTTCAATCTTTAATGAAATAACTGGCTCTGGGAATATGATTCTATGTAATTCAATTGGAGCATCTAAAGCACAAAGAGTATCTGATGTTTTTGAATCTTTCAATCCAACTACAGCAACAATTTCTCCAGCATATCCAACTGTAATTTCTTCTCTTTCGTTTGCGTGCATTCTCAATAACCTACCAATTCTTTCTTTTTTACCAGTAGTTGAATTAAGAACATAAGAACCTGCTTCTAATTTTCCAGAATAAATTCTCACATAAGCAATTTGTCCAACAAATGGGTCAGTTGCAATTTTAAACACAAGAGATGATAATGGTGCTTCATCGGAAGCCTCTCTAATAAGTTCATCATCCATATCTGGAGTATTTCCAGTTACAGGAGGAATATCTATTGGAGATGGTAAATATCTAACCACAGCATCCAGCATTAATTGAACACCAACATTTTTAAATGCTGAACCAGCAAAAACTGGAACAATTTCATTGGCAATAACCGCTCTTCTTAATTCTTTATGCAAGTCTTCAACGGCAACTTCTTCACCACCTAATACTTTATCCATTAATTCTTCATTATTTTCAACAATTTTTTCAATAAATTCTTGTCTTTTTTCTTCAACTCTATCGGCCATTTCAGCAGGTATTTCAATCTCTTTAACATCCATACCCATTTCACCTTCAAAAGTGTAAGCTTTTTTCTCTAGTAAATCAACAACTCCGTTAAAATCACCTTCAACTCCAATTGGTAATTGAGCCATGACAGCATTTTTTGTAAGTCTTGCTGTAATTGTAGAAAAAGCATAATCAAAATCAGCTCCAATTTTATCTAATTTATTGATAAAACACATTCTTGGAACTCCATATTTATTAGCTTGTTTTCATACTGTCTCTGATTGTGGTTGAACCCCTGCATTACCATCAAAAACAACAACAGCACCATCAAGAACTTTCAATGATCTTTCCACCTCAGCTGTAAAATCAACGTGACCCGGTGTATCAATAATATTAAATCTTACTTTTTGTGATGCATCACCTTTTGCATATAAAGGATTTCAGAAAGCTGTTGTAGCAGCAGAGGTAATTGTAATCCCTCTTTCTTGTTCTTGCTCCATTCAGTCCATAGTTGCTGCACCATCATGCACCTCACCAATTTTATGAGAAACTCCTGTGTAAAACAAAATTCTCTCCGTTGTGGTAGTTTTTCCTGCATCAACGTGAGCAACAATACCAAAATTTCTCACTCTATTAAGTGGATATTCTCTATTCATATTTTTATTTAATTAATTTTTATGGGTGGATGCTTTCCCGCTACCCAAACTTATAATAACTTTCAATCCCCGAACCAAAATTTTTTTTGGAAGATTAAAATTACTTGCAATTATACCTTATTTTCAGTCTAAATTCAACATTGTTTATAAAAAAAAGAAATTAAATCAGTATAAAGTAGATTCTTAAAAAGAATATTTGCTTTTTTATATTCATCCAAAAAGAAAATTTCAAACTTTTTCAAAAAATCCTTTCCCTTCCTGTCTTTTATTTCTTTCCTGTCTTTCATGCCCCTCATCTTTCATATTATCACCTGATTCATATTCACGATCCACCTCTTTTCCATGGCTAGGTTTTCCATCATCACCTTTTGGCATATTAAGAATTTCTTCTCACCTTTCTACTGAAACAAACTGTGGTTCATAAGTTCCACCATTTCTATCCAATTGTCTCTTAAAAGCTTGTGCGTGATTAAAAGAACCTTTGTTTAATTTTTGAAATATATTTTTAACATCTGGATTTTTTGTTTCTGATAAATATCTATCTAAATCATAAATATCTAAATCTTCGATTGTTAAACCAACTTTAATAGCGTCCGCTAATGATTTTGAACCTTTTACTACTAAATCATCATATAAATCTTGAAATTCTTTTGTTTTAAAAACTCCTACTGTATTATCAACCGTTGAATCCTCTAGTCCATACTTATCAATTAATACTTTTACCATATCCATATGTCTTTGCTCTGATTTTGTAGCAATATTATTAAATGTTTTTAAACCTCATTTTTTATATAAAGTTAAATATACATCACGAGCAATTTTTTCCTCTTCTCTCATATACGAAATATATTCTTTTTCATTTTTGCTTAAGCCATATTTTTCTCCATTTTTAATATCATCCATCTCTTGCATACATTTAGCTTCTTTTTTTGCATGGTCATCATCTACATCATTTGACTGATTTTCTTTTTTATAACTATGTCTTTCTCCCTCCTCCTCTTCTTCGTAACCGTTTTTTATTTCATGATTACCTCTTTGAGATTTAAACTCTCTATTATTTTTATTTTGATCTTGTCTTTCTTGCATACAAGTAACATCACCACGACAACCACCCCCATTTCCATGACCACTTCCTTGGCCATCTCCTCCAAAAGCCATTGTTGAATTTGCTAATAATAAAATTCCTGCCCCTAAAATTAATATATCTTTTTTCATATTTTTATATTTTTATTTTTAATAATTCCCCTTCATCTTAATATACGAATATAAAAATAATTTATTTCATTTTATAGAATGAAATAAAATTTAATATTTTTCGTATATAATTATATATATATGTTATTAAAAAATACAACAAAAAAAATAAGTGACGAAAAAGTTTTTTTAAAAATTAAAGAAGATTATTATTTTTTAGAAATAATAATAAATAGATATAAAAAACGTCTTGATGATTTTTTAAGAAAAATTTCTAATTTTTCAAAAGATGAAAGAGAAGATATTTTACAAGATGTTTTTATCACCATATATCAAAAATATTATTATTTCAAAAAAGGACAAAAGTTTTCTTCTTGAATTTACCAAATTACTCATAATAAAATGATAGACTATTGAAGAAAAAATAAAAAACGAGAAAATGATATATCAGTTGAAGATAATTTATTTTTTGTAGAATCAAAATTCTGAAAAAATGAAATTAAAGATGAGATGGAAAAAATTGAAAATCAAGAGCTGTTAAAAAAATTATTTTTCAAACTTCCGCTAAAATATAAAGAAATTTTTATTTTAAGATTTGAAGAAGAAAAATCTTATGAAGAAATTTCAGAGATATTAAAAATTCCAATTTCGTCTGTGGGAACTTTAATTTCCAGAGCGAAAAAAAAATTAAAAGAAGAATATATAAATTTAAATAAAAAAAATTATGAATAATTTCAATAAAAATATAATAGAAAAAATAGAAAAAGGAGAAATAAAACAAGAATCAAAATGGCTTTATTTAATAGAAAATTTTTCTCTTTGATTAAGTTTTATATTAACAACAATTTTCTCCACTCTTGCATTTAATTATTTTTTAAAAGACATCACTGACAAATTTGGAAAAATGCATGAAATCAAAGTTCAATCATCATTGATTTTGAATAATTTATTTTTAATTTGAGGAATTACTTTTATTATTTTCATATTTATTTCCCTTTGAACTTTTAAAAAAACTAAAAATGGTTTTAAATATGAAAATTACAAAATAATTTTATCTTCTCTTTTAATTTCAATAATTTTAGGTTCGACTTTATATTTTTATCAAATTAAAAAAAAAACAGAACATAATTTTCAAAAATATCATAAAGTTTATATAGATAATAATGTTAAAAAATAGTTTTTTTAAAAAAACTAAATACTTAATACTTATTTTTTTTTAATTTTCAATTACTCCATCCTTTAATCAAATTGTCCTATCAACAATATCATCATCCTCTTGTTCATGAGTCACCATAATAACAGTTTGACCATAATCTTTAACTAAAGAACGCATTGTGTCCAAAACAGATTTAGAAGATTCAGAATCTAGATTTGCCGTTGGCTCATCAGCAAAAAGTATTTTTGGTTTGTTTACAATGGCACGTGCGATGGAAACCCTTTGTTGCTGTCCACCGGATAATTCACTGGGTAAATTATTTTCTAACCCCTCTAATCCAACTTTTTTAATCACATCTAAAACATCTTTTTTATATTCCTCTTCTTCAACACCTTTAGCCATCATAGGTAAAGATATATTTTCAAAAAGATTTAATTCTGGTAAAAGAGCATAATCTTGAAAAATATAACCAATGGAGTCTAAACGAAATTTATTTTTTTCTTCATCATCAAGGTCTGATATATTTTTTCCATCAAAAATAATATTTCCTTTTGTGGGTGTATCCAACAAAGCAACTTGGTGTAAAAAAGTAGATTTACCAGAGCCTGACCTACCCATCAATGCCACAAACTCACCTTTTTCAAATTTTATATTAATACCTTTTAGTGCAAGAACTGGACTGATAGAGTCTGGATTGTAAGTTTTATGTAAATTTTCAACCTCTAAAATATATTCTATTTTTTCACTTTCTTTTTTCATAATAATTAAGTTACTTAATTATAACATAATAATAAAATATCTAAAAAACATTATAGATTTTATTTACAAAATTACATTATTTTTAATTTTGTTCACCAATTCTATAAACTCTTCAGGCTCCTTCGCCTGAAGCAAATGGTGCTGAATTTCCTAGAAAGAAAGACCCTGAGTTTAAATTATTATCATCAATACTTTTATCAATCATCTTAAGGTATTTTATAGGTACTAGGCCTGAATTATCATTAGCATCTGTTCCTGGAGCATCATCATCCAAAATTAATCAAACCTCAGTTTTACCATTATTATTTGAATCATATAAAAATAAACCCATATGTCCACCTCACGGGTGTTTTCTATTCCAAATACCATCTTGGATATATGGACCAGATCATCCACTATTACCATTCACATTAGTTAGAAGAGGATCTGTATCTTTAGTACAGTTCAAACGACAGACTGGTGGAAATTCACCTGTATCTAAAACATAAAAAGCAACAGCATCCTTTATAGCCTTCATATCCCTTACAACCTTTGCTGATTTAGCTTTATTAACTTGATCTGAGGGATTTATTGATACAAATAATATTCCAGCAAGAATACCTATTATTGCTATTACTACTAATAATTCTATAAGAGTAAATGCTTTTTCTTTATTAATCATAAAAATATTATAACATTTTTTTAAAAATGTTATCGATAAAGCAAATCTAAAATTTTCTTTTTTATTTGATTATAAGCTGGAACAATAGAACCAATTAATGCAAAAATAGAAAATAGAAATATAGCTGAAATAAATGATCTTTGAGATAAAAATGGTGCAACATCAGCCATTGGCATTTTTATAGGATGTACTTTAAACATTTCTATGATTACATACTCCATCAAAAAATAACCAAAAATTATACCCATTAATATATAAAATACCCCGAGAAATACATAGGAGGCAACTAATACTTTCTGTTTAATACCCATAGCTCTTAAGACCCCAACTTGTCTTCTATTGTTAACAACGTTAACAAAGATTATTATAAATATAACTAAACCAGCCACCAAAGAACCTATTACCTTTAAAATCATTCCGATGGCTTCAAAAGATTTTCCAATGGATGCGCCAAATGAAATTTTTTCCTCTCAATCATAAATTTTTAATTTAGGGTATTTAACTTTTAAACTTTTTAAAATTTTTTTTGAATCACCTCTTTTATCTAAACGAAAAATAATTTCACTAGCTTCAGAATTAACACCTAAAACTCTTTTTAAATCTTTATGTAAAATAATAGCCCTTCTATCGATATCAAAGTTTTTTGTTTTATAGACTCCAACTATTTGAAATTCTCTTTCATTTTTTCCCCCAAAATTAACTAAAACTTTTTCACCTAATTTTATTTCTAAATCATCTGGAAAAACCGACTCCCCAAATCCACCAGATAAATTTGAACCTAAAACAATCTTTCCAAAATCATCATCTTTTAAAAATCTCCCTGCAACTAAATTTGATTTAAAATCAAAAACTGACTTATCATTTTTATTCCAAGCCATTAAAATTCCAGGTATTTTTTTAGAGTCTCTTCCATCTTTATTTTTTCTGTTTATAAAATTAACCCCTGTTTTTAAAGAATAATCTATATTTTCCACCCCACTTTCATCTTTATAATTATTTATTATTTCTCTTGTATTTTTAATAAAATTTTCTCCAGCTCCAGGCTCAATTATAATTTCTCCATATTGATAATTTATTTTATTATCATTCATACCCTTTGTGATACCAGCAAAAATAGCATCTGTAAAAAGTAAGTTTAAAAATACAACCATCATTATACCTATTACTAAAATAAGAGATGATTTATTCCCTCTCTGGATTGATTTTCAAGTTAAGAAAAAAGCTAGTTTAAAATCTACAAAAAAATTTTTCTTGTTTTTTGTTTTTTTAGAAGTAGAAATTTCACTTCTCAAACTTTCTACCTTGCTACTTATTTTTAACTTATTCTTTTTTCTATTTTTTTTCTTCATTTTATTATTTTTTTGAAATATTTAATATATCAAACTTATTTAAATCATCTTTTATCTCTATAAAATTATCTCCAATAAATCCGACTTCAAAATATTTCTTTATAAATTTATCATCAAAACTTCCTTTTTTTTCTGGATTTAAAATTCAAACAAAATACTTATCACTATCTTTTTTTACAATATCACGATTCAAAGAAAACTCTACTTTTTTAATTTCATAGGGAATAATTACTTCTCCCGACATACCAGTAAATATATTATTTTCTTTTAAAACTCTTTTATCAAAAATAATTTTTGCCTCATAATAATTTATGCCGAAAACTTCTTTTTTTTCTGGATAAATAAAATCTATTTTTCCTTTTAAAATTTTATTCTTAAAAGCATCTAATTTAATATTTACATCCATTTCTTTTTTTATTTTCCCTAAATCAACTTCTGGAATATCTGCTGTAAAATATTTATTTTTTGAATAAATTTTTATTAATGCTTGTGATGGTCCCGCATATTCACCTTCTTTTTTATAAATATTTGCTACAACTCCTGACTTTGTTGCCCTAATATAAGTCTTTTGTAATTGAGTATATGCTGAATGTGTCTGAACTCTTGCAGCCCTTATTCTCTCGTTGGCCAACTTTAAGTCAATGGGGTTTACAATATTTTTAATTTTTTCTTTAGAAGTTTTATTATTATCTAAATTATTTTTTAAATTAGATAATGTAGTTTTTAGAGATATTAAATTATTTCTCTTTTGAATAACTATATTTCTTAAAACTGATAAATGCTTTTCTTTTTGTTCTAATTCTTTTTCATTAAAACCAAGAAAATCCTGTGAATTAGAATATAAATCTGAAAACATTTTTTCAAAATCTCTCAAAACATCTAGAGTATCATCTATATTTTTATTAGATTTTTTATAATTTTCATATTTACTACTTAATTCTTTTCTTTCTTCTTCTAAACGAGATATCTCTATTTGTGACTTTATTCTATAGGTAAAAGTTGGATTATATATACCATCATCAAATTCAGTATGATCAAAATAATCATCTATTTCCAATCTTAATCATTGAGATAAATCTGTTTCTAGTAAATTTATTTGACTTTTAATATCTGAACTTACTTTTTGAATATTTTCTAAAATTGTTTTTTTACCATCATCAATAGACTTAATATCTAAATCTAAATTTTGATTTGGTTTTTTTGTTTTCTCATAAGCAACTTCATTTATTTTTTGATTTACATAGGCAGAACTAACTTGATTTCTATAATCGCTATCTTTTAATTTTATCAATAACTGACCTTTTTTTACATAATCACCTTCTTTAATATAAACTTTAGATATAATACCAGGTATTTCAGATGCTAAATTTAATTCATAATCAGCTACCACTTCACCATCTACAGAAATAGTTTTTTTCAATTCTTTATTTTCAATTTGAATTTTTTTATATTTTCAATTAGGATTTGCTTCTTGATATTTTTGATAGATATTTTTACCTACTAAAAATATAATTAACAGCAAAAAACCCAAAATTATCTTTTTATTTTTTTTTAATTTTTTCATACTATTTTTTTATTTATTCTATTTTTTAATTTAATTGATAAAAAATCTAAAATTTCATAAAAATTTTCTTTTTCTTTTTGGGAAAATTTTTTTAAAATAAAAGAAGAAACTAAATCAATTTTTTTTTCAACTCTTCTTAAAGAATCAATTCCTTTTTTTGTAATTATTAAAATATTTTTTCTAGGATCATTTTCATCCTTCTCTTTTTTTAAATATTTCAATTCTTCTAATTTTTGAGTTTTTTGAGTTAAGGAAGCTAAACTTTCAGAAAAAATATTTTTTAAATCTGTAATTGTTTTTACTTCTCCCTTTTCAATTATTTTTAAAATTTCATAATTCGCCACCGTTAAACCAAACTCAAAAAATATTTCCTTCCTTCCTGCTTCATTCAAAATATTTTTAACTTCCAAAAGTTTTTCAATTATTTCTCTATTTTTCATAATACTTAAGTTACTTAATTATATCATAAAATTAAAAAAAAATCTAGTATTCAATAAACACCCAAGTTTGTAAAATATTTAATTATTTATATTTTAGTACCACTTATATACTTTACAAACCTAAAAACTTAAATCATTAGAATTTACAGAAAAATCACCACCTTTATCATTTCCAGAAATACCACTTTTAAAATATCCACCCTTGTCGGCTCCGAATTCTTTTTTACCACTATTAACACCACCATCTATTTTCATTTTTTCAAACTCCATCCTTATATCTGTATTTGATTTAAATTCTATTAATTCTAATATATCACTAGGTTTTAATCCAAATATAATTGAAAAACCTTCCAAAGATTCTTTTAAAATAGGTTCTTTTTCTATCCTATCTTCTATATCAGACTGTGCTTCCAATTCCTTTAATAAATTTTCATTATCTAAATTTGGATTTTTTCTATAGACCTCTCTCATATTTTTACTTTTTCGCATTAAAGAATAAATTTTTTCTTCTAAATTTTTCATAAATATATTGTAACAAAAAACTGAAATTAATTTCAGTTTTTAATTTTTAAAGCATTGGCTGCTGCATCTATTTCTGCATTTTTTTTAGAACTACCTTTCCCTTTAGCAACAAATTCTTTTCCTATGTATGCTGCTGCGATATACTCTTTGTCATGTTCTGGACCAACTTCTTCCACCGTTTTATACTCTGGAGTTACACCATTCTTTTCCTGAGCTTTCTCTTGAAAATATGATTTTGGGTCTCTATGCAAATTATTTTCTAAAACTTCTGATAAATATGGAAAAAGATTTATTTCTAAAAATTTTTTAGAAGATTCATATCCAAAATCCAAATAAATAGCCCCTATGACTGATTCAAAAGTATTTGCTAAAATATGTCACCTACCTTTTTCTGAAGCTTTTTCACCTTTAGACATTTTTAGATAATCTTCCATTCCTAATTTTGAAGCCTGTTTTGAAAGAGAGTCAGTATTAACGAGAGCTGAACGTATTGTTGTCATTTCACCCTCTTTCATTCCTGGAAATTTATTATATAACATTTCAGTTACTACTAATTCTAAAACAGCGTCTCCTAGAAATTCAATTCTTTCATTATGTTCCTTAACTTTGTCTCTATTTTCATTTAAATATGACCTGTGAGTAAAAGCTAAGTCTATTAAATCTTTATTCTTGAATTCTAATCCTATTTTTTTTTCAAATTCTTTTATTTCCTTCATGTTATTATTTTTTTTCTAAAATTCTTCCCGCCTTTTCAAATAATGGCAGCACATCTTCATAGGTATCAATATTTTTTATTTTATCTAAATCAAAAAATTCAATCTTATTTAATCCTTGAAGTTTTGGATTTAATTTTACATCATTTTTATTTTTTACCTCTAATAAAAAATATTGTATATTTTTTATTACTCTTTTATCATTAATAATACCTGCGGAATAAGTATGCCCTCCTATTTTTTCTTTAACCTCTCCAATTATGTTTAATTTTCTTTTTGCCACTTCCAAAATAGCTTCATTTTCATTTTTAAAATCACCCTTAGCACTACCCTTAGGTAAGGTTCATTTTTCAAAAATATTAAGAACTAAACCAACTTTTATTTTTTTACCATCTTTAAAATAAGGTAAAAAACCATACTTACCTTCGTATTCTTTTTTAACTCATTTTCTTGATTCATCCTCCTCTATTCCAGAAGCTTCCAATACAGAACCTAAAACTCCTGAAATAAATTTATGAGAACTATCTGATGGGTTAAAAGATTTTGATAATAAAATTGATTCATCGATGGCAACGGGTGCCGGAATTTTTTCCTTATTAAAAAGTAATTCATAAATACCAATTCTTAAAATATTTTTATCAATCAATGATATTTTTTCCAATGGTCAATCTGAAGCCGCCTTTTTTATAATTTCATCTAAAGTATCTTTTTTTTCAAAAACACTATTTAGTAAATTAAATGAATACTCATCTTTTTTAATTCTTTCAACTACTTTGCCATCATCTTCTTTGGCATCAAAAAAATCTGAAAGTGTATATTCGTAAAATTTATCAATATCATCACTTTTTTTAAAATCTAAAATAAAAAGTGTTTGTAGAGTCACTGCTCTTGATTCTCTTCTTGTTAACATATTGAATTAATTATATCAAATTTTTAAAAAAATACCCACAGGTACCTATAATATTTTTTTGAGAAAGAGCCTTTTTTAAAAAAAACCCTTTCTCTTTACCTCCTATCTCCTGTATTTTTCTGACCATATTTTAGTGCATTTTTTAGTTTTTTTACCAGCCCAGCCAGAAACCAGAAATAACTAGATATTTAAAATCATATTTTTCATGATACTACCTTCTCAAAATATTCTGATTTACAAAAAGGGCAGCATTTTTTTTCAGAGAAACTACCATATGGCCAAGCTCTTTTTTTAAAATCATAAAATAGAAATTTTTCTTTGCATTCACTACACTTCCATCTGCTTACTCCTTCTCTAGAAACAATAATTAAATCTGTTAATGAAAAATACTTTTCATCATCTTCTTTTGGACTATCACTTATCAGCGCTATATTATCTTTTACTTCTATCACTCCGTGCCTATCTGCCCAATAAATTATTGTCCCATAGTGATGTGATTCTACTCTCACCATAACTTCATCTCCAACCTGTGGTATTCTACTATTATATATATCACTCACACTATATCCTTTTTTATATTTTTAAAAAAGCTTTTCAACTTTTTTCCATAGGAGATCATCTCCACCTTTTTTACCTATATGAATTATAATCGTTTTTTTTTTTTGTCAATGGGTTATTTGTGGAAAAATAGGGTGGCGCGAAGCGCCACCCTATTTTAACTTTTACCTTCAAAAATATATTTTATCCAAAAAACTCTTTTTAGGCTTTATGAAGAGAGAATTTAAATCAGGATTTTCTAGAGCTGATTTAAAAGAATTAAAAATATCTTTGTTTTTATTTTCCAATTCTTTTAATAAATTTTTAACTTCTTCCCTAACATGAGATTTTTTTTCACCTTTTAATCCTATGCAAAATTCATTTCCGATTGTTTTAATATTATTTCTTTTAATATTTTTAACAATATTTTTTTCCCTAACTCAGATTAATGGCCTTATAACCTCTAAACCATTCTGGGATTTATATTTTGGTGGCATTGCCCTTATTTTTCCACCATAAATTAATGACATAAATAAAGTTTCTATGGAATCATCCAAATGATGACCCAAGGATAATTTGTTTGCACCTCAATCCAAGGCCTTTTTATTCAAAGCGCCACGTCTCATTCTAGCTACAAAAGAACAAATAGATTTTCCTTTATTTTGTTTTTCTTCAATCAATTCAAAAAGTTTAGTTTTGTAAATTTCAATATCTATTCCATAATTTTTAAAATATTCTTTTAAATCAAGTAGTGGCTTGTCTTCCTCTTTACTACCATAATGAACCGTAACAACTTTAAATTCAAAATTTATTCTTAGTTTTTCCTGATAATACTTTAATAAATGAACCATCATAATGGAATCTTTACCACCAGAAAGACCTAGCAAAATCTTATCACCCTTCTCAACCAAACTATAAAGAGAATTAACTTTTTTTGCTTCACCTAAGATAGATTTATCAATTTTAATATTTTTCATTTTTTAATTATAACAAATAAAAAAAGAAATAATTATCTTATTTCTTTATCAACTACAGCACCATTTATAAACATAATAATAAATATAATAAAAAGTAAAATAATTACTCATTTTACGACCCTTATTCAATTAAAAGGATAGCTATTTTTATCCTTTAGATTTAAAATATTTCTTTTAATTATTTTTTTCATAATTAAATTTTATCATATTCTTTAATAAATAAAAAACAAATTACTATTAAGAATTTGTTTGATTTTCTGTATTTTGAGAATCTGTATTTTCTGTTTCTGAATTACCTTCTTGTGAAGCACTTTCTTGATTGTTTTCTGTTTTAGTGTTTTCTTGACTTTCATTCTGATTTTCATTACCTCCCTCAGCTATTATTTGACTATTTTCTTGATTATCTGTTGGTGAAGTTTCCTCGTTATTTTCAGAATCTATATTTTCTGTTTTAATTTGATTTTCTGAACTAGACAAAATATCTTCTGTTAAAGATTCTTCTTCAGTTGAAGAATTATCATTGAAATCTTCTTCGTTATTTTCAGAATTTATATTTTCTATTTTAATTTGATTTTCTGAACTAGACGA
>CAMZKW010000004.1 GCA_947311625.1 Candidatus Campbelliibacteriota bacterium | reverse complement strand
TTTTCTATTTTTTTCTCAACCCCTCCTTTGTATGTTCTAAAATAGCATCAAAATCCACATAGGGATTTTTTCCACTATCTCTAATTTTTTTTATATTCTCTTCTAAATTCAAATATCTTTGATAGATAAATGAAAAATTTGAAGCTAAATATAAACTTTCACGCAGCTTTAATTCTCTCATTAAATTAATTGCTGCAAAAAAATCCCTCTTAAAATCTTCAGATTTTTCTTCATCCTGAAGCATTTCATAATTCATGGAATCAAAAAAATCATTTAACCGAGATAAAGCAAAAAATATCTGATTCTTAGATATTTTATTAAGAAATTTTTGGAATATCAATGACGCATCCTGGGGCAAAGATATTTCATCTGCGCCACTTAAAATATAGGCAATATCTGATATTACTAAAATAATTTGAGATACCTCTTCCAAATTATTATCTTCCACAGAATTTTCAAATGAGTTGAAAAGTAGCATCATTCCCAACATTATTTCTCCGTCAAACTCCTCCGCTTTTTTATAAACCTTTTCATAGGAAATAACTTTTACACCGTCTTCTTCATCAATAAAATTCTCTGGATTACCATATATAAGAATTTCACCTCCCCCACTCACTGCTTTTTGATTTTTTTCATTCATAACAGACTCCTTTCTTTTTTTTAGTCTATTCTTATTTTAATCGTTTTTTTTTTTTGTCAATGTTTTTTGAAATTAAAAAAAAAAACATTAAAAATGTTATCTGCTGCTAGACTAGGATTCGAACCCAGATAGTCGGTACCAGAAACCGAAGTCCTACCATTAGACGATCTAGCAATAATTAGTTTTACAATATTACGATTGTGAAATATTTAACTACCGACAATCGGTACCGCTGATTTCAGATTTGCCGAAGTCCTACCATTAGACGATCTATCGATAATAAATTTCTTAGGTGACGGTTAATCCACCGCCCAATAAAGTATAAAAAATTAAAACAATCCCATTTGTTGTGGTTCTTCATTCAAATTTGAATTTTCAAATAAGCCATCATTTTCTTTTTTATTTTCCCAATCAGAAACATCTAATTTGACCTCTACCTTCTCGCCAGAATTTCTGTCTGTATAAAATACTTTAGAATTTTGCAAAGCATAATCGTATAAATCTTTTGTCACTTTTACATCCTGCTCACAATATTTTTTTATTTTATCAATTTCTCCAGAATTTCATCAAGCAACAGCTTGTAAACCATTGGCCGATTTATTTAAATTTAAAGTTGTTCCAGCAACACCATCAAGCCCTAATTTTTTTCCCGTAACATCTCTAATCTTAGCAAATATATCTATATGATTAATTTCTGATAAATTAATTTTATCAGTATATTTTTGCAAAAGCGGCACATCAAAATGAATTCCATTATAAGTTATAATTAAATCTGCTTTTTCAAAAAATGGTCACATTTTTTCAAAATCTTCCTGTAAAAAAGAATAGTACTCATCTGTTTCTGAATCATAAAGAGATAATACGGAGATATCCAAATCTTCAGCTCTATCAGAACCAACATCAGAAAAAATATTTCTTGTTTCAATATCAAATACAATTGTTTTCATAATTTTATTATAATATATTACCATTTTTATCTTTTTTCGGCAATAAAAAATATATTTAAAAAAAATTAAATATATTTTTTATTATTCTTTCTTTATAGTAAAAACTATTTTATTTTTATTATTTTTTTTGCTCTTTATTTTATTAATTTTTTATAAAGTTTTAAAAGACCTTCTTTGTAAGATTTGTCTCAAATATATCTTGAATTTTTTAAAATAAATCCACCCACAATATTTTTGTTTTCTGTAATTTTTAAATCATCTAAATTAAATTTATCAGACATTTCATTTAATTTATCTTTAAACTTTTCTAAATCTTTTTTATCCTTTAAAATAATTTCTGTAATATCTTGTTTTTTTGCTAATTCAAAATATTTTTTAACTTCATTTAAAATTTTTGGTAAAAGAGAAATTTTATTTTTATTTTTCAAAGTAGCAATAAAATTTTCAAAAAAACTATCAAATTCACTTTCACTTTTTTCTAAAAAAGACTCAAATAAGGCCTTCGCATAAGTTTTATAATTCATAAAAAGAATTATACCAAATTTTTAATTTTTAAAAAATAGCTGGCCGACGAAGTCGGCCAGCTATTTTTTAAAAATTAAAAATTTTATAAGTAATAAAACTCATTAAAAACCAAAGAAAAATTTTGAATAGCTCTCTTAGTTTCTCTTTTTGTTAAATTAAAATTAGAATCATGAGCTATTGAATTTCTTATCTTATGCCCTTCCCAAGCATTTTGTATAGTATCAAATTTAGAATTTTTTAATCTCTCACCTAAACTTGTTCCTGCAAATCCCTGTTCTATTAAAATAGAATCTAAAAGATTATCTGCATCTATAATAGCAGCTTTTCAATCATTGGGATTTTCTGATTCCACCAATCTTAAAATATTTTCTCATTTTTCTGATTTATGATTTCCAGTTTTTACATCATCTTTTTCAAAAACTTTTTCATATTTTTCTCAATCTAAATCTTTTAATCTTTCTTCTTTTTCTTTTAAAAACATAAATAAAATTAAAACTAGAAAAGACAGAGCTCAAAAAATAGAATTAATACCTCCAAAAATCATATCGAAAAAAGATGAGCAAGATGGACAATATGGGTTATTCAAAAACACAGACATTCAATTTGAAAAAGAATCAAAAATGCTATCGCCTCATGATGTAAATCCGTGAGGTGGTGTGAAAAGAGAATAACCATCGGAAAAAGCAGCCAACCCATTTCCTGCTACGGAATAATCTGACCCAGTTAAATAATTTATTAAATCAATAAAATTAATATTCTCATCTCCACCTTTTGGAGTTCCTACAAAAATTCCAGCAAAAAAATTTCATATGGATCTAAAAAATAAATATATTACATAATATATAAAATCTAAATTTAAATAATACATAAAATAAGTATATCATTTTTAAAATAATATTATCAAGTAAAGTCACCTTATATTTTACACACTACCTAAAAAGATTTAGCAAAAAAGATATTTTATGATAAATTTACTTAAAAAGTTTTTTTTAAACGATCTTAACCATTTTTTTACCTAACTTCAAAACTTTTTCACCAGCTGAAATTTTGTCATCAATGGAAGAAATCTTTTGTAACTCTTCTCCATCTAAATCTAAAATTCTGACAGCACCTTCTTCAATTTTTCTTCTGGCTTCTTTGTTTGAAGAAACAAAGTTAATTTTTTTCAAAGTTTCTAAGATATTTTCATTAGCTGAAATTTCAACCTCTTCTAAATTATCAGGTATTTTTTTCTTAGAAAATTGAGTAATTCAATTTTCTTTAGCTTTTTTTGACTCATCTTCTCCATGATAAATTTTTGTAATTTCAAAGGCTAAATCTAATTTAGCATCTCTAGGCTCTTTTCTTACCATTTCAGAAATTACATCTAAATCTAATCTAGTTCCATGAATAAAATATTTTTCAATTAACTCATCACGTGAGGCCATAACTTTCCCAAACATTTCATCAGCTTCATCTAAAAGATTTATGGTATTCCCCCAAGATGATGACATCTTTCTTCCGTCAGTTCCTTCCAGAAGTGGTCCTAGTAAAATAATATTTTGTGGTTCTTGATTGTAAAGTTTTTGTAAAGTTCTACCGGCTAAAACATTAAATTTTTGGTCTGTTCCTCCAATCTCTACATCAGCTTCCAGCGCCACAGAATCATAACCCTGCATCAAAGGATATAAAAATTCTCTCAAAGAAATTCTACTTCCCTTTTCCAATCTCTTTTTGATTAACTCTCTTTGTAAAAATTCATTAACTGAAAAGGCGTCGGCTAATTTTCCAATTTGACCAAAACTTAAATCACTTAGCCATTCTGAATTTTTAACAACTTTTATTTTTTTTATATCTAAAATTTTTGCTGCTTGTTCGATATATGTTTCCATATTTTTTCTTACCAATTCTGGATCCAACATTGGTCTTTCAGATTCTTTATCGGAAGTATCTCCAACGGTTCCGGTAAAATCACCCAAAAGTAAAATTATTTCATGACCTAAATCTTGAAAATCTTTTAATTTTCATAAAGTGACAGCTCTTCCTAGATGTAGATTTGGAGAAGTGGGGTCAATTCCTAATTTTATTTTTAATTTTTTTCCACTTAGTAGTTTTTCTTTTAAATCTTTTTTATCAATGACTTCCATTACAGAACGAGAGAGAAGTTCATCGATTTTTTTTTCATCGATTATTATTTTCATAAAAGTATTATATCATTTTTAGTTTTTTTGAGAAATTTTTATGGAGCGCGCCGAAGGCGCGCTCCATAAAATTTTCTCAAAAAAAAACAGAACCCAAAGAAAAACTTTGAATTCAAACTTAACAATAATAATTATAAGTTTTAAGTCCTCCGACTTTTTTTTACACATCGACAATTTCATTCATGTCCACCTCTTTCTTTGAACAAATCACCGCCATCTGTTTTTAATACAGATTTTCCAAAGAAAATCACCTCTATTACTAAAACCAAATAAACAAAAAATTTTTTCATTTTTTTCCTTTATTTTTATTTTAATTAAATATATCACATAATTTTATAAAAAGTCAAGTTTTTTAAGGAGCGCGCCTTCGGCGCGCTCCTTAAAATAAAAATATGATATAATTTACCAATGAATAAAAAAGAAAGATTAGAAGAACTTTTTAAAGAATTTCCCGGAATTGGTCCTCGACAGGCAAAAAGGTTTGTCTATTTTCTTCTTTGAAAATCTCCAAACTATATTCAAGAATTATCAAAATCTATTTCAGAAATAAAACAAGGTGTTAGAAGGTGCCAAGAATGTAATAGATATTTCGACCAAAGTGAATCGAATAATAATCTTTGTAATATCTGTTCAAATAAATCTAGAGAAAATGGGCAAATTTTAATTTTAGAAAAAAATCCTGATTTTGAAAATATCGAAAAAATGAATATTTGGGGAGGAAAATATTTTTTAATTGGAAAAAATTTAAAAATAACTGAAAAAGACCCTCAATCTAAAATAAATCTTTTTTCACTCATAAAAAAGATAAAGGAAGAAAAAATAAAGGAAGTCACATTTGCTCTTTCTCTAAACCCCGAAGGAGAGCTGACAATGGATTGAATAAAAGAACAACTTCTCCCCTTGATAAAAGATTATGATTTTAAAATAACAGAATTAGGTCGTGGTATATCTCTAGGTACAGAAGTTGAATACACTGATAAAATTACAATTGAAGCTGCTTTAAATAATAGGAAGTAGTTTTTTAATTTTAAAAAAAATAAAAAAATGATATAATAATTATAATATGATTACTAAAAAAACAACAAAAAAAACTACTCCAAAAGCAAAAGTAGTTGAAAAAAATATTCTAAAAAAACATGAATTAAATCTTCCTAAAATAGCCGTTATTGGAATTGGTGGTTCTGGAAAAAACGCCACAAATTATATGATAAAAAAAGATGTAAAAGGTGTTAAATTTATTGCCATGAATACTGATTTACAAGATTTAAATCAATCAAAGGCGGGCAAAAAAATACATATAGGTAAAAAAATAACTCAAGGTATTGGAACAGGAATGGATCCAGAAATTGGAAAAAAATCAGCACTTGAATCAAAAGAAGAAATAGCTTCTGCATTAAAAGATGTCCAAATGGTTTTTCTAACTGGAGGTTTTGGTGGAGGAACTGGAACAGGGGCAACACCCGTTGTAGCCTCCATTGCTAAAGATTTGGGTATTCTTACAATTGGTATTGTTACAAAACCATTTTCATTTGAAGGTTTAAATAGAAAAGAATTAGCAGAAAAAGGAATTTCTGAATTAGAAAAAAATGTTGATTCCTATATTATTTTAGAAAATGATAAAATATTAGAAACTTCTGGAAATGATGCATCCATAGAAGAAGCTTTTGCTCTTTCCGACGAAGTTTTAAAACAAGCCGTTGAGGGTATTTCTGAATTAATCACAAAACCAGGAAGAATAAATATTGATTATGCTGATATAAAATCAGTTTTAAAAGAATCAGGAATGTCATTAATTGGTATTGGGTCTGCATCTGGTAAAGATAGGGCAAAAAAGGCTGCTGAGGCTTCTATAAACTCACCTTTGATTAATTTATCAACTAAAGGTTCTAGGTCTGTACTATTCTCAATTTCAGCTTCCGATGACTTAAAAATGAATGAGATTTCTATCATCGCAGATACGATAACTAAAGAAGCCCACGAAAATGCTATGATAAAATTTGGTACCACTAGAAATTTAAAACTTAAAAAAGGAGCTATAAAAATTACAGTTGTTGCTTCAAATTTTGGAGATAATAATTTTTCATATAGTGATACTGAAACATTTGGAATCAAGATTGAAGATAAATTACCAGAAAAAAAAGAAGAAGTTGAATTTCAAGGAGAAGAAATTAAAATAAAAGAAAAAAAAGAAAAAGGATTTTTAGCTAGTTTTATAGATTTATTTAAACTATAAAATAGAAATATATTATTTTTTTCTTATTATATTTTACGTATTATATTGCTATAGCAATATAATACGTTTTTAATTAAATAATTTTATCTTCTTTGAATTTTTTAATTAATTTTTCCTCATTAGAAATTTTATTAGCTTCTATAAAAACAATATTATTTTTAACTCCAAAAAAATCTCCTATTTCTAAAAATTCTTTTTCACATGGGTGAGGATAGACAAAAACTGATTTTTGTAAAACTTGAAATTTCATTTCTTTCAATTTTTTATTCAAAGCCATTCTAGCTTTTTTTTTCTCTTCAGGAATATCAAAAGAAATTATTCTTCATTTTTTATCTCAAATCTTTGGTATTTTAACTTTCAAATCTTTAATTCTATATTCATTTAATTTTAAGTGACCTTTTGATGTTACAAAGTAATTACCATGACCATCAGCTTTAACATAACCTCTTTTTTCCAACCTATTTAAATTATCTGAAAACCTTCTCTTGTGATTATCATGTAAATCCTTAACTCACTTAAACCCCAAAGTAGAACCCGGCATAATAATCATTGCAGCAACAGCACCACCCAATGAAACTCCTCTCAAAATCTCCTTCGATAATTCTCCTTTATACATTTTATCAACGGGCTTTAATTTTTTTAAATAATCTTTTTCATTATCATTTAATTCCATAGCAATAATAATTGTAACATAAATAACGAGATAAATTGCTATAGCAAAAGTTATCGTTATTCCTAAATCATTTTTAAGTTTTTGATTTTTTAAGTTTTTATATTTTTAATCTCTTTTTTTAAGTTAATAAATAATAGTTTAAAAAAAAAAACGAGATAAATTGCTATAGCAATTTATCTCATTATTTTTTTATTTTATATTTTTTTTTTATTATTTTTATAAAAAAGAAACTATTTTATAGCTTCTCCAATTTTTTGTATATGTTTTACCATGGCATTAGAATATCCAGCTTCATTATCATATCAAACTAAAATTTTTAAAAGTTTACCTTGAGCCCTTGTAAAAGATAAATCCACAATTGAAGTATGAGTATCTCCTATTATATCTGAAGAAACAACTTGGTCTTCTTCTATCCTCAAAATACCTTTTCATCTTTCTTCTTTTGCAGCAGATCTAAATATTTCATTAATTTCTTCGGCTGTTTTTTCTTCACTTAAAATCATAGTTATATCGACTACAGAACCAGCTATGGATGGAACTCTCAAAGCAATACCATCAAAATTATTATTTAATTCAGGAATTGCTTTTGTCAAAGCAATGGCAGAACCAGTTGATGTTGGAATTATGTTTTGAGCTCCAGCTCTTCCTTTTCTAAAGTCAGTTTTTCCTGGTCTAACTGGTCCATCAACAATGGATTGAGTTGCAGTATAAGAATGAACTGTATTCAGAAGAGAAGAAACTATTCCTACTTTTTCTAAAATTATTTGCATTGGCGCTCCAACAGCATTAGTTGTACAGGAAGCGTTTGAAGTAATTAAAGATAATTCTATCTCTTCATCATTAACCCCTATTAAAGCTGTATTACAAGAATATCCATCTAAAGAATATCCTTGTTCATCTTTTACCGGTCCAGAAATAACAACTCTTTTTGCACCAGCTTTTATGTGAGCAAATGATTTTTCATAGGAAGTAAAAACTCCTGTATTTTCAGAAACAACATCAATATCTAATTCTTTTCAAGGTAATTCTTCTGGATTTCTTATGGAATAAAATCTAAACTTTTTTCCATCTACAATAAGATATTTTTCATCTTCTGAAATGATTTCTATTTCAACGGGTAAATTTAAATCTTTTTGAGCTGTGTCGTATTTTAAAAGATAAGCCATATTTTCAATAGATCCTAAATCGTTAATTGCTACTATTTCTAATTTTGGATTTTTTAAAGCTAATTTAAAAACTAATCTTCCAATTCTTCCAAAGCCATTTAAGGCTACTTTTATTTTTTTATTTTCTGACATAAAATAATTTTATCATTTTTTAGAAAAAAGAAAAAGGTTGTCGCTGCGCGCCAACCTTTTCAAAAAAATAACTTTATTCTTTTCCTATTGAAGAAATATTTCTTAAATTTTCTCCATCAGATTTGATATGATTTTTAAATTCCTCAACTTCTTTTTTTTTAACCTCCTCAATTAAATCTAATTCATCTTGACTAAGAGTTGGTGTTTCCACACCCATATCTGTATTTTCTTCAAGTTCGCTTTTAAATTGTCCAACAATATCTTTTATATTATCTTCAACCTCTTCTAATTTTCCATTTCCAAACACATTATCTTCTTCTTCTAATTTTGGCTTTCCACCAAACATATTATCTAAAATTCCCATAAATAAATTATAAAAGAAAAAAATAAAAAAAGCAAGTGTTTAAAAATTATTTATTAAAAGAGTGGCGCGCTTCGCGCACCACAAAAAAAACTAATTATAAAATATAAAAATTTAAAAAAGAAAAAAAACACAATTTTTAAATTGTATTTTCTTTGAAATTTTTCTTAATTAAGAACTAAGTAT
>CAMZKW010000003.1 GCA_947311625.1 Candidatus Campbelliibacteriota bacterium | reverse complement strand
GTTGATTTACGAATTGCTCAACTTAAAAAAATATAAAAAAAGAGTTATTTTTATAAAAAAGATGACTTTCTTTTTTTAAAAAGTTATTGTATAATATCAAAATCTTAAAAAAAATAATTGCTTCACAATTAACAAGATAATTAATAAAAGAAATATGGCAGAAATAGTAAAAAAATTAAAATTACAAATTCCAGCTGGAAAAGCTGTCCCAGCTCCACCTTTAGGTCCAGCTCTTGGACAGGCGGGAATTAACATTTCAGAATTTACAAAAGAATTTAATGATGCAACAAAAGACCAAATGGGAGATTTAATTCCAGTTGTTGTTGATGTTATGGATGATAGAACTTATAAAATAACTTATAAAACACCACCAGCATCATTTTTAATTAAAAAAGCTTTGAATTTGAAATCAGGTTCAGGTAAAAATTTAATTAAAAAAGTTGGTACAATTACAAAAAAACAATTGGAAGAGATTGCAGAAATTAAAATGAATGATTTATCAGCTGGAGATATTGATGCAGCAGTAAAGATTTTAGAAGGGACTTGTAGATCAATGGGGGTTGAAGTTAAATAAAAAAATATTTTTAAAAAGGTTGGCGCTTCGCGCCAACCTTTTTTTTGTGTGGGTCGCGGCTTCGCCGCGACCCACACACTTTATAAAAAAAACAAATATCAATTATATTTTTTTTCAATAAAATATAAAAGGAATCAAAGAGTTGTTACAGCAACACAAAAAAAAGACTTGCATTTTTTTATTTCTTTGTCTATAATAAATTTATTATTTTATAGGAATATAAAATATACATGTATATTATAAATCTCAACCAAAATTAAATTAAGGGAGCTGGTTGAGAGTAAAAAGCTCTCGAAAAAATATTATGTTTAATAAAAAAACAATTATGTTTGTTGCTTTGGCGGTAATTATTCCATTTGCAACATTTGCTGCAGGTACAACCACAACTACTACAGCTACAACAGGTGATGCTGATGCTGGTCTTGCAAAATTAGGTTCTTGATTAAGTACTTTAGGTCAACTAATTATTGCTGCAACGGTAGTAGCATTCTTTTGAGGAGTTTTTCAGTTTGTATTTAGTCCTGAAAAAAAAGAAGAAGGAAAAAGTATGATGTTATGAGGTATTACTGGGTTATTTGTAATGGTTTCTCTATGAGGTATTATTGGGTTTTTACAAAAATCAACAGTAGGTGATAATGCTAGTGTGAGAAATGGTCTTAATGGTTTAGTACCAACCATAATAACTAACTAAATAATTTTATATAAAAAATGGAAGAAACAATCAATAAAATTGTATCCAACATTACAACTTTACTTATAAATCCAGTTATATATCTTTTAGTGGCTTTATCAATGATGTATTTCTTTTGGGGGATAGCATTGTTTGTTTTAAATGCCGATGATACGGCAAAGAGAACAGAAGGTAGGAATCATATGATTTGAGGTGTTATCGGATTGTTTATACTAGGTTCAGTTTGAGGTATTATTAATTTTATTGATGCAACCGTTAAATCTGTAACTTAGATAAAAAGCTTTGGCTTTTTTTATTTTTAAAAAATAATAGAGCGCGCCGAAGGCGCGCTCTATTTTACTTTTTTAAAAATTCAAAACATCATCAATGCTGGGGTCTGAAATATTTGGATTTAATATTGATATTGCTAATTTTAATTCTTTTAATTTTTTTTCATCAATTTCAATATCTATTTTTTTTATTTCATCTTTTTCTGATTTTATACCAAGAGATTTTTTTAATCTTTCATCTAAACCTCTAAATTCTAATTTTCTAAAAATTTCTCCAGTTTTGGAAAAATCTAAATTTTCTAAAAAAGTATTTTTTATTTCGGGTATTTCTATATCAACATCTGTTTTTATGGTTGCAAGTTCTTTGGAAAAATAAGCTTCTGTTTCATTATCTTTCAATAAAGATATAATTCTTTTGGTTATTTTTATATCCAAAAATTTTTCTTCATTTTTATTCAGTTCAGAATAAATTTCTTCAATATGACCAAAATTTGTAATTAATTTTGTAGCTGTTTTTGCTCCAATTCCAGGAATTCCAGGAATATTATCGGACTGGTCTCCGGCAAGACCTTTATAATCAATAATATATTTTGGTCCAAAACCCATTTTCTCCTCTACAGATTTTTCATTATATATAATAGTGTCTTTTATCCCTTTTTTAAAAGTATATACTTTTACTTTGTCTTTATCGACAAGTTGAAGGATATCCATATCTCCAGAGGCAATAATTATTTCATTATTTTTATCTTTTTTTAGTTCTTTTGCAAAAGTACCTAAAATATCATCTGCCTCATAACCTTCTTTTGAAAATGTTGGAATAGAAAAAGCATCAAAGATATCATAGGATTCTTTTAGTTGTTCCACAAGATTATCATCTGTTTTTTTTCTACCACCTTTGTAATCATCATAGGCCAAATGTCTAAATGTTGGTTTTGGTAAGTCATAGCAGGCAATTAAATAATCTGGTTTTAGTTGGTCTATTATTGAAATAATCATAGCAGATAGTCCATAGAGTGCTCCCGTTGCCTTACCATCTCTCGTTTGAAATTCTGGAAGGGCATGGTAGGCTCTGTGAATAATTGCATGGGAATCAAGTAAAACAATCCTTTTTTTCTTTTTCATAAATATAATTATATCAGATTTTAATTTTTTAGCTCTATTTTATTTATGAAAAATAAAAAACGTTATAAAATAAGGCTTAAAAGCCTTGACAGGTCATGTTATAATTAAAGTATATGCAAATTTTAAATTTAAAGGAAAAGAAAAAAAATATTAAAAAACTATCTGATTATACTGCTGATTATTTTGGTTTTGATTTTATTGAGATTGATGAGAAGAAAAATACAGGTAGTGAAGATTCAATAGCGGAAAAAGAAAAAGTTAATATTTTAAAAACTATTTTAAAAAAAGAAGGTGGAAAAAAAATAAATGGAACAAAATTATTTTTTTATAACAAGCCAGTCCTTAAAACATCAAATAAAGATAATAGTATGTCTCTAGATATAATTAATTTAGAGTCTGCTGTTGCTGAAGCTTTGGTTATTAAAACAGCTGTATCTATTTTAGTAGACGAAGGTTATAAGGATATATCAATAAGATTAAATTCCATTGGTGATAAAGAATCACAAAAACTTTTTAAAAAAGAATTAACATTATATTACAAAAGTGTTATAGATTCTTTAAAAACTATAGAAAAAAAGAAAAAAACAACTGACCCTCTCGATATATATTATTCTAATAAAGAATATTTAAAAGAAATAAATGAGGCTGCTCCAACAGCTATAGATAATTTAAGCCCAGAATCATATGAGCATTTTAAGAAAGTTACAGAATATATTGATAATTTTGGAATAGATTATTCTATTGACCCAACCTTGGTTGGAGAAAAAAGATATTTTTCAAAGATAATTTTTAAAATTTTTGGAATAGCACCAGGTGAGAAAGAAGTAAAAGAACTTGCCTTCGGTGGTAGATATGATGAGTTGGCTATGGAAACAGTAAGAAAGAAAAAAATTTCAGCAGTAGGTTTAAATTTATCTTTTAAGCAAAAAAATAAATCAGCATTAAAATTAAGAGATAATAAAATTAATATTCATCTTTTAAAAATAGGTTCTACTTCAGAATTAAAATTTTTAGAAATTGTAGATATTTTTAAAAAATTAAATGTTCCAATAAAATTTAACTTATCAGAAAAAAAGATTTCTGATCAATTAAAAAAGGCTCATGATAACAATGTAGAAAAGATTGTTATTTTAGGTGAAAAAGAAGCAAAGGATAATAAGGTTGTTGTCAGAAATGCTGAAGATTCGTCCCAGAAAGATTATTCTTTGAAAGATTTAGAAAAATATATTAAGAGAATATCTTAATTTTACCTCTTGATTTTTTAAAAAATATATGCTATTATTTTGTCCATTATGGCATTAAATGTAAATTTAAAAAAGAAAGAAAAACAATCATCAACAGATTTATTAAAACAATTTACAAAATTAGTTAAATCTTCAGGGGTTGTTAATAAATTAAAGTCAATCAGGTATTATGAAAAAGAAGGTTCTGATTTTAAGAAAAAAGCTGCAGCTTTGAAAAAAATAGAAAAGACTGCAGTTAATGACAGACTTAGAAAATTAGGAAAAAAAGTAGTGAGATAATCCTACTTTTTTCTTTTTCAAAAAATAAAAATTAAAAAATATATAAAATACACAATGAACATATCTGCTGCAGAAAAATTATCTCATTTAAAAGTTGAAAAAGATAACAGCGAAAAATAATGAACAATTATCAGATCATAGGTCAAAATTAAATAATTAAAATAGGATAATATTAGTCCAATATTAAAATTAATTAAAGAAAATAGTATTGTTATAACTCCAAGAAGCATTGAAAATGGAATTAAAATTAAGACTAAAATATTAACTAAAGGTGAAACTATTGATATCTCTCCCATTAAATACAATAAGAGTGGAAAAACAAAAATTTGAGTAGATAAAGTGGCGCCAAGGATTTCTTTAAAGTTAAAAATTTTCCAATTTCCATATTTTATCCAGCCTTCTATTTTTGGTGAGAGCAATAATAATCCTAAAGTTGCTAGAAATGATAATTGAAATGATGCATCATAAACTAATAGCATGGGGTTAAAAATTAGCATTATAAACCCAGCTAAAAATAATAATTTTATTGCCTCAGAATTTCTTCCCATTGATTTTGCCATAATAACCAAGAGAGCCATAAGAGAAGCCCTTACTATTGTAGCGGAAGCTCCAGTCATTATTGCAAATAGTATTATAGATAAAGATCCAAAAAAAGTAGAAATTTTTTTACCAAAAATTGAAAGTACTATCATTATAAACTGTGCTAAAATTGTAAGGTTAAAACCCGACAGAACAACTATGTGTATAATTCCAGTTTTTCTAAATTCATCCAGTAATTCTCTACCCATATCCTCTTTTGCTCCTATCAAGATTCCAGCCAAAAGAGAAGACTCTGGTTCAGGCATTAATTTTTTTATTTGATTAGTTATTTTTTTCTTAAAATAAAATAATTTTTCTTTAATATAACTGCCTTTGTGTTTTTCTTTTAGAGAGATACTTGGTTTTTTTATTTCATAAAAAATATTATCTTTTTTTAGAAAATTTATATAATCAAATTGTCTAAAACTATCATTAGATTTAAAATTTTTTATTTTTATTAATCAACCTTTAATTTCTAATTCATCACCATATTCATATTTTGGCAAATTATCAACTCAAGATATAAATTTGTTATTATTTTTTTTATCTATTAATATTAGTTTTGTATGTCATCCTTTTATTTCTGGTTCATCATCTACTATGAAAGTTTTATCAATCTTTTTATTTATTAAAAAATCATAATCACCTTTTTTTTGAGCATAAAAAATATTAAAATGATAAAAACCAATAATAAAAAATATTAATGAAATAAGAATAATGTTTAATTTAAAAATATTTATAAGTTTTGATTTTAAAAATAATCATATTGATAAATAGGAAATAGTTAGATAAACTAATGGTAGCAAATTGAGTTTATTAAATATTGTCGAAAAAAATATTCCAAAGAAGAAGGATGTAATACCTATGTAAAATATTCTATTGATATTTTTATTATCCATACATTATTAATATTACATTATTTTTTAGAAAAATAAATAAAAAAGTCAACTTTTTTCATCCAAATCTTATCCACAGAGGACATTGACTATAACTTCCTAGTTGGTAAAATTTAAATATTGATTAAAAAAATAACAATTTATTTGTTATTTTTTTATAGTTATATTGGATTAATTGTTTAATATAGCTTAACTTAAAAATTTTATTATATATTTTAAAAATAAAAAAATATTGCTAGCAACAAATTTAATTCTTTCAGTTTTTTTTGTTGGAACTATAGATGCATCTATCTACAGTAGTGATACTTCAAAAAAAGATTTTATTATAACACCAGGTCTTGTTGCTTATGAAAATGGTTTAAATAACTTTGATGCTACCGGAGGGGCAGATTTTAGGGTAAAAGATAATATTGTTTTACCACCTTATTCAGTTTCTCCCGGGGAAGAAGATCAAGAAATTTATGATGACATAAGTGAAAAAGATAAAATTTCATATTATATTGTACAGGCTGGAGATAATGTATCTAAAATTGCCAAAAAATTTGGTGTTTCAAAAAATACTATTATTTTAGAAAATAATTTAAATTCAAAAGGTTTTTTGAAATTAAAGCAAAAACTTACAATACTTCCAGTGTCTGGTATTAGTTATAGAGTGAAAAAGGGAGATAGTTTAGCTAAAATTGCCAAAAATTTTGGTGTAGAAGTTAATAAAATTAAATCTTTTAATGATTTAAAAGATGATTCTTTAACGATTGGAGAAAGTATAATTATTCCTGGAGGAGAGAAAAAAGTTATTAAGAATAAAGTTATTAAAAAATCAATTTCTAAAAAAATAATTAAATATTCTAGAAAACTTATCAGTAAAAGTATTAATAAAAATAATTCAAAAATATCATCTAGCAAATTAGCTTCTTATTTTACAAGACCATCAAATGGTAGATTTACATCACCCTTTGGTTGAAGATGAGGTAGAAATCACGATGGTGTTGATTTTGCAGCTAAAAGAGGGTCAAGTGTAGTTGCGGCCGCAAATGGAAAAATTGTAAAAGTGTATTCTGGTTGTAGAGTTGGTAATGCAAGATGTGGTGGTGGTTATGGTAACCATATTGATATATTACATTCCAACGGTTATAAAACAAGATATGCTCATCTTATAAAAACATATGTTGTTAAAGGTCAAAGTGTTGTTAAAGGACAACTGATTGGAGGTATGGGGAATACAGGTCATGTTTCTCCAAAACCAAGTTCGTATAAATCTACAAAAGGAACTCACTTGCATTTTGAGATTATAAAGCCCAATGGATACAAAGTAAGTCCAAACTTTTTAAAATATAAATAAACTGCTTAGTAGTTTATTTTTTTTATGATATAATTTAAAAATTAAAAATTAATATAAAAATATATGTTCGACACTTATTTTCACGACCCAATTTACAACTTAATGGTTTTTTTATCAAATTATCTTGTAGATTTCGGTTCAGTAATTATTCTAGCTACAATAATTATTAAATTTATAATTTACCCTTTATATTCAGGGCAAATTAAAAATACCATTGCTTCAAAAAAAGCACAACCAGAATTAAAAGAAATACAAAAAAAATTAAAAGATAAAACATTAGATCAATTCAAGAGACAGGAGTTAATGCTTCAAATGATGAAAGTTAATAAAAAGCATGGAGTAAAGATTTTTACACCTATACTTTCTATAGCTGTTCAATTAACTATAACTCTGGCACTTTATTGAATAATTTATAAAGGAGGATTTCCAAAAGTAGATACTTCTATTTTATATGATTTTGTCAAATCAACTAAAGAAATATCAATGACTTTTTTGGGTTATTTTGATTTAACAAAATCTTCATATATTATAGCTATTCTTGCGGCACTAACTCAATTCATACATATGGAGATTTCAATGCCTGATGTTAAATTATCTAATTTAAAAACTGAAAAAAAACCTCAAAAAGAAGGTGTAAAGGAGGACATGTTGACTTCATTTCAGGTTTATATAAAATATGGAATGCCTATTATGGTTCTTTTAATGTTAGCATTTACTTTCAATGCAGCTCTTGGTTTGTATTGATTAACATCAAATATATTTCTAATTTTTCAGGAAAAATCAGTTAGGGGTTCTAAAGAAGAAATAAAAAAAATTACAGAAAATGAGAAAAATAAATAATCTATTTTAAAAAATATCTACATCTCTTAGGAGGTATTTTTTTATTAAATAAATTATTACTTGTTAATTATCTGTGTAATTATGAATATAAAAAAGAATAATGTTGTTGATAGTTTATTAAAATTATGTTATAATGTAAATAGTCATTCTGATATGCAGAAAAAATTACATAGGTTTCCGAAAGGTTTTTTATACTACAAAATTTAAAAAGGAGTGGTAATGATACAGAAAAAAAATGCTGATAAAAGTACTCCTTGGGGGTACAAAAAAGTTTTTATTAAGGATCAAAACAGATATGTTTATGTTCAGGATGACTATGTAAAGTCAAATAAAGGTGATCTTATTAGTTATTTTAAAAAATTTACAAAATTTCCATCAGTCATGGACTGCTTAGTCAGTCATAAAAAAAGACCTTACATGTTTGTATGCGATATAAAAGACGCTTTTGGTTCTGTTGATATTGATTATTTTTTGAAGCAAAGGTATAACCATATATTTTCTTTCAAGAAAAGGTATATTTATCCCATCTTAGTTAAAAAGATAGAAGATAGTATTTTAGAAAAAAAAGAGAAATGGAAAAGAAAAATTTTTTATAATCAAGAAAATAATAAAAAGGCTTACAGCTCTTACAATGATGAATATATAAAAAAGATAGACTCTAAAATCTTAGAAAAAGTTAAAGAGATGCATGGGTCTGTAATACGGGGGATAACAATTTATCATAAATCTTCAGGTTTGAAAAGTGGAATTAAAGATATCAATGTTTTTCTAAAATATATCAATTATGAATCTTTAGAAGAGAAGTTTAGTGTGTACAGAAAAAAAAATATGCTCATTGATGATTTAAATGCAAAATATAATTTTTTTAAGTTGGAAAATATACAAACACATATAGAAAAAACTTTTTATCTATTGAGAGAATGGGTTTACACAAATTATGGAAAAAAATATTTAGGAATAAATAATAGTTTTAATATTGAATCAAACTTGTCTGAGATGTTTTCTACAAGTTCAAAAACATATAAAATAAATCAGTTTAATAGTGGAATATACTTAAATCATATTAAAGAAAAAGATAAAGAAAAGCAGGAAGAGTTTTTTTATGAAGTTATGTTTGAAAACCCAGAGTACAGGGATTGGATAAATGACCCACATGTTATAAGTTTTGGATGTGGAGAGTATGAAGATTATAATAATTTTATAATTTTAAAAAGAAGAATTAATGGTTTAAGTTCAGGTGATTATGATGAAGATATTATAGTGAATAATATTAACTATTCATCCAATAAGTATTATGATTATAATACAGAAAAAAAAATAAATTACTTTCATAAAGAAGGTGGATTAATACAGGGAAGCCCAGAATCTCCAATACTCTTTGAGCATTTTTGCAATGAAACTATAGATAAAGAGTTAAAAAAGTTTTCCGATAAATATAACTTAGTTTACACAAGATACAGAGATGACTTAATATTTTCATCCAAAAAAAGAAGTATTGGTAAAAAAATAAGAAAGGAGATAAGGTTTATTTTATCTGCATTTGGTTTTGAAACAAATATAAAAAAAGATAAAATAATAAATTTAAACAAAAAAAAGGCTATTATTTTGGGGGTTGATGTGTTAAAAACACATTGGGATATAACTGACGAAAAATATAGTGAGGCCCTAAAAGAGTGTGATACAAGTTATCATGAAGGTATAAAGGGGTGGCAGAAATATATAACTAATTTTAATCCTCAGTCAGCTAAAAAAAAAATAAAAAAACTATAAAACATCCACATTAGTGGATGTTGATTTTTTTATAATTATGATATAATATAAATATAAAATACCGTACAGGGTTGAAAAAAGACCCTATAAGCAATGTGAGAAATCGCTTTCGCTTGCTACACTGAGTCTTTCCAATAGACATTTAATCTAATAAAATCATAGAGTGTTTGGTATTTTAACTGATTTTGTTAGGTTTGTTGGAAAAAAATAATTAATATTCACTTAAAATATAAATAAGTGTTTTTATATTTTAAAATTTTTTATATTTGTGTGAGTGCTATCTTCACCAACAACCACACAAATCTAAAAAATTTTAATATATTTTTACATTTTACACACATTTTATACCACATTTTTATTGATTTTATGTCAAAAATATGGTAAAATACGTAAACTTTTTATAAAGTTTCCGGATTTTTTTAGTATTTTTTAATTTTCTTAAAAAAATACAACTTTTACCATTACAAAAAAGTTGGTAAAAAAATCAAAACCGTTAAAAAGTAACACGTACAAATTATCAAAATGGGTTCCGACATTTCATCGGATATCCAACAATATTTAAATATAAAATATGACAAGATCAATCAAAAAAGGTCCATACGTGGACGCCAAGTTGATGAAAAAAATCGAAGGGAAAAAACCTGCCGATCTTGGAGTGATTAAGACTTGAGCGAGAGCTAGTCAAATTCACCCTGACATGATCGGATTTACTTTCGGTGTTCACAACGGTAGAAAACATATTGAAGTTTTCTGTTCAGAAGATATGGTAGGACATAGATTAGGAGAATTTGCTCCAACAAAAACTTTCCACGGACACGGAGGAAAGATGCAAAAAGAATTGGATCAAAAAAAGAAAGAAGCAGCAGTGGCAGCCGCAAAGGCAGCTAAAAATGCTTAATTAGTAGTAGAAAAATAATTATAATAATATGGAAATTAAAGCAAGTATAAAAAATTACAGATCTACTCCTAGGAAAGCTAGATTGCTAGCAGATTTTGTGAGAGGGAAAGATGTCCAAAAAGCAATTGCTGAATTAAAATTTACTAATAAAAAAGCTTCAGAAGGTTTAATAAAACTATTAAAATCAGCTGTTGCAAATGCAGAAAATAATCATTCAGTAACATCTCCACTTTTCGTAAAAGAAATTAGAGTAGATGAAGGTGCTTCATTAAAAAGATTTAGAGCAGGTTCAAATGGTAGAGCTCTTCCTTTTAAAAGAAGACTTTCAAATATTTCAGTAACATTAGCAGAAAAAGTTATTAAAGCTGAAAATTAATTAGAAGAAATATGACACATAAAATTAATCCAAACGCGCATAGACTTGGTGTAATTAGAACATGAAAATCAAAGTGATCCTTTGCAGATAAAAATGCTTACAAAGGTAATCTAAAACTTGATTTCTTCGTGAGAGATTTCATTGAGAAAAAATTAAGAAATTTCTATGTTAGTTCGATCTCTTTTTCAAGAGATTCGAAAGAAAACTATATCATAAATATTGCTACTTCAAGAGCAGGAATGATTGCTGGTAGAGATGGAAAAGGTGTAGAGAATCTAATTAAAGATATTAAAAAAATCATTAAGAAAAAAGGTTTAGAAGCGCCAAAAGATATTAAAATTAATATTGAAGATATCAAGGCTGTTTATTCAGATGCTGGAATTGTTACAGCTGAAGTTATAGAGAGTTTAGAAAAAAGAATGCCATTTAAAAGAGTTCTAAAAGGAATTACAGAAAATGTTATGAGAGAAAGAGGTGTTCAAGGAGTTAAAATTTCTCTTTCAGGAAGACTTGGTGGTGCAGATATGGCTAGAAAAGAATTTATTAAAAAAGGAAGAATCCCTCTTTCAACATTTAGAGCTGATATTGATTACAGAGAAGGTAGAGCAAATTTGGCCTACGGTGTAATTGGAATAAAAGTTTGAATTTATAGAGGAGATATTTTCAAAAAATAATTATAAAAGTATGTTATTTCCAAATAAAACAAAACACAGAAAATGACAAACTGGTAGAAAAAATGCAAAAAAGCTTGAAGCAAAAGTTGCTACAAGAGGAATTAAGGTTTCTTTCGGATCTTTTGGTTTAAAATCCGAAGGTCATTCAAGAATAACTTCAAATCAAATTGAAGCTGCCAGAAAAGCCATTAAAAGACATGTGGGAAAAACAGGAAAAGTTTGAATTAGAATTTTTCCTGATAGACCTTGAACTCAAAAAGCCGCTGAGGTTGGAATGGGAAAAGGTAAGGGTAACCCAGAAGGTTTCGTAGCAGAAATTTTTCAAGGAAGAACGCTTTTTGAAGTAGATGCTGCCACAGAAGAAATTGCTAGAGAAGCTTTAAGAAAAGGTGGAACAAAATTATCAGTGAAGACAAAAGTTGTCGCAAGAAGATAATAAATAAACCCATGACAAAAGATTTAAAAAATAAAATCTCAGAACTTGTTAAAAAAACTGAAGGTGAAAGAATTAATCTTACAACTAAAGTGAAAGATACAAGTGCTGCGAGAAAAAGAAGAAAAGAAATTGCTAGAATCTTAACAGAATCTAATAAAAAGACTTCTTAATAGTTAATAATTATGACTACAGAAAAAAATAAAAAAACACTTTCAGGAGTTGTTGTTTCTGATAAAATGACTGATACAGTTGTGGTGAGAGTTGATAGATATGTTAAACACCCAAAATATCAAAAATTTATGAAGAAATCAAAAAAGTATTCAGTACATAATCCTGAAAATACAAAAAAAATTGGTGATAAAGTAAACATTACTGAAGTAAAACCAATTTCAAAAACAAAAAGATTTGCAATAGTTGATTAAAATCAACTTTGTAACATTTATAAATTAACCTCTCCCAGATATTTGATGGTGATGTTAAAAAAATAATTAAAAATAAAATGATTCAAGTACAAACAATAGTAAAAGTTTCTGATAACTCAGGGGCAAAACTAGCAAGAGTTTTTAAAGTTCTTGGTGGTTCAAAAAAAAGATATGCAAGAATCGGTGATATAGTAGTGGCTTCAGTTCAATCAGCAGAACCAAGAAAACAAGTTAAGAAAAAAGATATTGTTTATGGTGTTGTTGTTAGACAAAAACAAGCTCTTAGGAGAAAAGATGGTTCTTATATTAAATTTGATGAAAACTCAATTGTTATTATCAATAAAGAAAAAAAAGAACCAGTAGCTGGTAGAATCTTTGGTCCAATGCCAAGAGAATTACAAGAATTAGGTTACCAAAAAATCGCTTCACTAGCTCCAGAGGTAGTGTAAGTTTTAACAAAAAATACTATGAAATTTAAAACAGGAGATAAAGTTGTAGTTATTGCTGGTGCCAATAAAGGAAAAACTGGAGAAATTGCTAAAATTTTTAAAGACGAAAATAAAGTAATTATTGAAGGTGTTAATATCAAGAAAAAACACCAGAAGGCTGTTCAAGGTCAAGAAGGTGGAATTATTGAAATAGCAGCTCCGATAAATGCTTCAAATATAGCAATTTTAGATGGAGATAAAGCATCAAGAATCTCTTATACTTTTGATAAAAAAGGAAAAAAAATAAGAGTTGCAACAAAATCAGGAAAAGAAATCAAATAATTTCTTTTATAAATTATAAAGATGCCGAAGTGGGAAGGTGGCGGCTTCGCCGCCACCAAAACTGGTAGGTATTAACAAAAATAAAATGATTGAAACAGTAAAACAAAAAGAAGCAAAATCTTTTGATAAATTAAAATCAGATTTTAATTTAAAAAATATTATGCAATCACCAAAACTAGAGAAGGTAACACTTTCTGTTGGTGTTGGTAAAATTAAAGATGATAAGAGAAAAGTTGAACTTATTATTGATAGACTTACTAAAATTTCAGGTCAAAAACCTGTGATAGTGAAAGCTAAAAAATCTATCGCTACTTTTAAAGCAAGAGAAGGTGATATTTCAGGATTAAAAGTTACTTTAAGAGGAAAAAGAATGTATGAATTTTTAGATAAATACATTAATATTTCAATTCCAAGAACAAAGGATTTTAGAGGTGTTAATCTAAAATCAGTTGATGGCATGGGAAATCTTACTATGGGTATTAAGGAGCACATCATCTTTCCGGAAACTGGTGATGAAGAGATTAGAGATATCTTTGGTCTCTCAGTTACTATTAATACAACAGCAAAAGATGCAAAGTTAGCTAAGGCTTTCTTGGCAGAAATTGGTGTGCCATTTAAAAAAGAAGAAGCTAAATAATTTAAATTATTATGAAAAAAGATATACACCCAAACTATTCTACAAAAACATTAACTTGTTCTTGTGGGGCAGAGCATGAAATTGCATCTACAAAAGAAGATATTAAAATCGATATATGCTCTCAATGTCATCCATTCTTTACAGGAAATGAAAAGACGATTGATACAGCAGGTAGAGTTGATAAATTCAAAAAAAGATTTGCAGCAAAAAAATAACCAATGGTTATTTTTTTATTTTAAACAATAAAATGTTATAATGGTTAAATGTTTGAAAAAATAAAAAGTAATTTTTGAATAAAAGAATCAATTGATCTTAGTCTATCATTAATTATCGCTTTAATTATAGTAATTCCCTTTAGGCACTTTGTGGCAGAACCATATATCGTTCAGGGTGCATCTATGAGTCCAAATTATGAAACAGGGCATTATATTATAGTAAATAAATTAACAGGATATTTAACAAAGCCAGAAAGGGGAGATGTTTTGGTTTTTGTTCCGCCCCAGGAGAGAAAAAAATCTTGAAAAAATTTTTTCCCAATCATCGATGAGAGAGTTAAATATATTAAAAGAGTGGTTGGTCTCCCAGGAGAAACAGTCAAGATAGAAAATAAAAAAGTTTGAATTAAAAAAAAAGATTGAAAAGATTTTAAACCATTAATTGAACCCTATTTAAAAAATGATAATCTAACAAAAGATAATACTATTATTTTAAAAAATGACGAATACTTTATGTTGGGAGATAATAGAGGTAATTCATTTGATTCAGAAGAATGAGGTCCAATTAAATATTCTGATATAGTAGGTGAGCCAGTTTTAAGATTATTACCTTTTGATAAATTTAGTTTAAAACCGGCAAATAAAAAATTTAATTTTTAAATTTTTTTATAAAATAAAGATTGTTCGGTGCTTCGCGCCAACCAATTTTTATTTTATAAAAAAAATTAAAAAAAACTAAAATTTTATTTTAGTTTTATCCAGCTTGAACTCCCTGTTCAACTTTTTTTTTATCGGCAACTAATAAAGAAAATTCTTCTTCCCCCTGTAACCCTAAAATCATCCCATCAGATTCTAAGCCCATAATTTTTCTAGGTAATAAGTTTGTTACAAAAAGAACTTTTTTACCAACTAATTTGTCAGCTTCGTAGTATTCTTTTATTCCGGAAACAATTTGTCTTTCATCTCCTCCAAAATCAACTTTTAATTTATAAAGTTTTTTAGATTTTTTTACCTCCTCAGCTTCTAAAATTTTACCTAATTTTAATTCAACTTTTAAGAAATCATCAAAAGTTATTTTATCTTCTAATTTTGCTTCAATTTTATCTGAAACATTTTCTGCGACATCATCAACTTTATCTTTTATATCACCAGCAATATCTATTGCCTTATCTTTTAAATCTTCAAATTTTTCTGATACTTCATATTTTTCTTCTAATTTATTTACTGTTTTGGTTACTTTTTTACCAAACTTTTTTATTTTATTTAAAAATGTCATTTTGATATTATATCATTTTTTTAAAAAAAAATAAAAAATGATATAATATATTTATCTAATAAAAATAAAAAATGGCTAAAAAAAAACAAAAAAAAATTGAAAAAAAAACAATTAAGATTAAAAAACAAAGAACAACTATTTATGAAAAATTAAATTTAAAACAAGAAACAATGCATATCATATATTCTGCTTTCTTTTTACTTTTCTCAATATTTTTTATAATGTCTTCGTTTAAAGGGATGGCTGGAAAAGTTGGTGATTATGTTTTTCAGGGGTTAAATACTTATTTAGGTATAGGTTATTATGTAATACCGGTAATATTTTTTCTAGTAGCATACACCTTTTTAAAGGGGTTAAAAAAAGACTTTACAAAAATAAAAGTTTTTGGGTCTCTGTTGTTTTCATTTTCGTCTTTGGGGTTTGTAGATTTGATATCCAAAGAAGCTGGAGAAATTGGTAATTTTATATCATCAATACAAAAATATTTAGGACCTTGAATGTCGGGAATATTATTTTTAATTTTAATAGGAATTTCATTAATCATTATATTTGATGGAATACCGCTTATAAAGAAAAAAGTTGAAGAATATTCTGAAAATTTAACAGAAGATGAAGAAGAAAGAATAAATAGAGTCGAAAGGGAATCCATGAAAAAAGCTAGGGAAGAGTATTCAAAAGAAAATAGTATTTCTAAAAATAAATTTTCTATTTCTGGAATGGGTGAAAAAAAAGAAAAAAAAGAAAAAGTATCAGAGAAAAAAACTGATGATATGAATTTTGCAGAAAGTATAAAATCATCTTTAAATTTATCTTCAAATGAAAAGGTAATTTTGCCTCCCACAAGTTTGCTTTCCAAAGATAAAGGTAAGGCATCTGCTGGTGATATAAAAGAAAATGCTAATATCATAAAAAATACTTTGAATTCATTTGGAATATCAGTAGAAATTGATTCTGTAATGGTTGGACCAACAGTTACAAGATATGCTTTAAAACCTGCTCAGGGTGTTAAATTATCTAAAATTGCTGCTCTTCATGACAACCTTGCTTTGGCTTTAGCTGCTAAATCAATCGTGATACAGGCTCCAATACCAGGTGAGGCATTGGTTGGTATAGAAATACCAAATAAAAATACAACCATGGTTGGTGCTGGTTCATTATTCTCTTCAAAAGAGTTTAAAGATTCAGAGTTTAATTTACCAATTGCCATTGGTAAAAACATTTCTGGAAATCCGGAAATTATTGGTTTAGATAAAGCTCCACATATGCTGGTAGCTGGACAAACTGGTGCTGGTAAGTCTGTTACAGTTCATGCAATCATAAACTCTCTTTTATACAAGCATGGTCCAGATATGTTGAAATTTATACTAATAGACCCAAAAAAAGTTGAAATGGTACTCTATGAAGGGATTCCACACCTATATACTCCAGTTATTAAAGATGCTAAAAAGGCTATTCTTGCTTTGAGATGGGCTATTAATGAAATGGAAAGAAGATATGATGTTCTCGTTGATAATGGAGTTAATAATATTGATTCGTACCACAAAATAGTTTTTAAAGATAAAGAAAAAAAAGGTGAAGAAAGCGAAAAGGAACAAATGCCATATATTGTTATCATTATAGATGAGTTGTCTGATATTATGATGCAATATCCAAAAGAATTAGAGGCTGGAATTGTATCAATTGCTCAAAAGGCAAGGGCCGTTGGTATTCATTTAGTTCTTTCAACACAGAGACCATCGGTTAATGTTGTAACAGGTCTTATTAAAGCTAATATTCCAACGAGAGTTGCTTTGTCCGTCGCTTCTGCAATTGATTCAAAGACAATTTTAGATATGGCTGGAGCAGAGAAACTTTTAGGAAAAGGTGATATGCTATTTAAGACTGGATCAATGGGAAAACCCATAAGAGTTCAATCATCTTTTATTTCAGAAGATGAGGTTAAGTCGGTTGTTAAATTTATTAAAAATGCATATAAAGGCGAGTTGGGAGACAGCCCTATAAGTTTAGGAGATGATTCGGAAAAAAAAGCCGAAGAGGTTTATGGTGGTACTCCACCAGAAGTTGATAACCAAGGTTTAGATTTTGACGAATTAGAATCTGATATGGATATGGGTGAATTAGATGAGTTATTTTCTCAAGCCAAAGAGGAAGTTATAACTTCTGGAAAAGCTTCTACTTCATATTTACAAAGAAAATTCAGAATTGGTTATTCCAGAGCGGCTAATTTAATAGACGAATTGGAAGATGCTGGAATTGTTGGACCAGCCAATGGTTCAAAACCGAGAGAAGTTTTAATTGAAAAATAATATCAATGATATTATTTTTTTATGATATAATTTTTAAATGTTTAATGACAAAATAAATAAAATATTATTATATCTTTTTATTTTTATGGTAATTATTTTTATATCAGTTTATATACTTAAATATTCTTTTAAAGATAATTTAAATATAGATTATTTTGATAATCATGATAGTATTTTAGTTACTAGTGAATATTATAATTTGAAAGGGAAAACTAATTCCATTAAAAATATTTTTATAAATAATAAAGAGTATTTTTTAGATGAAAACAATAATTTTAATATAAAGTTGTATCTTTTTTCAGGAGTTAATATATTTAATTTAAAAGCAGTTAAAAAAAATGATGATTATATATATAAAAAGATAACAATAATTAAAAAAAATAATTAAAAATTAAAGGTCGGCGCTTCGCGCCGACCTTTAATTTTATCTTAAAAAAAATGAAAGAAAAACTCCAAAAAAATGTAATATATAACAAGGAATCAACGAAAGATATTAATTTTCCTTATAATTTTAACTTTAATATGTCTTTTACGACGTATTTACCGGTGTTTCGCACCTTCAACAGGTTATTAACACTATCATTGTAATGACTTGTATTATTGTTATAATTAGTAATGTAGGTTTTTACCCTTAATTTTTTATTGAAGTTAGAAATCTACAAGGCCTTTGACAATTGAATATGAAAGGAGGATTTGCTTCGCAAATCCTCCATAAGACTTAATTGTCGTAGAAGGTTTTGATATCAAAGTTTTTTACGCGTTATTATTAGGAAAATAAAAAGGACTACGCACCCTTTATATTTTCAACAAATTATAAACTGAGATGAACAGATAGTGATTCTCAAAATCGAGGAAACTCGAAATTATTAATTAATTATAAAAATTTTATGAAAAAAGTTTTAGGATTAGTTCTTGCTCTTTCAGCTGCTGCTTCAATGACAGCTGCTGCAACAACGCAAGAAACTATCAATGCCTTAATGGCACAAATTGCTGCTTTACAAGCACAATTAAATAATGGTACAACAGCTACTACAACAACAGCTGGTACTACAAAAACATATGTTTACTCTAGACTATTAAAAGTAGGAAAAAGAGGAAACGATGTAAAAGAATTACAAACATGTCTAAATAGATTAGGAAACAACACAGGTGTTGCTGACGGAATATTTGGAAGAAATACAAAAGCAGGTGTTAAATCATTCCAAGCTGCCAACGGTTTAGCTGTTGACGGAATTATCGGAAGAATGACTGGACCTAAATTTGAAGCAGCATGTATGGTTGGAGGAACAACTACAACTACTACAACTACTACTACTACAGGAACAGGAGTTACTGGAGATAAATTAGTTGTTTCAGGAGTTGCTTCAGATGATATGATTGTTGGAACAAATCAAACAGTTGTATTTGCTAAATTAAAATTAGAAGCTGGTGATGAAAATGTTAAAGTTAGAAAAATTAATGTAAAATATACTGGAACAGCTAACGCAAATTCAATTTCAAAAATTGTATTGTTAGATTCAGCTATGTTAGAAATTGATACTGACGGATTAGATTCTTCAGATGAAGCTACTCTAAGAGCCGACTTAACTGTTAAAGATGGTGAATCAGTAACAGTTTATGTTGCAGCAAAAACTGCTGGAACATTCTCAACTCAAGGATTGGATGGTATGTTAAAAGTTACTTCAGTTACAACTGATGGAGCTGATGTGGAGGGTGACTCAGTTATGGGTGCAAATCATACATTCAATGCTGGAGTTACAACTGATACATTTAAAGCTACTTTAGATATTGATGAAACAGGTTCAGTTAAAATTGGTGAAAACAGTGTAAAAGCTGCTACAATTAATGTAGAAAATAATTCTTCATCAGACGATGAACAAATTGTTAAATCAATTAAAATAACTAGAGTTGGAACATCAGCTGATGATTCAATTGATAATGTTAAAATTAAAGTTGCCGGAGAAACTTATACAGCTACTCAAGACAATGAAGAATATACATTTGACTTTGGAACAGGTGTTAAATTAGCAGAAAATGGAGATGATGAAGATTTCGTTGTTTACACAGATGTTGAAGATGACGCAACAAGAACATTCGCATTCTATATGTCAGATATAGTAGTTGTTGATGCTGATGGAGTTATTCTTTCAGAAAATACAATGACTGATACAAAAACAGAAGCTGGTCTTACAACATTAACAAATACAGTTAATGGAATTTATGATAACTGAGAAGATACAGGGTTGGCAACAATCGCTCTTTCAGAAGTTGTTATTTCAAAAACTACTGACGTTCAATCAGATAAAGTTTCTGCAGGGCAAGATGCTGCTGAACTAGCTTCATTTGATGTTGAAGTTACTGGAAAAGATGTAGAAGGAGATGTTCAAGTTAAAATTGAAGTTTCAAATGTTGATTTAGAAAATGGTATTGCAACAGCTGGAACAGTTGATGCAAAAGATGTTGATTTAGACAATGTTGCTATTTATACTAAATCAGGTTCAAAAATTTCTGATAAAGAAGATACATCATTTACAGTTGTTGGAGATGCAACAGACGATGATAAACTTACTTATGTAGTTACATTTGACAATGTTAGATTTGAAGAAGGAGATGATGCTGTTGATTATGTGATTAAAGCAGATATCAATAGAGATGCTCCAGATTCAACAAGATACGAAGTTAAAGAAATTAAATATGTTTCAGTTGAAGATGTAGACGGAGAAAATATTGCTGATATTACAGAAACTATTGCTTCACCAGCACAAATCGAAGTTGAAGGTGCAGTTGTTGCAGTTTCAGTTGAAGCAGCAGATGATACTGACTTAAACTCAGATACAGATGACCAAGAAGTAGCACAAATTAAAATTGATGCTTCAAACTCAGGTGACGATATTAAAGTTACAAGAATTAAAGTTAACTTTGCAGTTAACACTACAGCTACTGTTGCCAATGGAGGTGATGCTGCTGTAGCTCCAGAAGCAGTAATTTCTGATTTAAAAAATTGTGAATTATTCGATGGAACAACTTCAGTTTCAAATAAAGAAGATGGTTCATCTTCAGTAACATTTGATATTGACGATTTAGTTATAACAAAAGATACTGAAAAGAATCTTTCAGTTAGGTGTGATGTTAAATCAAACTTTGAAAATGCTGATGTTATTACTGTAACAGGAGTTTCATTTGATGCTGAAGGTGTAAATACAAAGACAACATTAGATGATAATACAGGATTTGGATCTACAACAGCTACTGTAACAACAGGAACAGTTACATTTAAGATTTCAACAGCTGATTCAAATGATGATAAAGTTGTTAAAGATGATGCTAATGATGTTGTTCTAGGAGAATACGAATTCAAAGCTAAAGATGCTGAATTAACTCTTGATGATGTTACAGTAACATTCAACAAAGATGTTTCATCTATTATTGATGGTAAAGTTGATATCTATATTAACGGTACAAAAGAAGATTCTGAAAATGCTACTACTACAGCAGCATTCACAAATCTTTCAAAAACTGTTGCTAAAGATGAAACAGTTACTATTACAATTAAAGCTGATGTTAAATTAGCAGATGCTGGAATTCAAATTATTTCAATGGCTCCAACTACTGAAGAAGGAGTTGCTGTAACTGCAGTTACAGGAACAGCAGGAGCAGGTAATGCTGATTCAGCACCATTTGTAACAATCGTTACTGCATTACCAGTTATTACAAAAGTTAATGTTGATTCAACAAACTTAGAAACTGCTAATGATGTAACACTATTTGCTTACAAAGTTAAAGCAGAAGGTGGTGATGTTACTCTAGGGTCTACATTACTTACAGCTACTCTAAACAATGTAACTCTTGCAAATGCAAAAGTTAAAGTTTATGATAACTCTGCAATGTCAGGTTCAGCTGAAGCTGAAGTTGCATTTACTTCAGGTGCTGCTGTAGTACTTAATACTCTTATCGCAGAAAACGATACATACTATGTATTTGTAGTTGCCGATGTTGATGTAACTAACGATGCTAGATCAATCAGAGTTCAAATGAATGATGATGCTACTGGTGCCGTATTTACAACTCCAGCATTGACAGGAGATAAGATTATGGAAGATGATATGAAATCATTACTTAAAAAAGACTAATACTTAGTTCTTAATTAAGAAAAATTTCAAAGAAAATACAATTTAAAAATTGTGTTTTTTTTCTTTTTTAAATTTTTATATTTTATAATTAGTTTTTTTTGTGGCGCGCGAAGCGCGCCACTCTTTTAATAAATAATTTTTAAACACTTGCTTTTTTTATTTTTTTCTTTTATAATTTATTTATGGGAATTTTAGATAATATGTTTGG
>CAMZKW010000002.1 GCA_947311625.1 Candidatus Campbelliibacteriota bacterium | reverse complement strand
TTTTTAGTTTATATATTTATATATTATTAGGTATTATGATTAAGATTAATATCTAATATCTATGATATTTATATATACTTTGTCGCAAAAGGTATATTGTGCGACATATATAATATATAAATAAAACCACCCTACTTATAATATAAACTAAAAATAATTTATATTATCGTGATGGTTTTTTAAATTAAGAGAAGTGGTTCCACCATATTGGCGAGGTCTCTCTTAAAATACTTCTCCTATATTCTGGATATGTGTAATAATCCACCAATATTTTTTAACCTTTTCCACTCATATAATTGTATCCAGATGACCCTGAATACTTCCGTGTCTTTACCCAATATATGATTATATTCGGTTCTTTTTTCTAAGAGAATTTCACTTCTCTTGGGAGTTTTGAAATCTATTCTAATAAGTACCCAAAGTAGAAAAGGAACTTCTTTAAGCTCATCATGGGTCTCGTGCTTATACCAATCTATTGTTCGTTTTTTTATCATCTTTTTATCCTCCTTAAAAACTAGGTGGTTATTAACTATATGATGAAAGAGGTTTTTTTCTTTCCATTTCTGTTTTGCTTTTTTATCAGCAATTCCTATGGTAAGAATATTTTTTCTTTTCTTATATTCTTCCCAAGTTTCTTCATCTTCACCTTTAACTTTAATTAATACAGCTGTCCAATTACCTTTTTCACTCTGGGGACTGTACACCCTTTCGTTACCATTTGTATCAACTGCCAAAACAAATCCTTTTTTTCTCATTTTTTGGATTTCTTCTAAAAGTTTTTTTTCACTATTATATCCGATATTTTGGATATAATATAATGGTTTTTTTGTTCCCATAGCAATCTCCTTTATTTTTTTATATTTTATATAAATTTATAAAAAAAGTCAATGGGTGGCGCTGCGCGCCACCCATTTTAAAAAAATATTTATTATTACTTTTTATAAAAATGAAATTTTTTTTCTTATCATTTCTTCTATTTCTTTTCTATCTTTTCCAAACTTTTGTCTAGAAATATTTTTTATAATTTCAGCATTCTCTTTACTCCCCTCCTCGGGAGCTAGAGTTTTTATATTGAATGGTTTTTGCGGTTCTCCATCAACAAGCATTTTTAGATAAGCATTTCTATTATCAATGGAAGCAATATCAGAAGCACTAAAAGTTGGAGCCAATTGTTTTTCTAGAAATTCAGCATCTTCCTGACCTACCCTAAAAATTGCCATTGATCCAACATTACCAAATACAGCATCTTTAATACTTTCATCAATTTGTTTTATATACTGATGAGCTATATTTAATGAAAGTTTATATTTTCTAGCTTCCGATAAAATTGAAGCTATAGAATCAGTTGTAACATTTTGAAACTCATCTATATAAAGATAAAATGGTGGTAAATTTTGATCTAAAGAATCAACCCTAGATAAAGCAGCCATTAAAATTTTACCAACGAATATAAGACCTATTAAATTAGCATTCAATTCACCTAGTCTTCCCTTTGATAAATTAATCAAAAGGATTTTTTTATCATCCATTACTTGTCTAAAATTAAATGCTGATTTCCCCTGTGAAATAATAGGTCTCATATAATCATTAGATAGAAATCCATCAAATTTTGATGTAATATATGGTATTACATTTTCCATAGAAGCATCCCCACCAGCTTGCTCAGCAATTTTAGTTCAAAATTGATTTACAGTAATGTTAGTTGATTTTTTTAATTTTGACTGTCTATATTCTTTATCAGATAACACTCTTACAACATCAAGTAGAGTTGCTTCATCTTCTGGGTCATCAATTGTTAATAATACTGCATTTCTAAAATACATTTCAAACATTGGTCCACCTGATGTTTTCATATCAAATAGTTTATCAAAAATCGATAAAAGCTCATTTACAACAAAAGATTTCTGTTCTGGATATCTTGCATCATATTCAAGCATATTTAACCCCATAGGACGTTCTAGATAGGCAGGATCAAAGTAAATAACATCATCATGTCTTTCCGGTGGTATTTGGGCTAATATGTCTTCAATATCTGAACCATGTGGATCTATAAAACAAACCCCATCTCCATTTTTTATATCCTGTACAATCATGTTTTTTAAGAGAGTGGTTTTACCAGTACCAGTCTGACCTATAACATACATATGTCTCATTCTGTCTAAGGGTTGTAAATAGATAGGTGTTTCTATACCCTGATATTCATTAATCCCTAAAATTATATTTTTCCCTTCTTTAAAAGAAGCATCACCCATATTTTTTAAACCACCAAGTTGCTTATTTTGATTTACCTCATTAATATTTTCATAAGTATTATTACTATTGTTGGATAATATTTCTTCAGTATCTTTTTTACTTTCTATAGTTTTTTTAGATAATTTTCCTTTTAAATAATTATTTTCATCTTCAAAAAATTCTTCTTTATTTAATTTAAAATTAGCAAAAGGATTATTTACACTATCATTCTTAATTTCTTTATCTACAAAAGTATTTTCTTCTACTTCTCCCCTATCTCATAGGTCATCTGATTCTATTTTTTCAATTTTATTATTAGCTACATCAAAGGATGAATTAATTAATATATTTTTTTCTCCATATTCACCTTTCACAGATTTTATTTTAGAAGAAACTTGGGCTCCAACGGTATTTGAAGATGACAAAATATTTCCAACACCAAGTTTTTGCCTTGGAAAATGAAATACAGAAGTAAGCTCGGTAGTGTTTAACATTATAGAATCTTTTTTATCAAATATTCTGAATGTATATTTTCTAACAAATTCTTCAATATATTTTTTATCAATTTTTTTAAATTTAAATTTATTACCATTAACATTTTCAAATTGTAAAAATGATGATTCCAATTCTGAACGAATTATATCCGCGTGGGATTGATTTTTTCCCGAAGTAATTATTCTAATATTTGCATTATATAATCTTGAAATATTTTTGAGTTTTAATTGTTCTATTATAATATTTCTTTTTTCTCTATCTTTAATTTCTTTTTCTTCTTTTTTATCTCCAGAACTAAATAATGCTTCATGCAAAGAATCTGCAGCTTTAAAAATTAAACTTTTTTCTCCACTCAAAGCTGATTTTATATTCTTACCCTCGTTTAAGGCATCTATTTTTTTATCAAAATCTTCATTTTTATTTTGTTTTGCAGGTGACAAAATTATTTGTATAGAACCGCCTTCATTAATATCTAAATTATTAAAAGATTGCAAAATAATATTTATAGGATCGTAGTCTAATTCTTTATATGTTTTTATAGGTAAATATTCAGATTCTTGAAATTTTAAAACAGAACCAGAAACATTTTTTAATCCATTAAAAATATTATAGTCATCTGTTATCTCTGAAATTTTTGCATCGGAAAAAATAGCTAAAATTTGATTTCTAAATAGTCCTGATTTTTCATCTGGAATAGCACAGAAAAAACTAACTTGATCTGATCCTTCAGGAAAAGAAACCTCTATGGAGAAAAAATTTTTTACTCCATTATCAGCTAAAGCAAACATTCCAGAATAAAATTGTTCCATTGAGGATAAAAGTTCTTCAAGTTTTTTCCCCTTATCCTCTTCTCTATCTATTGAAGGTAATTTTATTTCAAAAAGAGACATGTGTAATCCTGGATATATATCTAATTTTTCTTTAACATCGGTTTCGTGTCCAGCCTTGATATATTGGACTAATAATCTATGAAAGTCATCTAGGATATGAAAAGATTCTGTTTTTTCTATAGACTCTATGGTATTTAAAATACCAACCTCCTCCATTAACCCTAGTAGTTCCTCCATTTTTTCATCATCTTTTTCTGGAGATAATCTTAAAACAACAGACTCTGCCTGATTTATTTTTTCAGAATATTCAGGTGTTTTCCTATCGGAATTAATATTCTTATGTTGTTCTAAACCTGTTTTTATTATTTCAAGTTTTTTTTTATCATCGAGAGATTCAAATTTTTCCCCGTAATTTATTTCCGATTTTTTTTCAATAATATTTTTAAATTCACCTAGTTCTTGCTTTGGTGTACTTATATTCTTTTCTAGAGAATTATTTATCATATCTTTATTATACAATAATTAAAATATAAAAAAAAGAAATAATTAATTTCTTTTTTTCGATAGTAATTTAGTTATTAAAACAATTATTAATGTATATATTATTAATAGTATTCAATGTCATAATTTAAAATTTAATCATATCTTATAATTTAAATTATCCACTATATTTTTAATATTTGGATTTTTACAAGATTTTAAATCTAATTTTAATTTTATATTTTCATCTGATATTTTTTTAAAATCATAATCAGAATACTCACTAGTTTTAATAGTTGATGAATTAATCTTAGAAGTATCAGTTACTTTATTTAAAGTACATGGACACATTTTTTGTATAGAACAGTTTATATCTTGCCCCCCATATAACCCTCTACATTTTCAAAATTTTTTTTCATGACTGTCCTTGATATCCAAGAAACTTCCATGGGAGCACTTATTTAAACTTCTACCACACACACCATTTATTGGTTTTTTTTCAACTTTACATTCTTCTGATTTACCACCATTTAGTCCATTGCATTTTCATATATAATATTTATCGTCATCTTTCAAATCATTAAAATACCCCTTTAAACATTTATTAAATTTAGATGAACAAACTCCATCCATGGGGATTTTTCTTAATTCACAATTTTTATTTTCCCCACCATTAAGACCTAAACATCTTCATTTATAATAAAAATTATCATCTTTAATATCAATAAATTTTCCCTTTTTACAAGAATTTTTTATATCACCACAATTTCCAGAGATTGCTGGCTCTACACCTTCTAAATAGAAAAATACTAAAAAATTACTTCTATGATCTTTATCTAAATTACCTAATTTTACACCTTCTCTTGTTAAAACCTCATCACCATTTTGCCCAAAAGGAACTTTTTTATAATGTTGATCTATTTCAGGATTTGGGCCTTTTAACTTTGTAGCTCATTTATAACCAGCATATTTAAATTTTAAATTATCCTTAAATTTTAACTGAACTGAACCAGAAATTTTATTAGCATTTGCCGCTTTTAGAGTAGATACTATAGTATGAGTATTATTTTTTAAAAAAGAATAATTATTTATATTATCTAAATAATTAACTAAATTTTTAATATCCCCACCATTAGCGTAAGAATGAATATGGAATCATACTTTATCTCCTTTAGAAACTTCAGCTTGATCAGACCAGCCACTTCATTTTCCATTGTGAAAAACCTGCACATATAATACCGGTATATTTGTTGATGTCTGTAGATTTATAGCAAAAATAATACTACTATAGAAAAAGAGTAAAATAATAATCCAAAAAAAATTTTTTTTAAAATTCATAAATTTATTATAGCAAAGAAAAAAGACTTTTTCTAGTCTTTTTAAATTTCTTGTTGAATAATATTAACAATCTTAACCTTTAACTCATTATTTGATATTCCTGCACCGTCACAAAAACTACTTTTTATTGGTTGTGAAAATACAATACCTTCTTGAGCATGAGAATTTGGTTTAAGTATAATAGAAGTACTCACACCCTCCAAAGAAACAATGTTTTCTATACCTAGTCATTTATTTCTTTTATCAACTCCATTAACTTTAGTATTATTTATATTAAAAGTAAATATATCTCCCCACGAACCACTGCTTCAACAAGCCCCTCTTGGTTGAGCTCTAACATATATTTTTATATTTGATGTTTTTAATAATGCAATTTTATCAAAAGAATTTCAATGAATATTATCTAATGATCAGCCAGATTCAATACTAATTTCTTCTTGAACTGGATGTTCTGGTAAAACTATTGGAATTTCAGTATTTATAATATCGTCTAGATCTGTCGGATCATCATCACTAGGATCTGTCGGATCATCACAATTATCACCACAAGTACATCCAACTTTATCACCATTAACTCATCTTTTATTTCAACAATTATCATGCTGCTCAAACCTAACTTCTTTACAAACATTATCACTTGAAGGTTTAAAATTATGATCTGAAATACAATTTGTAGGCCTCTCTTCTTCAATCTGACACTCTAATGTTGTATAAAAAACTATTGCATTGCTATTACTTTTTAAATTTTTATCTCTTTTCTCTCCTAAATTTTTAATTGGCAATTCTGTATGTATTTTGCTAGTTGCATTTGAAATATTTGAAGGTTTTTCTTTACCAGTAATAGTTTTTTGTTTTTGTGCAACATTATGAAGTCTATAATCTTTTATTAGCATCTCTCCATTACCTATTCTTTTTTCTTTTTCTTGCCCAGGAATTTTTTTTCACTCTCCCCAGATAATATTTTTACATACTTCTTTCTTTTGATCTCATAAATCAACTTTTTCAGTTCAAAATTGAATTTCTGTGCAGTAAGATTTATCAGCTTTTTTAAGAATGGAACACTTACCAGAACAATCTATTTGTCCATTAGTTATATGCATACCGCAAGCATTATCTGGGCCATTACACTTCTGCCCTTTTTGTGCAGAACAACAAGCTGAAACTGTATAACCACCCTTTAAACCTTTTGGGGATAAAGTTTCAATCTGTAATCCTTTATCCAAACCAACAACATCAGCAAAAATATCTTCTCCATTTACAAGTTTTATATTAAGATCAATAATCTTTCTAAATTTATTAATATCATCTTTGTATGATTTTGGATCATTTGATGAATAATTTCTCTTTCAAATTTTTTCATCAATTTTTTCTGCTTGTGTTTTTGCTTTTTCTAACAAAGCCAAAACTTCTTTTTTATCTTCCCCTAAATTAAATTTATTCATTGCTAGAGAAAGATTTAATCAAGCATTATCTCCAAATCTTTGAATTCCTGCTTCCAAAGTTTCTTTTGCTTTTTGATACTCTCCCTTTTTAAAATACACCCAAGCCAAATCTAAATAACCAGCCTCTCCAACTTCTTTTGAATTTATAAATTCTTTAAATTCTTTTTCAGCCCTATCTAAATTTCTAGCATAAGCATTATTTAAACCTAAAATATAATGAATTCTTCCATTGTTAGGAAATTTTTTGATAAATTCATCTCCATAAGAATTTGCATCATTAAATTCCCCTTGAACATAATAAACCCTAACTAACTGATAAAAAGCTCTTTCATTATTTGTGTCAAGTTTATGTGCTTGATGATATAACTCATCTGCCTTAGCAACATCATAAGATTCTGCAGTGGCATTTTCAAAATATTTATCTGCTTCTTGAACTATCTTTACTGCTTTTTCCTGGTTGGTAAGTTCTTTTTTTGTAATTTTATTCTGACTTAAAAGAAAGAATAAAATCAAAAGAACTAACAATCCTACCAATAAAGCAAATATTTTTTTATTTTTTAAAATTTTCATATTTATTTAATTAACTTTAAAACCATAAGCTTCTAAAAATGTTTTAAATTCTGGATAATCTCTTGCTAATTCTTCTAAACCAGTCGCCAATAAATCCCTTTTTTCTTTTTTAGCTTGAACCTTTAAGAAATACAAAAATTGATTGTATTCTGGTTTAGGATCGGTTTTAATATTTTCCATCAACTTATTTAAAATTTCTTTGATTTTATTTCTATCCTTATTTGTTTCTTTATTTAAATAAGTTGCATAGAAACCAAGAGGAAAAGCCTTTAAGTACTGTTCATGTTTATCATTTATTATTTTTTCAAATAAAGCAAAGGATTCTTTTTTATTATCTATATTATATAAAGTAATCGCCTCCTGCATACTTAATGAAGAATACCCTATTTCTTTTTTAATTTCTTCATAAATATCAAGTCACTTTTTTCCTTCTTCATTATTTCCTAATTCTGAATATCAAAATACTAATTCTAAGGCTGATTTTAAATTTGGTTTTATATTATATGACTCTTTAAAAATATTTATTAAAGATTTACCGATTGTTTTATCTTTTGATAGATATTTTTTAAAGTCATTATCTTTAAAAATTTCTTGAGCAACATTTTCATCACCTCCAGTTATTCAATACATTCTAGCGATCCTTCTCAATGCATCTGCTTTTATTCTTGTTCCAGGATCAGCCTTTCTATAAATTTCTTTCCATAGCTTTATTGATTCTAAAACCTTAGCCTTATCATTTCTTTGATCCCCTAAAATCTTAGCCTTTAATCTTAACTGACCTAAAGCTAAATTTTTATCAACAGATTCAACTTCTTTCACATAAGAATCAATTAATTTAATTTTTTCAGAAGCTTTTTTTTCATTAATAGCAATCTTATTTAAATCATCTGTATAATCAAAAACTTCTTTTTTTGTATTTTCATTTTTTTTATTATTGGAAATGTTTTCTTCGTTCTTAAAACTAAATTCTGGATTGACCTGACTTATTTGGTTATAGAAAAAATAAGAAATAAATCCTAATACTATAATCCCTACTAAACTAATTAATCATTTCATAATTATTTATCATTAAAAACTTTATAATCAGCAGAACCACCATCAGCATTACCGCCATCATCAGAACAAGATCAGTAATGACAATGAGCACCATTACCAGGAATATACCTTTCAGTATATGAATATCATGATCTATTTCTTTGATTATGTCTAACTCCATTCTTATCATCTCAATCTGAACAAGTTTGAGTTGAGCCGGACCCACTATCACATTTTTTTTGAGACGGTGCACCCGCATCAACCTCACTTTTATTTGTAATTACGAATAGCCCACCTATTATAGTAAATAAGGCTACCACCCCATAGCTTATTTGTTTTATGTATTTTTTCATATTTTTTTTTATTAGGTGGGTGGCGGCGAAGCCGCCACCCTAACTTATAATAATATTATTATACAAAAAAAAAGAGAAAAAACAAAATTTTATTTTTACTTTTCTTCTTTTCAAAAACCTCATAATTTATATAATAAAACTATGATTATTAACCAAAATATAAATCACCAAAACAACTCTATCTGTTTTAAATGCGGTTTTAAAAATTTCTGTGTTGTTGTTAATTGAATTTCTGGAGTATTTGGTAACGCCTCCATTTTTATCATTTTTTTATTTTCCATATTTTTATTATTTATATCAATTTTTATAAGGATAACCAACAATCTCAGGTTTATCTTTTTTTAATTTTATTCATTTATTATGTTCCCCTGCTTGATACTCTAAATTACAAATATTATTACTGTCGACAATTCTATAAAAAGGTTCTCCATTTATAGAATGGTCAAAAGTTCAAGCAATTTTTTTTACTTCTAATTTAACACAATATTGTTTCTTTATTTTTCATCAATATTTATAAGGATCACAACGACTTCTGGCAGATTCAGACTTTGCCCTCATTTTTATTTTTTTACCATCTTTATTTTCTATTTCGATTGTCGAAACGCATTGGTGATTTGCTTCAAACATATATAAACCATATTTATTTCCCTCCATCGTCATTCTAACGTCTCCCGGAATTCAAATTTTTATCATTTGAATAATCAACATCATAAAAATTAAACTTCATCCAATAATTGATTTTTTATCAAGTGGTGGTTTCTGCCATCTATAATATAAAATATATAAAACGACAAAAATTGGAACTACCACTGATGGATATTTATAACCAACTAAAATTCCAGAATACAAATGGAAGAACAGAAAATAAACAACCATTATATTTCTCAGAATTTTATTTTTTGAGAATATGAATCAGGCAAAAACCATTTGGGCTAAAATTGTTAAATTTGTTGCAATTGGCACAAATCAATCTGGAGCCAACGGTGCTCCTGTAAACATTGAAGTAAAGTAAGTTCCCAAAATTCAACCATCATTTAATTTTAAAGTTGAAGCTAAAAAATAAAATGCAACCAAAGATAATTTTAAAAATCATTCTTTATGCGGAATAAATAAAAATATTAAACCAAAGACAAAAACAAAATACTCATAATTTCCCACAAAAGCACTAGTTAAAATAAATAAATTTAAAAAATGTCAAATAAATAAAAGAGAAGTTAAGATATGAGCTAAAATATATTCTCTTTTTTTTAGTAAAACTATTATCAAAACAAGAATACCAAAAATACCCATATAAAAACTCGTTTGTGAATAACCTAATGGAAGCGCATCAAAAATGTGTCAACGCCCGCAAGATTGATAATAATCTCAACAACTATATTGACCAGATGATACTCCCATTTTGGTCATTGCTGTTGGATGTATAGCTCAAGCAGAAAATGAAACAAAATAAGATAATAATAAAGTCCCTCAAACCCAAATCAATCCAGTTGAATTTTCAATTTCTTTTAACGAAAAAAACTTATGATAAAAGTTAAAAAACTTTTTTTCTCATTTTGAATTGAAAATATTTTTAATTAAATTATTCATAATAAAATTATTATACCTTTTTTAAAAAAAAATGCTATAATTTTTTTTATGAATGGAAAAAAAGAAAAATTAAAAAAGATAATTATTGAAGAAGTTTTTATTACTGCAGACAAAGAAAATATTTCAGATGGTAGGGGCGGCATAAGAGAAAAAGGTTTTTTATTTGATTTTAGAAGAGTTTTAATGAAAGGAGAAGTTTTAAATTTAGTTTCTGAAATTTTTTGAGAGCAAAATAAAAATAAATATCCATTTCAAATAGGGACTTTGGAAGTTGCTGGAATCCCACTTGCAGTTGGTTTAAATCAATATATTTTTAGTCAATGAGAAAAAGATATAAATACTTTTTTTATTAGAAAGTCAAGAAAAAAATCAGGACTTCTAAGAATGATAGAGGGTGTTGTTGAAAAAGATAAAAAAATAATTTTAGTTGATGATATTATAAATTCAGGTAAGTCTTTCATTAGACAAATTGTTGTTTTGGAAGAGTTAGGATATAAAATTGATGAAGTTTGAGCAATTTTAAAATGAAGGGATAATGATTTTTATGAATATCTTAATAATAAAAATATAAAAATAAATTATATTTTTGAATTAAATGATTTTGAAAAAGAATTAGGTTTAAAAAATAAAAAAACTACAGAAAAAGATTTTGAAGCTGCCCCTTACCCTTTTAACACAATTTGAAAATTTTCTGCACCAAATCCAAATTATTATTATGTTGTTCCAAAATCAAATCCTATCCTAGATGAAAATAAAATTTATTTTGGTTCTGATTCTGGATATTTTTGGGCAATAAATCAAAAAGATGGTTCCGTAGTATGAAAATTTAAAGTTGGTTTTCATCCAAAAGGAAAAGGTGTATTTTCAACTCCAGTTATTTACAAAAATTTAGTAATTTTTGGAGCATATGACGGAAATTTATACGCTTTAAACAAAGAAACTGGCAAAAAAGTTTGAATAAATTTTGAAGCTGACTGAATTGGATCGTCTCCAACTATTTCAAAAAAATTAGGTTTAGGATTTATTGGCTTGGAATTTGGCTTAATTAGAAAAAGAGGTGGTGTTTTAGCCTTTGATTTAAAAACAGGTAAGACTATTTGAAAAGATATTACACCATCTTTTACCCACTCTTCCCCGTTATTCATTGAAACAACAAAAGAAGTTGTGATTGGAAGCAATGATGGAATATTAAGGCTTTATGATGCAAAAAAAGGAATAAAAAAATGAGAATTTAAAACCGAAGAAGTAAATGAGGGAGAAATTTTAACTGGTTTTTCACATACAGACATTAAGGCTTCAATTGCTTACGATAAAAAAAGAGATTTGTTGGCTTTTTCAACAACCTCTGGTTGAAGTTATATTTTAAATAGAAAAAATGGAGAATTGATTTTTAAACATAAGGCAGAATTTGGTTATTATTCTACCCCGTTAATTTATGATGGAATTTTATATCTTGCTTCATTGGATAAAAATTTATATGCAATTGATTTAGATATTCAAAAGGAAATTTGAAAATGAAATTCTGGTGCAAGGATTTTTGCAAGTCCTAAAATTATTAATGATAAAATTTATATAGGAGCAAATACCGGTAGGTTGACAGAATTAAGTTTAGACGGAAAGGAATTAGGATTTATAACAATTTCCGAAAGAATAACCGGAACGATTGCTTACAATCCTAAATCGAAAATATTTTTCCTACCCAGCTATGCCAATGAAATTTATGCTCTAAAAAGAAAATCAGATAAAGTAATAAAAAAAGAAATTGAAGAAATACAAAAAGAAGAATATAAAGCATATCTTGAATGAACAAGGCAACGTAATTAAGAATTAATAGTTATTGTTTTTTTTTATATTTTATATGTTATAATAAATTTATTATAAGTTAAGATCCAGGCTGTGACATGAAGTGATCCCCAAAAAGTAGACCTATTTGTGTCCACTTTTTAGGGATAAACTCACTTCACCCACTATAATAAAAAATATATGGAAAAAATTATAAAACAAAAAAAAATAAGTTATTTTATCATTATATTATTTATGTTAATATTTACTGTTTTTATGATAACAATAACAAAAGAAGTTGAAGCTGGTGCACCAAGTACTGGAGGAACATGTTGTCTAGAATATGATTGAGAATACTCTCATTGCCATAGATATGGAATATGTATAAATAAGTTAGGATTAGGAGGAGAAGATGATGACGACAGTGATGTTGGGGCCGAAATGAATGATAGTGATGGCAACAGTATGTTTTAAGAATTAATAAAAAGAATATGAAAAAAATAATATTTATAATAATGATGATATTTTTAATTATAATGTCTTGAATAATATGACATTTTAAATTTGAAAATATCTCTAATCAAAATAAAATAAGGAGTATAGATGAAAAGGAAAAACAGGTTGAAATTATAAAAAGATATTCACCAAAAGAAATATTGTCTATTTATAAAAAGATGTCAAAGGAGGATATAAAAAATATTAAAGATCCATCAGGTAGAGACTTAATGGCAAAAACTTTATCTAATAATTATTTTTTAAATAAAGAAATCATGATAGGTGTTTTACCTATGTTTATAAAAAATGCAACCGATAAAAAAGTATCTATACTATTTAGAGTTCGTGCTCTTAATAAGTTGGGAAATTATTTTTGTGATGCAGGCAGAAATGAGTTTGTTGGACAAGCTATATATAAGTATCCAGAAATGAAACATTTTTTAAAAGAAGCTAATGGCGATTATTCTTTAGCTGGTAGGAAAATCTATGAAAAATCTATTGAATTAAAACCAACAGCATACGGTATTAATATGCTTTCACATTGATATGCAAAACAAATTTTGATTGGTAAAAATGAAAAAAAATATATAGAAAGGATTCATAGATATATGGAAATTTATAAAAAATTTGAAAAAAAAGGTTATAAATCAAAGGTGGGAGATTATTGAGCATCTATGTCTTATGCTGCATTATGTAAGATTGGGGAAAAAAAATATTGTAAAATATACCGAAATAAGATCAATAATATACATACCACTTGAGGAATATTATTTTCATCTTATTATTACTGGATAGTTGATGGTGATAAGGAAAAGGCAAAACAAAATATGGAAGAAAATATAGATTATTTTGAGAAATTTAATGAAAAATCTTCAATGGCCATACTATGGAATAATGAGAGAAAAAGAAAAGTCGATCCAGATTTAATGCACAAGGCAATTACTGATATGTCAGAAATATCTCCATCTTTTAGGAATTGATTAAATAAAATTGAAAAGTAAAAAACTCATTCGCCTATGATAAAAAACTTGATTATTTAGCTTTTGGAACAACGATGGTTATACTTATTATAATAATAAGAAAAAATGGGGAATTGGTTTTTAAACACAAAGCAGAATTTGGTTATTATTCAACTAAAGAAAAAAGCTCAGGAAAAATTGTATCAAGATTACTTAAAATTTACAAAAAATGAATTAGAGTAGTTTTTTTATCATTTACCTTCTTTTAAACAACTATCTTACTATTTTTTGTAAATTAGTTTACTAATTTAATTAAAAATATTAAAAAAGATCAATTGATGAAGTTGAAAAAATTATTTTTCTTTTAATTCTTGTTCAATAGTCTTTAATCTATTATATTTAACAACTCTCTCCCCTCTAGCAGTGGATCCAGATTTTATTTGTTCAGCCCCCATCCCTACTGCAAAGTCTGCAATAAAATCATCAATTGTTTCTCCTGAACGATGAGACACCATAACCTTCCAACCTTTTTTTTTAACTAATTTAAAGGCTTCAATAGCTTCAGTTACCGACCCAATCTGGTTAAGTTTTAGAAGTAATCCGTTGGCAGATTTATGTTTAATTGCAGTTTTTATTCTTTCTGGATTTGTAACGGTTATATCATCAGCAACAATTTCGGTCTCTGGTAATTCTTTTTTTAATTGAGCAAAAGCTTCAAAATTTTCTTCATCAAAAGGGTCCTCTATTGATATCAAAGGGTATTCTTTTACTAAATCTTTATAAATTTCAATCATTTCTAAAACTGATTTTTTATTATCTTTTTTAGTTTTAAATCCTAAATTATATTTTTCATCTTGGAAGAATTCTGAAGCAGCAACATCTATTGCATAATCAACTTTTCCCTCATAACCACTTTTTTTTACTGCTTCATTTAAAACTTCAAATACATCTTGCACCTCTTCAAAATCATTTGGTGCAAAACCACCTTCATCACCTAACAAGGTTGCAGAACCTCCAAATTTTTCTTTCAAAATGATTTTTAAGTTTTGGTAAATTTCAGTAGCTGCTTCATAGTTTTCTTCAAAAGAATTAAATCTTGGAGAAATCATAAATTCCTGGAAAGCAATTTTATTTCCTGCATGAACTCCACCATTAATAACATTGAAAAATGGTCTTACAAATTTCTGACTTTCTAAATTTTTATTTTTAGAAATTCTAGCAATATATTTATAAAGTTTCTCTTTTTTAGCCATTGCTCCCAAACGAGTAACTGCCATTGAAACACCTAAAATAGCATTTGCTCCTAACTTAGATTTATTTTTTGTCCCATCTAAATTAATCATTTTTTCATCAATTTTTTTTTGTTTTGTTACATCCATATCTAGTAATTCCGGTGTAATTTTTTCTTCAATATTTTTAATTGCCAAAAGAACACCTTTCCCATTATATCTATTCACATCACCATCTCTTAATTCTAATGCCTCGTGGGAACCAGTTGATGCACCAGATGGAACTTGAGATCAAGCCTTTATAACTTTATTTTTACCAAAAAATAGTTTTTTTTCAGCAATAATTTCAACTTCTACAGTAGGATTTCCACGAGAATCTAAAATCTCTCTTCCGTTTATTTTTTTTATTTTATACATAATAGTATTTATTATACTCTTTTTTTTTTAAAAAAAAACTTATTTAATAAATTTTATTTCAAGATGAGAATTATCTAATTTTGTTGTACTAGTTATACTTTTCACAATACCTCATACTGACACCATAACAAATATCGCTATAACTCCAAAAATAATTTTTTTCTTCCCCTCCTCTCTTTTTGACTGATCAGATGCATTTGAAACAAAGTTAAAAATACCTCAAAATAAGAATATTACAGCAAAACCAAAAGATAATTTTGTTATTGTTGCTATTAATCCATTACTTAGGTTTAGTGCCAGTTGAGAAAAAGTCGTTGCATATATATTATTTGCAAGAACTAAAATACTTAACACTAAGAATATTATTTTTTTTATTTTTTTATTCATATTTTTTTATTTTATATTTGCCTGACTTAAAGTATCCTTAATTACAGAAAATATTACATCTGCTCCAACGATAATGGCTGTACCGACTAATAACCAAACAAAAGCTTTTTTTGCTTCTTTTAATTTTTCAGCTGCTCCTTGAGCTTTAACAAATAAGAATGCTACATAAACATAAGCTAATACTAAAAAAGGTATTGCTAATTTTAATAATCCACCTATCATATTTTTTATAGTTTCACTAATATTATCCCCCAATATTCCACCAGTTGGATCTTCAATTCCTTTTATATCAGCTGCGAATATAGTAAAAGGTATTATCAAACATAAACTTAAAAAGTATATTATTTTTTTATTTTTTTTTATTTTCATTTTAATTAATTATTTAATTGCTGCAAAAAATATATGATAAAGAGCATTAGAACCTATAATAACTGCAGTTCCTATGAGAACTCAGGTTAAAGCTTCTTTTGCTTTCGTTAATTCACCATCATTTCCCTGGGCCTTTATAAATAAAAACCCAACATAAACTATTGCAAGTACTATTATAGGAATCGCTATATCAAGCATTGCCTCTATAATCATTTTTAACAATGTTCCTACATCTTTAACATCCTCCTTTAAAGGTATATCTAAATCTGTATCTGATCCAAAAGATATAACTGGAATTAAAATAAATAAAAATATACTGTATATTATATTATTTAACATAAAAATATTATAACAAAAAAAAATAAAAATAAAAAGAACTTTTTCAAATTCTTTTTATTTTATATAAACATATTGCTCCACAGGTAGGGTTCGAACCTACGACCAATTGATTAACAGTCAATTGCTCTACCACTGAGCTACTGTGGAATACAAAAGAATTTTATCAAATTCTTTTTAAAAAATCAAGATTATTTTTTAACTTCTCCACCATCAAGTTCATCTTGAAGAGTCTTAAGTTCATCTCATTTTTCATCTCTTGCTAATTTAGCTTGTTTTGATCAAGTTTTTGGGTCATATTTTGAAAGATTTCCTTCTTCTAAAATTTTTCTTAAATCTCCAACTTTTGAATCTGCTAAATCAGAAAAAGTTTTAACTCCAGCTTTTACTAATGCTTCTGCTGTTTTTAGACCAACCCCTTCAATCTTTGTTAAATCATCACTCTTTTTAGTAGAAACTTTTTTAGTTTCTACTTTTTTTGGAGTATTTTTTTTAACATCTTCTTTTTTAGCTTCAGTTTTTTCAACTTTAGCTTCTGCTTTTTTTACATTTTTAATATCAAGGATTTGTTCTCCTTTATAAAAACCACATTCCAAACAAACTCTATGTCTTTGATGGTAAGCTCCACAATTTGAACATAAAGAAAGTCTTGGTGCCTTTAAAGCATGGTGTGATCTTCTATTATTTCTATGACCTTTAGTCACTCTCATTCTACTACTCATAGACAATATTATATCAAATTTTTTTTAAAATACAAGTAAATATCAAAATACCATTTTAAAAAAACAGGTATCTAGAAAATTAATTCTAACACCTTCTCATTATCTACATATACTCCTCCCTTTTATAGCCTTTATTTTTATATCCGATAACATCTACAAATATACGTTCTGGCTTTATATTATAACCAAGAGAATAGATTCCATTCTCCATACCTTCTAAAATATCATCTTTTATGAGAAAAGTTTTATCTTCATAAATAACTTCACCTACAACTAATATCTTGTTTGATTCGAATCTTTTTTTTGAAACAAGAACATTTCTTTATTTTATTATCAAGATATAAAAATTTATCTTACACTCCTTAAAATTTTAATTAATTATACATTATATATAAAAAAACAAATAATATATTATCCAACCTGAACTCACCTATAAAAACCAAACTAATAATATCAATCCAAAAATTATCCTATAAAATCCAAAAAAAGAAAGACTAAATTTTTCCAAAAATTTCATAAATAATTTCACAGAAATATAAGTTCCCAAAAAAACTATTACTGAGGAAAACAAAATTAATTTTAAATCTTTAATAGTAAAAATTTCATAATACTTTATAAAGTCATGAACAAAAATAACTGACATTGTAGGAACAGCAAGAATAAATGAAAATTCAGAAGTAATTTTCCTATTATATCCTAAAAACATTCCACCAAAAATTGTAGCTCCCGAACGACTTGTACCTGGCAAAAAAGCTAACACTTGAAATAAACCAATTTTTAATGCATCAAAATAGCTTAAATTATTAATAGAATGAACATCTTTTTTATTTTTTTTATAAAGTTTCTCTGTAAATAGTAGTGCTATACCGCCAATAATAAACATTATTGCGACAATTTTTAAGCTAAAAAATGATTTAATAAAATCACTAAAAAGAAAACCAATAATTCCCAAAGGTAAAAAAGCAAAAAAAGATTTAAATCATAAATTCTTATTTTTTAAATTAACCTTGTTTCTGAAAATTCATAAAATTGCCAAAATAGCTGGAAATTGGATTATAGCTTCCACTGCTTTAAATTTATCATCTTGAGTAATTGACAGCAATTCTGAAACAACAATCATGTGCCCAGTAGATGAAACTGGTAAAAATTCAGTAATCGATTCTATAACTGAAATTCAAAATATATCTAAAAAATTCATAAATAAATTATATCAAAATAAATAAAAAACCCTAAGTTTTTACCACTAGGGTTTGTTTATTTTTATTTTTTCCAGTCTTTTTTTTTTTAATCTTTCCAAATTTAAAATTTATTTTTTTATTTTTTAAAGTTATCATAAAAATACCTTTATTTTTATCACCCTTTAAAATCTCTTCCGTTAGCGGATTTATAATTTTATTTTCCAATAATCTTTTTACTGGCCTAGCTCCATATTCAAAATTATAATCATCATCTAATATATTAGCTATAACCTCGTCAGATATTTTTATATCTAAACTTTTTAATTTTAATCTTTCAGATATCTTTTTCACTTCTAGATTTATAATTTTTACAATATCATCTTTTACTAAATTTTTAAAAATAAATATTTCATCAAGTCTATTTAAAAATTCTGGATTAAAATAAGATTTCAATGAACTCTTTATTCTTTCTTCTCTTTTATTTTTTAATATTTCTTCAGCCCTATCGACTAAAATCTCAAAGCCTATTTTTTCTTTTTCTTTTATTTCTCCCGATCCCACATTTGAAGTTAAAATAATAATTGTATTTTTAAAATTTATTTCTTGCCCCTTTGAATCTGTAACCTTTCCTTCGTCTAAAATTTGTAAAAGAATATTAAGAATATTTGGAGAAGCTTTTTCAATTTCATCAAAAAGAATTACAGAATAAGGATTTCTTTTAATTTTTTCAGTTAAAGAACCTCCTTCATCATAACCAACATATCCAGGAGGAGAACCAATCAGTTTTGAAACCGAATGAGACTCCATCAATTCTGACATATCAACTTTTATTAAAGAATTTTTGTTATCAAATAAAAATTCCGAAATTTTCTTTGCCAATTCTGTTTTTCCAATACCAGTACTACCCAAAAATAAAAATGATGCTATGGGTTTTTCAGGGTTAGAAATTCCCGCATATGACCTTTTTATAGCCAAAGAAACTTTTTCTATAATATCATCTTGCCCTATAATTTCATTTTTTAAATAATCTTGAATAGCTGAAATTTTTTTTAATTCCTCCATATTCATTTTTTCCACCGGTATTCCAGTTCAATTTGAAACAATTTTTTCTATCTCGTAACTACCAATTTCTTGATATATAAATCTTCTTTTTGATTGTAGTTTCTTTATCTTTTTCTCTTCCCTTTCTAAAGTTTTTTTATAGGCTTCTAGCTGTATATATTCTAAATCTAAAACTTCATCAATTTTTTTATCTGCTTTTAAAATAAGTACATCTCTTTTTATTTTTGAAATTATCCCCTGAAGATTTTTAATTTTTTCAACAATTTCTTTTTCTTTTTCTCAACGTATTTTTATATCATTAACTTCTTCTTGCAAATCTGAAATTTCTTTCTTTATTGATTTAACTTCTTTTTTAGAATTAGAATCTTTTTCTAAAAATTTCTTTTTTATTTCTAAATGTAAAATTTCCTTTTCAAGAGTATTTAATTTTTTTGGTTGGGAATGGATTGTAATTTTAGCTTTTGAAGATGCTTCATCGATTAAATCAATAGCTTTATCTGGAAGTTTTCTATCGGTTATATATCTGGATGATAATTTTATAGAAGACTCCAAAGCTTCATCAGTTATTTTAATTCCATGAAAAATTTCATACCTGTCTCTCAACCCTTTTAATATATCTAAAGATTTTTTAATATTAGGTTCATCAACTTTTACCATTTGAAATCTTCTTGATAGAGCAGAATCTTTTTCTATATATTTTTTATATTCATCAAAAGTAGTTGCTCCGATTAAACTTAATTCTCCACGTGCCAAAGCTGGTTTAAGAAGATTAGATGCATCCATGGACCCATCTGAAGCTCCTGCTCCCACAATAGAATGAACTTCATCTATAAATAAAATTATATCTCCATTAGCAGAATTAACTTCTTTTAAAACAGATTTCAACCTATCTTCAAATTCCCCCCTAAATTTTGTTCCAGCAATTAAAAGACCCATATCTAAAGAATAGATTTTTTTATTTTCTAAATTTTTGGGAATATTTTTTTCAACAATCTTTTGAGCAATACCTTCAACCACTGCAGTTTTTCCAACACCTGCCTCTCCAACTAAAATGGGGTTATTTTTTTTTCTTCTGGAAAGAATTTGAATCGATCTTTCTATTTCATTTTCTCTACCTATTACTGGGTCTAATTTATTTTTCTCTGCTAACTCAGTTAAATCTTTTGCAAATCTTTTTAAATTTTTAAAAGATTGTTTTTTTTCTATTTTTTCTCCACTTTCTTTTAATTTAAAAATTATTTCAAATATTTTTTTTTCTTCTATTTTAAACTCTGAAGCTAGGTCAGAAATATTTTCATCGGGATTTAAAAGTAGAGATAAAAAAATATGTTCTGTGGCGATAAAGTTGTCGCCCATTTCTTTTGAAATTTTTTCGGCTTCTTCTAGTGAAATAATTAATTCTGGGCTTAAAAACATTTGATAAGATGGGCTAGTTGTATTAGATACGCTAGATTCTATATTAGAAATTCTTTCCAAAAGATTATCCAAAAATAAAGGATAATCTAAATCTAATTTTTCAAAGACAGAAACAACAATTCCATCATCCAACAAAAGCAAAGAAGCTAATATATGACTAGGAGTTACAGTATTTTGTCCCCTTTCAATTGCAATTTCATGTGCTTTTCTAACAACATCTTTTGCCTTTGTTGTAAATCTATTTAGTGGTGGCATATTCATATCTTATATTGTATCACTGATTTAACTTTTTTCAAGATTTAATTAAAAAAAGGTAAGATTTTTTAAACATTTACTCACCCGTGATATTTATTTTTTAATTAAAAAGTCAATTTATAATATTCTGAGAGTTCTTTTTATTTTTAAAATAATTTAAAAATATCATTAAAAGTTATCACTATCATTAGACCAATCAAAAATATGAATCCCAAACCATTTACTCAATTAAAAATTGAATTAGAAATTTTTTTTCTTGTTATTGCTTCTATGAGAACGAATACAACTCTTCCACCATCTAAAGCCGGAAATGGTAAGAAGTTTATCACTGCTAAATTTAATGAAAGAATAGCTGTGAAAATAAGTAAATAATTTAATCCTATTTCTGCCACTTCTCCAGTATAACTAACAATACCTATTGGACCTGAAACAGAGTCTAAATCAGCATTCCATCTAAATATATCTCCAAAAAAATTAAATAACCCAAAACTTATATCCTTTAATTTTTCTCAAGTACTTCCCAGACCATAGTAAAAAGATTTAAAGAATGGAATTTTTACTTGAACACTATCTGACATAATAACTCCTGCTAAGAATCTTCCGTCTTTTTCTTTTAAAGATTTTATTTCTGTTCTAAAAATTTTTTTTGATTTTCAATCTTTTTTATAAACTATTTTTAAATTTTCTTTATTTTCTTTCAAAAAATCTCTAAAATCTTTAGCATTCTTATCAAATACTATCTTATCTTTTGAAGAAATTTTTATAATTGTGTCCCCCACTTTTAATCCAGCTTTATCAGCAGGAAAATCTTTTTCTAATGCTAAAATTTTTACACCTTCATTTTGTGAATATTTACTTGGAAAATTATTTGAAGAAGTTGAAATTCCACTCATTAAAGTTATTGAAATTAAAATTCAAGCTAAAATAAAATTAAAAAACACCCCCATTGATAGAACAATAATTTGAGATAATTTAGATTTTGATGCAAATGTTCTTTTTTTATCTTTTTTTGATATTTTTTTTTCTTGATTATCATCTGGATTTTCTCCGAGAATTTTAACATATCCACCTATAGGAATTGACCCTAAAACATAATTAGTCTCTCCAACCTTTTTTTGGTAAATTGCTGGCTTAAAACCAATGGAAAATTCTTCCACTTTCATTCCAGTTAATTTTGCTGCTAAAAAATGTCCTAACTCATGGACAAAAATCAACAAAGATAAAATTAAAATAAATATTAAAATTGACATAATATTTATTATTATAACATATTTTTAAAAAACTCTTGTGAAATAAGAAACTAACCTTCCCTGTGATAAGGATGATTATTTTTTATGGAAAATGAACGATAAAGAGTTTCCACTAAAATTACCATAGCTAGGTCGTGGGGAAAAGTTAATTTTGAAAATGATATTAAAAAGTCAGATTTTTCCCTAACTAAATCACTGTGCCCATCTGCTCCACCAATTATAAAAGAAATCTTTTTTTCTGATTCTTGTTCAGAAATTTCTAAAAAATTTGCCAAACCTTTTGAGGAAAATTCTTTTCCTTTTTCATCTAACAATACAACTCTGGTTTTTTCGATGAGTTTTAAAATCTTTTTTTCAGAATCTTTATTTTCTTTTATGGGAAAATATTCTACTTTCACAAAACCACTCAACCTTTTTAAATATTCATCAAATATTTTTTTATATTCCCATTTTGGCTCACCAATGGTTATTAATTGTATTTTCATTTTTTAATTTTATCATAATTAATAAAAAAATGATAAAATATCTTTTTTTTTAAAGTTTTTTCAAAAAATTCTATTTCACAAAAGTAAAATATATTCCCAAAAGTATTCCCAATAAGATTAAAACTTGAAATCTCATTTTTCACTCTCCAGAAATGAATTCTGTATCATTGGATTGATGAATATCATATTTTGAAGATAGTTTTTTGTATGAAGTGTCTTTTATATCTAAAAAATCTTTTACTATGCCTTGTTGATTATCCTCATAATCAACAAGTGAATCTGAAATATTTTTTCCAAAAGAATTATAAAACTTTTTTTCTAAATTTAATAAATTACCACTTTTAAAAAGATAATCTTTTTTATCTTCACTTTTTAAAGTCTTTTTTGATTTAAGAGATGCATATCCTATAAAAACAATCATCATAGATATTCCTTGAAGAAATTCTGCTATATCAGAAAATCAATTTCCTAAAATTTTTTCTCCAAATATAGCGAGGAAAATTATTACCAGAAAAAGAGTGAATGCCATACCTCTATTATTCTTTAATTGGTTAGTGAGTTTATCAAACTTTTCTATAATTTTATTATCTTTTTCAGGGTTATTTTCTAATTTGAACATAGTTTATTTTACCATTTTTAAAGAGAAAAAGTGAGTCGATGCTTCACTCCAACTCACTTTTTATATAATAAAAAATTAATCTTTTTTAATTTGTTTTAAAAAATCTTTTAAATCATTATTATTTTTTTTGCCTTCTATTTTCTTAACTTTTTCAAAAGTTTTTTTTTCATTTTCACTATTTCTTTTGAAAGACTTTTTTTCTTCTAATTTTATATCTGAAAAAGCTTGTTTGAAAGGATTTTCTTCTTTTTCTTTGAGAGTATTTTGCGAAGCAAAATCCTCTTTTTTTTCCACTTTCGAAAATTCTTTCTTCACTCGCTTCTTACTTTTTTCCTCTCTATTTTTAGACTCAAAATTATCTTTTTTTACAAACTTTTTATTTTCATATTTTTTTTCTTTATTTTTTATAAAAGTTTTTTTTATTTTATTTTCTTCAGGTTTTTCAGAAACTTTTTTTACTTTTTCAAAAACTTTGCTAAAATCTTTTTTGCTACTATTCCCAGAATAATTTTTATCCCCATTTTCTTTATCTTGTTTCACATATTTTTCTTTTATTATTTTTTTCTCATTTTCCTCTTTTTTTTCTTTTGAAACTTCTTTTTTACTATATTCTTTTTTCTTAATTTTAAAAGTAGTTTCTTTTTTTATCTCTTCAGTTGTATCTTGAATTATTACAGATGGAATATTAAACTCATCATTATTTACTATTTTTGGCTGAAAATCTTTTGGCAAAAATCCATCTTTTTTCTGCATTTCTAAAATAAATTTTTCTTCTTCTGTTAAAAAATTATTATATTCTTCTATAGAGTTTTTATTATCTTTTTCTTCTTTCATTTTTTTAAAAGATTCAAAAGATAAATCTTTATTTATAACATCTTTAGTTTTTTCAACAACTTTAGAAGTTTTTTCAATTATCTTTTTAGTATTTTCTTCGACAACATCTTTAACTTTTTTAACTCCATTTTTTTCATCTTCAAAAGATGTAAATCCTAATTTTTCTTTTGCCTCTTTTATAACTTCTTCATTGGCTTCATATTTTTTAGGACCATATTTAAAATATTTTTCTCTTTCTCATTTTAAATTTTCCTTTAATTTTTCTAAAGATCTTTTATCTACATATTTTTTCTCAATCCAATCTGTAATTCTTTTTTCTGCAATAATTCTAGAACTAGCAAAATTTTTTCTTGAAGATTCTATAACCTCATCAACAAATTTTATTTCTGGAGTTTTTATTGGTGGCAATGTGGAAGCAGAAAAAGGAGCTGAAGTAATACCTTCAATGGCCATTCTTAAATAAATTTCAGTAAAACCTAAATTTGTAAAATCTTCTGCTGTAAAAACTGGTAGAAATTGTTGTTCTAAAATCTCAGCATCAATAGCTCCAACTTGAAAAGAAATCATTGTACCAATATTTCCAAAAACAGCAGCTCTAATTGTGTCAGGCATCTGTTCCATATATTGATGAGCCAGAATTAAAGAAAGTTTATACTTTCTTGCCTCAGCTAAAATATTAGCAAATGAATCATTTGCTAAATTTTGAAATTCATCAATGTATAAATAAAAAGATGGTAAATTTTTAATTTCTGATTTTGTTTTATCGGCACGAGACATAGCAGCTAAATATAATTTAGTTGTAAGCATGGCACCCAAAAGATTAGCATTATCTTCTCCAATTTGACCCTTAGATAAATTAACCAAAAGAATTTTTCTATTATCTATAATATCTCTAAAATCAAAAGATGATTTTTCCTGTCCCACAATATTTCTAATTAAGGGGTTTGTGGTAAATTGACCAATTTTATTTAAAACAGCAGCTGAAGCCTCTCTTCTAAATTTTTCATCTCACATATTAAATTCATTAACCCAATAAGCTTTAACTGATGGATCTGTAATATATCCAATAACATCATCTCTAAAAGCATCGTCAGATAGCATTCTCGTTATATGTAATAATGTTGCTCCCGGGTATTCCAAAAGAGCCAATAAAGTATTATTGGTCATATGTTGCATTCTATCGGAAAAAGATTCTTCACCAAATATTTTTTTAAAGGCTGCCATTAACCCTTGAGCAGTGAGATATCTTTTAGTTGCATCTGTATTTTCCAAAGGATTAAAAGCAATGGGATATTCGGTATCAAATGGTGCAAAATATACCACATCATTTATTCTATTTTCTGGAATATAATCTAAAAAAGTTTCAATTGCAGAACCGTGAGGGTCAATAAATGCTAACCCATTCCCTCTTTTAATGTCTTGAACTGCCATATTTTCTAAAAGAGTAGATTTACCCATACCAGTTTTTCCAATAATATAAATATGTTTCAATCTATCTTCATCTCTTATACCAAATTCAATTTCCTTACCTCTTGAATTTGTTTTTCCAAAATATGTTATATCATTCATAATAATTTTATTAATTTATAAATTTATTATAGCATTATTTTTTTATTTTTTAGAGAAAAAAATAATGGCTTCATTGCAAACTTTTTTAAAAAAAAAAACAACCCGGAATAAAAACTGGGTTATACCTAAATTTTTCCGTTTGAATAAAGGACATCAAAATAGACCCTTAATTCTTCACAGGTTAATTCTCTTACTATAACCTCCCTTATTAAAAGGGTAATATATTTTACAGTGCCAATATAAACTATGTCTAACTTGAGGCTATTGGAGACAATATCCTCTAACACCTTTTTAAACTCTGGGTCATCATTTTTCAGCCTCTTCATCCTTTCTTTAGTGCCATCTTCAAGGTATTCTCCTAGACGGGTAGTTATAAACCGGTCCTCTTTTATGAAAGAAAATGACCTGAGTGCCTCCTTTAACATAGAATCATCATCAAGCTCTGGGTAAAAAACTTCCCATTGGTGATATCCTACTGGATAGTGAGATAATTTTTTGATGAATTCTTCTTCTGTTAGTTTATCTCTTCCTATCTTTTTCAGAATATCACCCATAGAATATGGGCCATTCTCTTTATTTTCCAACATAAGTTGGAATTTTTTTTTCCATTCTTCTCTTGATAAGTTTATATCAAACTCATCAATAATATAAATATCATCATTCCCAGAAACCCAATAACCAGTTGGAATCATAGAAAGATATTTTAGTATATCATTATCAACCCAGGAAAGTGCTATTAACACCCACCCAAGTTTTTCGTCTTTTTTTTCCACCGCCTTATCTTTCAATAAAACTTCGAACATTCTAGGTAACAACATAGCCCGAATGTCCTTCGTGAAGAAACAATCATAATAAAATCCTGTGCGCCCAAAAAAATTATAAATAACCTTTTCGGCAAGATATTCTTTTATATTGCCTTCCCAAGGGTATTTTATTGCTTCGATTACCACTTCTGGGTTATCTTGATACCTAAAATGAAACATTCTAAAATACTCCATTGAAGAAAACATTTTCTTCAAATCTTTTAAACCTAAACTCATATCTTTTTCTCCACTCATTTCGCACTCCTTTCTTTTTTTGTGCTCATATTTTAGCTTTCGCCACCTTGCTTTCCAAGCTCTAAAATAAAAAGTTCTCAAACTTCTTAAATTTAGAGCTTTTAGCCTTGACCTTCATTTTTTGGTCTGGTTGAATTATAATCGTTTTTTTTTTTTTTTGTCAAGCTGTTTTATTTAATTTAAAAAATAAAAATGCTATAATATTTTTATGACTTTAAAAATATTAAATACAGAATCAAAACAAAAAGAAGGGTTTCAGCCAGTTCAGGAAAATAAGGTAAATTTTTATCAATGTGGACCAACTCTTTACTGAACCCAGCATATTGGAAATATGCGAGCGGTGGTTATGGCGGACTTAATAAATAGGACTTTGAAATATCTTGGCTATGAAGTGAATTTTGTTAGAAATTATACCGATGTAGGTCATCTTTCCGGAGATAATGATGGAGATGCCGACACGGGAGTAGACAGAATGGAAAAGGCGGCAAAAAGAGAAAATTTAGAACCTTTGAAAATTGCCGAAAAGTATAAAAAAATTTATGAAGAAGATATTCAAAAATTAAATACTCTTTTACCAAATCACAGACCAGAAGCCACAAAATATATTCAAGAAATGCAAAAGATGGTTTTAGAACTTTTAGAAAAAGGTTATGCCTACTCTACCCCACTGGCAATTTATTTTGATGTTTCAAAGGCTAAAAATTATCACAGACTAACAGGTCAAAAAAGTGAAAACCAAAAAGCTGGAGCTGGTAATGGAAAGGTTAAAGATGAAGAAAAAAGAAATCCAGAAGATTTTACTCTTTGATTTTTTAAAGTTGGGTTCCATAAAAATGCTTTACAAACTTGAAAATCTCCTTTTTCTTCCCCGCTGGTAAAAGATGGAGAAGGTTTTCCAGGATGGCACATGGAATGTTCAGCTATGGCTAGAAAACTTTGTGGAAATACCATAGATATTAAAATGGGTGGAATCGAACATATTCCAATTCATCACACAAATGAGATTGCCCAATCGGAAGCAGCCAACGGAGAAAAATATGTAGATTACTGAGTTCATAATGAGCATCTTTTAGTGGAGGGTAAAAAGATGTCAAAGTCCGAAGGAACTTCCTATTCTTTACAAGAAGTTGAAGAAAAAGGGTTTTATCCAATAGATTTAAGATATTTCTTTTTACAGGCTCACTATCGTTCAAAACAGAATTTTACCTGAGATTCTCTGAAAGCTTCCCAAACTGCTAGAAAAAAATTAGTTGAAAAATTAAAAACTTTTTCCGATGGTGGAAAAATTTCAAAAGAATGAAAAGAAAAATTTATTCAAAAAATATCCGACGACTTCTCAATCCCCGAAGCCCTTTCTCTGATTTGAGAAATTTTAAAATCTGATTTACCCGATGTTGATAAAAAATCAACTATTTTAGATTTTGACAAAGTGCTTGGATTAAATTTAGAAAAAGAAATTTCTGAAAAAATTGAAATTCCAGTAGAGGTTAAAAAACTTTTAGAAGAAAGAAAGAAAGCCCGTAAAGAAAAAAATTGAGAAAAATCTGACGAGTTGAGAGAAAAGGTTAGAGAATTCGGTTTCGAAGTTAAGGATGTAGACGGAGAACAAAAAATTTCTAAAATTTAATTTTACAATACACCCGGTGTAGGGTTTAACTCTACACCGGGTGTATTGTAAAAGTTTTTTATTTTTAAATTTTAACAGGCAAAGACTGTCCTTTTTATTTAAAAAAACAGCAATGATTTGCTATTTAAAATATAATAAACCTTATGTCTGGGGCGAACCCCAAACTTTAATATCTCAGAGTATGGGTTGCCCCTTCCTCTGAAACCTGAAAATAAGAGTTTACAAACTCTACATTCAGGATTTCTGCTGACATTTCTAAGCCGTCATTGTCAGCATTAACATCATACTCAACTGCCACATAAAGGACATTTTTGCCTTTTTTAAGTGGTAAGTTGAGATACAACCAACTCTCTCTAGAATCAACCCCACCATCATAAAGAATGTCGTGGTTTTCATCTAGAATAAAAATTGCATTCAGAGAATCCAAAGATGCCGACCCCTCAAACTGAAGTTTTAGCCATTCTAAAGAAGGTTGGTCTGCTTCAGTTTCAACAACGACCTTGAAGAAGTCGGCCACCTGGCCGTCTTCAACAAACTGGTCATTAGCCGGCTCAATGCAAAAACTGACAGCATTTTCGCTATTCAGCTTTTGATTAAGCTCAGTTCTTGTGGCCTCATCAAGCTCCCATGTCTCCTCCAAGCCGTAGGCTTTTTGGAAATTCAAGAGAGCTTTTTGAAGTTCAACCCCAAAGACTCCTTCATCAGACACACTTGAACCATAGGGTTGCAAGGCAATCTGCAGCCTTCGAACCTCATCACCCTGGTCACCCATCTCCAGGTTTCCAACAAAATTGCTGTTTACTAGAGTGTGGCTGAAATTATAGTTATTGTAACAACCACTTTTTAGAGGGGTGTTGGTTTCAAATTCACCTGGCTCTTGATAGTCATTGATGGCAGATTCTATTTTTTCTGCCAAAACTTCAAGAGTTTTCTCCCAGTAGCAATTTTCATGATCAACTTCTATGTTGAAATTCCGGAAAATTGCCAGGGCATCTGGGATGTCCAAGGCAGAAATATCTCTGATATCTTTTGACAAATTCCATCTATCTCCGTTGACAAAATAGAATTCCTCGGCAAGCAGATAATTTCTTACTGCTTGACTAAAATCATCCCGGTTTGCCAAAACCCTTTTCTCCTGAGCCCAAGAGATAATTCTTTTAAGACTCTCAAGAGTGTCAATATCTTGGTGTTTAAGAATAAAACCACCAAAGATATCAACTATTTTGGAAACAGCTGATGGATGCTTCGCAATCATCGATGTTAGCCTTTCTCCAAAATAATATTTCACGGAGTAATAATACCCCGTAGCTTGGTAAATCCAAGCGCTGGCTTTTTTTACGCTGCTATTTTTTACCACATCAAGCACATCCGCCTCCAACCCAATCAACTCGCTACGAGTCAACTTGTGAGCCCGAGGACATACCACCACTGTGGTGTTGGTATCGTTACCATCCACCACTGTGGTGTTATCATCACCTGTAGTAGTCGGGCCACAACCCGACAATAGAAAAACTCCGAAGAGCACCGTAAAAACCAAACCAAAAAATTAAAATTTTATTTTTTCTAAAATTTTTTCCTTCTCACCTTCCTCATATTTTGCATCTGAAGGATAATATAATTTTTTATCCTCATTTCTTGGAATAATATGAAAATGAACATGAGGAACAACCTGACCTGCAATTTTATAATTATTTTGCAAAATATTCAAACCACCACCTAATTTCTGATGAACTTTATTTACCACTTTAAAAACTATTTTTTGTAAATCCAAAAACTCATCTTCTGGCATGCCAAAAATTGTTTCATAAGCCTTTTTTGGAACCACTAAAACATGACCTTTTTCAAAAGGAAAAATATCTAAAAAAGCAATATGCCTATCATCTTCATAAATAATATCTGATGAGATCTCTCTATCAATAATTTTTTCAAAAATTGTTTTTTCTTTCATATTACAATAATAACAATAAAAAAACTCTTTTGCAATTTTCAACCAATTATTTAACAATAACTAAACTTTTTTTAGATCTATCACATACACAAATTAAAAAAACAAAAAAATAGCAATTGCTATTTTTTAGATTTTTGTGCTCGGGGGCAGACTTGAACTGCCGACACCTTGAGCTTCAATCAAGTGCTCTAGCCAACTGAGCTACCCGAGCCTATTCCCTTTTCCAAGGTTTTTATATTTTACACTAAAAAAATAAAAAATCAAGAAAAAAAATATTAAAATTATTTTTAATATAAATTAAAAAATAACTATTTATTAAAGTTACAAGTTTTAAGAAAAATAATTGATAAATTTATTTTTACAAAAATTAAAAATAAAAAAAACAATTTTTAAAAATTGTTTTTTTTATTATTCTATTCAATAAGCCGGGTTTTGTTCCATTAAAAATGGGGATAAAATTTATCTATGAAATTTGTTACCAAAAATCTTTAGCGGTTCAATAAAATACGACCTTGCAGACAGTCAAGGATTTAGCCGTTTCACTCTTTTTGTTTCCAAAAAGTTTTAACCCTAAGGTTATTATCAATATTGCTATTAATAACGTCACTGCTCGCACCTCTAAGCTCACGCTTGTTGTCGGTTAGACAATAACTTAAATGTCTGCCCGGACTTTCCTCTTAATATTTAAAATATTAAGTATTATCCTGAATAGAATACCCCAATTATAACAAAAATTAAAATAAAAACTAAAAAAAATATGAAAATTCTATCTTTTAGTAACTATCTTAGGCTCTTTGTATTTGCAAATTATTTTTTTTTATTTTATGATAATGAAATATGAAACTTGTAATTGTAGAGTCTCCGGCGAAAGCCAAGACCATAGAAAAATATCTCGGTGGAAGCTATAAAGTCCTTTCATCCGTTGGACACATAAGAGATATTCCAAAATCAGCTTCAAAAAAAGCTGCTACCATTGATATTGAAAATGGTTTTAAACCAAATTATGTAAATCTTGACAACAAAAGAGAAGTTATTAGAAAATTAAAAGATGCAGCTTCGGAAGCCGAAGAAGTTATTCTTGCAGCCGATAACGATCGAGAAGGTGAAGCTATTGCCTGGCATGTAAAAGAAACTTTAAAATTAAGAGAAGGTAAATATTCTAGAATTACCTTTAATGAAATAACTAAAGATGCCATTGTTGAAGCAATGAAATACAAAAGAGATATTGATATGGATATGAAAAGAGCTCAAGAAGCTCGTCGTGTTTTAGATAGATTATTTGGTTATGGACTTTCTGGTTTAATCTGACAAAAATTATGATATGGCCTTTCTGCCGGTAGAGTTCAATCACCAGCCCTTAGAATTTTAGTTGAAAGAGAAAGGGAAATTCAAAAGTTTAACCCAGAAGAATACTGAAGAATTGTTGCCGAAACAAAAGATAAAACTGGAAAAATAATTTCTTTAAAATATCCCGGTGATATTTTTGATAGAAAAGAAGTTGATAAAATAAAAAAAATATCTGAAGAAAATAAAGAATTTGAAATCAAAGATATAAAAGAAAGTTCTATTTCTAAAAAACCGAACTCCCCTTTTACAACATCAACTCTTCAACAATCTGCCAATTCATATTTAGGTTTTACTCCTTCAAGAACAATGAGAGCTGCTCAAAAACTTTATGAAGCTGGACATATTACCTACATGAGAACAGATGCTCCAACGCTTTCAAAACAAGCTCTTGGAATGATTTCAAATTTTATTAAAAATGAATTTGGAAATAATTATTTTGAAGGAAGAACTTTTAAATCAAAATCAAAGAATGCCCAGGAGGCTCACGAGGCTGTTCGACCAACTGATGTTACTAAAGTATCAGCTGGTAAAAATGATGATGAAGAAAGATTATATTCTTTAATTTGAAAAAGAACTGTATCTTCTCAGATGAAAGATGCCGAAACCATTAGAACAAAAATTTCAGCTTCTAATTCTGATGAGATTAAAGATTTTTCTTTAACTGGTTCAAGATTAAAATTTGATGGATGATTTAAAGTATTCCCAGAAGCTCGTGGTGAAGACCAAATTTTACCGGAATTAAAAAAAGGAGAAAATCTTTCCTTAATTAAATTAAATATTGAAGATAAAGAAACAACACCTCCAAACAGATACTCTGAAGCTGGATTGGTAAAAGAAATGGAATCTCGTGGGATTGGAAGACCTTCAACCTATGCAGCGACTATCAGAACTTTGAAAGATAGAAATTATGTAGACCCCACAAGTAGAACCTTAATTCCAACGGATATTGGAATGACCGTTTCAACTTTTCTTGAAGATCATTTTAAAGAATATATATCAGATGAGTTTACTGCTCATATGGAAGATGATTTGGATTTACTCTCCGAAGGTAAAGGTGACTATGTAAATCTCCTTTCAAATTTCTATAATAAATTTACAGAAGCTGTTGCTTCAAAAAAAGATGTTGAAAAAATTACCAACATTGGAAAAGTTGAAGGTTATATTTGTCCAAAATGTGGAGCAGAAATGGTTTGAAAACTATCCAGAAATGGAAGGTTTATGTCTTGCTCTCACTTCCCTGACTGTGATGGAGCTAGAACTGAAGAAGGAAAAGAGTTAGAAGGTCCAAAGGAGATAGGAAAAACTTGTCCAAAATGTGGAGCAGAATCTGAAAAAGGTTTGGAAAAAATTCAAAAGGAAAAAGATAGAAGAGAAAAATGAGAAATTAAAAAAGCAAAAGCAGATGCTGCTGGAAAAGAAATTCCTGAATTTAAAGAAAAAGACTTAAAGTTAGGAGTTCTAGTTGAAAGAGATGGAAAATTTGGAAAATTTATTTCCTGTTCTCGATATCCCACTTGTAAATATATTGAAGAATCTGAAGAACAGAAAAAATTAAATTCCACTGGAATTAAATGCACTGATTGTGCTGATGGTATGATGACAAAAAGACAGGGTCGATTTGGAGAATTTTATTCTTGCTCCAATTACCCAGATTGTAAAAATGCTATAAAGACTAAACCCACTGGAAAAAAATGTCCCATTTGTGGGAAGTTAATGATGGAAGGTACAAAAACAATTCCCGAAAGATGTTCCGTAAAAACTTGTCCCATGCATAGACCGGACAAGCTTTCCGATGAAGAAAAAAAAGAATATGGGGTTGTAGATAAAAAATAAAAATGATTTAAAAGGACGGCACTACGCGCCGTCCTTTTCTAAAATCAAATTATCCACAAAATATTAAAAAATAGTCTGACTTTTTATCAATAAAATGGTTAAATATACTTAGACTAGCTTTTTAAGGTGAATATTTTATTAAATATTTATCTTAAAAAATTTTGGAGTTGTTGTAAGAGACGGAAAAAATGTGGAGATTTTTTAAAATCTTCTGAGTTAAATTAAAATGTCTACGGAGACAAAATGGAAAATATTAAAGGATATATTTTTTTTAGATTTAAAAAAAGAATAAAGAGAGTTTCTTTCTTCACCGGAGAGATATGGCTTTGAAACTCTTTTTGAGTTTCAAAATTCTTCTTGTTCTAAGATAAGGAGTATGGCAAGAGATATCACTTTGAAAATCCCAGTGGGAAAACTGGATTACGAAAGCATTGTAAGGTTTCAGGACCATTACAATTCTCATGTAAGGGATCTTGCAAGAGATCTTATCGTCAAAGTTAATCTTAAAAATATTAAAAAAGTATTTAGTTTTATAACTAAATATCTTAAGTAAAGCCTTTGGCTTTACTTACTTTTTTTTTGAAAAAATTTATTTATTATTTTTGGGTGGCGGCGTAGCCGCCACCCTCTAATAAAAAACTAAAATTTAAAAAAATATTTTCGGTTTTTATCATTCAAAATGTTATAATAATTTTATGACTAAAACATTAACTGGTTCAATTAGAACAAATGCAAAAGGAAATGGTTTTTTTGAAAAAGCTGATGGTTCCTTTGTAAATATAGATAAAAAAGATTTAAATAAAGCTCTCGATAGAGATACGGTTGAAATTTCCATTACTGGAAAAAATAAATGAAAAGAAGAAACTGGTGTTGTTTTAAAAATCACAAAAAGAAATAAAATGATATTTGTTGGAAGAATTGATGAAGTTGAAAAATCAATTAAACCAAAAAAAGGAGATAATGGTGCAAAAAAGATTAAAGAATTAAAATTTATTCCCGATAATTCTCGTTTTTATCCTGAAGTTGAAATAACAAACTTTGATAAATTCAAAAATTTAAAGGGTCAAAAAATTGTAATAAAATTAGATAAATGAAAAAATGCCCAACATCCAGCTAAAGTTATTATCCAAAAAGTTTTAGGAAAAGTTGGAGACAATGAAACTGAAATGGCAGCGGCAGTATATGATAGAGGTTTGGTTATGGGATTTCCCCATGAAGTTGAAGAAGCAGCAGCAAAACTAAAAAAAGATTCTGTAAAAATGATCGAGGAGCAAAAAAAAATTAGACGAGATTTAACTCATTTAAATGTTTTTACCATTGATCCTTCCGATGCTAAAGATTTTGATGATGCCCTTTCAGCTAGAAAGTTAGAAAATGGAAATATTGAAATTGGAGTGCATATTGCCGACCCTTCATTTTTTGTGAAGCCAGGTTCTGTAATCGATAAAGAAGCTAAAGAAAGAGCTACCTCTATTTATTTAGTTGATAGAACAATACCAATGCTTCCCGAGGTTTTATCAAATGATTTATGTTCTCTAAATGCCAATGAAGAAAAATTAACCTTCTCATCACTTTTTGAAATGACACCCGATGGTGAAGTTGTTGATGAATGATTTGGTGATGCTGTTATTATATCTAAAAAAAGATATGACTATATGCAGGCTCAAAAAACTCTCGATGATGGTTTTGGAGACATGTACAATGATTTAAAAATTCTTCTGGACATGGCAGACAAACTTGAAGAAAAAAGATATAAAAATGGTTCCATAAAATTTAACTCAAAGGAGGTTAGATTCAAACTAGATAAAGATAAATTTCCAACGGAAATTTATGTAAAACCTCATGTGAGAACCATGGAACTTATTGAGGAATTTATGCTTTTAGATAATAAAAGGGTCTCCATGAGAGCATCATTAAAAGCAGGTTTAAAAACAAAAAATCCTTTTATCTATAGAATTCACGATAAACCAAAACAGGATAAAATGCATGAATCCATCGAATTTCTTAAAAAAGTTGGCTATGATGTTGATTTAAACCATGATGGCTCTATGAATGCTCGAGAGATAAATTCAGCCATGGAAAAATACAAAGGAACTGATGAGGAAGGTATTATTTCACTAACCCTTTTAAGGTCCATGGAAAAAGCAAAATATTCAACTGAAGCCAGAGGGCATTTTGGTTTAGCATTTGATTACTATTCTCATTTTACTTCACCCATTAGAAGATATCCAGATTTTGTGGCCCACAGACTTCTAAGGAGATATTTAAAAGGCGAAATTATTCCTCAATCTGAATTAAAACAAATTGCTTCCGATGCAAAACATTCTTCGGAAATGGAAGTTAAAGCCGTTGATGCAGAACGAGCATCTATTGCATTTAAATTTGCTCAATATTATTCCGTAAGAATTGGAGAAAAATTTAATGGAGTTATTTCTGGAATTAAAAAATTTGGTATCTTTGTGGAAAATACTGAAAATATGGCTCAAGGATTAATACCTGCAAGAAGCATTGGTGATGATTACTTTAAATATAATGAAAAAGATATGACTTTAGTTGGAGAAAGAACTGGAAAAGTTTTTAGACTTGGGGATAGAATAACAACGGAAGTTGAAAAAGTTGATTTAAATATGAAAGCCATTGATTTAAAATACACTGGAAAATTAGAATCTAAAAAATCATCTGAAAAATTTAAAAAAGGGGTTAAATAAAATTGTATTGTGGTGGCGCGCTCCGCGCGCCACTTTTTTAAAAAAACAGAAAAAATTTCAAAATAATATTATAAATTATTTTCTCTGTATGTTGCAAAAAAAGTTAAACCACAGGCTATGGCATCATATTCATCATCATATTCAATTTCTTTTTCAATTTTAATAAGTCTGTCTATCATAAACATTACCTGCTTTTTATCTGCCCTACCTTGCCCTGTAACTGCAGCTTTAATTTGTAAAGGAGTATATTCGCAAACCTTCATTTTATTTTTTAGAGCAATGTAGATTAAAGAACCTCTCACCTCTGAAACATTTGTTGCAGTTTTCTGATTATTATTAAAAAATAATTTTTCAATGGAAAAAAACTCTGGATGATATTTTTCAATCACTTTTTCTACTTCCCGCCCTATTTGAAACATTCTATCTATAAATTTATCTTCCTTTGATGTTTTAAATGTATCAGAAAAAATTAATTTTTCTTTTCCGTTTTCTTTCTCAATAACCGCCACTCCAAGCCTTTCATAACCTGGGTCAATTGCTAATACTTTCATTTTTTTATTATAACAAAATTAAAAAAGAAAAAAACTATTTTTTATAATAATTTTTCAAAAATTCTTCCTTAAACTCAAAAAAATTATCTTCCAAAATACTTTGTCTTATTCTTTTAACCAAATTTACAATAAAATATAAATTATGAATTGAAGTTAAAGTCATACCTAACATCTCCCCTTCCCTAATTAAATGATTTACATATGAACGAGTATAATTTTGACAGGTATAACACTGACATTTTTCATCAATGGGTTTCATATCATTTTTATACTGAGCATTTTTTATATTCAACCTTCCATTTTCTGTATGAAGTGCTCCGTGTCTTGCCATTCTAGTTGGAGCAACACAGTCAAAAAAATCTACTCCATTTTCCACACCCATAAATAAATCAATGGGTTCACCAATTCCCAAAAGATGTCTTGGTTTATTTTCTGGTAGTTTTTCATTGACGACTCTTACGGCCTTATCCATATCATCCTTATCAAAAGAACCACCAATTCCAAATCCATCAAAATCTAAACTTCCAATAAATTCTGCTGATTCTTTTCTTAAATCTTCATATCTACCACCTTGAACAATTCCAAAAAGTGCCTGGGGATAAACTTCATTTTTTTGAATTTTGTTTTTTATTTTTTCCAAAAAACTTTCCTTCTTTTTTTCTCATTTCTGATGCTCTTCCAAAGAACGAATAGCTCAACGGTGAGTTCTCTCCATGGCTTCTTTTTGGTATTCATAGGTTGCTTGAGGCGAAGTACACTCATCAAAAGCAAATGCGATATCTGCTCCTAAATCCTGTTGAATTTGCATTGATTTTTCCGGTGAGAAAAATAGTTTCTCCCCTGTTTTGTAATTCCTAAAAGCCACCCCATCTTCTGTTATTTTAGCAAATCCGGTTTTGTTTTCATTTTTTTTAGTCTGAATAAAATCAGTGTCATCTTTGGCAATTTTAGAAATATTTTTTCCAAAAGCAGCCCCTAGAGAAAAGGCTTGAAAACCTCCTGAGTCGGTCATGATTGGTCCATCCCAGCGAGAAAATTTATGAAGTCCTCCATGATTTTTAATAATTTCCGGACCAGGATTTAAAAACAGATGGTAGGTGTTAGCAAGAAAAATTTCTGGGTTAATTTCCTTCAACTGCTCTACGGTCAAACCTTTAATGGCTGCCTTAGTTCCCACAGTGGCGAAGGCTGGTGTTTTAATTATTCCATGAGCAGTTTCAAATCCACCCACTCTACCCAAAAATTCTTTTCCATTTTTATCTCTTAATTTTTTTTCAATTTTAAAATTAAAAAAATCCTTTCTTTTTTTTATCATTTTTATATTATATCAAAAAAATAAAATTATAAATAATTAACCTACCATTTATATAAAATATGTGTTATACTTTGTTTATCGAATTGAATTTATAAACTTGTTTTTTACTTTTTTATATAATTTGGTTTTGATAAATTATCAACCTAATTACATAAAAATATGGAAACAGGAACAGTAGCAAAAATTACAGATAGAGGTTTTGGATTTATTTCTAGAGAAGGAGAAGATAAAGATTTATTCTTCCACATCAATGAATTTGATGGAGACTTTGAAGCTTTAAAAGAAGGTGATGCACTTAATTTTAAAGTTGTAGATGGTGAAAAAGGACCATCAGCTGTAGAAGTTACAAAAGCTTAATCTTTTGTAAAAAAAATACCATTTGGTATTTTTTTTATAAAAATTTTTCTAATTCTTTAAGTGAATGAATAATTTTTACTTCTCCATTTTCTTTATTATCATCAGAGGTTAAAATTTCTTCATCATGATGACCGGTTGTGATTCCAATTAAATTTTTATAACCAGTACCCCTTGCCTCCCTAACATCTCCAATGGTGTCAGTAATAAAAACTGTGTCTTTTGGACTAACTCCAAACTCATTTTCTAACATTTTAAATTTATCTACTTTCAATTTTGCATCTTCTAAAAATAAAGATTTTTTAAATAAAGTTCAAACTTCATTATTTTTCAAAAAATCAATAATATGCTGATTATGACCAGAAGAAATTATAAACAAATTGTATTTTTGACCTAATTCTTGCAAAGTTTTTTTAACCTCTGGTCTGATTTTTTTCAAAGGAAAATCTTTTTCAATTTTTTCGTGATATTTATTCCAATCAACCTTTTTTCATTTTTCTTGAACTAACATCACCTCGTTAGCATTTTCATGATGAGCTCCTGCATATTCTTCCATTGTAAATCCCAAATTAAAAACTTCATTTAATTTATTCAAATGATATTTCTGGCTCTCACAAATCACTCCATCAAAATCAAAAATAATATTTTTTATATCTTTTAATTTTTCCATTTTTTTTTCTACTATTTCTTCCATAATTCTTTTTTATATATTTTTATAATTTCTTTTTTCAAATTAGGATCTCCGCATTTTTCAATTTTAATTTTATTATCTCCTTTTTTGTTAAGTTCATTAATACTAATTTTTATCTCTGGATAAAACAATTTAGATGATTCTTCTATAGATAATAAATAAATTATTTTGTCAATATCAGCATATCAAGAAGCTGAAAAACACATAGGACAAGGCTCACAAGTTGTATACAAAATACTCCCTTTTAAATCTCTATTCTTGTTTTTTTGAAATGCTTTGCGTATTACATTAATTTCAGCATGATTTGCTGGCTCAAATTCATTATTTTCACCAGAACCTGATTTAGTAACTATCTTTCCATCTTTAACTAAAACTGCACCAAATGGATAAATTGATTTCCCAGCTTCTTTTATAGCTAAACTCATAAATTTTTTACCTACTTCTCTCATAATTCTTTTTTATAAAGCTTTAATTCTAAACAAACCCAAATAATATAATTTTCTTTTTTCATAAAAAAATTATAGCATATTTATGATATAATTTTTTTATGGAAATTCAAGAAATCAAAAAAGAAGAATTTAAAAACACTATTTTTGAACCACTTTTGGAAATACCTGACTTACCAAAAAAAATAAATTTTAATGGAAAACTTTTTAATAAAAATGATTTTAAATTTATTGTCGTTGTTGGTTCCAGAAGACACTCCTCCTATTCAAAAAATGCATTAGAAAAAATTTTTAAAGAAATTTCAGGCCAACCTATTGTTATTATTTCCGGTTTAGCTTTGGGAATTGATACATTGGCTCATGAAAAAGCCATGGAAAATAATTTAAAAACCATCGCTTTTCCAGGTTCCGGTTTAAATCCAGAAGTTTTATACCCTAAATCAAATTTTAATTTAGCTAAAAATATTTTAGAAAACGATGGGATTTTAGTTTCAGAATTTGAAAATTCAGCCAAAACAATGCCCTACTTCTTTCCTCAAAGAAATAGACTCATGGCCGGAATAGCTGATTTGGTTTTAGTGGTGGAAGCTCAGGAAAAATCTGGAACTTTAATTACTGCTCGTTTAGCCCTAGATTACAACAAAGATTTAGCAGTTATTCCCAATTCAATTTTTTCAGAATATTCTGCTGGTTCAAATAAACTTTTGAAAGAAGGTGCTATTCCAATTTTTTCTGGTAAAGATATCTTAGAAATTTTAAATTTAACGGGAGAAGTAAAACAGGAAAAATTAAATTTTGATGATTTATCGGAAAATCAAAAAATTATTTTAAAAAAACTTGGAGAACCAAAAACAAAAAATGAACTTCTAGAAGAAAGCGGTTTAGATGTAGGAACTTTTGGAATAGAAATTTCAATTCTAGAAATTAAAGGATTGATAAAAGAATCTTTAGGAAAAATTTATAAAAATTTTTAAAAAAACACCTAACAGTTAGGTTTTTTATTTAAAAATAGTAAAATAATTTACTTTATAAATTATATTCTTTAATATATTTTTTAAAAAACAAAGTCTTTTAGTCTAACCTTGTTAGTTCTTTTTGTAATTCCTCTTCATTCATTTCTGACCTATCTTTTTTATGAGCTGATTTTCAAAATTTTTCAACATAAACCAAAAGTGGAGATGCTAAAAATATTGATGAGTAAGTTCCTGCTATAACACCAACCCCTAGAACAAGAGCAAAAGGTTTTGTATTTTCTCCCCCCATAAAATACAAGAAGCCTATTACTATTAAAGTAGTTATCGATGTAAAAACTGATCTTCTAATTGTTTGCTTCAAAGACTTCTCTACAACTTCCTCAAACTTTACTCCTTTAATATTTTTTCCAGCTTTTTTAAGATTTTCTCTAATTCTATCAAAAACAACTATTGTGTCATTAACTGAGTATCCTAAAATAGCCAATATTGCCGTTACAAATAATACATCTATTTGAAATTCGACAAACATAGAACCTAAAACAGCAAAAACAGCTGTTGGAAGAACGGTATCGTGAATTAATGCAATAATAGCAATCAAACCATATTTATAAGAGCTAACGGGTCTAGAAACCCCTGAGAATACATAAGCAATAAATAATACTATTATTATAGATACTAGAATAATTGCTCAAATAGATTTATTTATAAATTCTGATGAAACAGATGGTGAAATTGTTTTTAATTGAATTTCATTAAAAGTATATTTTCCATTCATTGATAATTTATCATCAAGAGTATTTTTTAAATTATCTCCTAATTCTGGTATTTTTATAACAAATGAACTTTCACCAAGTTTTTGAACTGATGAAGTTCCTATGCCAGCATCAAAGACTGATTTCTTTATAGAAGATATCAATGGTGCTGATTCGTTATATTTTATTTCATAAACAGTTCCACCTTTAAAATCAATACCTAAATTAAATCCAAAAAATAAAATAGTTGCAATTGAAGCCATAACAACAATAGTTGAAATAGTTATAAATATTCTTTTATATTCTAAAATCTTCATATTAATATTTTTTATAATTACCTAATAATATTTTTTTTCTTCTGTCTGTATTTTTTTTACCAACTATTGATAACAAAAATGTTCTGGTAAGTACTATAGCTGAAAACATAGATATCAAAACTCCAAATCCAAAAGTTAAAGCAAATCCTTGGACCAATGATGTAGTCATGTAGAATAAAATTATTGCTGTTAAAATTGAAGAGATATTCCCGTCTCTAATGGATAATCAAGCTCTTGAAAAACCATTTTTTACAGCTTCAAGAATTTTTGAACCGCTTCTTAATTCATCTTTTACCATCTCAAAAATTAGAACATTTGCATCTACAGCCATACCTATGGAAATTATAAACCCAGCAATTCCTGCTGCGGTAAATACAAATCCAAATAATTTAAATAATGATAAAGTTAATATTGTATATGATATTAAAGCAATAGATGCTAAAACACCAGAGGCTCTATAAAATAAAATCAAAAATAACATAACGGTTATTAATCCTCAAAAACCTGCCACCAAACCTTTTTCTAAAATATCCTTACCTAAAGATGCAGAAATCACATTAGAAGAAACAGGGGTTAATGATACTGGAAGAGCACCATATTTTAAATTTTTTGCTAAATCTTTAGCTTCTTCTAATTTTTTTTGTTCTGATTCTGAACCAAAAGAAATAATTGTTGTTCCTCCTGGAATTGAACTCCTGATAACTGGATCTGAAATAAGTCTTCCATCCAAAAATATTCCGATAACTTCCCCAATATTATTTTTTGTTAAATCAGCAAAAATATTTTTCCCTTCTTCGTTAAATTTAACTTGGGTTACAGGTTCACTTGTCTGATTATCAAAAACTAAATTTGCTGTTTCTATATTTGCTCCAGTTAATTTAGTATTTTCCCATTCAGAAGCTACTTTACCATCCTTATCAACTTTTTTTCTAAGCATTTTAAACTCCATTATTGGTAATTTACCAATTTTCTTTTTTGCTTCATCGGGATTTGATTCACCTGGAATTTGTATAATTACTCTTTTTGTGGAGTTTTTATTTTCTGAAAATAAAGATTCATCCTCGATGGTTATTGAAACCTCTGAAGTACCAAAAGGATTTAATCTTTTTGATAATGTTTCCTTGAGAGCATTCATAGAATCTGAAACATCGGCTTTTGCTAATTTTGAAATGTCGGCATCGTAGGTTAATTGACTACCTCCAACTAAATCTAAACCTAATTTAAATAATTGAGGTTTTTCGTCCTGTGTTATCACAGAATCCTTTCTGGCATCTATTTCTGGTTTTGCTAGATAAAATCAACCTAACATTAGAATTAGAATAATTGCCAAAAAACTAAAAATTCTTTCTTTTAACATAGTCAGAATTATACCATTTTTTTTTCTTTTTGGGAATTTTTTATGGAGGTGGTGGTGAAGCCACCACCTCCATAAAAAATTCCAAAAAAAAAAAGCCTATTCATCAACTCTTTTTACTTCTGAATCAATATTCCTATATAAATGACCAAATGAAACTATAATTCATGGAATAGTAATTATAAATAAAACCAAAATTAATAATCCGCCTACAAGAAATACTCCTATCTCAGAATATGATGGATATCTTCCAAAACCACCTGTTAGTGATATTATTCCCCCTGAAATTACACCGATAGTAATTAGAGGCAGTATAAATATTAAAATAGCAGAGATATATCATTTTACAACTTTTCATAAATTATCAGATACCATTTTAAAAGATTTTAAAATATTTGAAAATATTCCATTTCTGTTTTCAGCCATCAGATAATAAGCAAATCCCATATACACAGAAATTATTATAGAAATAATACCACCAACGATAAACATTACGGGGATTACTTTTGTAAAATTTAATTTACTAAATAAAGTAATCAATAAAATTATAATGGGTAGGATAATAATTAAAGAATATACAATATATCCTCCAAAATATCTTAATAAATGCTTTCAATCTTTTGGTCAATTAAAAATATTCTTCACAGAAGGTCTTTTACCATCAACAATTTTTAAAGTTTCTAATATTAACCCCACACTTATATAGACCATTATTAACTGAATTAATATACTTAAAATTGATGATCCATAACTTATATTTGTAACAGGATCTATTCTATATCCAAAAATACCATCTATAATACCTATAATCACATAAACTACCAAAAAACCTAAAAAGAATAATCAATTTTTTTTAGTATCTTTTCAAGCTACAGAAAAGATTTCTTTTATACTTAAATTTTTCATAATAATATTATTATACTATTTTTTTTTTAAAAAAAAGTATATAATATAAAAATTATGTACACAGAAAAAGATAAAGTAATTTGTCCTGCTTGCAAAAGTGAATTAGAAAAATTACACAATACAAATTTAGTTGATGAAGAAAAATTAAAAATTTTTAAAAATCCTCGTAGAATTTTAGAAGCTCATTTTCCTATTATTAGAGATGATGGAAAAATTGAAATTATTGAAGCTTTTAGAGTTCTTTACAATGGAAACCGAGGACCAGGAAAAGGAGGAATTCGTTTCCACCAGGATGTAAATTTGTCAGAAGTTTCAGAATTAGCCTTTATTATGTCTCTAAAAAATTCTTTGGCTGATTTGAATTTTGGTGGTGCTAAAGGTGGAGTTAAAATCAACCCAAGAGATTATTCAAAAACAGAATTAGAAAAAATATCCCGTGGCTATGTTAAAGAATTCTTTAATTATTTAGGACCACAAATTGATGTCCCAGCTCCCGATGTTAATACCACCCCTGAAATAATGGGTTGAATGATGGATGAATATGATAAAATTACTGAAAGTAAAAACCCTGCATTTATTACAGGAAAGAAAATTGAAGATGGTGGTTCAGAAGGAAGAGATAAATCCACTGCTATGGGGGCATTTTATATTATTCAAGAAAAATATAAAGAGGTTAAAAATAAACAAGAAATTAAAATTGCAGTTCAGGGTTTTGGAAATGCTGGCGGAACCATTGCTCTACTTTTACACAATATTGGATACACAGTTATTGCAGTTTCAGACTCAAAAACTGGAATTTATAATTCAGAAGGTTTAGATATTGAAAAAATTTATAATTTTGTTTATAGAGAAGAAAGAAAAAAAAGACTTTCAGAAATTCAAGATGAAGAAAAAATTTCCAATGAAAAATTATTGGAATTAGAAGTTGATATTTTAATTCCAGCTGCTCTGGGAGATGTTATAACTTTTGAAAATGCAGAGAGAATTAAGACAAAGGAAATTGTAGAATTAGCTAATGGACCAGTTAGTCCAAGAGCTGAGGAAATTTTATTAGAAAAAAATATTTCCATAATTCCAGACCTTTTAGCTAATGCTGGAGGGGTTATTGTTTCTGTTTTTGAATGAGAACAGAATTTAAAAAATGAACATTGAAGCCTGGAAGAAGTTAATCAAAAATTAAAGGATAAAATTTTGAAGGCTTATTTTGAAGTAAAGAGTTTAGCTGAAGAAAGACAACTTCCTTGAAGGTTAGCCGCTCATAAAATTGCCATTGATAGAATTTTAGAAAAAAATAAATAATCTCATTTGAGATTTTTTTAATATTTTTCATTATGAAATTCTACTTTTCCATTATCTATAAAGATATATCTTGCCTCTCCAGACTTAAAAGATCCTAAAACTAAAAAATTATCATCTAAATTATGTTTTGGTAAATGAATATGACCAAAAATAAAAATTTTATTTTTATGATAATTTTTTAAAGAGAATTTTTTAAATATATTTATTACTTTCAATCCAATTTTATTTAAAAACCAACTAAAATACCCTTCTCTTTTCTTAATGAAAAAATATAATCATTTAATCCTGTATTTTAAAAAAAGTATAATATCATTTCTTCAAGATTTAAAATTTTTAGTTAAAATATGTCCATGCCTTAAATGAAATATTTTATCACCAGATTTAAATTCATAATAATTATAGTTTTCTAAGCTAAATAATTTTAAATCCTCATTATTTTTTATATACTTATCACTATCATGATTACCGTGAATTAAAATAGTTTTATTTTTTAACAAAGGAAAAAGCTTTTCCCTATATTCTGTTTTAATAAATTTATCAAAAGGACAAGATATATTTTCTCAAAAATCACCATTAATAATAATTTTATCAGCTTCCATAATTAAAGACTTAATTTTATCAAATCATTTTTTATCAAATTTACATTTTAAATGAGTGTCAGAAAATATTAAAATTTTTTTATTACTTAAATCGTCAATCATATAATAAATTATATCATAATGTGATATAATTAAATTATTATGACAGTAAAAGATTCAAATGGAACAGAACTTTTTAACGGAGATTCTGTTCAATTAACGAGAGATTTAAAAGTAAAAGGAAAAGGAGCTCTTAATTTTAAAAAAGGTAAATCATTTAAAAATATTTCAGTAGATGAAGACAATGAAGACCATGTAGAAGTAAGAGAAGGAAAAGCAAAAATTTTTATAAAAACAGAATTTTTGAAAAAAAAATAATCTTTTTAAAAAGATTATTTTTTTAAATCAACAACTTTTTTTGTAAGTCTTGATTTTTTTCTAGCAGCATTATTTTTTTTAATAACACCTCTTTGAGCAGCTTTATCAATTGCTTTGTAAACAGTTGGTAATTTTTTTTCTGCATCCTCCACTTTTTTTTCTTTTATATCTTTTAAAAAAGAAGTTATAGATTCTTTCATTGATCTAAGTTTTCTCAAATTAAAAACTCTTTTCTTTTCAGAAGATCTTATTCTTTTTTTTGCTGATTTTGTAATTGCCATATATTTTTATTTAATATCTATTAAAATAGTGTGCATATTATACTTTATTTTAATAAAAAAATCAACTAAATTTTTATTTTTAATTTTATAATATTTTTGTTATTATAAATATATGTTAATTAAAAATGAAAAAGATTTAGATTCTATTTTTTCCATAGCATCTTACTTAAAAAATGAAGATAAAAAAATCATTGAAAAAGCTTATTTTTTTGCCAAGGAGGCACATAAAGAACAAAAAAGGAAATCAGGAGAACCTTACTTTATACACCTTGTTGCTACTGCAAAAAACTTGGCAGAAATAAAAATGGATGCACCCACCATTGCTGCTGGAATATTACATGATTCTGTAGAAGATGGTGTGGCCACTGAGAAAGAATTAAAAGAAAAGTTTAGTGATGAAATTGCTTTTTTAGTTGATGGAGTCACTAAGCTTGGAAAAGTTAGATATCAAGGAATGAAGAGGCATAACGAATCTTTAAAAAAACTTTTTATTGCCACATCAAAAGATATTAGAGTGGCAATAATTAAATTTGCCGATAGAATTCACAATATGGAAACTTTAAAATACGTTAGTCCTGAAAAAAGATTGAGGATTGCTACAGAAACTCTAGATATTTATGCACCTCTAGCCTACAGACTCGGAATAACCACTTTTTCTAAAAAACTAGAAGACTTATCATTCCCCCATGTCTATCCAGAAGCATATAAAAAAACTAATGAAATTTTAAAAATTAGAAAAAAACAAACTTTAAATAAATTAGAGAAAGTAATCAAATCCATAAAGAGAAAACTGGGAGAATCAAATATTATAGATTTCAAAAGTACCTACAGAATAAAAGGAGTTTATTCTTTATATAAAAAACTAAAAAGAAAAAAATGGGATTTAAATAAGGTTTATGATGTCGCAGCCGTGAGAATAGTCGTTAAGGATATAAAAAATTGCTATGAAGTTCTTGGTATTATACATCAGAATTATAGACCGATGCCTGGAAGAATTAAAGATTATATTGCCTTCCCTAAACCAAATGGCTATAAATCTATTCACACAACAGTTTTTACTGGAGATGGAAATATTATAGAAATACAAATAAGAACTGAAGAAATGCATGAAGAAGCAGAACTTGGAGCCGCTTCTCATATAGGATATAAAGATGAATCTGAAAACAATAAATCTAGAGAAAAAGATTGATTTGATAAATTAATTAATATTTTTAAAAATACAAAAGAAGATGATAATAAATTAAAAAAAGATTGTTGCAATAATAATTCTAAAAATAATAATCATCAATGAATATCTGAACTAGCAGAAACGAGTGAAAATGATTTAGACACAGATTTGAAAAGAATTGAATCAGAACTTGGAGAAGATTTCTTTACCCATAGAATTTTTGTTTTTACACCAAATGGAGATGTTATAGATTTACCAGAAGAATCAACTCCGATAGATTTTGCCTTCATGGTTCATACTGATTTAGGTTTTAAAATCACAGGAGCTTTAATAAATAATGATTTTAAATCATTGAGTACAAAATTAGAAAATGGTGATATCGTAGAAATACAATCAAAAAAAGATGCACTTCCAAATATAAAGTGATTAGATTTTGTAAAAACAAATACTGCAAAAAGAAAAATTAAAGCTTATTTTGAAAAAAAGAAAAAAATTAATTTAAATTAATTTTTTTTCTTGTTTTTTTTTATTATTTTATATATAATTCTTTAATTGGTGGAGTGTCTGAGTGGTTTAAGGTGCATCGTTGGAAACGATGTGTACATTATTGTACCGCAGGTTCAAATCCTGTCTCCACCGCAAAATAGGATGAAATTATTAAAAAAAATAACCAAAGGTTATTTTTTTTAATAATTTATTTTTCTTCAATAAAAATCAATTTTTTAAAAACTTTTTCTTAAATTTCTTGTTGAACGATATCAACAACCTTAAATTTTAAAGTTTTTTCATTATCATTTGGACTAGCACAATAATTAACTTTTATTCCATCTTTATACACTTTTCCATTTTCGACATTATTTGTTGGTTTTATATAAATTAAATTTTCAGATGTATTAGTTTTTATTGTATCAATTCCAAGATATTCTTTTATCCCAAGAATATCTATTGAGGAATCATATAACGGAAATATATCACTTGGACCTCAATTACATGTTACACCCTCTTCCGGAGTTACTTTAATATAAATATAATCTTTTTTACTTTTTAGTAAAATTAATTTATCAAAGTCAGTAGATCATGGTCCTGATTTTGATTTAGATCATGCCAAACCTGCATCAATTTGCACTCTCTCATGACTTTCTTCCTGAGCATCAGCATCTGTCTCTACAAAATCATCTCCAGCTGTTTCATCATCATCTTCTGTAATAGTTGTATCATCGCTTTGACAAGATTCATCGGTTGGATGATAATCACAGAAATTATTACCACATTCTTTAGTTCCTTCTACATCAAATCTTTTTTCACAATCATTATCTTGAGTAAATTTGATTCCTTTACATTTTGTTGATGGGTTAGGACTTCAAGGACCGGCTTTACATACAACACATTCTGAAGCTGTTGGGTATAATTTACAATAATTAGGTTCACATTTTTTTGCTCCTATAGCATCTCTTTTTTCACAATCATTATCTTGAGTAAATTTGATTCCTTTACATTTTGTTGATGGGTCAGGACTTCAAGGACCGGCTTTACATCTATTACAACCTTCAGTCTCCGGCTTAATTTTACAAAGATCATCTGTCTGCCTTACTTGACAAACTTTATTTGTTCGATAAACATTGGCGGTTGAATCATTTCTTAAATTTCGATCTGTCTTTTTATTAACTTTAGTTTCTTTTATAGTTATTCTTCTAGAATTTAGGTAAGCAATATATCCAAAAGTATTATAACATGCAGCATGTTTTTCATATATCTTATAGCTGTCACTACCTACCTTATCATAGTTATTCAATGTACCTGGTAATCCTTTACAATTTTCATCCACAGGTTCAAAACAAAAATTAAAAGCCTGTCCATCGCCAACATACCTACTTTCAGTCTTTGAATAAACTAATTTCTTTTTTCTATAATCAATAATGGTTTTTGTTCCCGTCCCTTTTCTAACCATTTTTTGTTCGCTAATTGGTTTATTCTTAGTAGATTTATCTAATTCTCAGCTATCTCAACTAATATCAGCACAGGATGTCACTATCTGGTCTCTCAATAAATCATACACTCTTGTATTATAGGAACAATAATCATCTCCATTTGCCTTGGTCATGTATTTATAACCACCAAAAGATAGTGCGGCTATAATAATGACTAGAGCGAATATATTTATTTTCTTACTAAAAAAATTTTTAATTTTTTGCATTTTGTTTTTTGTTAGTGGGTGGCGGCGTAGCCGCCACCCTTAAATTTATAATATTTATATTTTATACTTTTTAAATTTTAATTTTAAGTCTATTTTGTTGTATAAAATTGAGTTCTAATCAATCCTTTAATGGGATCTACGACATCAAAACCTACATTAGCTCAAACTCCTGTTTTTTGATCTAAAACTCAATAAGGTATTAATTGGGTGTATTCTTTATCTATTTTATCAATATTGTAATAAAATTTATTTTTATTTGATTTAGAAATAATTTCTTCTTTTTTATCTTTACTTAAACGTTCGGAAGCAAATAACACTTTCAAATAATCAATCCTGGTTTCTAAAATCATTGGATTTGAAGACCTAATATACAATCTTTCTCCTTTTTCTTTAGTAAAAATTATATAGGGCATCCCGTAGGTTTTCATAGAAGTCCCTAAAAAGTTTTTATCATTTGAAAATGAATCCAAATGCAATAAATTTTGTGGAACATTCTTTTCATTAAATTCAAACAAAGAAGCTTTTACAATTCCATCATATTTTCTATTATTTTCATCTACAAAAGAATTTTTAGGAATATAATAGATTGAACGATTAGTTTTTAAAATAAATTTATTATTCTTGTATTCCCCTTGTCCATTTTTAATTTCTCCAGTTTTAAGATTTAGTAGAAATCCCTTATCCTCTTTTGCCATTTCAACATTGAGACCAGTTATCTTTTTTTGCAAATCAGAATTATTTGAAAAAGATATAAATGCAGTTGAATACCCTTCTTTTTCAAAAGAAAGTCTTTCTTTTTTTAACTTCACTAAACTTAAATTCAAATGATATTTACCATTTTTATCAACAAAAGTCGATTTATTGGAAGACAAAAGGGTAACTTTTACATCTTTTAGTGAATTTCCATCTAAACCAACAACTACACCAGAAACTACTACTTTATTTTTTTTACAATATTTCTTATCTTTTTTACATGCGATATCTAGATATTTAGAACTTTTTTTGTAATCCCCTTCAAATGAATATATTTCTGAAAGTCTATAATAATCTATAGATTTTTTAGGTTTTTTTCCTTCCAACGATTTTTTAATTTTAGTATAATTATTTTTTAATAAAGGCGACGAATCATAAATTACATTGGAAAATTTTATATCATCATCCAACTCATCCTCCGATAATATTTCTATATTATCTTTTTTGTACATCTTTTCTTTTTTGATTTTTTTAATCATTGCCTTGATTTCATCCATAGAATAACCAAACTTTAAAAGTGCATTAATATCAAAATACACTAAACCATCTGGTCCCTCATATCAAAAACCTTCTAAAAAATCTTTCTTATTTAATTGAATTGATAAATTATCAGAAATAATTTCTGAATATAAATCATCCTTTGTTAAATCTGATTTTTGAACTTTTACTGGCTCTTTTGTTAAATAATTTATTATGTCTTGCATAAAAAATAATCCAACTCCAAAAAGTATAATTAAAATCATACTTATGTATATTGTTATTCTTTTCATATTTTATAAAACTATATTATGTATTTTTTGTACATATATTATTAGTATAACAAAAAAAAAAACTATTTCAAATCCATAAATTTCAAAATAATATCCTTTATGTCCGATAAACCCTTAATTTTATCCAAATCAATTTTTTCTAGATTTTCTTTATCGGTGATAATTGTCAAAGGAACTTTATTAACGGTATGGGTTGTTAAGGTATCATCTCTCTTATCATCAACATTTCCATGGTCAGCAGTTAGAATAATTGAATAATTTTTCTTTTCTCCATCTTCAACAACTTTTCCAACACAATCATCAACTACTTCCACCGCCTTTTTAATAGCATCAAATTTTCCTGTGTGCCCAACCATGTCCGTATTAGCAAAATTTACCAAAATAAAATCTGGTTCATTCTCTTCAATCTCTTTTAAAAGTCTTTCTACCACCTCGTAAGCTGACATTTCCGGCTTCAAATCATAAGTTGCCACATCCGGCGAAGGAATAATAATTTCTTTTTTATGAGGAAAATCTTTTTTTACCCCACCATCAAAAAAGAAAGTTACATGGGCAAATTTTTCTGTTTCTGCAATTCTCAACTGAGTCTTTCCATCCTTTTCCAAAATTTCACCCAAGGTATTTTCCACAATCTCATCTTCAAAAATCACTGGACTTTTTTGTTCCTTATAATATCTTGTCATTGAAAGAAAATATATTTCTTTTTTTTCTTTTCTTAAAAAACCATTAAAATTATCTTCATTTAAAGATTTAGTTATTTGTCTTGGTCTATCCTTTCTAAAATTTAAAAATATTAAAGAGTCGTTATCTTTTAATCCTTCATAACCTTCTTTAACCCTTGGAATAATAAATTCATCACTGATATCATTTTCATATGAGTTAAAGATTGTTTCTTTTCCACAAGTAAAAATTTCATCGGAAACCCCAGAAACAACAGCATCATAATATTTCTCTGTCCTCTCTCAATTTTTATTTCTATCCATGGCATAATACCTTCCAGAAATAGTTGCCACCCTACCAAGTTTTAATTCAGACATTTTTTCAGAAACTTCAATTAAAAATTCAATTCCTGATTTTGGATTTTCATCTCTTCCATCGGTAATTAAATGTAAATAAATATCATCCCCTTCCAAACCTTCCTTTTTAGCATATTCCATCATGGCAAAAAGATGAGAAATATGGGAATGAACTCCAGCATCTTGCATTAAAATCATCAAATGAAGTTTTGATTTATTCTTTTTTACATTCTGAATTGATTTTAAAATCTCTCTATTTTGAAAAAAATCACCACCTTCTATTGATTTATTTATTTTTGAAAGAGATTGAAAAAGAATTTCTCCAGCTCCTAAAGTCATATGACCAACTTCTGAATTACCAACAAAGCCTTTTGGAAGTCCTACATATTCCTCGGAAGCTCCAATATACAAAGTTAGATATTTTTTTTCTAATTCATCGGTATTCGGAGTTAAAGCTAATTTAACAAAATTTTTCTCTAATTCTTCTCTGTGGCCTCAACCATCACGAACAACTAAAATTACCTTATTTTTTTTCATAAAATAATTTTAACATAAAATAAAATAATTTCTTAAAAAAAGAAATTATTTTATTTTTTTATATTAATATCAATTATTATTAACTAATCTAAAATTTAAAAAACTACCCAAGAGCAGCTTTATCTTCTTTAAAAATTTCCCTATCTAATTTATCAGGCTCTGGCATTCTTTCGATAACAATTTTTTCTCCATTTTCATTAATTTCAAAATCTTGTTTTTCATCTAAAAAATTATTTTCTTTTTTCTTTTTTTCCTGTTCTCTCATCTTTTTCAATTTATTTTTTGATAATTTTTCCTCAATAGGTTTCATAATTGGAAAAAATACTGCATCTCTCAAATTTCCCTGTTCAGTAAAAATCCCCACTAACCTATCAATTCCAATACCTGTTCCAGTCATTGGTGGCATTCCATGCTCCATTGCAGTTATGAACTCATTATTCATATCCATAGCTTCAGCATCACCACCCTCTTTTGCCATAACTTGTTCCTCCAAGAGTTCTCTTTGTTTAATTGGATTAACTAATTCAGCATAATGATTTGAAAGCTCAAATCCAGCTACCACCGGCTGAGCAACTTCAGAAGTTCCATTTTCATTTTGAATTGCCAAAGGTTTTAAAGAACCTGGGTAATGCATAATTCAAGTTGGCTGAATAATTTTTCTACGAGCAGATTTTTTTCATATGGAATCTAAAATATTCCCAACAGACATCTTTGAAATATTATTTTTATCCTCACCTAATTCAATGGCTTTATTTTCTAATTCTCCCCTTGTGGCAGTTTCTGGGTTAATGTTTGCATATTCCCTTATTAAATCATTAAATTCTAATCTCTCTCAAGTTTTACCAAAATCAACTTCAACCTCATCTCCACCGGCAGATTCCATTTTAAAAATAGTTTTTCCAACGACATTTTCAGCAATTTGTTTTAACATTTTTTCTGTTAAATCCATATTATATTCTAAACCCTCATATGCTTTATACCACTCAATCATCGTAAATTCCTGCATATGGGTTGAATCAGAACCTTCATTTCTAAAATTCTTTCCAATCTCATAAACTGCAGGATAGCCACCGGCCATAATCATTTTATGTTCAGCTTCCAGAGAAATTCTCAAAACCATATCCATATTATAATCATTATGATGAGTATTAAAAGTTTCAGCCATTGCTCCCGAAGCCTGACTTTGCAAAATCGGTGTTTCAACCTCCAAAAACCCTTTTTCATCTAAAATTTTTCTAATTTCAGAAATAATACTTGCTCTAAGTTTAAATCTTTTAAAAGTACTCTTGTCAGAAATTAAATCTAAATATCTTTTTCTATATTTTTCTTCTTTGTCAGAAAGACCATGTCATTTTTCAGGCATTGGTAAAAGAGTTTTTCCAGCCATTTTAAAATCTGAAACTTTTAATGATTCCTGACCTTTTTGAGTTTTAAAAAGAGTTCCTGAAAAATTAGCAAAATCACCCATATCAAATAACTTATCAAAAATTTTCATTTTATCTTTACCTAAAATATCTGCCTGTAAAACAACTTGAAAATTTTCTGTACCATCAAAAATATTTGCGAAAGAAATTTTACCCGCACCTCTTTTTGTAATGATCCTCCCCACAAGATTCAACTCTTTTTCTTCTTTTTCCCAATCAGAAAAATTATCCACAACCTCTTTTAAAGTAGCACTTGGTTTTGTTTCTGCCGGGTCAGGATAGGCTTCCATCCCCACTTCCTTTAATCTTTGAATTTTATCAATTCTTAATTTTTTTATCTCCTGTTCCCTTGTTATTTTTTCATTCATTTTAATATTTTAACATATTTTCAACTGGCAAGGAAAATTATTTAATCAAAAATATGTTAAAATTATTTTATGTTAAAAAATTTTTTTCAAGAAAATAATTTTTTAGAAATTATAATTTTAATTCTATTGGTTATTTTCTCACTTTTTATTTCTGATTTTTTAAAATATAAAAATAAAAAAACCAATCAAGAAATTTTGAGAAAAGTCCCTCATATCATAATTGGAGTTATTTTTTCTCTTTCTCCAATTTTTATGACAAAAAATGAAATAATAATTTCAGCAATAATTTTATTTATTGGAGTTTGGCTTGGTAAATATTCACCTTTTTTTAAATCTGTATTTTCCATAAAAAGAATTTCCTATGGAATATGATTAACACCAATTTCCCTTGGAATTATGTCTTGAATTTGACTACCAGAAAATATATTACCATTTTTAGTAGGAATGCTAGTTTTAACCTTCTCAGATGCCTTAGCTGCTATTTTTGGCAAGTTATGAGGAAAGAAAAAACTTCCCTGAAGTCAAAAGACTATTTTAGGTTCTTTCTCTTACTTTATTTCTACTTTTATTATTTTTTGAATTTTTTCAGATAAATTTGCTCTATTTAAATTTAGTTTAATAAGTTTATTATTAACCTTTTTTGAAATAATTCTAATTTTTGGTTTTGATAACTTATTTTTACCAATCATATCCTCTTATTTATTTTATTGATTTTTAATCTAAAAATTAATCACACTCTTATTTAATACAAAATTATTTTTAAAAAAAAACTAAAAAATTAGTCTTTTTTTTCTTCAGTTGTTTCAGTTTTTTCTTCAGAAACTCCTTCTTTTACTTCTTCTTCAGCTTTTTTAGCAGCTTCTTCAGCCTCTCTAATTTTTTTTTCTGTTTCTTCGATATCTGAAGATGTTGTTAATCCAACTAATTTTGCCCTTCTTGTTAATCTCTTGATCTCTTTTGTAACTTTTTCTCTTACAAAATATAATTTTGATTTTCTAACTGAACCTTTTTTCAAAACTTCAATTTTATCAATCATTGGTGAAAATAATGGAAATATTCTTTCCATACCAACACCATAGGAAATTTTTCTAACGGTAAATGTTGCCCCTGCTTCATTTCCGTGTTTTGTTCCAACAACAAGACCTTCAAAAGCTTGTAATCTAAACTTCTCCTTCCCTTTATTATCTTTTTCTTTTATTTTTACTCATACTTTTACAGTATCACCAGCTCTAATTTGTAAAGCTTTTCTTTCCTCAGTGTTTACAGAAGTAAAATCTGCAACGGGAGTGTTAATTACATTTTTTTTCATAATATTTTTAAATTAAGTTGCTGTATTTTACCAAAAAAATAAGACTTTTGCAAGAAAAAAAATATTTTTTAATTATTAATATTTTTTCTTTTTCTTCTACTATATAATTCAAGCTATTTTTATAACTTTTTTATATTCTTGGATTAAATTTTAAATCTATATTTATATTATATATTATAATAAAAATTTTGTAATTTGATTAAATATCAAAAATACAAAATTAAAAATATAATTTGTATTAAAAATAAATAATAAAAATATTATAAAAATATAAAGATAATTTTTTTCCATAAAATTGCTCATTTTATAAGAAATATTTTTGGGTAAAATAGCAAAAAGAATTTTTGAACCATCTAAGGGGACAATTGGGAGTAGATTAAAAATACCCAAAAATAGATTTAAAAACCCCCCTATTTTTAATATTTCAATTATAAATTCATTAGATATATTAAAATAATTAACTATAGCCAATAAGAGAAGAAATATCAACATTAAAATAAAATTTGAAATTGGTCCGGCCAATGCAACAATTAATTCCCCTCATTTTTTATTTTTTAAATTATTAGGATTGTAGGGTACTGGTTTAGCTCAAGCCAAAAAAGCATTGGTTCCAGAAAGTAAAAATATTCCTGGCAAAATTATAGATCCAAATAAATCAATATGTGGTATTGGATTTAAAGTTAATCTCCCAGCATTCTCTGCCGTTTTGTCTCCTTGAAAATATGCTGCCAATCCATGAGAAACTTCATGGATAACTACAGAAAAAATTAAAATTATAATTAAAATTATTTGTTCATTCATTTTTCTATTTTAACATATTTTTAAAAAATAACTTTTATAAAAAAATTATTTTATTTCTTCAACTTCACAGATATTATCTTTGTTACAAAAAGCTTTATCTCCAAATTCTTTTAAAGATACACAATTTTTATCAATAGTCTCTAAAATAATTGATTCTTTTTTATTATATTTTTCCACTTTTTCTTTTGAATTTTCTATATTCATTGCAGTTGGATAACAAGATATAATATTTTCTTCAAGCTTACATTGTTTTTTTTCTGCACATTGAATTTCAATATCAGAATTATCTCCATTGCTATATTTTAAATATTTTTTATCAATAATTTTTAACTTTGGAAGTAATTTCTGAATTTTTTCAATAGATTGAAAACCAGAATAAACCTCATCTTCGATGACTAAAACTGGTAATTTATCCCCTTTTACTTTTTTAATAGACATAAGAGTTTTTAAAGCACCTAAATCTAAATCATAATCAAAAGTATAAACTCTTAATCTAGGATTATCCTGAGAAAGTCTTGTCAAAACATAGCCTTCTTTTTTACAATCATCATCATTTTTATCATTAGAGTAAAAATATAAAATATTTATTGGTTTTAATTTACATTTTTTAGAAATCTTTTTCATCAAAAGAATATCCTTAATTTGTAATAAAGTATATTTCTTCTTTAAAGCTTCAACCTCTTTATTTTTAGAACCCATTTTTTTTTCCATATAGGAAAGTTTTTTTGCTAAATCTTTTAATTCCTGAGATAAAGTTGTTTTTTCGTTAATTCCCTTACAACTTGCTTCTTCTAAAAGACTAAATTGTATTTCAGATGAAAGAATATCTGTGGACATAGTATTCTCTACTTCTTTTATATCAATAATTCTTTTTTTATTAAATTGATTTGCTATATAAAAACCAATTAAAAAAATTGTTAAAGTTATTAAAAATACTAAAAAATATTTTCTTAGATTAATTTTTCTTTTATTTGTTTCTTTTATTTTTGTCATATTTTTATTATTAATTATCTTCTCATTTTGATTCTATTTTAAACAAAGCTTTTCAAAAAGCAGCCAATAATCATAATGGTGCAATCAAACCATAAATGATTAAATATATTGGAATATCTTTTGTATAAACTTTTTCTTCATTTACCATCTTTTTTGAAAAAATTAAAATTGCAATTGTAATTATAATTATAACAAAAATAATTCATAAAATAGGACCAGTATCTATAAAAAATCATTTTAAATTAGGTCAACCTCAATCAAAATTAAAACCAACTACAGATATTTTAATAATTCAATCGATAATCGACAGATATATTTTAAAAATCATTAACAAAAATAATATCACCACACTCACCACAGCCATTAGAGAATAGGGTAAAATAAATATCCCTAAATTCCCATATTTTTTATTAAAAAACATAAATCTATAATCTCAGGTATTTCTTAAAAATCCATATAATCACCTCAGTCTCTGCTTATACAGAGCCTTGAAAGTTGTTAAAGGTTTTGTATAGATTATAGACATCTCTTCATTTTCAATAATATAATTATGGCTTTGCATTCTAATACCAATTTCCATATCCTCTGTATTATGAGCCTTTTTTCACCCACCTAATTCTTTAACCACCAAAGCTCTCATTATAGAAAATGGACCCGGTGTTATAAAAATAGAACCTGACAAAGCAAATATTTTTCTGACCTTAGCTGACAATAAAAATTCAGATTTTTGAATTTGAGCTCAAATATTTTTATTATCTAAAGATTTAATAACTGAAGTAACAGCTGATATATTTTTATTTTTAAAATGTTCGGCCACAAATTTTAAAGCATTTTTATCCACAAATGAATCCGCATCCAAAGAACCTACTAAAACTGTATCTATCTCTTTTAAAGCTCTATTCATAGCCGTATGTTTTCCACCATTCTCTTTTTGAATAAAATTTATCTGAGAATGAGGTAAAAATTTTTCAACCTTATCTGCTGTGCTATCCGTAGAACCATCATCAACTACTATAATTTTTAATTTATCTTTTGGATAATCTAAATTTAAAAGAGATTTTAATGTTCCTTCTATGGTATCCTCTTCATTTCAACAAGGAACAATAATTGTAGTGGATGGAAAAAAATCAATATTTTTTTTATTTTTTTTAGCTTTTATCTCTTTTCTATGTTCAAAAAAAGTTAAAAGTAGATATATCTCAAAATACAAGGAAATAAAAAGAGCAAAATAAATTATTAAAACTGATAAATCCATTTTTTAATTATATCATATGGGTCAAAAATATAAATAATTAACTAATATTTTTTGTCATTAGAATTTTTTATAGAATAACTATCTTAAAAAGAAATTTTAATTTTAAATAAGTTGAGAAAAAAATTTTAATAACTAGATAGCCTAATAAATATAAAATTTAAAAAACTAAATTCGAATATATAAAAATTGATAATAAAAAAATGATACTTAGTTCACCCTCTTTTTTCTATTAAAAAAAACTATTTTTGAACATAGTTTGATTCTAGTTTTTCACCCAAAGATGCACAATAATTATCAAAATCATTTTTAGCTTCTTCAGATATATAAGGAGTTATTCTTCCCTTACATTTTTCTCTCATTGCAGCAACCTCAATTCAAGCATTCTCCATATCTCCATTTTTATAAGCTTCATCTAAAATTTCTTTAATTTGTAATTGTCTATCTTTTCTCTGTTCTAAAATAATTTTTAAATTTTCTTTTTCTTCAACGCCTAAATCTTTTTTAACAAAATTAGTTAAATCTCCAAATTCTGGTAAAACTTTTTCCATTTTAACATCACTAGTTTTTTCTTTTAATTCTTCTGCATCATTTGAAGAGAAATATAGTGTTCCGGCACCAATAACTGCAATCCCTAAAATCACTAAAATTATATTTCTTGTATTTGTATTTTTCATATTTTTTATATTATTAGGATAATTATATATCCTACTTTTATTTTAGCATATTTTTTATTATAATAAAATAATGTTAAAAAGAACCTGTCCTGGTTGTGGATACAAAGGTAATGTATATGATTTTTCACCATCCATAGAAATAGAACCCGGAGATTTTAGAATCTTTCATCTATATAACGGAATGAAAGGGCCTCTCTATTGTAAGCAATGTAAAAGAAAACATTTAATTAAAATTGCAAAATTTAAAAATATTACAGAAGAACAGATTAAATTTTTAAAATCTAAAATTAAAGATGAAGAAGAAAAATTTTCTAAAAATAAAATGCTATAATAAAAAAATGAAAACAATAATAAAAATAATAATTTTAAGTTTAATATTTACAGGGGTTTCAGCGGAAGAATTAAAAAAAGGTTCTTGCTCTAATGATTTAATATTACATCAAAACTTAAAAGCTCCAAAAATAGGAGAAAGATATATCAAAAATGGTAAATATAATGGGTATACAAAATCTATTGTAAGAGAAGCTCACATACTTCAAAAACATTTAAATAGACTAGGCTTTAATGCTGGAAAAGTGGATGGAATAATTGGACCTAAAACCAGAGGGGCCATTCTAAGATTACAAAAGTTTTTGGGAACAACTCAAGATGGTTATGTTGGTCCTAAAACTAGAGCTTTATTGAATGATTCTTGTGGAAGTAAAATATCAACTTCTGAAAAAAATGAAAAATTTTCTGGAAATTTGAAAGTTGCCTATGGCGAGAAATCATTAATAGATTTTATTCAAAAAACAAAAAATTACAATAAACTATCTTTTGGTGATAATCTGGTATTTGGAATAGGGGATAATATTTTAGAAAATATTAGTGCTCCACAAAATTATTTAAAAAGAAATACTTCATTAAGAAGTTCAGATAAAATTTCATTGGAAGGAATAAGCTCATCAGATTTTTCAAGAACAAATAATCAGGTAGATGGAGTTGATGAATCAGATATTTCAAAAACCGATGGAAAATATATATATACTATTTCAAAATCAAAAAAATTATTTATCTTTGATGCATTAAATCCAAAGGGTATGAGGGTGGTATCAAAAATAAATGCAAGTAAAAATGAATCAATGAGAGAAATATATCTTCATAAAAATAAATTAATTTTAATTTCTAATTACTGAGAAAATTCCAATAATTTTAAAAAAAGAATATTAGCCCATCCGTATATAATAAATGATTATTTTACTAGAGTTGAAGTTTATGATATATCAGACCCAAAGAGGCCTGTCAAAGTAAAAAAGGTTGATTTTGAAGGTTCTTTAAAAGAAAGCAGGATTATAAAAAACCATTTATACTTTGTAAGTAATAAATGAATTAATGATAATATTTCTATTTTACCAATGGTAAGAATTGATAATAAAATTTCAACAAATAATTTTGGGAATAGTTTTTATTATATTGATACACCATTTATTAATAAAAATTTAACTTCAATTACATCTTTAAATTTAGATGATTTATCTAAAATATCATCAAAAAGAATTTTAATGCCAAATTTAGGAAGTATTTATATATCTAAAGATAATTTATATCTAACTTATAATAAATTTATAAATACAAATATAATTTATGAAAAATTAGATGAAAAAGTTTCATCTTTACTTTTGGATAGAGAAAAAAAACTTGATAATGAAAATATAAAAATTTTAAGTAATGGTAAAATTGAATATACTATTGATGATTCAGAAATTGACGAGGTAGAAATTATTATTGACAAAAACTTTAATTCATCTGTTGTAAATAGTTCGGTGAGAAAATATACTCAAAAAGAAAAAGACAAAAATTTAAAAAATCTATTAAGTAAGAAAAATAAAATTGATGAAGATTTTAAAAAAGAATTAAAAGTTGTAGTTAAAGAATTTTATATAAAAAATAAAGATAATTTTGAAAAAACAAAAATTGAAAAATTTTCTTTGAATGACGGAAAAATTTTAGCTACAGCAAGTGGAGAGGTTTCAGGTTTGACACTCAATCAATTTTCAATGCATGAAGATAGTGATAAAAACTTTTTTATAGCAACTACTAAAAATGAGAATTGATTACCATGACAATTAAGAGGATTTATTGGTAATAATTTTTCTGTAAATAAATCTGAAAATAATTTATATTCTTTAGATAAAAATTTAAAAAATCTTGATTCAATTGAAGGAATAGCAAAAGGCGAAAGAATAAAATCAGTTAGATTTGTAAAAGACCATGCATATTTGGTTACATTTAAACAAACAGACCCTTTATTTAATATTAATATTTCAAATCCAAAAAGGTTAAAATTATTGGGGGAATTAAAGATAGATGGATTTTCACAATATTTACATCCAGTTTTTAAGGATAGATTGATTGGATTGGGTAGGGATGTTTATGTAGATAAATATGGTAATCAGAGAAATGGAGGTTTAAAAGTTACTCTCTTTGATATTTCTCGAGATAATCCTAGAGAAATAAAGTCAATAGTTTTAGGTGGTAATAATTCTTATTCAGAAGCTCTAAATAACCATAAAGCAATTTTAATTTCTGAAAATAAAAATATTATGGCTTTCCCCGTTACTCTATATCAAAAAAGTAAATCAGATAACTTGTACTATAGAGATAATAAAACAGGAGTTATATTGTTAAATTTAGAAAAAAATAATATTTCAAAGATTTCTCTTTTAGAAAGTGAAAAAGGGTGAGAGGAAAAAGCAAAACGAGCATTAAGAATAGGAGATGTAATTCATACAATTTCCAATGAAAAAGATAGGGTTTTTAATTTAAAAAATGGTGATGAAATGGGAAAAATTTATTTTGAAAATAAAAAAGAAATAATTACCTATTAATTAATTAAAAAAAAAGATTGGCGCGTAGCGCCAACCTTTTTTATTTTTGTCCTCCCGCCAGGGATCGAACCTAGATCTAGAGATTAGAAGTCTCTTGTTCTATCCATTGAACTACGGGAGGATATATTTTTCTTTAAAAACTGCTCTTAAAATTAAAGAATAATATAAAAAGAATGATACCACAAAATAATATTTTTTCAAGTTTGCAATGTTTTTAATTAAAAATTTATTCCACAAATATTACACATAATTTTTTATAAAAAAATTGACTTTTTTATAATTTTTTAGTAAAATACTCACACTTATGTTAAAAATTAAATTACAAAGAGTGGGTAGAAAACACGACCCATCATATAGAGTTGTAGTTACAGATAGAAGAACTGGACCAAAATCAAACAAACATGTTGAAATTTTAGGACACTATGATGCTATTAGAAAAACTAAACAATTAAAAGAAGATAGAATAAAGCATTGAATATCAATGGGTGCTCAACCAACTGATTCAGTATTTAATCTATTTGTTAAAGAAGGTATTATTGAAGGTAAAAAGAAAAATGTTTTACCTAAAAAATCACCAATAATTGATGAAGAGGCTATTGCAAAAGCTAAAGAAGAAGCTGAAGCTAAAGCTGCAAAAGAAGCAGAGGAAAAAGCTGCTGCAGAAGAAGCTGCAAAATCTGAAGAAGCTGAAGAAGAAGAAAAAACTGAAACTGAAGAACCAAGCACTGAAGAAGCTGCTGAAGAAAAAAAAGACTAATTTTAAAATTAGTTTTTTATTTTTCTTTTTTAATCTTTTTTGCAATGTCTTCTCCAGCTACAAACCCTGTAGTTCAACACATTTGTAAAGAGTATCCACCGGAAGGTCTATTGATATTTAAAATATCTCCTAGCAAGTACAAGTTAGAATATTTTTTTGAAGCCATTGAGGAAAAATCTATATCTTCAAGGAGAGCACCTCCGTCAGCAATAACTGCTTTGTCCATACCTAGAGTACCAGTTATTTCCATTGGTATTTGTTTTATTAACTTAACCAAATCTTTTCTTTCTTCTTTGGTTATGGAGTTGACTTCTCTATCTTTAAAAACTTTTGGATAGTGTTCTAAAATAGCAATAGATAATTTTTGTTGTAATAATTCTGGTAAAATATTTTTCAGTTTTTTATTCTTATTTTTTTCAAATAATTTTAATATTCTTTTGTCTAAATCATTTTCTTCTGTATCCGGAAATAAATCAATGGATGCAAAAACTCTGCCTTGGTTTAATAATTTTTTAACTTCAAAAGATGAATTTAAAATTAATGGTGCGGAAAGTCCAAAATGAGTAAAAAGAATTTTACCTAACTTTTTTAATTTTACTTTTCCATCCTGAATAAATTTTATTCTCATAAACGACCAGGTTGTTCCAGAAATATTATGCAATATTTTCGAGTCAGTTTTTAGAGGAACAATATTTGGATTTGGAGATTTTATTTTAAATCCTAATTTTTTTAATCATCTAAAACCATCCCCCGTAGAACCAGTTTTTGGTGAAGCCATTCCTCCCGTAGCAATGGCAAAATTTTTTGCTAAAATTTTTTCCCCGGATTTTAAAATAACAGATGATATTTCTCTTTTTCCATCGCTACAATCTTCTTCTTCGTTATCGCAGGATGTTTTTCTCATATCAATAACTTCTGATTTTGTTCTAATTTCAACTCCATTATTTTTTAATTCTTTCTCTAAAGCTTTTACCACATCAAGAGCCTTTTGAGATTTTGGAAAGACTCTATTTCTTGCTTCGGTCACCAAATCTAGACCTACTGACTCAAAAAAATTAAATGTATCTTGAGCTGAAAATTTTGAAAAAGGGGAAAATAAGAATTTTTTTGCTTCGGGGAAATTATCTAAAAACTTTCTATTGTCAAAAGTTGCATTTGTTATATTACATCTTCCACCTCCGGTAATTCTTAATTTATTTCCAACTTTGTCATTTTTTTCTAAAATAACCACGGAAGCTCCATTTTTTGCAGCAATTATCCCGGCCATCATCCCCGATGGACCAGCACCAATAATGGCTAAATCGTAAATTTTTCCAGAGCTTTTTATTTTTTTCATATGGCTATTATAACATTTTTATTTTTTTATGATATAATTTTAAAATATTTTTATTAAAAAAATAACATGGCTTCATCGTCTAACGGCTATGGATTTTTGAGCTTGCGAAAAATGCCTATTTGGTGTTGCTTGCAACTCATCTGTCCTAGCCGTTAGCGATGAGAATAAACATGGCTTCATCGTCTAACGGCTAGGACGCGGGATTCTCATTCCTGAAATCGGAGTTCGATTCTCCGTGAAGTCACAACAACAGAACACTTTGTATTTTATGAAGTGTTTTTGTTTGAATTTAATTTCAGGAATTTATTCCTTCTTTTATTCAGCTCGTTGCCTCATAAGCGGAGTTCGATTCTCCGTGAAGTCACAACAATAAAATACTTTATAAAATATAGGGTGTTTTTTTTATTTTTGAATTTATCTTTATGATATAATATTTTTATGAATAAAATAAAATCAATAGAGCCAAATATCGCAGATCTTGCAAATGGATGGATGAAATCTTATGGATTAGATTATAAATTAGAGCAAGAATCTTTAAATACTGAAATAGACAAAGCACTTAAAGATTATGAATCAAAAGGAGGGGGGAAAGGTGGAAATCGTCCCGATGCAAAATTATTATTGCGAGATAAAAATTTAAATGATTTTCCAATACTTATTGAGTATAAAGGAGTTAAGGGGAAGTTGGAAAAATTGAATACAGATGAAGAAGTAGAAAATAAAACATCAAAAAATGAACTCAATTATAAAAATATAAAAGATTTTGCTGTAAATGGAGCAGTTCATTATGCAAATGCAATTCTTCACCATACGAGTTATGCCGATATTATCGCTATTGGTATGACGGGGTATAAGGATATTTCTGGGAAAGTACATCATCAAATTGGAGTCTATTTTGTTTCAAAAGATAACTTCGGAGTGGGACAAAAAGTGGGAGAATTTTCGGATTTTTCTTTTTTAGCACCAGAAAATTTTGATTCTTTTATTGAAACCGTAAAAAACTTAAAGTTATCTCAAGAAGAGTTGGAGAGGATAAAAGATCAAAAAGAAAGAGAGATAGATGTTAGTCTTACAAAATTAAATAATGATATTTATGAAAATGAAAAAGGGCTTGGAGAAAATGACAGAGTTTATCTCGTAGCGGCTGCTATCATTGCAACCTTGGGGGTTGCTGGAAAAGTAAAGCCTCTTGAAAAAGATGATTTAAAATCTGAAAATGAAACAGGAAATAATACTGATGGAAAAATAATTATTAGAAAAATTGAAGATTTTTTAGAAGAGAAAAAGCTTCCAACAGATAAAAAAGATTTAATCATAAGAACTTTATCAAATACAATTTTGGCAGAAAATATAAATAAAATACAAGATGGAGAGACACAACTAAAAAGAGTTTTTTCTAAAATTATTGATGATATCGGAATTTATTATAAAATTGGGCTTACCACTGATTTTACAGGAAAACTTTTTAATGAAATGTATGGTTGACTTGGTTTTTCTCAAGATAAACTAAATGATGTGGTGCTTACTCCATCTTATGTTTCAAATTTATTAGTAAAGCTTTCACGAGTAAATAAGGATTCCTATGTATGGGATTTTGCTACTGGTTCGGCAGGACTTTTGGTGGCAGCGATGAATGAAATGCTTATTGATGCAAAAAAGACTATCAAATCACCGGAAGAACTTACTCAAAAACAAATTAAGATTAAAGCCGAACAGTTGCTTGGTTTGGAGCTACTTTCAAGTGTTTATATGCTTGCCATTCTTAATATGATTTTAATGGGAGATGGAAGCTCTAATATCTTGAATAAAGATTCTTTAACTGATTTTGATGGAAATTACGGATTTGGAAAAACTGATGAAAAATTTCCCGCGGACGCTTTTATTTTAAATCCGCCATATTCTGCCGATGGAAACGGAATGGTTTTTGTAGAAAAAGCACTGGAAATGATGCACAAAGGATATGCAGCAATTATCATTCAAAACTCTGCGGGGAGTGGAAAAGCCAAAGATTTTAACCAAAGAATTTTAGAAAAAAATACGCTGGTGGCAAGTATAAAAATGCCGATAGATATTTTTATTGGGAAGTCGAGTGTGCAAACAAATATTTATGTTTTTAAGGTGGGAGAAAAACATCATCCAGAAGAAATGGTAAAATTTATAGATTTTTCTGAAGATGGATATACGCGAACCAGTCGTAAAAAAGCCAGTAATAATTTAAAAGACACTAATAAAGCAAAAGAACGATATGAAGAAATCGTAAATCTCGTACGATTTGGAAAAAGTAAATTAAATATTTTTTCTGAAAAAGAATTTTATGAAAACACCATTGATCCAAAAAATGGGGCAGATTGGAATCAATCCGCGCCAATTGACACGAAACCAACACTCAAAGATTTCAAAAAAACAGTAAGTGATTATCTTTCTTGGGAAGTAACGAATATTTTAAAAGGAAATGATAACCCAGATGACTTGGGAAAATAATAGCCCCACTCAATAAAAAGTTAGAAAATGTTGAGTGGGGCGAAGAGATTTTTCTTAAAGATTTGTTTGATATAAAAAGAGGAAAAAGATTAACGGTAGAAAAAAGAATAAAAGGTGGGAGACCTTTAATTACTGCAGGATATGAAAATACTGGAGTTGCAGAGTTTATTGGAAACCAGGAACAAGAAATTTTTCCGGAAAATACTATAACTATAGATATGTTTGGCAATACATTTTTTCGTGATTATATATATTCCGCAGATGATAATATTTTAGTTTTATTTGAAAAAGAAGAAATTTCTGTATCTGTAAAGAAGTTTGTTACGAGTTTAATTAATAAAAGACTTGGTGATAAATTTAATTATGGAAAACAATACCGAATGGGGAGTTTTGATGAAACAAAAATATCTCTCCCAACAAAAAACGGAGAAATAGATTTTGATTTTATGGAAAATTTTATTGATGAGGTGGAAGCAGAAAAAATAAAAAATCTTGATGAATATTTAGAAGAAAATAATTTAAAAGATTATGTTTTAACTGAAAAAGAGCAGAAAATTCTGGAAGATTTTGAGAGTGGGAAATTTGAGTGGGGCGAGTATATAATTGGTGATTTATTTAAAATTCAACATTATGGAAAACAGCGTTCCAAAGAAGATTTACAAAAAAAAGGAGATTTGAAATATAATTTTGTAATGCAAAATCAAGATAATAATGGGGTTGTTGAAAAAGTTCCTGAACAAATTGGAAATAATTTTAATTTAATTCCTGAAAATTCAATATCAGCATTTACACACCTAAATAAAGTTTATTACCAAGAAAAACCATTTTATTCAAAGCAAGGAAGTAATGTTTATACTTTAAAAAGTGATTTTTTAAATAAACAAAATTCAAAGTTTATTATCTCTTCTATAAATACAAATATTAGAGAAGTAGAGTATGGTAAAAATACGGCTTCTCGACTGAGAAAATATAACATCTCCCTCCCAACCAAAAACTTTCAACCAGATTATGAAAAAATGGAAATTTTAATTTCTGCGATTCAGAAAATTATTATGAAAGATTTGGTGTTGTATGTGGAGAAGAAAAAATAATAGAAATACTTTATAAAATATAGGGTGTTTTTTTTATTTTTGTTATAATTTGAGTATGAAATTAAAAAAAATGAAAATTTATACAGATGGTTCTTCCTTAGGGAATCCCGGAAAAGGTGGTTGAGGAATTATTTTTATAAGCAATGGTAAAATTTTAGAGATGGGAAAAAAATATGAAGATGTTACAAATAATCAGATGGAGCTTATGGCTGTAAAAATTGCCATGGAGACATTGGCTAAAAAGAATGTGGAAAATTATGAAATTGAATTTATGATTGATTCAAAATATGTTATCGATGGAACTGAAAAATGAATTTATGGTTGGATAAAAAATGGTTGGAAAAAATCCGATAAAAAACCAGTTTTAAATAAAGAATTATGGGAAGGAATTTATAATCCAAAGAAAATTTTAGAAGAAAAAAATAAATTTATTTTTACCCATGTAAAAGCTCACAATGGAGAAGAATTCAATGAGAGGGTTGATGATATAGCGAGAGGTTTTGCCGAAGGTGGAGACGTGGAGTTATTTAATGGTTTGAAAGAAAATTATTTGATTTAGTTTTTTTAAATAATTGGGGTGGCGGCGCAGCCGCCACCCCTTTTTTCTTTGCAAAAGAATTTTTTCTATGATATTATTTATTTATATATTATGAATAATTCTATCAAAAAAATATCAAATTTTTTAAAAATTAACTTGAGGAAAAATCCAAAAAAGTTTGTTTTAATATTTTCTTTATTTTTATTTTTTCCTTCGTTATTTGTATTTGCTGGTTTAGGTGATATGGTTTATAGTGGATTTTTATCTGTGATAATATTTATCACAGGAGTATTCAAAGACCTTTCAAGCTATCTTGTTTATATTACAGGTGTCATCTTTGATAATTTATTAACTATAAGTATTTATACTAATTTATATAATGCAGATTGGGTAAAGTTAGGCTGGGCCATAATAAGAGATGTGGCAAATATTGCTTTTATTTTTGGAATTATTATAATTGGTATTTTTATGATCATTGGTAGAACCCAGTGAAAAACAATGCTGGGACATTTAATTATAATTGCTTTTGTAATGAATTTTTCTATGTTTTTTGCTAGAGTCATAATTGATGCTGGTAATTTTACCACAGCTATATTTTATACAATGTCATCGGTAAAAACTGGAAAAGAAGCAGAAAAAAGAGGAGATGCTACAAAAGATGACTTAAAAGTTGAAGGTTTAGTAGATAGATGGATAGTTTCTAAGGCTGTTTTAGGAAAAAATAAAGACTGAGAACCTTATTTTGGAAACAGATCCATAGCTAGTGCTCTTATATTTTTTGTTAACCCAGATCACATTTATAGTGAAAAAGCTTTTAAGGAAAAAATCAAAGATAAAAATCTTGAAGATATTTATATAAAAAAATCTCTAATTATATTGAATATAGTTTTTATAATTACTATGGTAATGATGTCTATAGCTCTCCTTAAAGGATCTTTTAATTTTGTATCAAGAACAATACATCTAATAAAATTAATCATAACAGCTCCGGCATATTTTGCTTTATATTTTTTACCCGGCGGTGGGCAACATTTATATAAATGGGCAGGAGATATATCGGGAAAAGCTTTTTGTATGACTTCTTATCTATTGGGTATTTGAGTATTATTAGCTTTTCTATCGAGTGAAACTATGAATACTATATTAAATGGTGTAGCCGATGATACCATATTAAAATTAATCACTATTTTATTTATAAAAACCTACATCGTTTATAAGGCTTTAAATATGTTGACAGAATACTCATCAAAGCAGTGTGAAAATGGAGATTTAGGAAAAGGTATAGTTGGAACTTTTGGAAAAGTTGCTTCTTTTGCCAGTGGGTTTGGTGTAGCAAAATTAGCGGCGAAAACTTTTACGGGAACAACTGCAAGAGGGGCTCTTGGTGTTGGAAGTAGAGTAACGGGGAGAATAGGTAAGGCACTTTACAATCCAAAAGGATGAGGGGCGAATACATGAGGAATTAAACATATAAAAGATTATGGGGCTAAGCTTGCTCATAGAGGTGAAGATTCTCTTTATGAAAAGAAAATATTTGGCCAGTCTTTTAGTGAAGAGGTGGAAAGAGCAAGAAAAGAAGATGAGTCGTTAAAAGCAAGATTATCAAAGGAAGAAAGAACTTTAAAGAGGTCACAAGATATTAGCACTAACTTTAACAAAGATAAAAAAGATACGGATGGAAATATAAAACATTTTAAGCCTTTTAAAGATGAAAAAATGAATGAAGCTTATAAAAACCTTGCTGCTCTTACACCAGAAGACATTAAAGATATAGAAAAAGATTTGGAAAAAGATAAAAAATATCAAGAATTGTCAGATGGAGATAAGCAGAAATACAAAAAAAATAAATGGAATGAAAAAAGATCGGTAAAAAAAGCAGAATATCTGACAAATAATGTTGGTTATTTGAATGAAAAATCAATAAAAAATAGTGTTATGAATTCACTTTTATCACATGGCTCTGGGGCTGCTGTAGGAGCTGCTATAGGTGGTGTCGTTGCTGGTCCTATAGGAGCTGCAGCAGGGGCCGCTATCGGAGGTGCGGGAGCTAAATTACCATTTTATGAAAATATTGAAGCTAATAGACAATTAGCAGAAAAAGAGAAGATTATTTCTCGATCAAAAGGAGAAAGAAAAGATTATGATCTTGATAAAAAAGAAGAGTTTAAAAAGTATCAAGAAAAGAAACAAGAGGTTGAAATTAAGAGAGACAAAGATATGCACCCAGTAAAAGAGTTTGTAAAAACTCAAGGAACTTTAATTGATATTAAAAATTTGATTACCAAAGGAAATAAAATGTGAGACAAAGATCACAATGGACAATTAGATTTGAGTCAGATATTAAAGAAAAATGGATCTGTTGATATTAATCCATTAATTGAACAACTAAAAACTGACAACAGGATTGCTCCAGAAATTCAAAAAATAGCAAATAAAATAGAAGGTGTTAGTGAATATAATAAAGCTATGAATACTATTAATGTTTTAACAGATGAGATAGAAGGACAAAGATTAAGTTTGAAGGAAGCTCTGAAAAAGGGTGACGAAAAACAAGCTGGATTGTTAGAAAAACAGATTAAATTAACTAATGATCAGATTAAAGATATTCAGAATTCTTCTAATGTTAAAAGAATTACTAAAGTATTTAAAGAGATGGCTGAGGTTGGAATGTCAGAAATTAAAGCTAAAGCGAATAAAGAGATTGAATCTGTTAGAGAAGATTACGAAGGAGCAAAGAAAAAAATTGATTCTAAAATTGAAGCAAATAAACAACAAGAAAAAGAAGGGTTGGAGGATATTGCTGCTGGTAGAGAAAATAGACACCCAACTAAAGATAATATTCCAAGATCTGTTAATACGGAAAGTGTTGATAGTTAATATAAATAATAATTTTAAATATTTATTTTTTGTTTGGTGGTGGCGCGCGGAGCGCGCCACTTTTTTTATTAAAAAATATTTAAAATTTTAACCATTTTTATTTTTTTGCTATAATACTTTTATGAAAAAATTTATTATAAAAATTGAATCTGATGAAAAATCTTTTCAGTTTTTTAAAAAAGAAAAAATAAAATATCAAAAGATTTTTCTTTCAAAATTATGAAATTTTTCTAAAAAAAAAGGTTTGGAGATATCCCTTGATTTTAGAAATTTAAATAATTTTGAAAAACCAGAATTTAAAGATTTAAAAGATGTAAAATTTATTTTTGTAAATAAAGATACAAAAAATATTTTTGATTTTATAAAAAAAAATAAAAAAATAATTTATTCTTTTGGTGGTGAAGAAAATTATGAAAAAGAATTAAAAACTATTTTTAAAAAAGATAAAAATATTTCCGAAAAAGATTTTCAGAAGTTTTTAAAAAATATTTTTTTAAATTTAAATATAGAAGAATATTCTGAAGAATATATTTTTAAAAAAATAGTTTATATTAAAAAAATACTTATTAAAGTTTTAAATAAAAAAGATGCAGAAAAAATAAAAATTCTTTTAAAAAATAATTTTTCTTGAGAAATTAACGAAGATATTTTAGAAAATAAATTATTAAAAGTTGATGGTATTATCTTGGAATAAAAAAGTGGCGCGCGAAGCGCGCCATTTTTTTTATTCCATATGAACTTTTCTGGAAATTTTTTCTAATTTTAAAACAACTTTTTTTTCTTTTTTTCATTTATCACCCTCTATTAAATTTTGAGCCTCATTCCTCGCAAGTTCAACTAATTTTATATTAGATATTGCCTCCATGGCTAAATCAGATATTCCAGATTGTTTATTTCCCATTATCTCTCCAGACCCTCTGAATTTTAAATCATATTCTGCTAATTCAAAACCATTGGAGCTTTTTTTTAAAGCCGAGAGTCTTTCCAGGGATTTTTCATTTTTTGTATTTGCAAAAATATAACAATATGGTTGATGAGAGGAACGCATAACACGACCTCTAAATTGATGAAGCTGTGATAACCCAAATCTTTCTCCACCTTCAATAATCATAACCGTAGCATTTGCGACTGAAACTCCAACTTCAACCACAGAAGTGGAGACTAAAATATCAATTTTTCCTTTTTCAAAATCCTCCATAACTTTATTTTTTTCATCTTTACTTAATTTTGAATGAAGGAGCCCTATATTGTATTTTTTAAACAATGGATGTTTTTGAAAATGTTTTTGGGTAGAAACAGCAGACTTTAAATTTAAAGACATCTTTTTATCGGGGTCTGGATCATCTATTCTAGGACAGATTACATACATTTGCCTTTCTTTTTTTAGCTCTTTTTCAACTTCAAAATAAACTTTTTTTCTTTCCCCCTCATTATCTATATAAACCTGTGTATCTATTTTTTTTCTCCCAGGGGGGAGTTCGTCCATAACAGATATATCTAAATCTCCATAGATAGTAAGGGCTAGTGTTCTTGGTATTGGCGTTGCCGTCATAGATAGCATGTGGGGGAGTATATTATCATTTTCCACGAGGCCTTTTTTCTGAATCTTTTTTGATTTATTTTTCTGAATTTTTTCTGAATCTTTTTTCTCTTGAGATTTTTGTCTCAGAGTTGCTCTTTGCTTTTTACCAAACCTATGTTGCTCATCAATTATAATTAATCCAAGATTTTCAAAAAAAACATTTTTTGAAATAAGAGCATGGGTCCCAATTGTTATTTGTATTTCTCCATTTAAGATTCAGTCCAAAAGTTTTTTTTTAGAAATTTTAGTTTCTTCATTGGAAATTTTTGATGGAAATTTTCTGACATCTTTAGAAGTTAATAATCCTAAAGATATACCCAAAGGTCCCAATATTTTTTTAAATTCAGAAAATATTTGTTTTGCTAAAATTTCCGTAGGAGCCATATAGGCAACCTGGCTATGACCAAAATTTTGCCCCTTTGGTTTTGTGCTTGCGGCAAAATAAGATGTTAAAGCCGCTATGACAGTTTTTCCAGAACCTACATCTCCCTCCAAAAGCCTAGACATTGGAATATTAGATTTTAAATCTTTTTTTATAGATTCCATAACTTTTTTCTGTGCCGAAGTTAATTCAAATCCTAGTTGCTTTTTTATTTTATCTTCTTTAATTTTTGTTGGTTCAAAAATATATGCCCCAGATTTTGAATATTCTTTTTTTTCAATCCCTCTCACGAGTTGAATATAAAATATTTCTTCATAGGAAAATCTTTTTTTTGCAGATTGATAGTCAGATTTTTTTTTAGGAAGATGAATAAAAATAAGTGAAGATATAAAAGATGGTAGATTGTATTTTTTTAAAATATTTTTTGGTATAGGATCTTTAGTTTTTTCTAAAAATTCTTTATCAGATAATATTTTTTTAATTTTATGAAAAATTCATTTTGAAGTTATACCTTTTGATTCTTTATAAACTGGAAAGATAATTTGTGATTCTTCCGATGAGTTGGTCTCAAAAAGAGAACCGCTTTTTTCTAATGGTATTTTTTTTCCAACTTCATCAAATTCTGGGTTTGTCATATATAATTTACCACTTCTTTCAGAAATTATTCCAGAAAATCTTGCTGAACTACCAGTTGATAAAATTTTAGAAATATATGGTTGGGAAAACCAGATGAGTTTTATATTATCTCCAGTCGATTCTTCTAGAATTGCCTCGGTAATCGCCAACCCTGTTTTAAAGGTTTTTTTTGCAGATATGGATTTAATTTTTCCGTAGATAATGGCATGTTCTCCAGATTTTAAATTTTTTATATAAGTAAATTCGTTGAAATCTCCATATCTAACAGGGAAATGATAAAGTAAATCTTCAACAGTTTCTATTTTTAGTTTTTTCAGTGCTTTTTTTTGATGCTCTGTAAATCTACCAGTTTCTAAGATTGGAGTTTCTAATAACATAATATTTTAATTATAACAAAATATAGAAAAAAAATTTATAAATTTTTCTTTTATAAATATATGATATAATTTGTAAATGAAAAAAGAAAAAAATGAAATAATAATTTTTGGAAAAAGACCCGTTGAAGAGCAAATTAAAGAAAATTATAATAATATAGAAGAGATAATTTTTATTCACCAAGAAGGCGGAATGTCAAAAGATATGAGGGATTTGAAGTCTTTATCTTCAGAAAAAAAAATAAGAGTATCTTTTATTGAAGAAAAAAAGGCAAAACTTTTAATTGGAGATGTTAATTCTCAGGGTATTTTAGCAAAAATAAAAAAATATCAATACAAAAAATATAATGATTGATTAAATCAAGATTTAAAAAAGAATGAATCAAATTTAGTTTTAATTTTAGATAAAATTGAAGATGTTGGAAATTTTGGAGCTATTATAAGAACAGCGGCAGCTGTTGGTGTTTCTGCAATTTTTGTTCCAGAAAATAATCAAGCACCAGTTAATGGAACGGTTTTTAAAACTTCTGCTGGAAATGCTAATAAAGTCAATATTATAAATAATTTAAATTTAAATAGGATTATTGAAGACTTACAAAAAAATGATTTTTGAGTTTATGGAATAGATATGGATGATACAAGAGAATATCCAGCAGGTAATATTTTTGAACAAAATTTTTCTGGAAATACTGCTATTGTTCTAGGGTCAGAGGGGAATGGAATTTCAGAAAAGATTTTAGAAAAATGTGATTTTATCACTCCAATTCCAATGGAAAATGGGGTGGAATCTCTGAATGTTTCAGTAGCGGGTGCCATTGCAATGTATGAATGAAAAAAACAACAAGATTATAAAAAATAATTTTGTTTTTTTTTATAAATAAGGTAAAATAAATTTATGTGAAAAGAATATTTACCGAGTAAAAAAGTTGTTGCTATATTAATAATTCCGATAGTCACAATAATATTATATTTTGTATTTAATAATTTTTTTAATACATCAAAAAATAATGATTTATTTTCAGATATTATTAACAAAAAAATTGATACTGATGGGGATGGTCTTGAAGATTGAGAAGAGGAATTAGCAGGAACAGATAAAACAAAAAAAGATACTGATGGAGATGGATTTTCCGATGCTTTAGAAGTAAAAACTGGAAGTGACCCTCTAGACCCTTTAAATAAAGCAAAAAAGAAGATTGATCTTGTTAAAAATATAGATCACTTAAATTATGATTATAGATTCGACCCTAATTTAACAAATACCGACAGAGTGACTTATAGATTTTTAGAGGAAGGCGTTAAATTAAAAAATTCTAATATGAGTTTGAATAAAGGAAATAGAGATCAGCTAGTAGATTCCATTATAGGTGAGAGTCAGGTGGATATAGATTTGACTAAATTTAGTAAAAAAGATCTTAATATTAAAGATGTCAATAGAAAAGAATTTAAACAAGATCTGATGGGGAAGTGACAACTACTAAAGGATGAAAAATTAATAGAAGAGGTTATTTTACTAAATAAATATCTTAATGAAGGAAAAGATCCAAAATATTTAGTTCAAATAGAAAAGAATTTAAAAATTCATAAAAAGTATCTCGATGAATTAAAAAATATAGAGGTTCCAGATAGTTTGGCAGATATTTATTTAAAATACCTTAATTCCTATAATGCAGAAATAGAAGTTATGAATTATTACTCCAAGGTGGATAAAGACCCAGTATCTCTCGTTATCGCTTTAGGTGTTTATAAAGAAATAGATTCAATATTTTATAGTTCTTTATTGAATTTAATATCAAAAATTAAATAAAAATATGAAAAAAAAAATTAAAAAAAAAAAATCTTTGTTCTTTGCCTTATTGTTATTTACAGGTATTTTTACAGGTTTTATATACGCTGAAGATGTTGATAATGGTATTGTATTAGATAATAATTCAGTTAATGAAAATGTTGAGAATGGGACAAAAATCGGAACTTTTTCAGATATGGGAAATGTAGGAGCTGAGTTTGTTTTAGAAGATGGTTTCGTAGATAATTTCAGATTTAAAATAAAAGATAAAAAAGATTTAATTGTTAATACTCCAAGTATAGATTTTGAAAGAGTAAGCATTTATTCAATAAAAGTAATAGAAAAATCAACTAATAAAGAAAAAATACTAAATATAAATGTTAATGATTTGAATGAAAAAGTTAAAAACTTAAAAATTACCTCCACAAAGGTGGATTTGTCGAAAGACATAGATAGGATTGTTGGTAATTTTATTGTTGAAGATGATGGGGAAGATGGGGTCTATACATATAATATTGTGAAAGATGAAGAAAGTGAACCTAGTAACACCTTAGGTGATGATAATACAACAGCTACCAGCGGTGATGGGAATAACAATACTGCAGATGTTGCTCAAGTAATGCAACCATTTTTAATATCAAAAGATAAACTTATTGTTAAAGATGAGGAAGGTGTTGTTAACGGTCAGTATAATGTAAAGGTTAGGGTTAATGACGGGAAATTTGATTTTATAAAAGAGTTTTCCATAACTATTAGTGGTGGACAAGAAGATTATAACAATGATGATACGGGTATTGATTGAGGATCTATCTTAAAAAATGCTACGATAGGATTCGCTGTTTGTTTTGCTCAGGGTGCGATATTTTCCGGCCCCGCTCAAGCAATTGACATTGCATCAGTCCCTGTAAACAATATTGGAAGTAAAATGGTTAATGGGGCAGGACAAGCAAAAGAGTGCGGTCTTGACTATGCTGCAAATCAATTAAAAAATTCTTTAATTCATGGAATTTTGAAAAGTACCACAGAATGAGTAAAGGGGGGGTTTGAAGGGAAGCCAACTTTTATTTCTGATCCAAATCAGTTTTTACAAGATGCTACTGACAAATTTGTAGGAGATATAATTTCTCATAGTGAAAGTACTAAATTTTTATGTTCAAATTTTAAAATACCATTAAAATTTGCTATCAATTTGAAATTTTATGGAAAAGGAAGCAAACTAAAAACAGAAGATGTTAAAGCTCCAGAGTGTACACTTTCTAGTGCAGAACAAAATATAAAAAATGCCCTCGGTGATGTGAAAAATTTTTATACTAGTGATGGAAAGGTTGATACAAATAAATATTGAAATACTTTTTTAAAGAAAACAACAAATTCAAATAATAATGTTTATGGATCTTATATAAAATTATCTTCTGATTTAGAAAAAGCAATAGATAAAAAAAATGCTGATAAAAAAGAAGATATTCAAAGAGGTGAAGGATTTATGTCCATTGAGAAATGTGAAGGAGAAAAAAGTGGTACATATTCACAAAAATCTTCTAATAAAATTTGCGCAGAGAAATTAAAGAATTGTTTAAAATTAGCGACAACTGATTCTGCAAAAAAATCCTGTAATAGAAGTGCAAAAAGTTGTGCCAGTTCTTCTTTGGGAAAGAAAAAATGTAAATATGTTACACCGGGTAAGGTAATTTCAGATCAGGTATCTGATGTTCTAGGTATGGAGAATGAAAACTTGCTTTTAGCCGATGAGTTTGATGAATTAATAAGTGCCTTGGTAACACAATTAATGGAAAAAATATTTAATGCTTTTGAGGGGGGATTAGCAGGTGTTGATTCTAGTGATTTGGAAGAAAAAGATAAAAATATAGATGTTGAGAAATTATCATTATTAAAAATGTATAATCCAGAAGCATTCGTAATAGAAGAAAAAATTAGAAAAGAAAATGTAGAAGTACATAAGAGATTTTTGAATTACATTTTAGATCTAAAGGATAAGTGAATCATAAGAAAAAATGATTTAGAATCAGATTCTAAAAAATGACGACAATCAGAAGATGATCCAAAATATTCTGTCTTGACAAAAGATACTATGGATTCGGTAATTTCAAAAATTGAAAGTAAGTATGAACAAGCAGTAAAGGGGATGTCTAGTGCAGAGAAGAGTTTAAAGAATGTCTCCGAAAGAAAGAAAAAAGCTGAAGCTGCAGTTAAATTAATCGAAGAAGCAAAGAGTCAAAAAGATTTATCTGCCATTTTTGAAGGTGAGGGGGCTCTTGAGCCATCTAAGATAGGAGATGCTTTCGGTATATATATGTCTAAATCAAGAAAAATGGAAAAAACTATAAATGGACATATTACTGATTACTCGTTAGAAAAACCAATAAAAAAAGGAGGTTTGATTTCTGCTGAAATATATTTAACACAATTTAATAAAAGTAGAGGTGAATTAACGAAAAGGGATTATGATGGAGGAATTATTGGAGTAACAGAAGGGGAAATAGAAGATTCTTTAAGTTGATATGGAATTGCATCTCTTGCCTTTGATTATGAAAATATTTTAATTTTAGATAATAATAAGACTTATGAGATAAATGAACTTATAGAAGATTATAATTATACAGCAACAAACTTTAATACTTCTAGTTCAGATAATGATATGAATATAGTAGATATTGATAAACTATATAATAGTATTTTGACCGAAGATACACCTTCTGCTTCTCCCGATGCAAATACTGATAATTGAAAAGATTTCTTTATTTCAAGTTCAGAAATTATTTTAGATAGAGATCGTCAAAAGGATGTAGAAACGGGAAAATATTATTTGCCATATGTTAGTTCTGTAGAAAAGCATACTGATTACAACCCCGATAAACAAAGTAATTTTGATTGATATAGCTATGATACTTATAATTTATCCGTGGACCATTATGCTGTTTATCCAGATGGATTGGGAGATAATGTTGTCAATGGTATAAAAGGACAGGGACAATATAAGACAACTGTAGAATCAGATGGAAAATCATGAGAATCATATAAGGTTTATATACCTCCATTTGCTAAAAAAGTTGCTTTACTGTTTAAAGGCACTGATGATAAATATAAGAATTACTTATATAGAATGCATTTGACTTTTGGGGAGAAAGTAAACCATAAAGATGTTAAATCTTTAAAATATGTAGATGTTTTAAAACCTGAAAATGATGAAAAATATTCTTCTTTAAAAGAATTATTTGAAAATGAAAAAACAGCTTTAGTAAATATTACAGATTATACGGGAGATATTGGGGATGAATTAGAACCAGGAATAAATAATATGGGGGTTGTTTTTGGAGAAGATATTATTTCTAAATATGTTCCAATTAGTGGCGGTTGATTATATTTCGATATTATTAAAGATAATAACGCTCTGGGAAAAAGATTAACTGAAAAAACAAAGATTGATATTCTTTATTATATTGATTTTGATAAAGATAGTGAAAAATATAAGAAATGAAAAAATGATTCTGTCTTATATACGAGAGAGAAAGATACAACCGTTGTTAATATTAATACTGAAAAAGTAGATTAAAAATCTATTTTTTTATTTTTAAATTTGTTATAATGGAAGTATGGAATATACAGTGGAAGAAATAGAAAAAGCATATGAAAAAAGTTCAGCTAATATAAGAGATATATTAGATGATGTGTGAGTAGCGAATAGTTGTGGTGAAATTGGTAAAGATTTGAATTTAAGAATTGATAAAATAGATAATTTAATTAGGATAGTTGGATTAACATTATTAAATATTATTTCTATAAATAATTTTGTAAAAGTCGTAGAAGAAGAGTTACAAGTTAGTCATTCTAATGCTACAACAATATCAAAAAAAGTTGATGAATTAATTTTTAAAAAAGTGAGAGAAATTGTTGTAAGTGATGAAGGCCATGCACTTATAGATAATTTAGAAAAAGAAGTTGATGATAAAGAAGTTGTAAAGTTAATTGATGATATAGAAAAAAGAGCTGATGATAATCTATCATTTAAAGATAAATTTAATAAGGTGATAGTTAAAAAAGCAGAAGAAAGAATAGTTGATCCCTATAGAGAAATAATCGACTAATTTTTCCCTTTTCTTTTTTTTCTTTTTTTGCTAAAATAAAGTTATTAAAAATAATCCGTTGCTCAAAAAAATATGGTCGCATTCGCTCCCTATTTTTAACTTCGCAACTAACAAAAATAATATGAATACAAAAAATATAATAAGTATAATCTTGGTTTCAGTTTTGGCAACTTTTGCAGGTATAACTATGGCCGAAAACTGAGTTGGTCCTACGGGGACAGCTCCAAATAATAATGTTTCAGCGCCCATAAACACATCTACATCAACCCAAACAAAAGATGGTAGTATCGGTGTGAAGAATTTACTTGTGGGAACAGATATTCTACTTCAAGGTAATGCTTCTGGTTCTTCTAAAGTTGGAATTGGAACAACTTCACCATCAGCGAAATTGGATGTTAATGGTAATTTAAAAGTTACAGCTCCAGGAAGTATGTGAATTGCTGGTAAAACTGGAACAGGTGGTATAACATCGTCAACGCAGTTAACAACTAGTGGATATCATTCATTAATTAGGCAAAAAACATCAAGTGGACATGTTATTAACCTTGGTGGTCTTGGTGATGATTTTGGTTTCTTTGGTTATGATAAAGATAGGTTAGCTAATGGTTATGATTTTAATATGACTATTGATATGGGGACAAAGAGAGTGGGAATCGGAACAACTTCACCAACTAAAAAATTAGATGTTTTAGGGGATATTAATTTCTCAGGAGATTTATATAAATCAGGGGTTCTTCTTGATTTTGGAGGTAAATTCGTCGATGGAACAAATATCGCTGATGCAGTTTATATAGATGGTAACGTTGGAATCGGAACAACTTCACCAACAGCGAAGTTGGATGTAAATGGAAATATAAGTTTCTCAGGGGATCTATACAAAAATGGTTCTTTATTTAAAGGTGGAAAATTTGTTGATGGAACAAGTACCGCTGATGCAGTTTATACAGATGGTAAAGTTGGAATTGGAACAACTTCACCAACAGCGAAGTTGGATGTATCAGGAGATATAAAAGGACAATATATTTTTAGTGATAACCCAAGTTCTGATTGAAGTGCCAGTGCATTTTTTCAATATTCAGATGGGAGAACATTTATAGGTGCGGGTCACCCCAATGGAGGAAAGGGTAATTTAAATTTATATAATTATGGTGGTGGTAATTTAACTTATTTAAATATTTATTCTGATAAAAGTTATTTTAGTGGTAATGTCGGAATCGGAACAACTTCACCATCTCAAAAACTTGATGTTATAGGTGATATCCAAAGCACAGGATGAATTAGAACAAAAGGGAGTAATGGATTATATTTCCAAGATCATGGTGGTGGATGAAATATGTCTGATAATACTTGAATTAGATCTTTTGGAAATAAGGATGTTTATATAAATAAAATGCTAAGAGCAGATGGTGGTTTTCAAGTTGATGGAAGAACTATGATAAATGGTGACGGGTATTGACATACTGCTCAATCAACAGTCAATAATCATTATGGAATTTTTGAAGGAAGAAGGGATGATGGAAAGAGAGGTTTTTATTTAGGTTATGGTAATGGTTCTTCAACAGTTGATTTGCATTTAGACAATGCTTCAAGATTAGATATTACAGGTGGAAATGTTTATATGTCTAATAATGTCGGAATTGGAACAACTTCACCAGGAGAAAAATTACAAGTTAATGGAAATGTAAAAGCAGATTCTTTTGTATATAATTCAGATAGAAGATTAAAGAAAAATATTAAAAAATTAGAAAATTACAGAGATATTTTAAAAATCAATGCTGTAAGATTTAATTGAAAGAAAGATGGAAAAGCTGATGTGGGTATTATTGCCCAAGAAGTTCAAAAATATTTCCCAGAATTTGTAAAGAAAGATGATAAAGGAATTTTAGCTGTTGATTATCCAAAATTAGCAGTGCCAATGATAAATCTTTTACAAGAACAAGATAAAAAGATTAAGGAACAGGAAAAAAGGTTAAACGATTTAGAAAGAAGATTAGAAAAATTAGAAAAATAATTTTCAACACCTTGAAGGTGTCCTTTTTAAAATAAAAAGGACACCTTCAAGGTGTTGAAAATTTAGAAAAAATATGATAAGATTTTTCTATGGCAACAAAAAGAGAATTTTATAGTAATAAATATTATCACATTTATAATCGAGGTGTAGATAAAAGAATAATTTTTCAAGATAAGGGGGATTTGTATTATTTTTTTGATGCAATTCAAATTGCTAATTCCGTTGAGGCTTTGAATTCAAATGAAAGAAATAAAAAAAGAAGAATCTTAAAAGAAAATAAAAAAGATAATGAAAAACTTGTTGAAATTATTGCTTACTCTTTACTCCCAAATCATTTTCATTTTATTCTAAAACAGAAGGTTGAAAATGGTATTTCTAAATTTATGTCTAAAATATCAAATTCTTATACAAAATATTTTAATAAAAAATATGAAAGAAGCGGTGTTTTATTTCAAGGAAGATTTAAATCGAAAGATATTGATGGAGAATTGGGTAGAGAAATTGTTTCCGCTTATATAAATCTAAATTATAAACATCATAATCATGATATAAAAAAAGATTTAGTAAAAACATCTTTATTTGAATTTTTAGGAGAAGAAGAAGGGGATAAAATTTGCTCTCAAAAAGAAATTAAATATATCTTAGATACTATTGGTGGGATTAAAGAGTATAAAGAATTTTTAAAAAATAAATCAAAATATTTTTCTGAAAAACATAATCAAGATTTCAATAACTTAAAATTTAACGAATTAGAAAGGTAATTTTCAACAGGCAGGACCTGTCCTTTTTTATTAAAAAAGGACAGGCCCTGCCTGTTGAAAATTTGGAAATTAAAAAATTAGTTTTTTTAAAAAAAACTATTCATTGTAAATTTAAATAAAAAATGATAGTATGAAAAATATGAATATTAAAAATATTAGAAACTTTTCTATAATTGCCCATATTGATCACGGAAAATCTACTTTATCCGATAGAATGTTGGACGCTACAAATACCGTTGAAAAAAGAAAAATGCATGACCAAGTTTTAGATACAATGGAATTGGAACAGGAGAGAGGTATAACCATAAAAATGCAACCAGTAAGGATGGAGCATAAAGAAAATGGTGAAGATTATATTTTAAATTTAATCGATACTCCAGGGCACATTGATTTTTCCTACGAAGTTTCGAGAGCCATGAAAGCAGTTGAAGGAGCAGTTCTTTTGGTGGATGCAACTCAAGGGGTTCAGGCTCAAACTTTAACAACATTAGATATGGCAAAAAAAGCTGGATTAAAAATTATCCCAGCTTTGTCAAAAGTTGATTCTCCAATAGCAAGAGTTGATGAAGTAAAAGAAGAAATTGCAATTTTACTTGATGTAGAAATGGAAGATATAATTGAGACTTCTGGAAAAACTGGAGAAGGTATCCCTGATTTAATTAGTGAAATAATAAAGTCAGTCCCAGCACCAGAAATAAAAAATGATGATAAATTAGATTCCTTGATTTTTGATTTTTCCTACCATGATAATAAAGGTATTATAGTTTTTGTTAGAATTTTTTCTGGAGAAGTGAAAAAAAATGAAGAACTTTTATTTAAAGTTGCTAATCAAAAATTTAAATCTGGAGAAGTTGGTATTTTTACCCCATTTGAAAAAGAAGTTAATAAATTAGGTCCCGGTGAAATTGGATATATAGTAACTGGTATTAAAAAACCAGGAATTGCTTCCGTGGGTGATATTATTACTTCTTTTAAAAATCCAGTGGAATCAACGGAAGGATACGAAAAACCAAAACCAGTTGTTTGAGCTTCTCTTTATCCAGAATCTCAAGATGAATTTGATAATTTAAGACAGGCTCTTTTAAGATTAAAATTATCTGACTCATCTTTAACATTTGAAGAAGAAACTTCTGGTTCTCTTGGTCGCGGCTATAGATGTGGTTTTTTAGGAATGCTTCATTTAGAAATTATCACCGAAAGGTTAAGAAGGGAGCACGATATGAATTTAATAATTACTCAGCCCACCATTGTTTATAAAATTAAATTAAAATCTGGGGAAGAACAAATAATTTATAATCCATCATTGTTTCCAGACCATGGAGATGTTTCTGTGGTGGAGGAACCTTGGGTAAAGGCTAAAATAATTTCTCCGGGAGATTATTCTGGTACAATTTCACAATTATTTTATAGACACGAAGGTCAAGTGATTTCAAATTTAGATTTTGGTGATGGTAGAGTTGAAATTATTGCAGAGGTTCCTTTGAGAGAATTGATGAGAGGATTTTTTGATGAATTAAAATCAGAAACTTCTGGCTATGCCTCTTTATCCTATGAACCCGATGGTTACAGAAAGGCTGATGTCACAAGAATGGATATTTTAGTAGCAGATGAAATAGTTGTAGCTTTTGCAAAAATTGTTTCATCAGTTAGAATGCAAGAAGAAGCGGAAAAAGCTGTAGAAAAACTTCATTCAGTTTTACCGAGACAAAACTTTGTTATGAAAGTTCAAGCAAAAGTCTCTGGTAGAATTTTATCTTCAAAAACTGTTAAGGCATATAGAAAGGATGTAACGGGAAAACTTTACGGGGGAGATATTACAAGGAAGAAAAAACTTTTGGAAAAACAAAAGAAAGGAAAAAAGAAGATGAAAGGGATGGGTAAGGTTGATATCGGACAGGATGTATTTCTTAAAATGATGAAAAATGATTAATTTTAACAAAAAACCGAAAAATTTTAAGCTGAGTTTTGTCGAGAAAGTTCAAAGTATATTTATACATTTCACTTTCTCTCCTCACTCAGCATAAAATTTTTCTAGTTTTTTATTTAAAATTTATTTTTTTTAAACTTATCAGTTTTATAATAAAAATATAGGATAAAAAAATCAGGTCTTTACTTCAAAAACCCCATCTTTTTTGATATAATTTAGGGGTGAATACAGATATGTTAATAAAAGGTAGGATAGCAGAAACAATATTTGAACAAATGTTTAGAAATGCAAAATTTGATAATAAATACTTATTTAATGTTTTACGTTTTGGTTACGAACACACAACACCAGAGGTTCTAAAAACAGATAATAAAATACAAACAGAAACATTAGATTTGTTAAGAAAATCTCCTGATTTTGTTGTTGTCAATAATAAGACCCATGAAGTTTGTTTGATTGAGGTAAAGTATAGACTTGACCTAAGAGGAGTAGTTTCAGTGGCTAGGGAAATACAGGGATATTGAGGGACTGCAAAATTATTTATTGCAACACCAGATGGTTTTTATCTTGGAGAAGTGAAAGACATTGTAAAAGATAAAAAAATAGATAAATTAAAAAATTAATATTTTAAAGATAATATTCAGAAAAAATATTTAGATTTACTAGTTAAGTATGAAATTAATAAATAAAAAACTATCAGTTGATAATTTTTTTATTTTTACTTTTTAAGTAATCATTAGTCTTAGAAAAATATTTATTTCTAAAAAAAAACCTCTGTAATCTCCAAGGGGTGATGGATGCGGTGATTTTAAAATCAAATATTTCTCTGGCTGTGAAATAAACTCTTCAACTTTTTGAGCATTTTTCCATCAAAGAAAAAAACTAAATTTTATTCTTATTCTAAAATTATTTTGCCATAAAAAAATTAAGATTTTTTATAATCTTTAATTTTTTTTACCCCAACGATTATCATAATTATAGAGATAAATATGGTAAAAATTAATCCTTCATTATCATCAATTTTTTTCACATCTCATAATATAGCAATGGAATAAGATATTAAACCCATAATAATACTAATAAAAAACTTTACACGAAGAGAAGATTTTAATACTTCAGAAAATATACCGCCTTCAAGTATTTGGGATACCTCGTAGTTAGAACGAAATGATGGAAACCATGTACCCAAAATATTATCTTTTACCATAAATATTTTATTTTTTTTAGGAGGGTATCTTTTTTCTAAAATATATTTATATTTTTTAGCTATCCACATATTTATTATGCCAGACGATGTTCATGATAGGAATATTATAAAAATTATTAAAATAAATTTTCCATTTCCATCGTATTGACTAAGAGATGTTATTGTAATAATAATACTTGAGCCTGGAAAAAAGTTTCCCAATATATAGAGTCCTTCAATAAACATAACCAAAAAAGATATTATAAAAATTAAATAATCAGGTGAGTTATTAAGTAAATTTATAATCTCTTTTAATCCAGGAATATTTAGATCGAAATATATATTTAAAAATTCATAGATTATAAATAATATTCCTGAAGCTATTCATATAATTCCAGAATGTAATATATTTTTATTCATAAGGTAATTTTAACATATATTGATTTTTAAATATTTAATGTTATAATCTTTTTACTTTGTATGCCCGTGTGGCGGAATTGGTAGACGCGCTGGTCTTAGGAACCAGTGGAGCAATCCATGGAGGTTCGAGCCCTCTCGCGGGTACAAAAAATATAAAAAAAACATATATATGTTTTTTTTATTAAAAAATATTTTTTAATATGTTAAAATTATTTTATGAAAAAAATATTTTTATTTATGATTGGTTTATTTGTTTTATTATTCGGGGTCCTTACTTTTGCTTATTTTAATATAAAACCACAAAAAATAAATAAAATAATAAACTATTTTACAGAAATAAGATACAAAAATGAACCAAAAAATATTTTAGAAAGAGAAGCAAAGAAACAAATTGGAAAAGTTATAACCTATGATTTTTCTCAGAGATATTATAACTCCGGTAGGCCACTGGATAAAAGTACTGGGGTATGCACAGATGTAGTTGGAGATGCATTAAAATCCTTAGGCTATGATTTAAGAAAAAAAGTTTTTAATGATATTAAAAAACATCCTAAATTATATAGAGACAGTCCAGATATAAATATAAATTTTAGAAGAGCAAAAAATTTAAATATTTATTTTAAAAGATTTGAAAAAAGTTTACCTTTATCATTTGACAAAAAATATTTAAAAGAATGAAAGGGTGGTGATTTGATTATTTGAAAAGATCACATCGCAGTTATATCCTCCCTGAGAAGAAGTGACGGCATTCCCTATGTTATATCTAATCATGGCAGAGGTGTTCAATTAGCAGATATTATAGATATATGACCAACAGAATTAGTGGGCCATTACAGGATAAAAAAAATTGAAAAATAGTACAGTTGACATCTGTGCTATTTTATTATTTTGTATTAACAAGTTATCCCCAATTTAAAAAAAAATATTTAAAAAATGTTTGACTTTTAAAATGAAAAAATATATAATACTCCCACTGCAAATTTGAAGTAATTCTTATTTGGAGTATTGAACTTTGACAATTGAATATAACAGGTAACAATTTGTATTTTCATTGAGTCTAATTATAATATATTTTATATATTGGACACTTGAAAAAATAATTATTATTTTTACATACAGTAAAAAAAACAGTTAAAAAAAACAAAAAGGTTACTCGTAAAAAAACATAAACATTTAAGTAAGAGAACTTATCAATTAAATTTATTTAGTTGATACAGGTTTCGGATTAGATGGCTTATTAATTCAGTTTTAATTTATTAAAACTGAGAATCATATTTTTGAAATTTTCTGATGAAATTTTCAATAAGAGTATATGGGGGATGCCTTGATTGATAAGAGCGAAGAAGGACGTAGTAATACTGCGATAAGCCTCGGGGAGTTGTATAACAAGCGTTATTACCCGGGGATTTCCGAATGGGGAAACCCGGCAGAGTAAACCTCTGTCATCTTTTAGACATAAGAGCTAAAAGAAGCTAACCTAGGGAAGTGAAACATCTCAGTACCTAGAGGAATAGAAACTAAACAAAGTATTCCGCAAGTAGCGGCGAGCGAAAACGGAAAAGCCCAAACCCAGAGAATTTTATTTTTTGGGGGTTGTAGGATATGAACGTCTTCACGAGTGGAGTCAAAAATTATAATGTTAGAAGAATTAGCTGGGAAGCTAAACCAGAGAGGGTGATAGTCCCGTAAACGAAAACTTTATAACTCCATTGTTCATATTCCTGAGTAGTCCAGGACATCAATAGCCGGGATGAATCTAGCAGGACTAACTGCTAAGGCTAAATATCTTATCAAATCGATAGTGAACTAGTACCGTGAGGGAAAGGTGAAAAGAACCCCGGAAGGGGAGTGAAATAGATCTGAAACCATATACTTACAAGGAGTCGGAGCGGTTATTTATAACCGTCACGGCGTGCCTATTGAAGAATGAGCCAACGAGTTAATATATGTAGCTGCTTAAGGGACTTTGTCCTGGAGGCCCAGGGAAACCGAGTGTGAATAGCGCGACCCCATAGTTTCATGTATTAGACCCGAAGCTGAGTGAGCTTGCCATGAGCAGGTTGAACACTATCGAAAGATGGTGGGAGGACCGAACCCACGCGCGGGCAACACGCGGGGATGACTTGTGGTAAGGAGTGAAAAGCTAATCGAACTCAGTAATAGCTGGTTCTCTCCGAAACAGTTTTAGGACTGGCGTTAGATGTTCCCGTTGGGGGTAGAGCACTGGAACGGAAAGATAGGGGGAAACCTCGCTTTCTGTATCAAACTTCGAATACCAACGATTAAGAATCTAGCAGTTAGACTCAGGGGGCGAAGCTCCTGTGGTCGAAAGGGAAACAGCCCAGACCTATACCTAAGGTCCCTAAATTTATACTAAGTGCACTTAAGGTGGTTTTGTCTCTTGTACATCCAGGAGGTTGGCTTAGAAGCAGCCATCCTTTAAAGATAGCGTAACAGCTCACTGGCCTAGAGACTTAGCGCCGCAAATGATCGGGGCTCAAGTATAATACCGAAGGTTAGGATTCATACATTAGTATGAGTGGTAGGAGAGTGTTCTATTTGCTATGAAGCCAAAGGCGTAAGCCGTGGTGGAGCGTATAGAAGTAAGAATGTTGGCACGAGTAACCGCAAGGAGGGTGAGAACCCCTCCCGCCGAAATACCAAGGTTTCCACTGCAATGCTTGTCAGCGGTGGGTTAGTCGGTACCTAAGTCAATGGCGAAAGCTGAAGACGATGGATATAGGGTTAATATTCCCTAACTTCTAGGTTGTGCGATGGAGTGACGGAGAAAATAAGTTAGTGCGCATTATTGGATTTGCGTTTCTTACAATAAGGTTTGTATCTTAGGAAAATCCGGGATACATATAAAAACCGATTGTTGGATGAATATATTTCTACGGAAATATAAAATTAATGAAGAGTCTTCCAAGAAAAACTTCTAAGCTTAACTTCCTAGGAACCGTACCCGAAACCAACACAGGTGGTAAGGTCGAGAAGACCAAGGCGAACGAGTGAGCAATCCTCAAGGAACTCGGCAAAAAAGCGGCCGTAACTTCGGAATAAGGCCTCCCTAACTCTCTTCGGAGAGAAGGGCGCAGCGAAAGACACCCTGCCAACTGTTTACCAAAAACACAGCTCCGTGCTAACTCGCAAGAGGATGTATACGGGGTGACGCCTGACCAATGCCGGAAGGTTAAATATTGGCGGTGCTTAGATTTTTAATTTGAGTGCTGACTGATATAAGCCCCGGTCAATGTCGGCCGTAACTATAACGGTCCTAAGGTAGCGAAATTCCTTGTCTGGTAAGTTCAGACGTGCACGAATGGCGTAATGAGTGGGGTACTGTCTCGAGGATTAGCTCGGTGAAAATGCAATACCGGTGAAGACGCCGGTTACCTGCAGTGGGACGAAAAGACCCCGGGAGCTTTACTACAACTTGGTATTGGGCTTATATGAATACTGCGCAGCATAGATGGGAGGCTTTGATTATAGAATTTTGGTTCTATATGAGCCGTCAGTGAGATACCATCCTTTATTTGTGTAAGTCCTAACCTGTACGGCAAAAACGTGCGGGAACAGTATCTGGTGGGTAGTTTGAGTGGGGCGCTCCCCTCCTAAAGAGTAACGGAGGGGCCTAAAGGTTCGTTAGGCGCGAATGGAAACCGTGCCGATAGTGTAATGGCATAAACGAGCTTTACTGCAAGGGGTACATCCCAAGCAGTCACGAAAGTGGAGCATAGTGAACCGACAGTTGGTATTAGATACTGCTGGAGATTAACGGATAAAAGCTACCCCGGGGATAACAGGCTGGTATCGCCTAAGCGTCCAGAGCGACGGCGATGTTCGGCACCTCGATGTCGGCTCATCCTATCCTGGGGCTGGAGAAGGTCCCAAGGGTTTGGCTGTTCGCCAATTAAAAGGGTACGCGAGCTGGGTTCAGACCGTCCAGAATTTAATTTAGAATTATTCAGAAATGGAAATTAAGTTTTGGACTAATCTGAACAGTCGAGAGTTATCATTAATTTGATAAATCTTAACACCATAATTACTTATTTTATAAGAAATTATTAATGCATCGCATTTTAAGAGAACATACAATTCTTTGGAAAAAGAAAGAAAAGTCCTGTATTTCGCATACAGGCAAGACATATTAAAGGTCTTTTCGTTTTAAATACACAAGCAAAATATTTAATTATATTTGTATTTGTGATAATCAACTTACCACGGCGGTGTTATGGAGAAATTCATAATACTAACTTAACTAATATCTAGGAAATCCTATCGAAATTCAGAACTTCGAGGACAACCCAGAGGGAAAATAATTTATTATTGCCCCGAGAGACTAAACGTTAAGCTCTTTTTGGAAACAAAAAGATGAAGTGATAGTCCGTGCAGAGAGTAATCTCTGAAAAACATGCGTGAGACAGGTTGGTTATTATCTATTGCAGGCGTCGAAATTTGAGAAGATCTGCCCCTAGTACGAGAGGACCGGGGTGGACTGACCTCTGGTGTATCGGCTGTTCCGCCAGGAGCATTGTCGAGTAGCTAAGTTGGGAATGGATAACCTCTGAAAGCATATAAGAGGGAAGCCAACTTCAAGATTAGATTTCATCTGAAATCCGTAGAAGATGACTACGTTGATAGGCTTTAAGTGTAAGCATAGAGATGTGTTTAGCTGAGAAGTACTAATTCATTGAGAAGATTTTCATTAGAAAGTTTCAAGAAAGTGATTCACTTTCTGGTAACCTTTTTGTTGGAATACAAACTGCACTTGTTATATTTAATTGTTGATTCAATGGTAAATTTAAATTTTATTTGAGTTTACCATTGAGTCAATAGATTCAAAAAAAAGATATTTTGTGTTGGTGATTAGAGACTGGGGGTACACCTGTTCTCATTTCGCACACAGAAGTTAAGTCCAGTACTGGTGATGATACTATTTATTGGGAAAGTAACTATTCGCCGACACAAAGTCGCTTTTTTTTATTTTTATATTAAAATAAAAATTATGATTAACTTTGAAAAGATAAAAGATATGAAAAGCATAAAATTTGCGGAGCAAAATTTATGCTTTTGTTTTTTTTAAGTGTTATAATTAAAGTATGAAAAAAATAATTATTAACGCTGATGATTTTGGTTATTCAAAAGTATTTAATGAAAGTATATTATTTTTATTAGAAGATAATAAAATTGATAGCGTATCCATCATGATTGATTATATACAAGATAATCAAAAAGAACAGATTAAAAAAATTAAAAAATATCCAAACAGATTGGGGTTACATGTTGATTTTGAAAATATTGATTTAAAAAAAACAAGTTTTTATTCCGAAATTGAAAGACAATATAAAAAATTTATAGAAATCTTTGATTTTGAGCCAGTATTTTTAGATATGCATAAATATTCTTATAGAGAGGAAGGTCAAAAATCCATAAAAGAATTTTCTATAAAAAATAATATTTTTTATAGAAATCTGGATGGTGATAAAAATAAATTAACAACTACTCATAAAAAGATAACTGGAAGCTTTAAAACTTTTGAAGAAATTAAAGAGCTAGTTTCTAAATTAGATGATGGTAGTGTTACTATTTTGTTCCATCCTGGTAAATTTGATAAAAATTCTAAATCAAGTTTTAATAAAGATAGAGAAAAAGATGTAGAAAATATCATTTTGTTGAATGATTTTATTGATAAAAATAGAGACGGATTTCAAAAAATATCTTATTTAGATTTAAAATAAAATAAAAGTAGAAATTTTGCTCCTGCCTGTGCGTCACATGCAGACAGGGGGCAAAATTTCTGCTTTTGTTTTTTAATTAAAAAAAGTTATAATAAATTTATGAAAAAAATAATTTTAGGACTAGTGGCATTGGTAATTTTGATTAGCGGATATTTAATTTATAAAAATAATAACCAGATAGAACCAATTATTAATAATAATGAGACCAGTTATGATAATCAAAGAAATGGTAAAATTTGCACACAGGAAGTAAAATTATGTGTCAATGGTACTTTTGTAGGTAGAACTGGTCCAAATTGTAAATTTGCAAAATGTCCAGAGTCTAAACCAAAGTTAGATTTTATACCAATAAAAAGTAATACAATAGAATTGCCAACAAATGTAATAAAAGAAAAAGATTGTGCAGCTAAAGGTGGAGAAGTTTTTAATACTCTCGGCGAAACAAATTATGATGGAGAATTAATTGGAAAAATTGAAGGTCTAAATTGTCCTTGTGCTTGTTTAATAAAGGATAAAAAATAAAAAAAAAATAAGAAAGTCTTTTGTTTATTTGTGAGGATAAAAAGTTAAAAAAATAATATTTTAGGGAAATTAAAAAAAAGTAGAAATTTTGCGGAGCAAAATTTCGATTTTTGTTTTTAAATCTGTTAAAATTATTCAATGCTATTAAAAAAGATTAAAAAAGAACTAAAAAAATATTCTTCTCTTAAAAGAAAAAAGGCCAACGAAATATTTTTTAAGTTAGGAAAAGGATAATATGGAGAAGGGGATGTTTTTGTTAGGGTTAGGGTGCCGGATTTGCGGAAAATTGGAAATCAATTTTCCGCGGAGGTTTTTTCTCAAATTAAAAAAAATGATTTTTCAGTTTTAGAAAAATTAGTTTCATCAAAGATACGCGAGGAACGACTTTTATCTCTTATTTTTCTTGTAAATCTTTTTGCAAGATACCGAGTATCACCGGAATCATTGTATTTAAAAAATCAGAGAAGAATTTTGAAATTTTATTTGAAAAATAAAATTTTTGTAAATAATTTAGATTTGGTTGATATTTCGGCCCATAAGATTTTAGGACAGGCTATTTTGGATGGTTTGAAAAAAAAAGAAATTTTAGAAAAATTAGCAAAATCAAAAAAACTTTGATATCGCAGAATTGCCATTATTTCAACATTTGCTTTTATCAGGGAAAATAAACTTTCAGAAACTTTGAAAATTTCAAAAATTCTTTTGGAAGACAAAGAAGATTTAATTCATAAGGCAGTTGGTTGGATGTTGAGAGGGGTTTGGAAGAGAGCTGAAAGGAGTGCACAAAAATGCGAAGCATTTTTGCACATCAATTATAATAAAATTCCCAGAACAACTTTACGCTATGCCATTGAAAAAATGCCAAAATAAAAAAGACTAAAATTTTTATAAAAAAAAATTTAGTTTTTTTAATATTAAGAAATTTTATTTTTTTTAAAAAAATGTTATAATAATAGAAATTAAAAATAAATTAAATAAAAAGATTATGAAAAAATTAATATTAGTAGTAGTGGTTTTAGTTGCTTTGGCGGCATTGTATTTTGGAAATTCAACTTACAAAGGAAAATTTGTAGATTCTGTAAAAGAAGAAATAAAAGAAGTGTCTATAGAAACAATGGAAAAACATGAGGAAATGTTTGAAAAAAAAGATAAACATGGTGATGAACATACAGTTGATTTTTCAACTTTCAAAAAAGGAATTTTAACAGAAGATGAAAAGTTAGCTATTATTCACATGAGAGAGGAAGAAAAAATGGCAAGAGATATTTATAGGGAATTATCAAAAACTACAAAATCAAAAGCTTTTGTAAATATTCCAGTTTCTGAAAATAGACACATGGATGTTTTTGATCAGTTGATTGATAGGTATGATTTAGAAGATCCTGTAAAAGATGAATCAGAACAGGGTGTCTTTACAAATACTAAATTTACAAAATTATACAAAGAATTAACAGAAAAAGGTAAAAAATCAGATAAAGATGCTTTTGAAGTTGGAGCAATGGTGGAAGATATAAATATGGCTAATTTAATAAAATATGGAAATGTAACTGATAAAAAAGATTTAAAGTTAGCATATAGTACTTTGCTAAAACAATCTAAACATCACATGTCTGCATTTTATAGAAATCTAAAAAGAGTTGGTGGTGATTTTAATCCAAAATATATCACAGAGGCACAGTTGTTAGAGGCAGTTAATTCTGGTAAAAAACATATGGAAGAAGAGGCTATGGGTGGAGGAAAAAAAGCAAAAGAAATGTTAGCTGAAATAGATGGAGTAATTACTAAGGATGAATTGAAAAAACATAATTCCGAATCAGATTGTTGAGTGGTTTATAAAGGAAATGTTTATGATGTTACAAAGTTCTTACCTATTCACCCAGGAGGAGTTAAAAAAATTGCACAATTTTGTGGGACTGTAAAATTTGAAGAAACATTTTTGAAAAAACATGGAGATACAACGGATACAAAAATAAAAAACACAGTTGGTAAAAAATTATTGATTGAAAAAGGGGAAATAAAATAATTTTTTAGGATAGGAAATCTGAAAAGCAGAAATTTTGCGAAGCAAAATTTCGGATTTTATTTTATTAGAAGGTTTAATTTTTATTATAGAGTATTTTATGTTAATATATTTTTATGAAAAAGAGTTTTTTAAAAAAAAGATTAAAAGCCGGATTAATAGATTTTACTCCATATTTTATTATTCTTATAATATTAATTATTTCAAGCTTGTTTTTAGATGGAAGTGGGTTGTCAAATAGTGGACCTTCTAAAACATCTACAATGATTTATTATTTTTCTTTGTTATTAACAATAATAATTTTTATGATTCAAACATTTTTTTATTTTAAAGATGGTCAAACATTGGGTTATAAGCTTGTTAAGCTAAAAATAGTTAGTATAAAAGAAGATGAGAAAAAAATAATTGTATATAGAAATTTATTTTTTAGATTTTGATTAAAATATGGATCAGTTTTATTTGGTTTGTGTTTTCTATTTCCTTTATGTATAATTTATTTTTTGATAGAGTTGTATTTTGTTTTTATTAAAAAAGATGATTTGTATGATAGATTTACAGGATTAAAAATAGTGTTGTTGGAGAGTGATAAAGAAAATCAAAAAAATATCGGTTAAGTTTTTTTTTTACATAAAATTAATATTTTATTAATTTAGGTTTAAGATATTTTTTTATAATGTTAAGATTATTTTATGTTAATTAAAAAAATTAAAAAAGAACTAAAAAAATATTCCTCTCCAGAAAGAAAAAGGCTAACGAAAGATTTTTTAAAACTGGAAAGGGAGAATACGGAAAAGGAGATATTTTTATTAGTGTAAGTGTTCCGGATTTGCGGAAAATTGCGAAGAATTTTTGCACACTAACTATAAAAAAATTCCTCGTATCGCTCTCCGTTACGCTATTAAAAAAATGCCAGAAAAAAAAAGATTAAAATTTCTAAAAAATTTATTTTAATTTTTTTTATTTAAAAATGATATAATATATTTTATGTTTAATGAAAAAGAATATCAAGGATTAAATTCAGAGAAAGTTAAAGAACTTCAAAAAAAATTTGGTTTCAATGAAATTAAAGAAAAAGAAAAAACTTTTTTAGGAAAATTATTTAAAAAAATATTTTCTCCAATACCTTTAATGATAGAAACTGCTCTTTTATTATCAGCCGTAGTTTCTCACTGGTCTGATTTTTGAATAATTTTGATTTTACTTTTAGTAAATTTATCTGTTGATTTTTTTCAAGAAAGAAAAGCAAAAAAAGCTCTTGATGTTTTGAAAGAAAATCTAGCCCCCACGGCTATAGTTTTAAGAAATGGAAAATTTTCTGAAATTGATGCTAGAGAGTTGGTTCCGGGAGATATTGTAAAATTATCAATAGGGGATATAGCTCCAGCAGATGGAAAGATTTTAGAATTAAAAGATACTCTTTTTAATCAATCAACTATTACAGGAGAATCACTTCCGGTAGAAAAAAAAAAGGTGATGAAGTTTTTGCATCTTCTATTTTAGAAAAAGGACTTGTGGTTATGGAAGTTACTAAAATAGGAAAAGACACATTTATTGGTAATGCAGCTCACCTTGTTGCCAAAGCAGAAAATTTAGAAGAAAGTCATTTTCAAAAAGCGATTTTATCCATTGGAAGGTTTTTAATTATTTTATCTTCTGTTTTGGTAGTTATAACTTTTATTTATCTATATTTTATAGAAGGAAAATCTTTTGTGGATACTCTTAGTTTTTCTTTGGTTTTAGCAATTGCTTCAATCCCCGTTGCTTTATCAACTGTACTTTCAGTCACCATGGCTATTGGAGCACATCTTTTAGCAAAGAAAAAAGCAATTATTTCTAATTTTGTGGCTTTGGAAGAATTGGCTTCCATAGATAAATTAGCAGTTGATAAAACAGGAACTTTAACGAAAAATGAAATTGCAGTTTTTAAACCAGAAGTTTTTAATAATTTTTCTTTGGAAAATTTATTTTTACATATTTATTTTCTTTTAAATAAAGATAGTCCAGAACCTTTAGAAAAAGCAATTTTAAATTTTGGAAATAAAAATAATTTTTTTGAAAAAAATAATCAATATAATTTAATAGATTTTATTCCATTTAATCCTTCTGATAAATTTACAAAAGTAATTATAGAAAATAGCAAAAAAGAAAAAGAAGAAATTTTAATGGGGGCACCAAAAATAATGGTAGCTCTTTTGGAAACTGATGAGATAAAACTTTTGGAAAATAAAATAGATGAATTAGCAAAAGATGGTTTCAGGTCTTTAATAGTTTTGAAAAAAGAAAATGAAAAATATTTTGTCATTGGATTGATTCCAATGATTGACCCACCCAGAGATGATTCTTTGAAAGTTATAGAAAAAATAAAATCTTATGGAGTTGATATAAAAATGATTACAGGAGATGATTCACTGATTGCAAAATATATTGGAAAGATTTTAAAAATAGGAAAAAATATTTCAAATTCTGAAAAGTTAAAAGAAATTTTTAAAAATGGAAGCGATAAAGAAAAAAATAATATTATTTCTAAAAATGAAATTTTTGCTGAAGCAAGACCTGAAGATAAATATAATATCGTAGATACTTTACAGAAAAATGGACACATTGTGGCAATGACAGGTGACGGGGTAAATGATGCTCCAGCTTTAAAAAGGGCGGATATTGGGATTGCAGTTTCCGGTGCTTCGGCAGCGGCCCGTTCCGCGGCAGATTTAGTATTGCTTGATTCTGGACTTGGAATTATTGAAAGAGCTATAATTTTAGCTAGAGAAACTTTTTCCAAAATGCACTCCTATGCTGTGTTTAGAATTGCCGAGACTATAAGAATTATATTTTTTATTTCTTTCGCTATAGTTTTTTACGGACAAGAACCTTTGACCGCTGCAATGATTATTATACTAGCCTTGTTGAATGATATTCCCGTAATGTCCATTGCTTATGATAATGCTGTCGCCGACGCTAAGCCGGTAAAGTGAGATATCAAAGAAGTTATCTTTATTTCAACAATTTTGGGATTAGCTGGACTATTGTCATCATTCTTACTTCTATGATACTTGGATTCTATTCTAGCATTGCCATTTATTTTAATTCAGACAATTATTTTCTTGAAGTTAGACGTTTCAGGGCACTCAACACTATACCTAACAAGAACAGGCAGAAAACACTTTTGAGAAAAACCATATCCATCTCTAAAGTTTTTTCTCCCAGCTTTTAGCTCTAGAATTTTAGGAACAATAATTGCAGTTTTCGGAATTTTAATGACTCCAATTTCTTGGGAAGTTGTTGCTTATATATGAATCTATTCAACATTGTGATTTTTTGTAAATGATTTTATAAAAGTTTGAGCTTATAAAATTTGAGATAGATATTTTAAAAATAAATAATAAAAAATATAAATTAAATATTAATATTTTTTACTTAAATTATGGTATAATAGGTGAATTATGGAAATAAGAAATATTGCGATTATCGCCCATGTGGATCATGGAAAAACAACTCTAACAGATGAGATTTTGAAACAAACTGGAATGGTTAAAGAAGGTGTTTCAATGGATTCAAATGATTTAGAACAAGAAAGAGGTATTACTATTTATGCAAAGAATACTTCTGTAAATTATAAAAATACAAAAATAAATATCTTAGATACTCCTGGGCATGCTGATTTTGGTTCAGAAGTTGAAAGGGTTCTGAGGTCTGTAGATTCAGTTCTTTTAATTGTTGATGCTGCTGAAGGTCCAATGCCTCAAACAAAATTTGTTTTGAAAAAATCTTTAGAACTTGGATTAAAACCAATTTTAGTTTTGAATAAAATTGATAAACCAGCAGCTAATGTAGAAAAAGCTCACGATCAAGTTTTTGATTTATTTATTGAATTAGGTGCTACAGATGAACAGTTAGATTTTAAAACAGTTCATGCTATTGGGGTTCAAGGTGTTGCAAAAAGGGAAGATGATGCTGAAATGGGAAAAGATTTAACTCCGATTTTGGATGTTGTCTTGGAAAATGTTCCAGCAATATCCCCTGAAAAATCTCAAGAAAAATTACAGGCTCAAGTTTTTAATTTATCCTATGATAAATTTTTAGGAAGATTGGGTATCGCTAGAATTTATTCTGGAACTTTAAAAGATGGTCAAAAGATTGTATTAAGAAATCATCAGGGAGAAAATATTGACGGAAAAATTGTTAAGCTATTTACATTTAATGGTTTAGAGAGAACAGAGGTTAATGAGGCTCTTGCTGGGGATATTGTTATGGTTGCTGGAATGCCAGATATTTTTATTGGTCAAACAATTGCCGAAGATATAGAAGGTGAATTATTACCTGAGATTACAATTGATGAACCAACAATTTCTGTAAATATGTTTGTTAATGATTCTCCTTTTTCAGGACAATCAGGAAAGCTTTTGACATCAAGACAAATTAGAGAAAGACTGGAAAAAGAAACAGAGGTGAATGTTGGATTAAAATTAGATTTATCTGATGATTCAAAATATATTGTTTATGGTAGGGGGGAACTACACATTGCTGTTCTTATAGAAAATATGAGAAGGGAAGGATTTGAACTTGCAATTTCTCCACCAGAAGTTATTTTTAAAGAAATTGATGGTCAAAAATATGAACCCTTTGAAGAAGTTTCAATTTTTGTGCCAGAAGAATTTTCTGGTTCTGTAATTGAAAAATTAGGAAAAAGAAAAGGAACAATGACAAATATGGAAACTGATGAATTTGGTCAAGTCGCAATGACTTTTGAAGTTCCCACAAGAGGAATTTTGGGTTACAGAAACGAGTTTATTGTTGATACAAAAGGTGAAGGTATTCTAACCGCTTTATTTTTAGAATTTAAACCATTTGCTGGAGAAATTTCAAAAACAGAATTAGGATCAATGATTTCAATGGCTACGGGAAAAGTTTTAGCATTCTCTTTAGCAAATCTTCAAGATAGAGGAGTTCTTTATGTGGGTGCTGGAGAAGATGTTTATGAGGGTATGGTGATAGGTAATACAGCCAAGGGTCAAGATATGATGGTTAATCCTACAAAAGGAAAACAATTAACTAATATGAGAGCTTCTGGTTCTGATGGAACAGTTAAGCTTACACCAAAAAAAGATAATACTTTGGAGGAAGCTATGGGTCTTATGAGAGATGATGAATTTCTCGAAGTCACTCCAGATGCTATAAGGTTAAGAAAAAGATACCTTAAAGAATCAGATAGAAAAAGAGCAGGCTCAAAATTCTAGTTTTTTATTTTAGTTGGAAAATTGAGAAGTAATTTTTCGCTTTTTTTAATTTTAGTCTTTTTTGCTATAATAAAAATATTATGAAAAAATATTCACATAAAGAAATAGAAAATAAAATTCAGGAAGATTGAAAAAAGGCTGAATTATTTAAGACAGATTTTGAAAATACAGATAAAGAAAAATTCTATCTTTTGGATATGTTTCCATATCCATCGGGAGATGGGTTACATATGGGGCACACTGAACAGGCGGCCATAACTGATACTCTTTATAAATTTAAGAGAATGAAAGGAGTAAATGTTTTGCACCCACAAGGTTTTGATGCTTTTGGTCTGCCGGCAGAAAACTATGCGGTTAAGACTGGAATCCCACCAGCAGAAACTATTGAAAAAACAACAAAGAGATTTAGGGAACAAATGGACAATTTAGGATTGGCTTACGATTTTTTTGATAATGCTGTTATAACTTCAAAACCAGAGTACTACAAATGAACTCAATGACTTTTTGGAAAATTTTTTGAAAATGATTTAGTTTATAAAAAATCAGCCAAGGCTAATTATTGTCCTTCCTGTCAAACTGTTATTGCCAACGAGCAGGTGGAAAATGGAAAATGTGAAAGATGTAAAACTGAGGTGGAGCAGAAAGATATCCCATCTTGAATGTTTAGAATTACAGATTTTGCCGATGATTTAATTTGAACTGATGAGCAGAAAAATATAGACTGGCCAGAACATACAAAGAAAAATCAAAATGCTTGAATTGGAAAATCCGAGGGGGCGAAGATAAAATTTGAAACAAATTTTAATGATAAAATAGAGAAAAATATAATTTTAATTCATGGTTTTGAAGGTAAAGGTAATCAAGGTTGATTCAATGAAGTAAAAGAATATTTTGAAACAGAAGATTATAAAGTTTTGAATCCAGATTTTCCAAATTCAGAAAAACCAGTTTATAAAGAATGAAAAGAATTTTTTGAAAAAAATATTTTACCAAAAATAAACAAAAATACTATTGTGTTAGCACATTCTTTAGGACCAACATTTTTAATGAAATACTTATCTGAAAACGATTTAAATTTAAAACAAGCATTTTTTGTATCACCAGTAATAAAAGATACTGGTATTAAGGAAATTGATTTTGAATTTTATAAAAATTTTAATTTTAAAAAAATCAAAGATTCAATTAAGGATATCAGAATTTTATTTTCAGACAATGACCCATATATTCCTTTTGAAGATTTTGATTATTTATCAAGGGAATTAAATGTTGATTATGGACAATTTCACGGATTAGGGCATTTGTCTCAGAATGAAGAAAGTATCCCCCAACTGCTTAATGTAATAAAAACTTATGTAAAAGGAGATGAGATTGAAATTTTTACTACTCGTCCCGATACTCTTTTTGGTGCGACCTATATGGTTTTGGCACCAGAGCATAAATTGGTTCAAAAATGAAAGGATAAAATTCAAAATTGAGATGAGGTTGAAAAATACATTGAGGAGGTTAAGAAAAAAACAGAATTGGAAAGGCTGGAAAGTAAAGAAAAAACTGGTGTTGAATTAAAAGGAGTAAAAGCTATAAATCCAGCTAGAAAAAAGGCTGGAATGGGTGAGGTGGAAATTCCTATTTTTATTGCTGACTATGTTTTAGCTGGTTATGGAACTGGAGCCGTCATGGCAGTACCTGCTCATGATGAAAGGGATTTTGAATTTGCTAAAAAGTTTGGAATTGAAATTAAACAAGTTGTCGGTCCAAATTATATTTTTGATAATGTTAGGGATGATGTAGAAACATTGAATAGAAGGGTTGTTGATATGATTATTGAAAATGATAGAGGAGAGTTTTTATTAGAAAAAGATTCAGATTGACATTTTGTTGGTGGTGGGGTTGAAGAAGGAGAGACAGAATTAGAGGCAGTTAAAAAAGAAATAATTGAAGAAACTGGTTATGTAAATTTTGAAATAAAAGAAAAAATTACAGATAATATTTTTGCTTTTGCTTATAGGTCTACTAAAAATAAAAATCAAAAAACAAATTCCGCAGTTTATTATGTAAAACTTTTAAATGATGAAAGAGTTCCTAGTGAGGTTGAAGAGGGAGGGCATATTATTGAATGGGTTAAAAAAGAAGATGTTGCTTCTAAAATAGAATGAGAACATCACTCATTAATGTGAAAAATTTTTAATGGTGAAATTTTTTCAGGATATGGTGTCTTAGTAAATTCTGGAGAATTTGATGGAATGGATTCTGAAGAAGCTAAAAAGAAAATTACAGAATTTGTTGAAGGAGAATTAACTTCAACTTATAGATTAAGAGATTGGTCCATTTCTCGTCAAAGATATTGAGGAACTCCAATTCCAATTGTTTATGATCCAGAAGGAAAAGCTCACTATGTGGGAGATGAAAATTTACCTTGAACTTTGCCATCGGATGTTGATTTTGTGCCAACGGGAGAAGCGCCTTTGGCTAAATCTAAAGAATTAAAAGAAAGAGTGGAAAGAATTTTTGGAGAAGGTTGAACTCCGGAAGTTGATACTATGGATACCTTTGTGGATTCTTCCTGGTACTTCTTCCGATATCCAGACCCACAGAATGATAAGGAATTTGCCAGCCAAGAAAGATTAAAAAAATGAATGCCGGTTGATTTGTATATCGGGGGAGCAGAACATACTTATTTACACCTACTTTATGCTCGTTTCTTTACCCATGCTATGTATAAAATGGGGTTAATAAATTTCAAAGAACCATTTTTGAAATTAAGGCACCAAGGAATGATTTTAGATAAGAATGGAGTAAAAATGTCTAAGTCAAAGGGAAATGTGGTAAATCCTGATGAGATGGTGGAAAGATTTGGAGCTGATGCTACAAGGGCCTACATGCTTTTTGCTGGACCAGTTGAGGATGATAAAATGTGAAATGAAGATAATATTGTGGGAATTTATCGTTTCATTGAAAAGCTTTGAAGGCAGCAGGAAAAATTGATAGATGAAGAAAATTTAGCTTTCAAAAAAGAATTACATAAAACTATTAAAAAGGTTTCTATTGATATTGAAGAGTTGAAATTTAACACTGCCATTTCTGAAATGATGAAATTAATTAATTTTGCTGACAAGGAGGAAAAAATTAATAGGGGTGATTATTTAGAATTTATTAAAATTTTATCTCCTTTTACCCCTCATGTAGCAGAAGAAATTTGAAGAGAGCAGGGAGGTGAAGGATTTTTGATTGAAAATGAATGACCTGCTTTTGATGAAGAATTGGCAAAAGTTGATTTGATTAAATTAGGAGTTCAGGTAAATGGAAAAAGAAGAGGGGAGATTGAAATTTCACCAGAAGCTGATGAAAATGAAGCGGTGGAATTGACAAAAAATAATCCAGAAATTGCAAAATGATTGGAAGGAGAAATTGTGAAAGTTATTTATGTGGCTGGGAGGATTTTGAACTTGATTGTGAAATAAAAAAATAGTTATAATTTATTGTTTTTTTTTTTTTAAATATGTTAAAATAAAATTAACAATGATATATATATATATATAATTAAACATATAAATTCATTGTATTATTAATAATTAATTAAAATAATTTTATGATAAAAAAAATAAAAAATAAAATTTCAATAATACTAACTCTCGGGTTAAGTATTATGGCAAGTAGTACTTTCGCATATTCAAATTTTTCTGCTAATGCAGATTTAGTAAGAGTTGCTCCCTATGGAGCAGATGCTGCGGTTGGTGGAGATAACTGGTCAGCAGGAGCCGCAATCAGGAACTTTTTAAACCTTGGTCATAAATATAGAATTAGACAAAATGGTACAATTAAACAGGTTCGTTTTTATGCAGGGGCAAATGCTTTAGCTCCAAATTTAACAGAATTTCGTATAAGAATTTGGCGAAAAAATGGGGGAACTTATGATATGGTAGGTGAGAGTGAAGATTTATTACCAACAATGGTACCTGGCTCTATTTCAACACATGTTTTAGCTTCTCCTATTGTCGGGGTTCAAGAAGGTGATTATATTGGATACAAAATGATTGGAACTGGTAATAGTTCCATGTATGCTGTTGTGGGAGGAACTTCAAATGGTACGACTTCAAAATATGAAACAGGGGCTGATGTGGGAGCCAGTTATAATTTTGATGCTGCACCAGGAAGTCTTTCAAATGTAGCTCTTCCTATTGAAATTTATATGCAAGCACCGCAAGCTTCATTTATTGGAGATTCTATTATTGCCGGACATCCTGGTCATTATAGTTTTTTAGAGGGAACATTAACAACAAATATTGACTCGACTATTGAAAAACAGTTTTCAAACTTAACCGGATATACTTATCAAAATATGGGGATTGGTAGCCAAACAACAAACCTTACATCGGCTCGATTTGTTACAGATGTTATAGACAAAAAACCAAGACTGGCTATTTTGGAAGGCGGTGTAAATGATATCGCTGGGGGAACTATTACAAAAGCTCAATTTATTGCAAATAATACTGCCATGCTTAATAATATGCAAGTCGCTGGTACTACAGCTCTTATGGTTAAAATTTTACCATGGACAGGAGGTTCAGATGCACAACTTGCAATGAGAGATGATTGGAATACTGACCTGGAAACATTAGTAGATACTTATCCAAACGCATTTATAGTAGATGCTGGTCCTTATATAGGACAATTTAATGCTAATGGACCAGTTGGAAATACTTGGGATATACAACCAGCTTATGATGTTGGTGGAGTTCACTTTAATCAAGCAGGTCATGCAAAAATTGCAGAAGCTATTGCTGATGTCTTGAAACCTGCAGCATCATTTGACAATGATTTTGCGGCAACAGAAGGAAATGAAATAAATGTTAATTATAATTTATTTCAAATAGGAGATGCTTCAACCCAAAATATTTCTCAAACCGCAACATCAGGAATAGAGTATTCTACTGATGGTGGTGTTAGTTGGAACGATGCCAGTGATGCTGGTGGAACTTCTGATGGATTAATTGCTCTTTCAGGATCGCAAGCAGGAACAGATCATAAATTTGTTTGGGATGCAAAAATTGATTTAGGAATAGGAACCTTCAATAATATATTACTTCGTATTCGTCCAAGCGATGGAACAAGTGATGCTGTGAAATGGGTTAATTCAAATCCTTTTAATATAATTGTAATATCTGATTCAGATATTATTCTCGCAGAAATCGGAGCAGATGATAATGCAAACTCATCAGATGTAACAATTGCAGAATTAAATAGTATTTTACCTGTACTTACAAATTTAGTTGCAGCAAACGAAACAGCTTACCAAACATATATTGCAGACCCAACTAATACTTTTGATGCACCAGCAACTCAAGCACAAGTACAAGCAATGATTAATGCAGTAAATGCAGCAGAAATTAATTCAAATATTCCAAAAGGAAAATCAGGAAAATCACATTCAGGAAAATCTTCAAAAAAAGTTTGTAAAGATTCAAAAGCTATAAACTTTAATAATGTAGGTCAGCACGATCAATCATTATGTAAATATAAAGAAGTTGAAGAAAAAACTGAAACAAAAACAGAAAATAATTCAAAGTTAGGTGAAGGTGCAAAATGTTCAGCTTCTCAAATTCTAACTCAAAATATGAAAGCAGGAGATAGAAATGGAAAATATTCTTCTTGAGAAAGAGGAACTATTAATGAAGTAAAACTTCTACAGGCTCATATGAATAGATTAGGATTTAATTCAGGAGCAGTAGATGGAATTCTAGGGCCAATGACAGATGGAGCAATTAAGAGAATGCAAAAAGCTTTAGGCTTTTCAGAAAAGTTAATTGACGGGTATGTTGGACCTTTAACTAGAGAAAGAATTAATAATTCTTGTGAGTGAGTGAAATAACCTTAATAGGTTTTTTTTTATTTTTAATTTTATGATATTATTATTTTATATATATTGTCACAAATATATATTTTAATAATTTAATAATATAAAAAATATGGAAGAAAAAATTTCAAAATATACAACAGATATTGAAAAATTTGTTGATTCAAAAGTTAATAAAAAATTAGTAGAAGCTTTAGCAAAAAGATTAGCTTCAGTTATGGGAAAAGCAGATGCAAAAAATGTTGCCTGTGGTGATCCAAAGGAAATGGAAAGGGTAAGAAGAAATTTTCTAAAAAAAGCTTTAGATTTTCATGATATTGAAAAATCAAGAACTGCAATGGAAAAAGTTTGTCAAACAATGAAAAAGACAAAGTTAAAATCTAGAATTACTTTTTACTATCTTTTAGCTACTGAATTAAAAAAAGCTAAAAAATATATTGAAGGATAAAAAACAAATAATAGAATATTTGTTTTTTTATTTTATGATATAATTTATTTATGAATGAAGATATGAAAAAAAAAGATGATTTTATAAAAAAACCAGTTAGTACTCTTTTAGAAAAAGTAGGTATTTTAGAAAAAGAGGTTCAAATTGAAAAAGAAGAAAAGAAATCTCTTAACGAAAGAATAGAGGATTTGGTAAAAGAAATTGAAAAAGTAAATAGTTCAGTTAACAGCCATTTTTCATTTAAAGCTATTTTTTTAAAAGGATTATTGCAAGGATTGGGGATAATTATAGGTTCAACAATTTTAGCAGGGTTGTTGTATTCTTTAAGTATTAAATTTATAGATAAAGATTTTATTAAAGAAAATACTTTAAAATATATTTTAGAAAAAGAAGCTAATCCAAAATAAAAATAACTATGAATTTTAATAATATAAAATTTCGAAAAGGAATAAGGGGCTCAGATGATATTCTTTTGGAAGATAAAAAACATATAGCTTTCTATGGTCGTTCAAATGTAGGTAAATCTTCTTCAATAAATACTATTTTAGGTAGAAATAATTTGGTGAGGTCTTCGGCTACTCCAGGTAAAACAAGGGAGATTAATTTTTTTGAGATTGATGAAACAATCTTTTTTGTGGATTTACCGGGATACGGTTATGCTAGGATGTCAAAGGTTGAAAGAGAAAAATTAAGAAAATTAATTCTTTGGTATGTTATTTTTTCAGATGTAAAACTTAGATTAAATATAATTGTTATTGATGCCAGAAGAGGTTTAAATGATTTTGATAAAGAATTAATAAATATTTTCAGAGAACAGGGTGAAGATATTGTTTTGTTGATAAATAAAATGGATAAACTTAATCAAAAAGAGAAATCTAAAGTAGAGAAAGATATAAAAAAAGAAGTTGGTGCAGATTTAAAAATAATATTTTTTTCAGCAAAGAACGGAAAGGGTAAGGAAGAGTTTTTAGAATTACTTTAATTTTTTTAAAGGTGGAATTTTACGAAGTAAAATTCCACCTTTTTTATTTTTATGTTAAAATGTGTTTATGAATAATTTAAAAAATAGTGAAAAAAAAATGGACGATATTGTTCGTTTTTCTAAGGAAGCTGGATTTGTATATCAATCATCAGAAATTTATGGAGGTTTGGCTGGAGTCTATGATTTTGGTCCAGTGGGGGTTGAATTGTTAAAAAATATTAAAGATTTTTGATGAAGAGAAACTGTAAAAAAGAAAAAAAATTATTATGGTTTAGATTCAGGAATGTTTAAACATCCAAAGGTTTGAGACTCTTCAGGTCACACTTCTGGATTTTCTGACCCCATGGCTGAATGTAAAAATTGTAATACAAGAATTAGGGTTGATAAAGAATTGGAAAAAATAGGGATTTCTGCTGATGAAAAAATGTCTGAAGAAGAAATCAATATCTTATTTGATGAAAATAAAGATAAAATAAAATGTTCAAAATGTGGTGGAAGTGATTTTACAAAAGCTAAAGCTTTTAATCTTTTAGTTAAATCAAATTTAGGAGACTTTACTTCTAAAGAATCAACACCAGTTTATTTACCAGGAGAGGCTTGTCAGGGAATTTATCTAAATTTTAAAAATGTAGTTGATTCAATTCATCCAAAAATACCTTTTGGATTAGCACAAATTAATAAAGCTTTTAGGAATGAAATTTCACCAAGAAACTTTTTATTTAGAACTAGAGAATTTGAACAAGCTGATACTCAGTTTTTTGTAAAACCTAATGAAAATAAAGATGCCTATGAAAAAATTAAAAAAGAGAGATGGCAATGGTATTTAGACTTGGGTATTTCTGAAGAAAATTTAAAATGGAGCCAACATGAAAATTTAGTTTTTTATGCTTCCGATGCTTGAGATATAGAATATAATTTTCCCACTTTTGGATATGATGAAATTGAAGGAGTACATGATAGGACAGATTATGATTTAAGTCAGCATACAAAATTTTCAGGAGTGGATTTATCTTATAATGATAATGGAGAAAAATTTATTCCTTGAATATTAGAAACTTCCATGGGTCTTGGTCGTGTATTTTTGGCAGTTTTATCGGAAGCTTATGACAAAGAGATTTTAGAAGATGGAAGTGAGAGAACTGTTTTGAGATTTAATTCAGAAATTGCTCCAGTAAAAATTGCTATTTTACCTTTGATGAAAAAAGATGGTTTGGCAGAAAAAGCCGATGAGGTTTTTAACTTGGTAGCTGGAGATTATAATTCAATCTATGATGATACAGGAAAAATTGGAAAAAGATATCGAAGACAGGATGAAATTGGAACACCTTTCTGTGTAACAGTGGATTATGATACTTTGGAAGATAATACTGTGACAGTAAGGGAAAGGGATTCTATGAAGCAGGAAAGAATAAAGATTGAAGATTTAAAAAAATATTTTGAAGAAAAAAACTAAGAATTTAGTTTTTTTTAATCTTCAATTTGAAAACTAATATTAACTGTTTTTGTAATTTTTTGTTCTCCTGGATTTATTTCAGGTTCTGGCATTTCTTCATCACCGGAAACAGCATCAGCCATTACAGCCATTTTATACATTGGTCTTGGGTAATAATTTGAATTTTTATTTTCTGAAAACCCTACAATTTTATCAAGTTTTACCCCCAACTGAATAGCTAATTCATCCGCTTTTTCTTTTGCATTTTTGATAGCCTCTGCTCTCATTTTTTCTTTAATTTCATCTAAATTATCAATATACATATTTGGTCCATTTAGATTATCAACCTTTAATTCAACCACCTTTGCTAAAACTTTTGAAATTTTTTCTAAATCCTTAACTTTAACTTCAATAGATTGACTAACTTTGTAATTTCTAAAAGTTCTTTTTCCATTATTTCAGTTATATTCAGGATAGACAGAATAATTTCTAGTTTTGATATCTTTCTCGTCAATATCTAAATCTTTTAAAGCCTCAATAATCTTTTTAGTTTTTGTATTTACAATTTTTGCAGCTTCCTTTTGATTTTTTCTATATTCATTTACAGAAAAAGAAATTTTTGCTGTGTCTGGCACAAGTTTTTTTTCCTCCTTTCCTGTTATAGTAATTGTGTTGTTTTTGTGTTCTGAAATATTTAAATCTAAAGAATGATTTTTAAAAATTCCATACCCAACCAAAACAACCAAAATTGCTAAAATTATATTTGTTATTTTATTCATGGTAATTTTATTATAACCTTTTTAATGATAAAATAAAAGCATGAAAATTTATACTCTTGTTAGTTGAAAATCTGTCAGAGAAAAAACAAAGGAAAGAAAATTTTTGAAATTTTATTCTCTGAAAAATTTTGAGCCAGGTGAAATGATTGAAATCGTTTTTGGAAAAAAGATTCCTGCCATAATTTTAAAGGTAGAAGATTTAAAAGATTTAAAACAGGAGTTGAGAAAATCAGAAGATCCTCTAAAAAAACTACCTCTCTCAAAAACTGGGGAATTTGCCTCTGGAAAATTAATTGATAAATTTGAAATTTCTGAAATAAAAAAATATTTGAAAAACACAGAGTTGGCTCAAAAATCAGAAAATAAAAATTTGAAAAAATTTTTCCCTAAAAAACGAAAAAAAGCGGATTTTGCTTCGCAAAATCCACCCAAAACCAAATCCGGTCAAGCTGAAATTTCACAACTCCTTTCCTTTGAAAAAATTATCAACCGACCAAAAACTTACCATTCAGAAATGCAAGAATTGGTTGATGAAATTAGAAAATATTTTAATGAAGTCGCAGTTCGTGGTGAAGGTTCATTTTCTTATTATATCGGTTTCTTTAAAAAAATACCTATTTCAGAAATTAAAAGATTTTTTGCCGAAGTTAAACAAACAAAAAAATCAACCTTTGATAAGAAAAAATTATTTTGATGAAAAATTGGTCAGTTTTTAAAAAAGAAGTCCACCGATGTATTATAAAAATTGACTTTTTAATTAAAAAATGCTTTAATATACATAGGTAAGACGGAAATGAAAAGTGGATTGAAATTTTGTTGCTCTTCGTACAACAAAATTTCAATCCATAGGAAAAGAAAGGCTGGGCTTTGCTCAGTCATCACAGAAAGGAGAAGAGATGAAAAATACACAATGGCTCATCGCGAGCCTTATCGCGGTAATGGTTTCGGTTTTGGTAGTAGGTTGTGGTGGTGGAAGCACTCCACCAGTAGACCAAAACAGCAGTGTTGTTGACGATAGCGGCACTACTGGCGGTCAGGATGATAATGGTAGTGGGGATCAAGATGTAGACGCACGAATAACCCAAATCAATTCCTTTTTTAATATTGAATTGGGCAATAAAAAGAGTTGGTATTGGGTCGGGTCAGATACTGAAGGGCATTGGCAGGAAACGGATACTAATTGTGAATATCAAATAACTCCAGATGGAAAATTTGATGCGACGAATCTTACAGTATCACACCTCCGCTCTCATTATACGATTGTGGATGAGTTAGATAACTGTGATGACCAAGGTGATAGCTGTTTATATGTTCATAATTGCTCTTTGGATAACAATTATGAGCTTGGAGAGGGGTTCAGGCAGTATAATGATCAACAACTTCTGGGAGTTTTTGATGATAGAATAGAGTTGGGAGCTGTAGCCTATTACAATGATGATGGGTTGGATGATCCAGATTCTGATTGGGGTTGGATAAGAACACCAGGGGAGATAATGGAGAAAGCATTATTTCCCCAAAACTGGTAATAATCAGGCAGGGTTTTTAGTAATCCTGTCCATTTTTATTTAAAAATTTTTTAAATAAATTAATAAACTAATTTGCAAAAAAAAGAAAAACAATATATAATTCCAATATGATAAAGTTTATAAAAAATACAAAACATTTAATTATTATACTATTAACTTTAATAATATCTATATTTATAGGGTATGGGATATCAGTAGCAGGTTGAATGGATGGAATAACTTCTTTTGGAGACAAAAATCATGGATATAGAACAAATAATTCAAAATCATTTGAAATAAAAGATCTATCTTATGACAAAGGAGCTTATGGACAAGGATATAAAGTAACAAACACATCTGGAAAAGATTATTTTATTCCAACAAGAACAAAGGCTGAATGAGATGCTTTTAAGGCACATAGACCGAGTGGGGTAGAATTAAAAGATATAAGTAATTTTAGTAATACATTTTTTTTAGGTAATTATTCATCAGATCAAAATTGAAGGGAATACTGTATTATAAAAAATACTAAATTATTTTGTTGACCTAAAAACCAAAACACAACAGATAATAAGATTCCTGACTCTTTTAATAACATTATATACTATACTCATAATTCTGCTGGTATGTGGCAGGGGTATGGAAGATGTGTTATTAATGACAATGATAGTCTGTATTGTGTAGGAGCTAATATTCCTCAAAGTTGAAATAACAATGTAAAATATGTTTCTGTGGCTAGAGGGATTGGCTCTATTTGTATTGTGAATAAAAGTGATAAAATAGAATGCACTGGTAGTGTCGCACCAAGTATACCAAACGGGTGGGATCGAGAAATAAAACAAATTGAGCAGGGTTATAAAAAATATTGTATTTTAAAGAAAAATGGAAACTTAAAATGTTCTGGCCCTGGGGTTGACAATAGAAATTGAACATGGTGCTACTATTCGAAACAGGTTGACATTCGTCATAATGGAAGTCCTGCAGGCACATATTTAAATATTCCTGCTGGATGAGATTCAAATATAAAAAAGATTTCTATGCATGACAACACGGTATGTGCTATAAAAGAAAATGGAAGCTTAAGATGTTGAGGGTGTAGTAGCGTAGGGTCTACATCAATTCCTACTGGATGAAATTCAGATATTAAAGATGTGATCGTAGACAACTCTAGTGTTTGTGCTATAAAAAATAATAAGAGCCTAAAATGTTGAGGGAATAATTCCCATGGACAAAGTAATGTTCCATCTGATTTTGCAACTAATATAAAGAACGTGTATAAAGGCGACTTTTTAACATGTGCAGAGAAGACTAATGGAGATATAAAATGTTGAGGATTAGAAGCTTCAGATTTTCCTTTTTAAAAAAAAATGAGAGACGCTTAATAGTTATCTCTTTTTTTACATCTCAAATAAATTTTTTATATCATTTCAATCAATCTTTTTAAAATCTCTATCAGTTTTATTTACAATCGAATCAAAAAGGGAAGCTTTTTCTTTTTGCAAATTCAATATTTTTTCCTCTATGGTATCTTTAGATATTAATTTATAAACATTTACCGATTTTTTTTGTCCGATTCTATGAGCTCTATCAATAGCTTGATTTTCGACCGAAGGATTTCACCAAGGGTCAAAAATAATTACAGAATCAGCAGAAGTTAAATTTAATCCAACACCACCAGCTTTTAGAGAAATTAAAAATACTTTATTTTCTATATTTTTATTAAAATTATGAATAACTTCATCTCTGTTTTTTGTGGAACCATCTAATCTTGAAAAATTTATTTTTTTTGAATTAAGTTCATTTTCTAAAATATCCAACATTGAAGTAAATTGAGAAAAAACTAAAACTTTTCTGTTCTCGGAAATTATTTCGTCCACTAAATTATTGAATATATTTAGTTTTTCAGAATTATATTTTTTATAATTTTCTTCCTTTAAAATTAAATTAGGGTGATTACACACTTGTCTTAATTTTGTAAGGGCTGCTAGAATATGCATATATGATTTTTTAAAATTTTTTTCATCCACATCATTTAAAAAATCCTTTTTTATTTTGTTTAAAATTTCTTGATAAATAATTTTTTGATCAGGACTTAAATCAAGTAATATTTTTTGTTCTGTTTTGGGTGGCAATTCTTTTAAAACTTCTTTTTTTAATCTTCTCATCATAAAGAAAGATATTTTTTCCTGAAGATTTTTAAGAATTTTTTTATCACCTTTTGAAATGGGAGATAAATATTTTTTACTAAATTCACTTTGAGTTCCTAAAAAACCAGGCATTAAAAATTCAAAAATTGATCAAATTTCTCCAAGGGAATTTTCCAGAGGAGTACCAGATAATGCCAAACGATAATCTGAATCTATTTCTTTGACTCTAGATGCATTTTTAGTTTTAAAATTTTTTATATATTGAGCTTCATCTAAAATTGTATAATTAAATTTTATTTTATTTTCTTTATATATCTCTGAATCTCTTTGAAATAATGAATAAGATGTTAAAACTAAGTCATAGGAATTTAAGTTCTTTATAAGTTCTTCTCTTTCAATAGAATCACCTGAAATAATTATTGTCTTTAAATTCGGAGTAAATTTTTTTGCTTCGGAAAATCAATTACCTAGAAGTGTTTTTGGGGCAATTACGATTGAAGGTTTGTTTTTTTTAGAATTTATTGAAAGTAATGTTAAAGCTTGAATGGTTTTTCCAAGTCCCATATCATCTGCTAAAATTCCACCAAAGTGATATTTTTTTAAAAAATTTAATCACTGAACTCCATCGTATTGATATTTTCTCAATAGTTTTTTTAATTTTTTTGGAATATCTATTTCAGAAATCAAATTGGTTGAATTATTTGATTGGGAATTCATCTCATTCAAAAACTTATCAAAACCTTTGTTCGTTTTTGTTTTATAATATTCTGAATTGGTAAAAATATTTTGGAGTTCTGTCACATGATAAAGTTTACCTTCAAAAATTCCCGCATCTTCTTTTTCTTTAAACTTATTTAAAACAGATAATAATCTTTCTAATTCTTCATTATTTTCTATTTTTAAAAGGGTTCCGTCATCACGTGTTAGATAGGAATCTTTTTTTAAATTATATTTTTTTAATTCTTCTATGGATATTTTATTTTTACCTAAATAAAAATCAGCTTTTAAATTTAAAAGGTCATTTGAAGATTTTAGATTAAAATCAACATTAGCTTTAAATTCAACAAGTTCAAAATCGATTTTCTGATTTAAATATTTTTTTTCAAATGGAAGTATTTTTATATTTTTTCAATTATTTTCTAAAAATGATTTTATTTGTCTTAGTCCTTTTCTTTTTAAACCAAGACTAGAATTAAATCCAAGTTCATTTTTTAAAGCAAATAAATGTTTAAAAAAATCTAATTCTTTTTCATAGTCTATTTTATTTCAAATAATTTTTTCCCCATCTATTTTTATTAAAAATTCAATTCCAAGTTCATCGGAAAATTTTCGTTTAAAAGAATAATCAGTTCCTTTTTTTTGAAATTTTATTGAATCTGATATTGATATTTTTTTAACTCCATAATCTAAAAAAGGAATTATTTCTATAAAATTATCTTCATGAATATAATTTATTTCTAAAATTTCCTTTTTTTCTTCTATTTCTGTAATTTTAAAATCTTTATTCCAATTTGAATTAAGATTAAAAATATTTTGTAAATCTTTTTTAAGAGAATTTATTTCCAAAATTTCTTCGGGACTTAAAGATGTTTTTTGAAATTCAGAATATAAATTTGAATTTTTAGAATATTTTTTTAAAAAAGCCCTTTTTATTATATTTAAAAGTATTCTGTTTTCTGTTTTTATCTCAGCTAAAATATTATTTTGAATATAGAATATTGAATTTCTAGTTATAATAAAATTATCAATATTTTGTCTTTCTATTTCTAAAACAAAATCATTTATTTTTTCTGGAAAAATAGGTTCTTTTTTTATAATATTAAAATTAGCAGGAATTAAATTGTTTTCTTTAAAATCTAGTTCTTTAACTGATAAATCTTTGTAAAAAATTTTAAATTTTGTTTTTTTTAGGTTTGAAAATAAATCATAAAAATCAATTGACTCTTTTCACTTTTTAGCATTTTGTATTAAATTAAAAACTTTTTTTTCCTCTTTGGAAAATATAAGATAATCCTCTTTTAAATCAGATTTACTATTTATTTTTATAAAATTAAAAGAAGCCTTTTTTTCAATAAAAGAAATAACAATCCCGTAATTTGGGGAAGTTATTTCACTTAAATTATTATTAGATGAATTCATATTTTTTATATCAAGTAATTATAGCATTTTTAACTTTAAAAGAATATATTTTTCTTTTTTAAATTTAGAGTGGCGCGCTCCGTGCGCCACCACCCATCAACACAAAAAAACCTTTCTTTTATTAAAAAAAAATAGTAAAATTAAATTATGTTGTTCAAAAAAATTTTAAAATTCCTTTTTATATTATTTTTTATATTTAATTTGAGTGGGAATGTTTTTGCTGGTGATTTAGGTGCTACGTACACCACAGGAAAAGGGGGTGAAATTTTCCTCGAAAACCTCCCCGGTCTAGAAAATCTAGAATCTGAAACAAAAACTGCTTTCAAAGAAGGAGGAAACACAGCAAAACCATTAAGAATGTATA
>CAMZKW010000001.1 GCA_947311625.1 Candidatus Campbelliibacteriota bacterium | reverse complement strand
CTCGGCGCGAAGCGCCGAGCCATTAAATAAACTAACTTAAAAATTCTTTAATTTTTTCAATGGACATTGAAATCCTTCTTTCACTTGCCTCCCTGGAATTAAAAGCATTATGTGGTGTGACCACTGCATTTTCTAAATTTATAATTTTATTATTTAAATTTTTTATTCCAATCTGACATAGATTTAAGTGTGATTCTCTACCTAAACAATCTTCATTTTCCAAAACATCCAAACCAGCGGCAAAAATTTTTCCACTTTTTAAATTTTTATAAAGAGCCTCAGTTTCAATTAAGCCACCACGAGCGGTATTTAAAATAACAACCCCATCTTTCATTTTTTTAAATTCCTTTTCTGATAAAATATGCTTAGTTGATTTTAAAAGTGGTAAATGTAAAGAAATAATATCAGACTCTTTTAAAAGCTTATCAAAAGAAACATACTCAATTTTTTCTTTTTTTGCTCATTTTTCATCTTTGAATTTATCAAAAGCCAATACCTCCATTGAAAAACCTTTGGCAATTTTAATTAAATTCTTTCCAATCATTCCTGTCCCTATAACTCCGATTTTTTTACCAGCCAAATCAAAGGATTCTATTTTATGAATTCCACGGGCAGAAAAATTTTTATTTTCTCTAACTTCTAAATTTGCTAGAGTAATTTTTTTTGAAATTTCAAAAAGTAAAGCTATGGTGTATTCAGCTACAGAAATAGCTCCGTAATTTATAATATTTTTAACTTTAATTCCCTTTGATTTTGCATATTCTAAATCAATATGATCCATTCCAGTGGAACGAGTCAAAATTAATTTTAAATTTGGAAATTTATCAATATTTTTTTTATCCAAAATTGAAGAAATAAAAACTGACAAAACTTCAGCTTCTTCAAATTTTTTATCTTTTTTATAATCTTGAACATCTCCCTTCAAATAATCAATTTCCTTTTTTTCAAAATTTTTTGAAAATTGTTTTTTTACTTCAGGATATTCATAAAAAACTAATATTTTTTTCATAAATTAATTTTATCATAAAAAAATATAAGGTGGAAATTTGCGAAGTAAATTTCCACCTTAAAAAAATTATCGATTAAAATTTTTAACAACTCTATCAATTTTTCTCTTATCATCTTTTTGTTTTATCTTCTCTCTCTTATCATGTTTTTTTAATCCTCGTGCTAAGGCAAAAACTAATTTTATTTTACCCTTTTCTTCTAAATTAAATTCCAATGGTATTAAAGTTAATCTTTCCTCTTTTGTTTTTTTCTCTAAAATTTTCAATTCTTTTTTATTTAAAAGTAATTTTCTTTCTCTATATTTATCATATCCTTCAGGGGTATTTTTTGCTTGATAAGGTGGAATATAAAAATTTTTTAAAAAAGCCTCACCATTCCTAATGGTAACAAAAGAATCAGAAAATGAACCCTGTTGAGCTTTCAATGATTTTACTTCATAGCCAAAAAGAGAAATACCTGCAGTATATTTATTTGATATTTCATAACCTAATTCAGCTTTTTTATTTTTTATTAATAACATATTTTTATATTATAACAAATTAAAAATAAAAAAAATAAGTAAATTACTTATTTTTTATTTTTCTACATTATCACAGGATATTTTAGGAATTATCAATTTTTCATTAAAAGTAATTTTAGTCAAATCTTTTATACCTCAACTTTCCTTACCATCGATTATGGTTTTTTTTATATTATTATCTTCAACAAAACCTTCCATTATACCTTTTTTATAAATCTTATAAATTCTTTCTTTTAAAATTTTATTTTCTTCTCCATAGGTATCTAAAATATCATTTTTTCTAAACCCTTTAAATACATAACTTGATTCTATTTTTTCCCCCTTAATAAAAATATCCCCTCCGGCAGTTTCTGACTCATCTTTGTCTTTTGCAATTAGAATAACTCTTTTATTTTCACCATTTTTTTTAGAAAAACATAATTGCATTTCTTTTTTTATATCTTTACTATTTGAAAGTTTTATTGTTTTTCCTAAAATTTTATCATGAAATCCAAAATGGACAATCATTACAACTAATGCTAGTAAAATTACTAATAAAATTAAAATATTTTTTTTATTCATATGATCAGAATTATAACATAATTAAATATAAAAAAAATACTTTAAATAGTATTTTATATTCCAGTGATAGTCAAAACCAAACCTAATATCCCAAATATAATTGAAACAATTCAATATCTCATAACTATTTGTGGAACCTCTCAACCTATTGCTTCAAAGTGGTGGTGGATAGGTGTTATTTTTCAAATTCTTTTTTTAAATATTCTTATGGATAAAATCTGAATTATTGTTGTTAGCAATGTCATAAACAAAGGAAAAGCTATTATTGGTAATAATAAAACTGTATCTGTCATAAAAGCAATAATAACTAAAGCAAAAGAAAGTGCATTATAGCCAACCTCTGTCATATAAAATTTTGCCGGTGGAATATTGTATCAAAGGAATGCTAATATTCCTCCAACTACTACAAAGGCAAATGCTGATATATCTACCTTATCTTGGAACAATGCAATGAACCCCATGGTTGCATAAATTACTGCCATAATACCACCAGAAAGACCGTCCAAACCGTCAATATTTGATGTTGCAAAAACAGATGTAAATACCAATATAAAGAATATTATAAAGAAACTACCAAGATAAAAATCACCTCAAAATGGAACCATAACTGAATCAAAACCTAATTTCACATGAAATCATCATCCAGCAAAACTTGCAAATATTGCAACAAAAACTAATCTATATTTTAATGGTAACCCTTTCGAAAATTTTCCTGAATTCCTTATGGTGAAATAATCATCAAATAATCCCACCAATGCCCCAGCCAAAAAAGCTGCTAAGGGTAATCATGTTTCTTTTCTTGATAGTATATCTAATGATCCTGAAGGATTACCTAACAAACCAAATGATATTAACCAAAAAATTACTATGGTAAATACTACTGAAAATATTATAACTAACCCTCCCATTCTAGGAGTCTTTAAATCTTTATCGTTTTTATTAATAATTTTTGAAATTTCTCCCGACTCATCCAATATGGTACCTTTGGAGTTAACATCTCTTCTTCAAGCTTTAAATTTATACAAATAAAGTAAAACTATTGGTGCAAAAACCAAACCTGAAAAGAATGAAACTATTCATGGTATTAAAACTTTAACTAATTCTAACATTTTAAAATTATATCATTTTTTTTATAAGAAAAAAATTCTTTTTATATCTATGTTATATAGAGATTTAATTTAAAAAATATTTTGTTATAAAAGCTGGCTTATTGATGAAGTTGCCAATCAACCATTCCAAAAAAAACAAACCCTGGTATATACCCACCGGGCTTGTTATACAAGTATTTTTTCTTTTTCTTTACCAATACTTTTTTTTAAATTATTGTTAATAAGTTTTTAATCATAAGATTGATAATTTTTAGATAATACTAAATATAAAAAAACAGAATTATAATTCTGTTCCCTTCATATAAAAATCATCTTCATTTTTATCATCTAATTTTCCATCAATAATTTCTCCAAATGATTTTATTGTATCTTCTAATTTTGAATAAATTCCTGGTGCTCCAGTAAATTGTTCTGCCACATGAAAAGGCTGAGATAGGAATTTTTGAATTTTCCTAGCTCTATAAACTATATTTTTATCATCTTCAGAAAGTTCATCAATACCTTGAATCGCAATAACATCTTGCAAGTCTTTATATTTTTGCAAAGTTTGTTTAACCCCCATGGCAACTCTATAATGCTCTTCTCCTAAAATATCAGGAGTTAAAGCTGTTGAACTTGATGACAATGGGTCAATGGCTGGATAAATACCAATGGCTGCCAAATCCCTTGAAAGCACCACAGTTGAATCTAAGTGAGAGAATGTTGTGGCTGGGGCTGGGTCGGTAAAATCATCTGCTGGCACATAAACTGCTTGAACAGAAGTAATGGAACCTTTTTTTGTTGAGGTAATTCTTTCCTGTAACTTACCCATTTCTTCGGCCAAGGTTGGTTGGTAACCTACGGCTGAAGGTACTCTACCAAGTAAAGCAGAAATTTCTGAACCAGCTTGAACAAATCTAAATACATTGTCCATAAAGAACAAGACATCCTTTCCTTCGGTATCTCTAAAATACTCTGCCATGGTCAGACCTGACATTGCAACTCTTGAACGAGCTCCAGGAACCTCATTCATTTGTCCAAAAACAAGCGCTGTTTTTTCTAAAACCCCTGCATCTTTCATTTCAAAATATAAATCATTACCCTCTCTAACCCTTTCTCCAACCCCAGCAAATACTGAATATCCGCCATGACCTTTTGCGATATTATTGATTAACTCCTGAATAATAACTGTTTTTCCTACTCCGGCTCCACCAAATAATCCAACCTTTCCACCCTTAATAAAAGGAACTAGTAAATCAATGGCTTTAATTCCAGTTTCAAAAACCTCAATCTTTGTAGTCTGTTCTTCAAACTTTGGAGCATCTCTATGAATTGACCATTTTTCTACATCACTAGGAATTTCTTGACCTTCATCAAGAGGTGTTCCTAAAACATTAAATAATCTTCCAAGAGAATTTTTTCCCACTGGTACAGAAATTGGAGCTTCGGTATCTATAACTTCCATTCCCTTTGATAACCCACCTGTGTCTCTCATGGAAATAGCCCTTACTCTACCCACTCCAATATGAGCTGCTACTTCTAAAACAACAATATCATTTTCCCCTCTTTTTACTTCTAAAGCATTTTTTAATTCTGGTAATTTTTCTTCAAAATATACATCAACCACTGGGCCTATTATTTGTTTAATTTCTCCTTTATTCATATGTTTATAATTATATCAAATTTTTAATATAAAAAAAAGAAAAATACATTTCTGTAAATTCTTATTTGTCCGCTTGGAAGGACTCGAACCTTCGACCGTCAGCTTAAAAGGCTGCTGCTCTACCAACTGAGCTACAAGCGGATATTCGTTTTATGATTAGTTTTTTAAAATTATCGATGAATACATCTACCTTAAAACTGATAAGTTTATAAAATTGCTTATTACCTAGTCAAACAACTGAGTTAAAAATATTTTTTACTTTTTAATAAAAAGTAAGAATATTTTATCATATTTTATTTAAAATGCAAGAAAATAATTTTGCAAAAAAAGTTAAAAAAAGTTAAAATATATAAATATGAATGAAAAATACTTAATACCCGTATCAATCTTAATATCATCTATTGTTTTAGCCAGTGGAATATACTTAACAACTTTAGTTAAAAATTCTAATAATAATACAAATGAAAAAAATATAAAAAAAAATATATTAGAAATACCTAGAGTTAACTCTGAAAATGAGCACATAGAAGGTTCTAAAAAAGCAGATATATATATTATAGAATATTCTGATTTAGAATGTATGGGGTGTAAAGCCTTTGAAAAAGTAAAAAAAGAATTAATAAAAAAATATTCTGATAATCCCAGAGTTGGATTTGTTTTCAGACATTTTCCTCTTTATAAAACTCCGGGGGGTGGTAAACCATTACACCCCACATCAGGAATAGAAGCCAGATCAACTGAGTGTCTTGGAAAATTATTGGGAAAAGAAAAATTTTTTGAAATGAAAGATAAAATTTTTAAAACAACAAAATCTGATGGTCATTACCCCGTTGAAAATTTATCAAATTTAGCCGAAAGTTTAGGGGTTAATAAAAAAGAATTTGAAAAATGTATTGCATCCGATGAAATAAAAAAGAAAATAGAAAAATCATGGCAAGATGCTTATGATGCTGGAATCACTTCAACACCATCTATTTTTGTGCAAGTTAGAGGGAGTAAAAAAATATTTAAAGCAAAGCCTGGAAAAGAAATTCTAGACAATGCTATAACATCTTATTTAGAAAATAATTAAGATATTTTTTTTAATTTACTTAAAAAATAGTTTTCTCAAAAAACATAAAAATGATATAATTCAAAAATGATAAATGATAAATATTTAAAAGGATATGAAGCAAAAAATCATGAAGATGATATTTACAATGCTTGAGAAAAATCTGGATACTTTAATCCAGATAATTTACCAAAAATAAATGGAGAAGAAAGAAGGGAAAAATTTTCAATAGTTCTACCCCCCCCTAATGTAACAGGAAAATTACATCTTGGCCATGCTGATATGTTAGCCATCGAAGATTCCATTGTTAGATTCCAGAGAATGATTGGAAAAAAAGCTTTATGACTACCAGGAACTGATCATGCAGCCATTGCAACTCAAACTAAAGTTGAAAAAGAATTATCAAAAAAGAAAGTAAGAAAAAATGATTTAGGAAGAGATGGTTTTTTAAAAGAAGTAAATAATTTTGCTATGGATTCACAGGGAACTATAATTTCTCAAACTAAAAAAATGGGGTCTTCTCTAGACTGAAGTAGATTATCTTTTACCCTTGATGATGAAAGAAATTTAGCCGTAAGAACTGCTTTTAAAAGAATGTTTGATGATAAAATTATTTATCGTGACAACAAAATCATAAATTGAGACCCGAAAGGTCAAACTGTTATTTCTGATGACGAAATTATTTATCAAGAAAGAAAGGCAAAATTTTATACTTTTAAATATTCTTCTGACTTCCCCATTACAATCTCAACAACTAGACCAGAAACAAAAGTTGGAGATACAGCTGTGGCAGTTCATCCAGACGATGAAAGATACAAAAATTTAATTGGAAAAGAATTTGAAATTGACAATTTTGCTGGAGCAAAATTAAAAATTAAAATTGTGGGAGACAAACATGTAGACCCAGAATTTGGAACTGGAGCCCTTGGGGTTACCCCTGCACATTCACAGGCCGATTGAGAAATTGCCGAAAGACATAATTTAGAAATAAAAAAGGTTATCAATGAATATGCCAAAATGGAAAATGCAGGTGATTTAGTTAATGGTTTAAAAGTTACTGTGGCAAGAGAAAAAGTTGTTGAGTGATTAAATGAAAATAATCTAATGGAAAAAGAGGAAGAAATTAATCAAAATGTTTCTACCGCTGAAAGATCTGGAGGTATTATTGAACCACTTCCAAAAGTTCAATGATTTATTGATGTTAATAAAAGATTTAAACTTCAAAAATCAAATATTAAAGGAGTTAACATAGAAGATGAAGTAACTCTGAAAGAACTTATGCTTCATGTGGTCAAAACAAAACAAATTGAAATTCTACCAGAAAGATATGAAAAAGTTTATTTCCACTGAATTGAAAACTTACATGACTGAGCCATATCAAGACAAATTTGATACGGACATCAAATTCCTGTTTGATATAAAAACAAGGATAGCAAAAATGAAGAAATTTATTCTGGAATACAAGCTCCAACTGGTGATGATTGAGTTCAAGAAGAAGATGTATTAGATACTTGATTTTCTTCTGGGTTATGAACTTTCTCAACTTTAGGTTGACCCAATAAAACTGAAGATTTAAAAACATTTCACCCAACTGATATTTTGGAAACTGGACATGATATTTTATTTTTCTGAGTGGCTAGAATGGTTTTAATGACGACTTATCTCTTAGGAGAAATACCATTTAAAACCGTTTATTTACATGGACTTGTTAGGGATAAACAAAATAGAAAATTATCTAAATCTCTTGGAAATGCTATTGACCCCTTGGATATGATTGAAAAATATGGAACAGATGCCCTAAGAATGTCTTTAATGGTTGGAGTTGCTCCTGGTCAAGATGTAAAATTTGATGAAGATAAGGTTAGGGCTTACAAAAAATTTTCAAATAAACTTTGGAATATAAGTAGATTTATTTATACAAATACTGAAAATTTTGATTATGAAAATTTTGATACATCTTCCCTTGAAGATTATCAAAAAAATAAGTTAAAAGAATTAGAAGATTTTAAAAAAGAAATTACTCAAGAATTTTCAGAATATAAATTATATTTAGTAACCGAAAAATTATATCACTATGTGTGACATGAAGTAGCAGATAAAATTATAGAAGACGTTAAAGACTCTGTTAGTTCAGAAAGCCCTAATATAAATAATCAATATATGATACTAAAAATTTTAGAGGAAATTTTAAAAATGCTTCACCCACTAATGCCTTTTATTACCGAAGAAATTTGAAAAGATTTCCCTAAAGAAAATAAAGATTTATTAATGGTGGAAAATTGAAATTAAAAAAAATAATCTTTGATTATTTTTTTTATTCTACATCTATCTCCATATGTTCTCTACATGTTGAGGCTGATGGTAAAACCATTAATCTTTGATCTGAAATTTTTTCTCCACAGACTTCACAATAACCATATTCACCTTTCTCAATTTTTTCCAAAGTAATTTCAACTTCCTGAAGTTGTTTTTGAAGTTCAGTTGTAATAGTTAAATTATTATCAAAATCAGCTAATTCCAAAGCCTGATCTTCTAAATCATTAACATCGTTATTCTCCAAAACTTCCTTTGCAGAGTATTTATCTTTTGAATCTTTTACAGATATTTTTTTTAATTCTTCCAAAAGTATTTTTTTTTCTTCAAGAAGTCTTTCTTTTTGTTCTTCTATTTTCATATTTTTAATTACAATTAACTTCTTTGCAATATTTTTGAAATAATTTTCATCTATTCTCTATACCATTCTGCCCACCATTTATTGCTTTTGTTACTGCCTCAACTGCACTTCTTGTAGCCCCTCTATCAGCTTTAGCATTCCCTCCTTTTTGTATTCAAATTAAAACACCCGACCTTATACCATCTTCTGGTTGTCCTAAGAGATCTGGATTTTTTATAAAATCTTTACTTGTATGAAAATATTTTGAATATTGTCTTGTAATATAGGAATACTCACTTTTGCCTGTGGCTTGCAAGATACCTCTTCCTCTATATTTATTTCCATCACCGGTTGATGGGGAACCATTACCCATTCTATTACCGTAGACTGCATTAAATATTTTTCTACCACAATCTATTTTTCCACTACAATTAGAACACACATTATTAATTTGAGATATTCGTTTAGGTCATGTCCTCTTTGCAGATGTACAGCTGTGATAACGTTCTGTTAACAATGTAAAACCAGCACTTTCATGATCTGATTGCGCCATAAAATGAGCAAATCTTAAAGGAGTATTTATCTCAGCTACAGCAAGAACTTCCTGGAGTGTTGGTTTTATAGATGAAGGATTAAAGGTAACAGATCCTTCTGTTATATCTCCAGCATTAACACTACTCAAATCTGGCTCCTCCGCCTCCCCCATATTCAAATATTGATCACTAACTTCTATGTTTATAGCTGCTGCGGCTGCATTGAAATTTAATTTAAGTATATTGGGATTTATTTGGATAAATATTATATAACCTCCTATGAGGAATATTAAACCTCCCAGGGCATTTGTTAGATATTCTTTTCCTTCTGTTTTTCCTGTAAAAGCTACACTGGTCATATACTTTATACCTCCATATATTATTAGAGCTACTGCTAACATAGAACCTAGTATTACTGATGTTTTTATTATTCAGTTTATATACATTCTTAATGGTTTTGCTGTGTTTCCTCCTTCTTTGAAAGCAGTTTTTGTTTCAGATTCTAGATTTTCTAGACCGGGGAGGTTTTCGAGGAAGATACTATTTTTTTTTTGATAATTAGAATCACCTATATTACCAGCAAAAATAAAATTACTAAAACTCAAACTAAAAAATATAATAGTTATTATTGTAAATATTTTTTTTAACATAGTTTAATTTTAACATTTTTTAAAATATAAAAAAATACTTTTTAAAAGTATTTTTTTTAAAACCTAACAAATGAAACAACTGAATCATCATCCTTTAATTTCATTATTCTCACGCCCTGAGTGTCTCTTCCAAGAGTTGAGATTGAATCCAAAGAAGTTCTAATTACTTGAGAATTTTTCGACATAGCAATTACTTCAGAATGATCTTCTTTTAAAAGTTTTGCCCCAACCAAAGCCCCAGTTTTTTCTGTAACTTTAATTATCTTTATACCAGAACCACCTCTACCTTGAATCTTAAATTCAGAAATTTTTGTCTTCTTTCCGTATCCATGCTGAGAAATAATTAACATTTCATTTTCTTTTTCTTCGGGAGAAATAATTGTCATAGAAACAACTTTATCAGCCTTTGCTAGTTTTATTCCTCTAACACCACCAGCTGTTCTCCCCATTGCTCTAATATCATCTGTTTTAAAGTGAATACCTTTACCATCAGCTGAAGCCAAAAGAACAGTGTCTATATCTTTAATAAATCTGGCATCAATTAACTCATCATCATCTTTTAAATTAATTGCTATCAATCCATTTTTTCTAACCTCAAAAAATGATTTTGCTTCTGTTTTTTTTATAGAACCATTTTTTGTAACCATCATAAGAGAATCAACACTATCTTTCTGGTCTTTTGTAAGAGCAAGAACAGAAGTTACTTTTTCTCCATCTTCAAGTGGTAAGAAATTAGAAATAAATTTTCCCTTCGTACTCCTCTTACCTTCTGGAAGTTCATACATTTTTGTTCTATAAACTTTACCTTTAGATGAAAAGAATAAAATATCTGAGTGAGTTGAAGCTGTAATAAATTCAGAAATAACATCATCATCCTTTGTATTCATATCTGAAACACCTTTACCTCCTCTCTTTTGAGATTTGAACTCAGATGGATTTGTTCTTTTTAAATATCCGCCTTCAGTTAAAACTAAAGTGCTTTGCTCATCTGCAATTAAATCCTCGGCATTAAAATCTCCCACGGCTGTTGGACTAACTTTTGTTCTCCTTTCATCTCCATATTTTTCAACAACTTCATCCATTTGTTCCTTAACAATATTCATTATTTTTTTAGGAGAAGCAAGTGTCGAAGTTAATTCTTTTATTAATTTTAAAAGTTCAGCTAATTCATCTTCAATTTTTTGTCTTTCCAAGTTTGCTAATTTTGAAAGTCTCATTTCTAAAATAGCCTTTGCTTGAATTTCAGAAAATTTAAATTTATCAATTAAATTTTTAGAAGCAGTTGGGACATCTTTTGATTTTTTAATAATTTTAATTACCTCATCAATATTATCCAGAGCTTTTTTCAAACCTTCTAAAATATGAGCTCTCGCTTCTGCTTTCTTCAAATCAAATTCTATTGCTCTCGTAACAACATTTCTTCTGTGTTTTATAAATTCTTCAAGAATATCTTTTAAATTTAATGTCCTTGGTACACCATCTACAAGGGCAACTATATTAAAATTAAATTTTTCCTCCAATTGAGTATTTTTATAAATTGTATTAAGAATTTTTTGAGGAAATGCACCCCTTTTTAATTCCACAACAACCCTAATATCAGCAGTGGACTCATCCCTTAAATCCTTTAATCCAATCAATTTTTTATCTCTAAATAATTGAGCTATTTTTTCAACAAAATTAGACTTATTGACCCTAAAAGGAAGTGAAGTTATAACTATTTGTGAAGCACCCCCCGATGTTTCTTCAATTTCAGCATCACCCCTTGCTACTATTCCACCCCTACCAGACTCATAGGCAATTTGAATATCTTTTTGATTAAAGATTGTTCCACCCAATGGAAAGTCAGGTCCTTTTATATGTTTTAATAAATCTTTTATGGATGCATCTGGATTATCAATTAATTCCTTTGTTGCTCCCACCACTTCTCTTAAATTATGTGGAGGAATATTTGTGGCCATACCCACAGCAATTCCAAGACCACCATTTAAAAGTAAAAGTGGAACTCTGGTTGGCAAAACAGTTGGTTCAGTTTCAACTCCGTCATAATTTGGTTGAAAATCAACAGTATCTTTTTCAATATCTGCCAAAATAGAATTGGCGATTTTTTGCATTTTTGCTTCAGTATACCTATGAGCCGCTGGAGAATCTCCATCAATAGAACCAAAGTTTCCCTGACCTCAAACAATAGGATATCTATAAGTAAAATCCTGAGCCATCCCCACCATAGTTAAATAAACAGCGGTATCTCCATGAGGGTGATATTTACCAATTACATCTCCGACAACCCTGGCTGACTTTTGAAATTTAGCAGTAGAATAAAGTCCATTTTTATGCATTGCATAAACCACCCTTCTATGAACTGGTTTCATTCCATCTCTTACATCAGGTAATGCCCTATCTGTAATAACTGACATGGCATAATCAATGTAAGATTGTTTCATTTGGTCCACAATGGAAGTTCCTAAAATTCTCTCTCCCATTTCATTCATTTTTTTCTCATTATTTTCTTCTTTCATAATTATTTTTTATAAACTTATTATATCAAATATAACTTATTTTTAAAAATAAAAAATAGTTATATATAACTATTTCATAGACTCCATTCCTGAAACAATTTCTGAGATTTCTTGAGTAATTTTTGACTGCCTTTCTCTGTTGAATTGCTTTCTACTATCTTCAGCTTTTTCCTGAGCTTTTTCAGTTGCATTTTTCATAGCTACCATTCTAGCAGAATGTTCCGAAGCGAAAGATTCTAAAAGAGAATAGTATACCTCAATATTTAAAATGTAGGGAATTAATTTTTTCAAAACTTCTTCAATATTTGGTTCAAAAATATATGCTGGGACATCTTTATCATCAATAATAATCTCATCTAAATTAGAGTACTTTCCCTTTGTTGGCCTAATTGATTTAACAATTTCTTTTACATTTTCATAAATAACAGGCAATATCGTTTTTGAAATAGTTTTTTGTTCTGAAGTATTTATAAATTCAGTATATATTGAAATAACTTTCTTGTATTCCCCTTGTTTAGTTTTATATAATTTTTTAATATAATTAGAAACTTCTGAAATATTTTCTAAATCTGATTTTTCATTAATATCTTCAAAATATTTAATAACATTGAAATTTTCTCTTTTTAAAAATTCATATCCTTTTTTTCCAACAACAATAAAGTCTAATTCTTCCTTGTTTATTTTTTTTGCATCTACAACCTCTAATACTTTTTTATTTAAAAAAGTATTCATTCCACCAGTTAATCCTTTATCTGGTGTTATAAATAATATTAAAATTCTTCCATCTTTAGGTAATACTGATTGAAAAACAGAATCAACATTTTCACTAATTATATGGGAAAGCCTCTTTAGAATTCCAAATATCTTAAATGCATAGAATCTTGCCTCTACAGTTTCCTGTTGAGCCTTTCTCATTTTAATAGCTGATATAGATTCCATCGCCTTTGTAACCTTAGCAGTTTTATTGAAAGAAGAAATTTTTTCTTTTAATTTTTTTAAATTGGCCATAATATATTCAGAATTATATCATTTTTTTATAATGAAAAAAAGTAAAATCTTAGATTAAATCTTGAACCTAGTCTCCACAAATTTTTCTTTTTAATATAAATTATTTAGTTTGCAAAATTTAAGTTTTGAATAAACTAATTTTTAAATTCCAGTAATTTTAATTTAATATTTTTTTAATTTCATCTCAAGAATCAGAAATAAAATCAGGAATCCCTTTTTTTAAATTTTTTCTACAATGAACACCTCAGGTGACTCCTATGGTTTTTAATTCAGGAAATTCAGATGCTTCCTTTAAATCACCCAAAGAATCAGTTATAAATACTGTCTCTTTAAAATTTAAATTAAATTTTTCTTTTAATAAAATAAACTTTTTAGTTTTTAATTTATGAGTTTCTGAACCAAGAACATCTAAAAATAAATTTTCTATATTTGAATTTTCTAAAATTTTATTTAAAATATATTCTTTATTTGAAGAAATTATAAAATTATTTTTTTTATTATTTTTTAAAAAATTTAAAGTTTCCTGGTCTATAATTCAATTTTCTAAAATTTTCTTTCATTCATCTCAAAATAAATTCATATTTTTTATTTTATGTTTTTCTAGTTCTTCCGCCGTATTACCATTAAATAATTTTCTAAAATTTTCTTCGGAAAAAGGACCTAAAGTTTTTCTGTGAGTTTCTAAAAGAATTTTAGTATTTTTTATCAAAACACCATCAAAATCAAAAATTATATTTTTAATATTTTTCATAATTTTATAATAACATTTTTTAAATAAAATAAAAAAAACTCTAATTAAAGAGTTTTTTTATTTTTGAGCCAGAATCCAGATTTGAACTGGAGACCTACCGCTTACAAGGCGGTTGCTCTACCAACTGAGCTATTCTGGCGAAGTGAAACGAAAATTTTTAAACCAGTCGTTCCTCTAACTTAAAATACAGCAGACGCCTTAAGGTGACTCGAAAATAAAATAAATTATTTTCTCCTTCTACAAACTTAAGCTATTCTGGTGAAGTGAAACTATTATATCAAAACTTTTAAAAAATTCAAGTTAAATATATAGTTTTTCCACATTTTTTTATATTTCACCAACTGCAAACCTCACAAATTTTACAATCTCAACTCCTTTTTCTGAAAGTAAAGTTTCAATTGTTTTTGATGGGTCTTTAATAAAACCTTGAGTAAAAAGAACTCTTTCTTTAAAGAAAGCATTTATTTTTCCTTCTAAAATTTTATCTTGCATTTCTGCTGGTTTATCTGCAACCTCCTCTCTTAAAGTATCTGTAGTTTTTTCTTTTTCTTCTGGAGAGATATCATCCTTAGATAAATATTTTGGATTTTGTGCAGTTATATGCATTGCAATATCTTTTCCAAAATCTTCATCCACTGAAGATGAAAATTCTACAATTGTTCCTACCCCACCTGAATGAACATAAACACCTAAGTTTTCAGATTCAAAAATTTCTGAACGAGTAATTTCTGATCTTTCACCAAATTTTAAAGTAGCTTCTGAAATTAAAGTTTTAGTATCTTCTCCATTCAAAACAGCTAAAGCAACTTTTTCTGCAACCTCTTTGAAGTCATCATTTTTAGCGACAAAGTCTGTCTCACATGAAAATTCAAGTAAAATTGTTTTTCCATTATCTTTTTTAACCACTATAGCTCCTGCTCCTAATTCTCTATCCCCTTTTTTAGCAGCCACTTCACCTGATTTTTTTGTTAAAGCAATTTTTGCTTTTTCCATGTCACCTTCTGCTTCCACCAATGCTTTTTTACATTGCATAATTGAAACTCCAGTTACTGCTCTTAGTTCTTTTACTAAGTCTATTGAAATATCTGTCATATATATTTTATTTAATTTTATTATTTAATAACTGAAAATAATTCTTCGATAATAAATTTGATTGTTGATCTTGATCTATCATTTGCCAAAATAGGAAATTCAATATTTGAAATATCGTTGTCTGTATTTGAAATTGAAATTACTGGAATACCAATTTTTTTAGCTTCTTCAACGGCAATTGATTCTTCAGCTGCATCAACAACAACAATTGCTTTTGGTTTATCAAACATATTTAATAAACCTTCATAATACTTCTTTAATTTAATAATTTCTTTCTCTTTTCTAAGAGCCTCTTTTTTAGTAAATTTTGCAAATTCACCTGTTTCAGAATCTTTAATTAAAAGAGCTAATTTTTTAATTCTTTTTTGTATTTCTCTAAAGTTAGTTAAAGTTCCACCAATTCATCTATTACTTACGTAAAAAATTGAACCTGATTTTGATAATTCTGGAGTTAAGTCTTTAATTTCCGCTTTATTTCCTACGAAAATAATTTTACCTCCTTTTGAAGTAATATCTTTTAATTTAGTTTTTGCTTCTTCTATTGCCAAAGCAGTTTTTTCTAAATTAATAATATCTAAACCTTCTTTTGTTCCAAAAATTAATTCTTTAGCTGAAGGCTGTCTTCTTGTTTTTGAGTATCCAAAATGTGCTCCTTTTGAAAATAACTCATCTATAATATTTTTTGTCATATTTTTTATATTCAGGGATTATATTTTAATTATTAATCTCAGTCCAATCCCTTTTATTAACTGAATTAATATGGAAAAATTATAACATATTTTAATAAAAAAACAATAAAAATAGAGTACATGGATATACTATTTTTACTACATTATTTATTTACAAAATATATTTATTGTTTTTTTATTTTTTCAATTAAAAAAATTATGAAACTTTTAATATCTCATAATTAACTTTATCACCATTTGGTGCTTCAAAAATAAATTTATCCCCCTTCTTCTTACCAAGTAGATATTTAGATAGAGGTGCATCAAAAGCTATTTTTCCAAGTAAAATATCTACTTCCTGTCTTCCAACTATTTCAAAATTTTTCTTTTTTCCGTCCTTTTTTAATTCAACTTTTGATCCAATTTCTATAATATCTTTATTTTTATGTTGAATAATTTCTGATTCCTTTAGGACAACTTCAATCTCCTCAATTCGTGCTTCCATTTTACCTTGGTCTTCTCTGGCTTGATGATATTCGGCATTCTCCTTTAAGTCGCCTAATTCTTTTGCCTCATCCAATCTTTCAGCAATATCTTTTCTACCTTTCCCTATCAGTTCTTTTAATTCTTTTTCTAATTCTTTCTTTTTTTCTTTAGTCAAGTAATAAGTCATAAAAACATTATATCAAAAAAATATTTCTTTTTCAATTTTTAAAAAAAGGTCGCGCCTTTGGCGCGACCTTTATTTTTTTAAAAAATTATTTAATTAAAATTATCTTGAATTCAATATCATTTACTTTTTGTAAATCATCTTCCCCCTCTATGGAAGAATAGTTAATATTTTTTATTCCAGCTACTTTATTTAAATTCTCCAGATTATCATCAATAAAATCTCTTTTGGTTTCCTCAATATCAATTTTTAATTCAGCTATTTCTTCAACGGACATCCCTGCTTTTTTTCTCATTGATTGAACTATTCTTAAAAATTCACGATATTTTCCTTCTTTTATTAATTCATCATCTAGTTTTGTGTCTAGTTCAGCTTTCTCTTTTTCACCTTTTTGTATTTCAATTTCTTTTATATTTAATTCATCAAGTAAAATTTCTTTTAACTCTTCAGATTTATCAATATTTTTAAATCTATCACCAATAAAAACAATTTTTCTTAAAGGTTGTCTTACTTTAAACCCAGTGGAAACTCTTGATTCAAGACCAAGAGTAACCATATCTCTTAAAACATTCATATCTTCTTCCAGAGGGTTCAAAGAATTAAAAGCTTTTGAAATCAAACCTTCTTCTTCTTCGCTTCAATTTTCTAAATGAACTGATTTTTTATCACCCTCTCTTGAGATTTTTTCTCAAACTATTTCAGAAAGAAATGGTGTAAAAGGTGCCATTATTTTTGCCAATTCCCTTAAAACAAAATTAATTGTTGCGGCAGCATTCTTTTTATCCTCATCATTATCAGTTTTAAATCTATCTCTTGATCTTCTAATGTATCAAGAGGAAAATTCTTCCATAAAATCAGTAAAACCTCTAGATGCTTTATCTATTTCATAATTGTCTAAATTATCAGTAACACTTTTATGTAGATTAGAAATTTTTATTAAAATTCATTTATCCAAAATATTTTTTGATTTTTTTGGATTTATATTTTCATCAAAATAATCTTTTTGTAATTCATAAAAAGAGATAATATTTTTAACTTTCATTATCACTTTACTAACGACCTCACTCAAAGATTTTTCTGAAAGATTTAATGATTCTGCTCTAACAGCAGGAGATGACATCAACACTAATCTTAAAGCATCGGCACCATATTTATCCATAAATTCATTTATAGGTGGATAATTATTTAAAGATTTTGACATTTTTTTTCCATCTTCGGCTAAAACAATACCATTGACAACAACATTTTTATATGAAGCTTTTCCAAATAGAGCAACTGATAAAACAAGCATTGTATTGAATCAACCCCTTGTTTGATCTTGTCCTTCTGCGATAAAATCTGCAGGATAACCAATAGATTTTTCAGGATTAAATTTTGTTTTATCAAAAGGATAATGCTTTGATGCAAATGGCATTGATCCAGATTCAAATCAACAATCAAAGACTTCTTTAACATGTTCGAACTTATCTCCATTTTTATTTACTCAAGATATTTTATCAATATAAGGTCTATGATAATTTAAAATATAATCTTTATCATGTGGTATAGGTGAAAAATCAAAATACAATGGAAAGGCATTTCTTGATTCACCTCATTCCTTTCTGTAATTATGAACTTGTTTTTCATTCATTCCATTCAAAGCTGAAAATGCTGTAAATAATGGGTCAAAATGAGTAATTACAAGAATATTTTTTCCTTGATATTTTTTATCAATTTCATAGAAAAAATTCATAACTCTATTTCTCACTTCTCTTTTTGATTCTCCATTTTTTGTTTTAACATCAAAATAATCTAAACCAACTTCTCCATTTTCAGAATTCTCTTTTCAATATGATTCATAGGTTTTTCCGTCAAAATCAACAAAAGATCTTTCTCTTATTCTTTCATCGGTAATAATATCACCTTTGAAATCTAATTTTTCTTTTAAAATTTCAGCTGTTTCCAAAGTTCTAGTAAATGGTGAAGATATGATAATATCAATATTTTTTCCATTATTATTTTTAGCTTCTTTTTTAAGAATAGAATCTATTTCTTTTAAATTTTCCTCAACTTGTTTTTTTCCATTAAGAGTAAGTCTGTCACCATTCAATCCTCTGGTTGTAGATACCATATCTTTTACATTTGATTCTGACTCACCATGTCTCATTAAAATAAAATTATTTTTAGAATGAGTTTTACCTTTTAATTCCTCTAAAGAAGAAATAAATTCAAATTCATCTTTTTGAGTATTTTTTCAAACTGGTAATGGCGCACCTCAATATCTTGACCTTGAAACTGCTCAATCCCTAGTGCTATCTAGTCAGTTATGAAATCTTTTTTCACCAATATGTTTTGGAATTCAATTTATTTTTTTATTTTCAGAAATCAATTTTTCTTTTATTTTAGGTGATTCAATAAATCATGAATCAGTTGCGTAGTTTAAAAGTGGGGTTTTACATCTCCAACAAGTTGGATATGAATGTTCAATTTTTTCTTTGTGAAATAATAGCCCTCTGTGTGCCAAATTTTTAATAATTTCTATATCAGATTCAGAATGATTTTCTAATTTTCTCACCTTAATACCAGAAAAATCTTTAACCTCTAGTTTAAATTCTCCATTCATTGAAACATGTTGGATAAATGGTAAATTATTTTTTCTTCCTAATTCTAAATCATCGGAACCAAAGGCTGGAGCAATATGAACAATACCCGTTCCCGTTTCCGTTGTTACAAAATCTGCTATATATATCTTTCAAGCATTTTCAATATTTTCTAAGTTAGAATTTTGGTAGTAATCAAAAACTGGTTTGTAAACCTTTCCCACTAAATCTTGCCCCTTAAATTCTTCAACAATTTCATATTTTTCTATTCCTTCTTGAGATAGAACTTCTTCCATTTTTTCCTTTCCTAAAATATATTTTTCTTCCCCCACTTTAACTTTTACGTATTCAATTTCTGGACCCACTGCCAAGGCAACATTTCCTGGTAAAGTTCAAGGAGTTGTTGTTCAAGCTAAAATAAAAGTTTTTGGTTCTTCTGCTAACTCAAATTTTGCAGTTAGAGTCAAATCTTTTAAATCTTTATAACCATCGGTTACCTCATTATTTGATAAAGTTGTCTCACATCTCGGACAGATATGCATCGGTTTAAAATCTCTTTTTACCAGTCCTTTTTTATTTAATTCTGAAAAAGCCCACCAAAGAGATTCGGTATAATCTGAATCCATAGTCTTGTATGGCTTTTCCATATCCACTCATCTACCGGAACGAGGAATTATTTCTTTTCACTCCTTATCATATCTTAGAACTGAATCCTTTGCAGATTCATTAAATTTATCAATTCCATAATCTTCAATTTCTGCTTTTGAATTTAATTTTAATTCTTTTTCAATTAAATTTTCTATTGGCAATCCATGAGTATCTCAACCTCAATTTCTTTCCACTTTAAAACCTCTCATTGTTTTATACCTCGGAATTACATCTTTAATCGTTCCAGGAAGTAAATGTCCATAGTGTGGTAAACCAGTAGCAAAAGGAGGTCCATCATAAAAAATAAATTCCTTAGAACCCTCTCTTTGTTCAACACTCTTTTTAAAAGTATCATCTTTATTTCATTTTTCTAAAATCCTTTCTTCATCCATTGATGTTGGGGATTTTTTTATTTCTTTTTTATTATTCATAGATAAAAGAATTTTATCATATTTTTATTATTTTTAGAAAGTTTTTTATGTAAAAAATGTGGTCGGCGCTTCGCGCCGACCACATTTTATAAAAAAATAACTAAAATTCTAAAATTACATTTGCTTTTTATCTCCAAAATGTTAAAATATTGTTTATATGTTAGAAACAATTTCAAATGCACTACCTTACGTGCAAATAACAATTTCAATTTTATTAATTATTTCTGTTTTATTACAACAAACAGGAGCAGCTGTGGGAGCTGGAGGAGCATTCGGTGGCGGAGATAACAACACAGCTTCAACAAGGAGAGGTTTAGAAAAAACTTTATTAAAAGTATCTATCTATCTATCAGTTTTATTTTTCCTTTCAGCAATTTTAGCTTTATTAATTAAATAAAATAACTAAAAATTATTTTATTTTTTAAAAAATGGAAATACTAAAAAAAATAATTAACCTTCTAATCAGAAAAATAAAAAAAGAAAAATTCTTATCATTCTTTATAGTTTTTTTAATATTCTCATTAATTATTCTATCAATTTTAAGTGATAAATTTTTAATAGAAATACCCAAAGAAGGAGGTGTTGTGAATGAAGTTGTAATAAAAGATAAACCAAGATTTATTAATCCTGTTTTGGGAATTTCAAATATTGATAAATCTTTAATTTCATTAATATATTCCCCTCTTTTTAAGACTGATAATAATGGAGATTTAATAGAAAATATAGCTTCCTATAAAATTAATAATACTGGAAAAACTTATTCTATAAAATTAAAAAAAGGGATTAAATTTTCCGATGAACAGGAAATGACAACCGATGATATTATATACACCATTGAACAAATACAAAATCCAAAGAATAATTCATTTTATCGACCTGAATGAGTAGGTATAAAATTAAAAAAAATAGATAATTATAATTTAGATATCATTTTACCCAAAGTTAATTATTATTTTAAAAAATCATTATCTTTGTATATACTACCAAAACATATTTGAAAGAATATTGAATATTTTAATTTAGATGATAGAAATTTAAACCCCATTGGTTCTGGACCTTTTCAAATTCAAGAAATAAAATGAGAAAATGATGAAAAAAATAAAAGAATTGAATCAATAAGATTAATCAAAAATGAAAGTTATTGAAAAGGGAGAATATTTTTAAATGAAATAAAATTTAATTTCTTTGAGACACAAAATACTTTTTTAAACTCATCTCTGGATCCAAATATAGAAAATATAAATATTTTTAATTATGATCAAATAAAAGAATTGGAAAAAAAATTTTATAAAAAAGAAATAAATGAATTAGTTAATTTTAAATTAACAATAAAAAATAATAACTCAAATAAGTTTTTAAATATTAAAAAAATAAGAAAATACATTTTTGATAGTTGAAATTCAAAAAATAAAAAAGAATTAACTTATTTAAGAAAAGATATTCTGGAAGATAAAAATTTTAATTATGATGAAGAAAATAATTTATTAAAATATAAAAAGGAAATAATATCTTTTTCAGTTCTAACGGGAATAAACCAAGACGAATCTCTTTTAAAAATTGCTGAGAAATTAAAGAATAAATTAAGAATTTCAGGTGTTAATATAAATTTAAAAAAAGCTAGTTCAAAAGATTTTATTACCAAATATAGAAATAGGAATTTTGAATCAATTATATCTGGATACCACGATGATGAAAAATATTTATTTTATTACCATCATTCTTCTCAGAAAAATGACCCTGGAACAAATATTGCTCAATTTAATTCTCAAAAGATAAATAATTTAATTATAGATTTAACAAAAAATTTACCAGAAAAGGATAGAAAATTAAAAAAAGAAGAATTAAATAAAGAGATAAAAAATTATTATCTAATATTAGATTTAAAAAAGAATAAATCTTTTTACTATTTATCAAAAAATATTGATAATTTAGATTTAGAAAAAATAAATTCTGGAGAAAATAGATTTTGAAATATTCAAAATTGAGTTGTTTTGAAAGAAAAAGTTTTACCTATTTTAAAAAAATAGTCATTTGCTTGGCAAATGTAAGTCTTTAAATAAAATTTTGAGGACTTACTGTTGTTAAGACAGTATATAAATTATAAAAAAATTCTAGCTTGTGACAAAGTCTATTTTAGAATTTTAAAATAAAAAAAAATATGAATAATTTTAAAATTAAATCCACAGGAAATGTGGATAAAAAAACTGGTCCAAAAAAACCAGTTCATAATCATGGAAATAAAAATAATTTTCATAAAAAAAATAATTTTTCAAACCATCATAATAAAAATAATGGTAGAAAAACTTTTACAAAATTTATTAAGAAAAATACAAATATCGAGGGAGAGACTGTTAGAGTTATAACAATAGGTGGATTTGAAGAAGTTGGTTCAAATATGTATGCTGTGGAGTATAAAGATAATATTTGAATATTTGATATGGGATTTCAATTTGTTAACGAAGTCGAAACTCCAGGAATCGATTTTATGCTTCCAAATATAAAATATTTAGAAGAAAGAAAACAAAAAATTAAAGGAGTTATAATAACTCACGGACATTTAGATCACATTGGGGGGATACCATTTTTAATGCAAAAATTAGGAAACCCACCAATGTATACAAGAGAATTAACATCACATCTCATTAGAAAAAGAATGGAAGAATTTAAATCACACCCTGCTCTAAATATAACTTTAGTTGCACCTGGTGACCAAATTAAAATTGGTGATTTATCATTTGAATTTTTCAATGTAACACACTCAATCCCTGACTCAATGGGTATTTTAGTAAAAACTCCCCACGGGCAACTTGTTTTTACAGGAGATTTAAAACTAAGACATGAGAATGGAGTTCCTGTTCCCTACGAAGAAAAAACATGAAGCAGAGTTGGTGAAGGTGAAAATATATTAATGATTTCTGACTCAACAAACTGTGAAAACCCAGGTTGATCAATTCAAGAGAAAGAAATAGAGGCTACAATTGCTGATTTAATTAGAAATGCACCTTCTAGAGTTATTATTGCAACTTTTGGATCTCAATTTGAAAGAATGTTTAATTTTATCCAAGTCGCAGAAAATCTTGGTAAAAAAGTTGTACTTGAAGGAAGATCTGTGAGAACTAATTTAGATATAGCTAGAGAATCTGGATATTTTGTTCCTAAAAAAGATACAATTATATCAGCTAAAGAGATTGATAATTACCCATCCGATAGAATTTTAATAATTTCTACCGGAGGTCAAGGTGAAGAATTTGCAGCCCTTCCTAGAATGGCTAGAAAAGACCACCCTTTTGTTCAGTTAAATGAAAGAGATACTGTTATTTTATCTTCATCCGTTATTCCTGGTAACGAAATTGCCGTTAGAGGTTTACTGGATTTACTTGCAAGAACAAATGCTAAAGTTATAACCTATAGAACTTCTGATGTTCATTCAACTGGACATGGTAATGCCGAAGAATTAGGTTGAATTATAAAAAAGTCTCATCCAAAATATTTTATTCCTGGATATGGATTTCATTCAATGCTTAAGAAACATAAAGAAATTGCCATAGAAAAAGGAGGTGTCTTAAGAGAAAATGTTATTGTTCCAGATAATGGATCAATAATTGAGATAAAATCAAAAGATGATATTAAGATGTTGAGAGAAAAAGTTCCAGCATCACCAATAATGGTAGATGGAACTTCAATAATGCAAATGAACAAGGCTGTTCTGGATGATAGAAAAAATTTATCAACCGATGGTTTTGTAAATATTGTTGTTTTAATAAATATGGCAAAGAGAAAAATACAAAAATCACCAGATATTCTTTCTAGAGGTTTTATATATTTAAGAGATTCTCAAGATATATTAAATAAAACAAGACAAATAGTTTCAGATTTAGCTCAGGAAGAGATTGAAAAAGGAGGACAGATTGATGTTGATAAACTAAAAGAAAATATTTCTAAAAAAGTTTATAGATATCTAACTAGAGAAACTGGTAAAAATCCAATAATAATTCCAGTTGTTTTGGTTGTTTAAATAATAAATAATTAAAAAATAAATATTAGAAAAAGAGCGTTCCTTCGGAACACTCTTTTTTTTAATAAATTTTAAAAATTATCAAAAAACTTTTTTGTTTCTCTTAATAAAATATTCATTGAATTATTGTTTGAAAAATCATGATTTGAATCTTTAATTTTATAAACCTCATAGTCTACTTTTATAAAATTAAATGCCTCTTTTCAATTTTCAACTAAAATACCATTCTTATTTAAAATAATCTTTAATGGTTTTCTAAATTTTGATATCTTTCCACTTTTTAGAGTCATCAGTTCATTGACAAATTTTTTAGACATAAAGTATCCAAAAGAAAAATATTTTTTCAACCTCTTATCATAAATAAAATCATTTTCAACATTCTTAGGGTTTATTGTTGGTTCTCATAGACAAGCTGATTTCACTTTTTTTGATTTGTTTATATAATCTGATAAATAAATTACTGGCCCACCAATACTATGGCCAACTAAAAATATTTTATTATACTTTTTAGAAAATTTTCTTATAACATTTTCTAGGTCTTTTGTATGTTGTTCTATGGAAGTATTTCACAAAAACCTTTTATCCTTTTCTTCAAATGAATATAGATCTAAACTCAATGTATCATAACCTCTTTTTGGAAAATATTTTTTTGCTTCATAGAATTGAACTTCCCCACTATTTCCAGTTAGCCCATGAACAAAAATAATTATTTTATTATTTTCTAATTCTGATAATCTACCACTTATTTCCCCACCATCTATCATTTTTAAATTGATATATTTTTCTTTCATATCAATATATTATATACTATATATTAGTTTTTTAGAAAAATAATATAATTTTTTTTGTAAGTTAGTTTTCAGTCTTTTTTCATTTTTCAAATTCTCAAAAGTCACTTTTTAAAAAATATAAATTCTTATTCCAAAATCTTTTTCAAAAAAGCCTTATTAGAAAATTTTCTTTCTAAAAATTTTTCCACCGATTCCAACTCAGTACGACTTGAACCAACTTCCAAAATTTCTTTTCTGTATTTCATTCCTATTTTTTTATCTTTCAATCCTTTATCTTTAAACACTGAGAAAATATCATCTGCCATAACTAATGCTCACATATATGAATAATACCCAGCATCATAGCCCATCAAATGCCCAAATGAAGCTGGAAACAAAGATTCTTTATTCTCTGTTATGTAAAAATTATTTTCCCTTTGTTTTTTTTGATACAATTTTTCTGGTTTTTTACTTCCCTTTGTATGTAAGACAAAATCTAAAATTCCAAATTCCAATTGTCTCAAATTTCCATTTGCCTTTAAGAATTTTTTTGACATCACTATATTTTCCAAATCTTTTTTTCCTATTTTTTTTCCACTCTTCCAATGGGAAGAAATTTCCTTCAAAATTTTTTCATCATTTAACCAATTTTCTAAAAGTTGAGAAGGTGTTTCCACAAAATCTCACTTTACCGCAGTCCCAAACTGAGATGGAATTTTAACCTTAGAAAGAGCACCGTGTAAAGTATGACCAAATTCATGAAAAAGAGTTTCTAAATCACTTAATGACAAAAGACTAGGGATTTCTTTCGTTGCTTTTCTAAAATTTGCCGAAATAACTATAACAGGATACTTTTCATTTTTTAAAAATGGGTTTATAATCGGAGTCATAAAAGCCCCTGGGTGTTTTCCCTCTCTTGGAAATAAATCAAAGGCAATTTCTGAAATTTTCTCCTTGCTCTTTTTATCAAAAACTTCAAAAAGTTCAACGGGTTTTTCCCAAAGACTCGCCTTTTTCTTTTTGAATTCTAAACCAAAAATACCACCAAAAAGTTGAAACATTTTTTGTCTGCTTTTTTCCAATGCAAAATATTCTCTGATTTTTTCTTCATCAAAGGAAAATTTTTCTAACTCAAATTTTTTAGCATAAAAAGCAAAATCATAAAAATTGATTTTCTCTTTTTTTCCGCCAACTAATTTATTTTTAAATTCAACTAATTCTTTCATTTCATCCTTTGCCTTTTTTCTAATTTTTTTTACTAAATCATTTTCAAATTTTTCAACCACTTCTGGTTTTTTTGCCATTCTGCCAGCCAAAACAAATTCAGCATGATTTTTATATCCCAAAAGTTTTGCCTTCCCCCTTCTTAAATCTAAAATTTTTACCAACAAATCAAGATTTTCTTGACCTCCCTTTTTTGAAGCTTTAACAATCAATTCCTTCCTTTTTTCTTGGTTTGTAGAATTTTCTATAAATGGTAGCATTTGGGTATATTCAATGGAAATTTTATATTTTCCATTTTTTTCTTTTTTCAAAGTATTTCTAAAATTCTCCGGTAAATCTTCCAAATCCTTTTCTTCAATTTCAATAAAACCCTGATACTCAGCAATATTTGATGAAAATTTTAATTCTAATTTTGAAAGTTCTTTTAAAATTTTCAACAATTTTTTTTCTTTTTTCCCTTTTAAAGCAAAACCCATTCTTTCAAAATCAAAAATTGTATCATTTAAAAATTTTTCTTCATCTTTATCTAATTTTTCCTTTTTATTTTTTTTATATTCCGAAACTATTTCATACAATTTTTTATCCCGAATAAGTTTTGTTGTTTCAGTGGAAAGTTTTGCAGAAAGTTCATTGGCTTTTTTTCTAATTTCTTTTTTTGGAGAAAGTAAAACCAAAACTTCCAAAATATTCGGTAAATTATGAAATTCCCCTGAAAGATAATCCAAAGCTAAAACAGAATTTTTTAAATTCCTATCTTCCCTTTTTATCTTTTTAATTTTCTTTATATTCTCTTTAATTTCTGAAAGATATTTTTTTAATTCATCTTTTAATCTTTTTTGATCTCATTTAATTCATTCAAAAGTTTTCATAAAAAAATTATAACATTTTTCTTTTTTTTAAAAAAACCAAAAGGTATTTTTTTATTCACAAGCAATTTTTCCTCTAGTTTGAGAACCAACAATTCCATCTACAACCACTCCCGATTTAGCTTGTAATTCTTTTACAGCTTTTGCTGTCATTTTTCCGAAAATTCCATCTACTGGTCCTGGATTGATTCCTTGTTCTTTTAAATAATTTTGTAAATCTTTAACTGCTTGCCCTCTTGAACCAAATCTTAAAAGATTTTTAACTTCTACAACCATAGAACATTTCCCAGTAACTTTAGAACCTTCTTCTTTTACTTCATCTTTTTTTTCTTCTGCTTTCTCTTCTCCTATTTTTGCATATTTACATAGAGATTGATTATGTTGTCCAACATTTGAGAAATTTGTAGCTTTTGAATCTTTACATACTTTTTTAGTTGAAGAAGTTTTGTGAGATTTTCCTGAATGTCCTTCAGCTACATCATTAACTGTAATTGTAAATACTTCAGTATAATTGATGCATTATCTGTACTTCCATTACCAGCGACTAAAGTATAAGCGTATGTTGGTGGATTTACTCCAATATCATATCTCCATCATCTGTATTTCCTAAGTTTCCGACTACTGTTCCCACTGGTTGGTTTTCAGCTACTGAAGTTGAATCTAAAGAAATATTTGTTGGTGTAGTATTTACACCATTAACTGTAATTGTGAAATTCTTATCAAAGAATAATCCTGCATCATCCGTTGCTCTAATACAAATTTCATAATGACCATCTTGATCTGAATCTACTGGATTTTCATAATCTAATGCTGTACCAGTAACTCTTATTTGATTAATACCATTAATTTCAAAAAGTCCCTCATCTGCTCCATGAGCTGTACAAGCAAAACCATGTCCAGAGAGATAATACCAATTTAGATGGTCATTCCCTGTTGCATCTGGATCTGTAGCTGTTAATAATCCTACTTCGTAATGAGCTTGATTTTCATCTATATTATTGTTTGACAATGCAATATCTGTTGGTGCTTCGTTTACATTAACAACTGTAACAGAAATTATCTGTGTGTCTTGAAGTGGACCATCTGATGCACTAACTTGAACTTCATAAATACCATCTGTATTATCATATCCTGTTTGTCTTCAAAATCTGGAGCTGCTATAAAGGCTAAAATCCCTGAAGGTGAATCAATTGAAAATTTTGCAGAATCAGCTCCACCAACAATACCATAAGTAATGGTATCATTTTCAGGGTCAGTTGCTGCCACAGTTGTAACAGCAGTTTGCTTTTCATCTGCATTGACAGATGCACTAGCACCACTCCCATTTGAAGTAATTTCAGGTGATGCTGCAAAAGTCATTCCCGCAATGGCAAAAAATCCCAAAATAGAAATTGTTGATAATTTAATTAATTTTTTAATCATATTTTTTTTAATTAATTTGTTATGTTAGAAAATAAGGAGTTTTTTTGTTTTGTTTAAACGACTATATTTTCTAACTTTGTTTTTAATAATATTTTAAAGAACCATCAAAAAAATCTAATAATATATTATAGTTCTTATATCTTATATTAAAATATAAAAAAAAGTGCAAAAAAGGTGGAAAGCTGCGAAGCATCTTTCCACCTTTTTTATTTTATATATTTTGAATTAATTTTTTAAAAAAATTACAAGAAAATTATTCCTTTTCTCCATTTTTTAACAATTCTCAGAGTTCAAAATACTCTTCATTTTGTTTATTTTTTTCATATTCTCTTTCGAGAAATTCTCCTGAAATAATATCCTGAGCAAAATCTTGAATATCTTTTTCTAACCCATCAACCTCCTGACGACGAATAAATCGTCGCTGGCGACTATATTCCCCTGTTTTCTTGCTTTCTTCAACGAAATCTAGCATAGCTTCTTCCACCCTATCTGCATCAAAATACTTATCTATAAGTAATTTATAAAATACTAATTGTCTATCTAAATTAGCCTTATCTTCCTTTGTTTTTTCCTCATAAGTTTTTCCAGTTTTATAGTCCACAACCCTTATTTTATTGCCATCAAGTAATTCCAACTTATCCACAATCCCATACAATTTTAATTTTTCACCCCCATTTAATTTAATTTCTGAATAAATTTTCTTTTCCGTTTCTACCTTAAAGTTAAATTCATTTGAATATCTATCATAATATTTTTCTAAAATTTCTCTTCCATGAGATTCTATCTCATCAAAATGTTTCTCTGGGATTGTAAATTTTTTCAATGAGGATTGAAAAATTTCTAAAAGTTCTTTTTTACTTGGAGTTCTCTTTTCTTCTTTTCCTTTTTTAAAATAAATATCTAAACTGTTATGAATAATATTTCCAAAAATTAAAGGTTTAGTCTGACTGGATGGTAACCTAATTAAATTTCTGAAAAAATATTTTATGGGAGATCGATAATAATTATTTAAAGCTGAAATTGAAAGTGTATTCTCTAAAAATAATTTTTTAATATATTCTTTATCAAAAATTGATAATATTTTTTCTTCCTTTTCTGAAAATAATATTTTTATTTTTTCACTAAAATCTTTTTCTTGAATATCTAAAAATTCAACTTCATCTTTAATTTCATCTAAAAATAATGATGCCGCATTTTCCTTTCCATCTTCTTTTATTTTTGAATATAAAATTTTAACTTCTTTTTTTCCACGAGTTAAAGCTACATAAAAAAGTCTTCTCTCATCATCTTCACCCCCCTGTGTTTTAGTTGTTGGCAGAATAAAATTATTAGTCATCTTTCTACTTTTACCTCAAAGAGAATTTATAAAATTTGTTATATAAACATATTCAAATTCTAAACCTTTAGACCCATGAGCGGTCATTAAATTTACTCCATCAAGTAATTCATTTTTTCCCACTTCTACTTTTAAATCATACTTTTCTAAAATATCAATATAATTTAAAAAATCTTTTAAAGAATAATTTTTCTTTATTTCAATCTGATTTTTAACTTCATTAAAAATTTTTTCTAATCTTTTAATTGGCAAGATATTATCTTTCAATTTTAAAATATATTTCAAGAAACTAGAATCATTTATAAATTTTTCAAAAAATTCTCCAAAATCTAATTCTTTTTCATTTTTATTTATTTCTCTTATAAATTTCACAAAATTCAAAAATTTTTCAACCTCATTTACTTCAATCCTATCTAGTATCTCTTTGGAAGAAATTATTTTTAAAATTGATTTATTTTTAATTTGCTCACCTCTTCTATTATTCATTTTTTCAAAAATCTTTAAAATATCATAGGTATCAAAATTTAAAAAGTTTATAAATAAAGATTTTGATAATTTTTCATTATTGTAAGGATCATCAATTGCTCTTAAAAGAATTATTATTTTTTTAATTTCTTTATTATCTAAAATATTTTCTTTAGAATTTATTTTATAAGGAATCTTATATTTTTCTAATATATCTTTAATATCTGAAACTTCTTTATTTTGTTTATAGAAAATTGCAATTTCATTTGGATCAACCCCATTATCAATTTTCTTTTTTATATCTTCAGCTAAAAATATTATTTCAGATTTTCTATCCTGGGATTCTCCAACCTTTACCTTTTCTTTTATATTTAAAAATTCTTTATTTTTTGCCTCTAAATTATTTTCAGCTTTCAAAATTAAAGCTGAGATATCTAAAATATTTTGAGATGAACGATAATTATTTTTTAAGTTTATTATTTTAACCTCATTGTATTTTTTCTTAAAATTATTAAAAGCTTCTAAGGATGCACCTTGAAATCTATAAATTGCCTGTTTCTCATCACCCACAGTAAAAACATTTGGATTAGCTTCATTGATATCTGCATCAGCAATCAATTCTATAATTCTATTTTGTGCCTCATTAGTATCTTGATGTTCATCAACTAAAAGATATAAATATTTTTCTTGAAGAGAAGTTCTAAAATCTTTATTTATTTCAGCCTCCTGAACCACTGATAAAATCATATCTGAAAAATCATAAAGCCGTCTTTCTTTTAATTGATTTTGATATTCAATATAAATTTTTAATAACTCTTTTTGTTTTTCTTTTTGCTCTGTAATTTTTTTCAAAACATCTTTTTTTATATCTCCTTTTTTATTTTCTCCTCGATTGGTTTTATAAAAAGCTCCTTCACCTTCCTTAGCTAAAATTCTTTTTTCAATGAAAGCAAAACTCTCTTCAAATTTTTCTGGGGAGATAGCATCTGATTTTAAATCATCAATGGCAGAAATTATTTTTTGAGTATAATGATACTCTGAAGCAAAAGTTTGCATTTTTTTTCATTTACCTTTATTCAAAATTTCTTCTATAATTTCAATTTTTTCAATATCTGAAATTGCTCGAGAAAAAGCAAATCTTTTAAAAACTTCTGGATTACTTTTTATCTGTTCTTCAGCAAAAGAGTGAAAAGTATAAATTCCAACCTGGTAAGCTAATTCTGTCCCTATAAATTCTGCCAATCTTTTTCTCATAGTAAAAACACCAGCGTTAGTAAAAGTTAAGGCTAAAATATTTGGAGCAAATTCTGCCCCCATTTTATCAATTATATTTGCAATTCTTAAAGTTAGAATTTGAGTCTTACCTGTTCCTGGTCCAGCAATTACCACCACAGGTCCTTCTGTCTGTTCCACTGCTTCTCTTTGCTCTTTATTTAAAAAATTCAAAGCCTTTTGAAATTTATTATTATATTCTTCTTTAAAATTATTTTTCATAATTTAATTTTAACATTTTTTTAAAAAAAAATAAAAAAAGGCTTTTTATACCCTTCCGCCATTTAAAAAATCTTGATACTCTTTCAATTCATCCATTCTATTTTCATCTGCTAATTTAGCTTGGTCTGGTCATGTTGTTGGATCATGAAAAGCATATCTTTCCCCACCTTTTTCTCTAAGAATACTCCTTACTTGTTCAGGTGTTACTTCTGATAAATCTTTAAATGTTTTTATATCTGAAGATTTTAATAAAGATTCAATCTTTGGACCTATACCTTCAACTAATTTTAAATCATCTTCTTTATTTGTATCAATTATCTCTTCTACTATTTTATTATCATTAATAGTTTCTTTTTTATCTATTTTTATGATTTGTTCTTTATCTTCAACAACTTCATCTACATATTCAAATAAATATGTATCGTAAAGTCATCTTAAAATTCACCCTAGAATAAATGCCCCCAATAGCATTATTAATATTTCTAAAGTCGCATCACTTCCTGTATATGTTTCTGTAATTTTCATAGTATTTTTTATTATATTAATTATTTTTTCTCATTTTTAACGCAATAAACTGCATTAATTATTTCTAATGTTTTTGGCCCCACTATACCATCTATATCTAAATTTTTATTTTTTTGAAATCTTTTAACAGCATCCATATCTTCTTTTCCAAAATAGCCATCAATATTTAATTTTTCACCATAATAATCATTAAAGAAATTCTCTAATTTTACAACCTCTGATTCAATATTTCTATTTGAATTAATTTTAATAATTGAATTTATATGTGTATAACATTTTATAGTTCTTCTTTTAAAAGAAGATACTTCTTTTGTATTTGTTTTAATTTCAATATTTTCTTGTTTTAAAGGTTCTTTAAATGTTTTGGTTATAATATTTTTGTCATCATTATAATTTATTGATACATCTTCTTTAATAACTTGATTATTCTTAACTTGATATTTATCTTGATTTTGACAAAATCCTTTTAAAACACAAGTATATATATAAGCTGAACCTATTATTCAAACTAAAAATATACCCATAATTATAAAAATTCATTGTTTTTTATTTTTTATCATAATATAACTATTATAATATATAAATTAATTTTTGTAAATAACAAAAAAAATAAATGTTGAAAAGTTGTTAATATCTTGACATTTTTAAAAAACTATATTTTAACTTGTTTTTTATCTATTTTATTTAAACTCTTATCATTTTTTTGAGCATCCTTTAAAAAAGATGTGAAGGTTGTTACCACTATAATAATAGCTATAAATAAAACTAATGATGTTAAAAAATGTTTATTTATAATTCCTTTATTATTTTTTGTATTCATAACAGTATATTACCAAAATATAAGAAAAAAAAAAAGTTTTAATTTAAAAATCAAAACTTGATAACAAATTATCTATCTCACCTGATAATATAATTGTTGTTTCTTTAGGTTGTTTAAATCCTGTATTAACATTATTAACATATTCTGAAAATAATTGTTTCATTGTATTAGAATTTGGTTCTAAAATTGAATTAGCATATATAGCTTCTCTATAAAATATATCCATATATAAATCTTTTGGCCTTATATTGAGCATATCCTTTCTTACAGGCGGAAGATATATTTTTTGGGTTAATACACTTTGAACATCTTTTGATGAAAATTTTAAAGCTGTCGCTAAAGCACCAACTTTATTTTTTGAAGCTTTTGGTATTGAAAAAACTCAAGTTTTAGCATAGACAGTTTTCTTTGTAGAATTTTTAAAAGTTGGTATCTCTGCTACATCAAAATTTAAATTTGGATTCTTTAATCTTATTTTTTTTATTTCCGAAGAAAAACCAAAATATGTTGCTAAGTTTTCAGATAAAAATGATTCTTCTGAATTAATCATAGATTTATTCCAAGCATAGGTAATTTTATTAGATTGATTTGAAAATTGATTGTAAAATTTTATCACATCACTTGATTTTTCAAATCCCACTCTATCTGATTTATAAAACTCTTTTTCTTCTTTTATTATATTATTATTTTTTTGGAAAAATAATGTATATAATATTTCTTTAAAATTTTTAACATTTGATGATTCACCAAAAGCTATTGCTGTTTTCAAAATATTTCCAGAATTATCTAAAGACCTTATCTTTATATTTATACCATTTGGGTCTTCAAATTCTTCTCATGATTCTGGAGGTAAAACTACTCTATTACTAGAAAACATATTTTTATTATAATACATAACCATGGGGTCTATAACAAAAGGAATGCCTAATACTCCTTCATTAGAAACATAAATAGAAAATGCATCAGCAAAAGAATTATAATAACTTCTCTTGGAAAGATTCTGAGAAGGAATAACAAAAAGTTTGTTTCTGTTTTTTAAAAAATTATCATTAGATAATAAAATTAAATCTGGTGATTTTTGAGAAGCTAAAGCTTCTAAGATATCATGATTATAAGTTGCTTTTGATTTTTCTATGTAAGTAATATTTTTAAATCTTTCATCTTTTTCTCTCATATTTTTCAATAAAGTTTCTATTATATTTCTATCCATAGTCCCCCAAACTACAACATTACCTATAATCTTTTTATCTTTTTCACCAACTGGTTTGTAAGTTGCAAAAAGTACAAAACCTATCATAAGCATAACTCCAAAAATTAATGCTATAGCTATTTGAAATATTGTTTTATTTTGTTTCATATATACATTATTATAACAAAATATAAAAAAAATTTACAGAAAAAAACTAAGCTAGTTTATATTTACCATCCTTAGTTCTTTTAAAATCTCTATTTGCCAAATTTATTAAAATAGTTTGTTCTTTAACTTGTTTTTTTTCTAAAACTTTTTTAATAATTTCATTTTTATCAATAGCTTTTTTTGAAGATTTTAGAATATCTTTAATAACATCAGATACTGTTCCAGCACTAAACCTACCTCATTCTCCCAAAGCATACATCCCTCTACCAACAAGAATAAATCTGTCGTCTTTTATAAGTTCATTGTGAACTGTAGCTATATTAACTTTTTTATTAAATTGTTTTGTAATTTCAGAAGATAAATCTCTAAAATGCAAAGGTTCTTTAATTTGATTTAAAATTAAGTATGCATAATCTCTCACACCTTTAGTTTTTATATTCCTTGAATCTGTTGACCCTCATTGATCTAGGTCATTAGATGAAATCTTTTTAGAAATACTCATTAATCTTTTTACAGTATCATTTTGTAAAAGTTTTTTATTAGAAGTATGTTCTTTTAGCCTGATAGTAAATTTTTCAATAATTTCTTTTTCCGTAAGTAATTCATCAGTGTTTAAATCTTTATATAATTTATCTAAAGATTTTTCAAAAGCCTCATATGAATTCTTATCAGTAAATCATACTTTATCTTTAAACTCTTTTTTCTTTTCATCAAAAAATGGTTCTGAAATATGTAAAAGGAAATGTAGATGATCCTGAGTGTCTTTATCATCTGTTAAATATGATAAAAATTCTTTTTCAGAGATAACACCACCAAATCTATCAATTTCTTTTTTTAACAAATCAACTAATTTCTTTGATTCTTTTTTATAGGTGTTAGTTTCTAAAATTACTTTTTTAGCAGCATTTTCTATTTGCCTCACTCTTTCTCTTGTTATACCATATTCTTTTCCTATACTTTCAAGTGTATTTCTACCTTGTTTCTTTTTTAAACCAAATCTTTTTTCAACAACATCTTTTGATCTCTTTCCTAAATTAGATAACAACTTTTCTATAAGTTCATTTGTTTTAATTTCTTTTTTCATAGTCATAATAATTATTTTAACATATTTTTTCTATTTTAGCAAAAACTTTTCCACTTTTTTAGAAAATCCAATTAATCCATTTTCATTTTTATAATTAGCTAAGATCTGAATTCCAATTGGAAGATTTTCTATTACTTTTTTAGTTGGTATCGAGATAGCCGGTATTCCAATAATATTAGCTGAAACAGTATATATATCAGCAACATACTCATCTATTGGATTTGTTACTTCTCCAATTTTTGGAGCTAAAGTTGGAAATGTTGGTAAAATTATAGCGTCAACTTTTTTCATTTTTTCTCTAAAGATATTTTTTAATTCTTCCCTTAAACCAAGAGCTTTGGCGTAAAAATCACCTGCATATCCAGCAGATAAAACATAAGTTCCTAAAATAATTCTTCTTTTTATTTCATCTCCAAATCCTTGCTCTTTTGTTTCTAAATAAGTATCTAAAAGATTATTACCTTCCTTTGTATTTCCATATCTAATACCATCAAACTTGGCTAAGTTTGAAGAAAGCTCAGCTGGCATTAAAGTATAATAAACTGGTAATGCTAACTTTAATTCTGGAAACTCTATTTCAACAACTTCAATTCCATCTTCTTTTATTTTTTCTACTGAACTTAAGAATACTTCTTTAAAATCCTCCTTTAAATCTTTTAACATTTCTGGAATAATAGCAATTTTTTTTATTTCTTTTTTATCATTTTTATTTTCATCAAAAGAAGTCATATCTCTCGTATCTTTTCCACGAATAGCATTGAAAATAATCTCCACATCTTCCACCGTTTTTGCCAATGGTCCAATCTGGTCTAAAGATGAACCCATGGCAATTGCACCAGAACGAGAAACAGAACCGTAGGAACCTTTAAAACCAACAATTCCATTAAAAGACGCTGGTTGTCTAATAGAACCACCTGTATCAGTTCCCAAAGTAAACATCGCCATATTAGATGCCACTGCTGTTGCAGAACCACCAGAAGAGCCACCTGCAACTCTTTCATTATCTAATGCATTTTTTGTCACCCCGTAGGCTGAATTTTGGGTTGAACCACCACAGGCAAATTCATCCATATTCAAATAACCTAAAAAGATAACTCCTTCTTTTTTTAATTTTTCAATCACAAAAGCGTTATAGGTTCCTTTGTAATTTTCTAAAATTTTTGAAGCAGCAGATGAGTTTTCACCTTCAATTAAAATATTTGCCTTAATTCCAGCTGGAATTCCCGTAAGTAAACTTCCTTCTCCTTCATCAATTTTTTTCTGAGCATTTTTAACCTGTTCATCAATATTTTCAAAAACTGATAAATAGGCGTTTAAATTTTCATTTTTTTCTTTAATATTTTTTAAATAAAAATCTGTTAACTCTCTAACTGTAATTTTTTTTTCAATCAGCAATTTATGTGCTGTTTTTATATCTAAATTTTCAAAATCTATATTCATATTTACATTATACCATATTTAAAAAATCAAAAAAATAATCTGAGGCAAAAGACCTCAGATTTATATATTAAATTTTATTTAAATCTTTGGAGCGGATACCGTAATCAGCACCACCCCTTTGATAAACCTCTTTTATGCATAACTCTTCCTCTATTTCTTTTCCAATATCCTGGGCTAATTTAATAACCGTTGGATGAACCTTTGGTCCAGAACGGAGATCTAAAAAATACAACCATGCCTGAAGTGGTCCAGCCATAAAATATTGAAATTTCATTGCCATGGGCATCCCATAGACAGATTCATGTCCAATTTTTTCATAGAGTTTTAGTGAATCTCCTTGAAGTTTTTTTATTTCATCAAGTAATTCCTTATCGGATACCTGCTCTCTGTAAAATTTTTCAAAACCCAAAGGTCTCCAATCTATAACAGAATTTATATCGAATGCTCTGTGTCTATGTATATCTCTGGCAGATCTAAAATCAAATTCAAATTTAGATGATATAGAACCAAACAAACCCAAAGTTGGAGAAAAGTGTTGAATTTTTTCCTTTTCACCTCTAACAAATTTGAACCATGTGGAGTTAAATCCATTAAAGTTAACCTTTTCTTTTTTTCCTTTGAAAAGACTTTCTTGGGATGATTTAATACCAGCTTCAAATAGCAACTCTTCCTCCATGTAATTTTCCCCCACATCTCTTTGAGAATTAGGGCAAATCTTATCGAAAATTAGAGACATGGCTTCACCAATCTCTTTTTCTTCTCTACCCATACTTCTCAGTTCACGAATTTTTCCTATATAAGTTCGTATAGAACCTATCCAAAAAACGTTTGTTCTCGCTGAAATTGGAAGATATGCCCCTGCCACATCAAAAGCTTTTGGTTCTGCATCTTTTTCAGACATACCCAAAATTTCAATATTTCTTTTCATCTCAGAACTTAATACTTTTTTATATAAGTCCATAGATTGAGAAGATAGAGTATCTACTTCATTAGATATCGGGAGAAATCCCATTTCTGAAAAATTTAAATATCTCGTTGAAGCCTCTTGTCCATTAAAAAGTTGATGCTCTACTAAATGAAAAGCTCCTTTCATAGATAACCCTTCCACTGAAAACATCAAAGTCCCCATATCTCCAATGGAATTATGTCCATACTTTTTAAAGTAGATATCTAAAATTCTTTGAGACATGGTTTTACTACCAAAAACCTTTCTTAATCTACTTTCAATGGATCCAGGGTCTCTTGATAAAGTAGCACCTAATGCTGCTTGCATCTCTGGAAGAAAATCTTCCATATATGCTCCCGTCACTTTAATACCTCTTTCGGTAATTATCGTGACCAAAGTTAATGGTCCGATATTTTCTGTTGTATAATTCATTTCTACTCCTTTACAATTTTGAATTTACATTTTAAATAATAACATTTTTATAAAATTAAGTCAAAATTTTAATAAAAAAAAGCAGAAAGATTATTTTTTCTTTCCAACTTTTCTTCTTCTAACAATATTATCATTAGAATATTTCTTTGGTCTTCTTGTTTTTTGACCTTTACCTGTTGGTTTTCCTCACTTAGATTTTAATCTTCTCATACCAATTCCTTGTTTTCCTTCACCTCCTCCGTATGGGTGGTCAACTGGGTTCATAGCTGAACCTCTAACTTTTGGTCTTCTACCCATATGTCTTGCTCTACCGGCTTTACCAATATTTACAAGTTTATGATCTGGATTTGAAGCTTCACCAATTGTTGCATAGGATTCAGCAGAAACTTTTCTAATTTCTGATGAAGGCATTTTTAAATGAACTTTATCTCCATCTAAAGCTGCAACTTCAAGAGAAGTACCAGCTGAACGAGCTAATTTAGCTCCAGCACCTGGTTGAATTTCAACTGCATAAACAAATGTTCCCACTGGAATATTTTTTAATTTCATTCTGTTACCAACTTCTATATCAGCTTCTTCTGAAACTATAAATTTATCTCCAGCTTTTGCATTTTTTGGAGATAAAATATATCTTCTTTCTCCATCTCTATAAACAACAAGAGAAATAAATGCTGACCTATATGGATCATATTCCACTGTTTCAATAGTTGCAGGAATATCAAATTTATTATATTTAAAATCAATAGTTCTGAAACTTCTTTTTACTCCACCACCTCTAAATCTAGATGTAATTCTACCAAAAGCATTTCTACCTCCAGTTTTTTTACCACCTCTTGTTAAAGGTTTGTAAGGTGTATCGGTTGTAAGATAATCTTTATATTTTACAACGGTCATATTTCTAACACCATTTGATGTAGGTTTGTATCTTTTTATTGCCATAATTTTTTTATTTAAACTGATTTATCGGCTCAGTTACCATAATTTTATAATTTTTTACTGATTTATCGGCTCAGTTTTTTAAATAAAAACTAGAAAATTTCTAAAGCTTTTGCATCTTTTGCAAGATACACATATGCTTTTTTAATTCCAGCCTTTGTTCCTTTTTTTCCTCTAATGAAAGTTTTCTTTTCTGCTGTTTTAGCAATATTTACTTTATCAACTTTTGTTGAGTAAATTCTTTCAATTTCTTTTTTTACTTCAGATTTATTTGCAGTTTTTGAAATTTCAAAAACATAAACATTTTTTTCTGATGCCATTGCGGCTTTTTCTGTCACCCTAGGTTTTTTAATGATAACCTTAGGAGCAGAAATATTTTCTTTAATTTGAGTCATATTATTTTATATTACTTAAAATTTATAATTTTATTTCTTTTTTGCTTCTAAGATTGCCATTGCAGCCTCAGGGTTAACAATTATAAGATACTTTGAGTTTAATAAATCAAGAGGACTTAATTTTCTAAATTCTTCAGTTTTAATGTTTGAAAAGTTTGAAAATGACTTTATATTGTTTTGATTTAATTCTGTATTCGCAATAATTGCTGAGTTCTTTTTCTTTGTAAGAATTGTTTCAAAACCAGAAATTTTAGAAATATTTTCTAAAAAGCTTTTTGCTTCTTTGGTTTTTGGACTTTCAAAATTTAATGAATCTACAAATAGTATTTCTCCATCTTTCATTTTTTGAGAAAGAATTTGGAAAAATGCATTATTTTTCATTTTTTTATTAATTTTTTTGTCGTAATTTCTTTCATTTCTTGGTCCGAAAGCAACCCCTCCACCAACTCAAATTGGTGATCTATTTGAACCATGTCTTGCTTTACCTGTACCTTTTTGTTTTCAAGGTTTTCTTCCACCCCCTCTAACCTCTGATCTATCTTTTGAATGAGCTGTATTCATTCTTTTATTTGACATCATTGAAACAACAACTTGATGTATCAAGTCATTATTCAATTCAGTTTCAAATACTGATGATAATTCAATATCTCCAGCTTTTGAACCTTTTATGTCATAAATTTCTGTTTTCATATTTTAAATTTAATTATTGACCTACGTGGGTGAAAATTTGCTTAGCAAATTTTCACCCTTTCAGTCCTGATAATTTGGAAAGTTCGGACTGAGTCCTACTCTCCCTTAGCTGATTTTAAAGTTCAGCAAACTTATATTAATTTATTTTTTTGTTGGATAAGAAACAGTTTTAAGTTCAACTAAAGTTCCTGGTTTACCAGCAATAGCCCCTTTCACAAAGACCCTATTATTTTCTGTATCAATTTTAACTAAAGTTAAATTTTTAACAGTAATTATATCTGAACCCATTCTACCTGTTGATCTTAAACCTTTAAACACTCTTTGTGGTCCAGTTGCTCCAATGGAACCAACTTCCCTTTCAGCATGTTTATTTCCGTGTGACCTTCTTCCTCCTTTAAAACCATGTCTTTTAACTCCACCTTGGAACCCTTTACCTTTTGAAACTGATGTTATTTCAAGAATATCACCTTCTTCAAAAGAAGTAATTTCAATTTCATCACCAACTTTATATTCAGTATTATCAGTTCTAAATTCTTTTACAAACTTATAACCTTTTCCACCGAATTGTCCTTTTTGAGCTTTATTAACTTTATAGTCTTTTTTCTCAACTGATGCAACTTGCACTGCTGAGTAACCATCTTTATCTGCTTCTTTAAGAGCAGTAATAATATTTTTATCAATATTGATAGCTGTTACTGGAACAGCAACTCCATTTTCATCGAAAATTTGAGTCATTCTATCTTTTTGACCTAAAATAAATTTTTGAATTGTTTTCATTTTAATTTTTTTTTAGTGGAGTTATCTCAGAGGAGGCGGCCCAAAGGGCCGCCTCTTTCAAATATTGCTCCTTTTTTATAATTGGTATCTTAAATTAAGATTATTTAGCATTTACCATTTTTACATCTACATTAACTCCAGCTGGAATTTGCATATTTGTAAGAGTTTCCATTACTTTTTGATTTGGATTTATGATATCAATTAATCTTCTATGAGTTTTCATTTCAAATTGTTCTTTTGATTGTTCATAAACAAAAGTTGATCTATTTACAGTTCATCTTTTTGTCTTTGTAGGTAATGGAATTGGTCCTTTAGTTTCAACTTCTAGTTTTTCCACAGCTGATAAAATTTCTGCTACGGTTTTATCTAAAACTTTATGTTCAAAGGCTGACACAATAATTCTCAATTTTGATACATTATTTTTTTTAGTATCTGTCATTTTATATTTTATTTTAAAAGTTCAAAATTAAAGTTCTAAACTTACAACTTTAATTTTTAATGTATTGATATTTTTCTCTCTGTGGAATTTAGATGATACATATCTAAACTCCACAGAGAGAAAAATTCTCAATGTTTTTACTTAAATTTTATTAAGCAATAATTTTTGTAACAACTCCTGATCCAACTGTTCTACCTCCTTCCCTAACAGCAAATCTCATATTGTCTTCCATAGCTACTGGAGTATGTAATTTTACTTTGAAAGTTACAGTATCTCCTGGCATAACCATTTCAACTCCTTCGTTTAATGTTACTTCACCAGTCACATCAGTAGTTCTGATGTAGAATTGTGGTTTATAACCTGAGAAGAATGGAGTATGTCTTCCACCTTCTTCCTTTGAAAGAACGTAAATTTCAGCTTCAAACTCTGTGTGTGGAGTAATTGATCCTGGTTTTGCAAGAACTTGCCCTCTAGTGATATCTTCTTTTTTGATACCTCTAATTAAAACCCCAGCATTATCTCCAGCTTCCCCTCTTTCTAGAGATTTGTTAAACATTTCAACACCTGTAATTGTAGTTTTAACTGTATCTTTAATTCCAACAATTTCAACTTCATCTCCAACAACAGCTGCACCTTTTTCAATTTTTCCTGTTACCACAGTTCCTCTACCTTCGATTGAGAAGATATCTTCGATTGGCATTAAGAATGCTCCATCAACATCTCTATCTGGAATATCAAATCATGTATCCATAGCTTCAGCTAATTCAAGAATCTTTGCTGTTCATTCATCTGGAGCTTCAGCTTCAGCTGCTTTAAGAGCTGAACCTTTTATGAATGGAGTATTTTCTCCATCAAATCCATATTGAGTTAAAGCTTCTTTAATTTCTTCTTCAACTAATTCAACCATTTCCATATCATCAACGATATCAATTTTGTTTAAGAAAACAATCATTTTTGGAACACCAACTTGTTTAGCTAACAAAATATGTTCTCTAGTTTGTGGCATAAGTCCATCAGTTGATGCAACCACTAAGATAGCACCGTCCATTTGTGCAGCACCTGTAATCATGTTTTTGATGTAGTCTTTGTGACCTGGAGCATCAATGTGAGCATAGTGTCTATTTGCTGTTTTATATTCTTGATGAGAAAGAGCAATTGTAATTCCTCTTTCTTTTTCTTCAGGAGCATTATCGATATCATCGATTGAACCTTTAGCATCAATTTTTCCATCAAGGAAAAGTGTATTTAGGATAGCTGCTGTAAGAGTAGTTTTTCCGTGGTCCACGTGACCTAAAGTACCAACGTTAAAGTGTGGTAAATCTCTATTGTAATCTGCCATAATATTTATTATTTATTAAATTATTTATAATTGTTAATTAACAATTTTACTTTGCGAATACACGTGACTTATCAGCCTCGTTTAAATCAAAACGAAAAGTAAAATGTACTGGGAATTATACCATTTTATAAGTTTTAAAGTCAATGAAAATATGTTGATAATTTTTATATTTTAAATAGAACAATAATTTTAAATTAATCCTTAAAAAAAGAAAATTTTTTTCTGATAAACCTATCTTTATACTCTCTAGTAAATACATTTTTATAATCTATCCGGTACTCAATAAAACTCAATAAAATTTAATTAAAAAAACTACTCACAACCGTGGTATTTTTTTCATAATTCCTCCTACCCAATCGCTTTGGCTCAACCCGGGACTTCACAATCTTTATCATTTTTCTTTTCTTTACTTTCTAAAATCCATTTATTCTCTTCTCCGCCAATTTCAAATTTAAGAGTTTTTTAATTATCTTTATTTTCCTTATCTCCATTTATAAATTTAGAAATATCGCATTGTTGATTATCATCTCCACTATTTTGAATTAAGATATTACCTTCATTACTCTGACAATCCTTAAAAATTCCAGAACTTAAAATAAACCATAAACTAGCAAAAGCCAAAATTAAAATACTTCATTGAATTTTATCTATTTTTTGTATATCTTCTTTTATATGAACTTCACAAACCCCACCGGGACAAAATTCTGCTTTTTTTGAACTTATCAAATCATACATTTTACAACCTAAACAAATTCCAAAAACTGACTCTAAAAATAGAAATATCAAACAGGTAAAACAAAGCAAACAAATGAACATAGTGCTTATTCCCATAATAACTAAAAAAATAAACACTAACACAGACAAAACTAGACCAATAGTCCAAGCAAATCTTTTTTGTGGAGCTCCAACATATTCTGGCAGCTGATTTGAAACAACCCAACGAGCCAAAATTAAAGTTGGCGAATATTTTGGATTTATCAAAACTCTAATAATAAAATCCAACATAAAAATTGTTACAAAAACCTTTGCTGGGTAAAAATTAAATTGAAATAAGGCAAAGAAAATTGAAAGAGTGGCAAAGAAAAATAAAATTCCTGAAGCCCCCCTAACTTCTCTTTCATTTAAAACTGGTACATCATAACCCTTAACCCTTTCTCCAAAGGCAAATATATTTTTAAAATTTTTCATAATCTCTTAAATTATTTTTTATAAGTTTCAAATATTGTTTCAATATTTTCAATCTGTTTTTTTGTAATATTTTCCCCCAATTCATTCAAAACAAAATTTTTCATTGTCTTATTTTTTAAAGACTCAAAAGAAGCCGAAACAGACTTCATCAACATAGCTATATCTTTACACTCTTCCCCATTTTTTATATACTCTTCTAATTTTTCCAACTGACCCTTAATCCTGTTTAAGTGTTTTAAATTATCACCACCTTCACAAAATTTTTTATTACATTTTATTGAATTACATCTCATATTTTTTAAATTATTTTTTATAAGCTATACCCTATAAGTATAACATATTTTTGAAAAAAAATAATCATTAAAAATCATTATTACTATCATAAGAATAATTGTTTAAATCATTGTTAAAATCTACAACTAATTTTGTCCCCACAAAATTTCCACTCAAACAATAAGCACTTTTTTTATTCCTTTGATTTATTTTTGCTGACAATACGAAAGAGTTCTTATTAGCCTTACATTTTTCAAAAAGATTTATTCCTTGTATTTTGTTTAATTCATTTAATAAAATTATCACTTTTTTCTCTTTACAAAAATTTGAAAAACTTTCAGAAGCTGGGTGATAAGTTTGAGCCTCTTTTTCTAATTTCCCAAAAATTTTAGCCATTTTTTCTTTTTCTACCCATTCATTTGAATTTTCTTTTTGTTGCTTTTCTTTTTTAATTTCAATCTCTATTTTATCATTCACAAATCAAGTTCTACCATCATAAGAATAATATCCATAAATTTGATATTTTTCTCCAACTTTAATTTTTTGGCTTTTAATAAAAGCATCAAAAAAATTCAGATTAGTAAAACCTTTTTTATCTCCTGCCATTGATGGATTAACAGCCGATGTCTCCAAATCAGAAACTAATTTATCACCGTTACATATTTGAGAAAGTAAATAAACTTTTTTATCAGCTTTTAATAATTTTGTTTCAAAACCATATTTTTTTAATTCTTCTAAGGAATATTCTTTTTTAGTTCTGTTAGCATATTTTGTATCATAACCTCCTACGATATAAGTTAAAACATTTTCATTCTTTTTAAATTCAAAGTTCTTAGCTTCGCAAGAAATAGAAACATAATCATTGTTTGAATTTTTGAAATCAGGTTCTTCATTTGTATCAGGAACAGTAATAAAAACAAAAATAATATTTAGAATAAAAGCAAAATAAAATATTCCTCACTTTGTAAAAAATAAAAATTTTGCCGGCAATAAACCATAATATCCTCCCAAAAACCAAAATCATACAAGAACAATTAGCCAAAATCAAAAATTAGCGCCCAGGATCAAAAAAGAAAATACTACGAACAATACTACTATTACTATTACAAGTGTAAATTCTGATAAAAATCCAGAAAAAATTCTACTCCCCTCTACTTTTTTCTCTCCATTATTACTTTGGGTATCACTTTGAGTATGAATAGAAGACCCGAAACTATCCATAACATCATATCCACCTTTTTTTATCTTGAATATTTTTTTAACTATTGCTATGTTTTTTCTTTCTATCTCTAAAATACCCACATCCGATATTTCATCTTGATTTATTACAGAATGATTTATTTTATTTTTTTTTGATTTTAAGCCGAAAGTATAAATAAAAAAAATAGCTTCTGATATTTTTATTGTGCGGGATGCCAGAATCGAACTGGCCACCTCTGCTTGGAAGGCAGATATTATACCGATTAACTAATCCCGCGATATGTAAAATTTTAAAACTAAAATTTTATTAAAGCGCCGATGTATCTCGAGTCTAGACTGAGAGTAAAGGAGTTAAACCTCTTCAAGATACATCTCATTGAAATGATTAGTTCGTCATTTACCAAATCAATGTAAAAATATTTTATCATAAAAAAATAAAAAAACAAGTTGTAAAAAATAAAATGTGGAAAAAAATTAGTCATTAATATTTTGACTAATTTCTTCAACTCTCTGTCTATTTTTTTCACCCTCATCTATTTTAAAATCCACAAATGGAATTTTTCTCATATGCATTTTTTTCTTAATTTCATTTTTTGTATCAATCCTTTTTCTCTTCAAAAAATTTAAAGCTGATTCTTCGGCTGATTCAGGAAATATAGTTACAAAAATATCACAGCTTGATAAATTTGGTGAAACATCAACTCTTGTAACTGTAATCAAAGAGGTTTTATTTGTCTCTGTATTTATAAAATTAGAAACTATTTCTCTAAGAACTTCTTGAATCTTAAATTTTCTATTAGAATTATTTTGCATAGGCAAATTATAACATATTTGTTATAATTCTTTTATGTTTTGTATTTTAAAATCTAAATGATGTGTCCTAATTTTTATTCTTTCTCTTTTTGGAATTTATTTTCTAATTCCTGAGAAAATATTTTTTGGATCATATAATCTTTTAGCCTATTCTTTTATTCTTTCAACCGCCCTAACCATAACCTGCATTTTCAGAAACACTAAAGAAAGAATAAAACTAAATGCAAAAACTGGTAAATCTTGACTTTCAATAATTCTTTCACTTTTTGGAATTTTAGCCACTCAAGTTTGTGGAATTGGTGCTCCTATGTGTGGCGCTGCCTTGGGTGGAAGCATCGGACTAACTTTCTTACCAACAATTGCTCAAGGTTTTTTTGAAGACTATGCAGTTTGGATTATTCTAATCGCAATTTTAGGACAACTTTATTCTCTTTATATTCTAAAATGTTGAGGAAAAAATTATTGTATTTATGATATAAAAATTGATAAAAAAAAATAAAATCAATCTAACCGATTGACTATGTAAACTCATAACCGACTGGCTATGAACCACATAGCCAATTTTTTATTAACGACACCACATCTATGTGGGTTAACTACTTACTTGCCCCCGTACCAGATGAAGGAGGCCTGTTATTATATTCCAAAAATGAAGTATGGCTAACATACTTTAAGAGATCATATCGATCTCTTTTTGATAATTCCTGGAATCTTATTTTTGCTAAAAAAGGAGAAACTTTTCTACACTCTTCAAGCCTCCTATCTAACATTTTTATATATTGCAAACGTTTGTAACGCTTGGAATAAATAATTTTTTTTTGTCTCTTCAAGACATCCTTTGTATCATATTTTTTCATACTCATACAAGGGTGTTTTTGTATGAGCAATTCCCTTATGTCAATTTCTTGTGCCATTGACACTATTGCCATCATAATAACAAGTAAAATCCTCATTTTTTTTGCCCCTCCTCAAGGGCTCAATTTAATTTCAGCCTTTGCCTTAGCAGTTTTTTTCTGCCTTTATTAGCTCATCATTGGAGCACCTCTACCTTTTTATATAAATCTTAGAAAGAGAGTTGCCTCCCGCTTTCCAAGATTCCTGTTTGAGTAGGCAAACCCAAACAGGATTTTAATTTCTAAATATTAAAAACCAAAATCCTGTTGGGGTTTAGGGGCTGGTTCGCTTCGCGAACCAGCCCCTTTTTTATATAAAAAAGTATTTCTTTATTTGACTAAATACATTGTATCATATATATTCTATTTGTCAAGAGAATTAAATAAATTTGTTAATATCTTGTGTATATTTCCTAATTCTAAATTAAACGATATAAATAATAGTAAGTGTTACAATGTTACGTAACATTATAACACTTACTATTTTCATAAAATAATTGGATAAATTTTAATTCCTCCTGCTAAGAGCCAGAAATTAAAGAAAAAACCGCATTCGCAGATTTTTATAAATTTTTGTGCTCTCGGTAGGAATCGAACCCACAACCGCGGTTCCGAAGACCGCTGTTATATCCATTTAACTACGAGAGCATTTATAAAATTATAACATTTTATAAAAAATAATTTTAATGATATAATACAAAAATGATAGAATTAAAAAAAATATCAGCAGAAGAAGTTAAAAAATTTGCTGAACTTTCAAGAATTAAAATTAGCGATGAAGAGGCAGAAAAATTTTCTGGTCAATTTGATGATATTATTCCATTTATTGCTCAAATTTCTAATAGAGAAATTTCTCAAGATGTACTAAGAGATTTTAATAATTTAAATACTCTAAGAGAAGATGAAATAATTGAAACAAATAATCAAGAAAAAATTATTGCTGAAATGCCAGAAACTCAAGACAATTATTTAAAAGTTAAAAAAATATTAAGTTAAAAATATGGAAGAAGAAAAATTAGATTTAATTTTAAAAAAAATTGAAATTTTAGAAAAAAAAATAGAAGATAATAATTCAATCTTACACGGAGAAAGAAATTCAAAAAGATGGGCTAAATTATTCTGAATTATAAAGTGGATTATTATAGTTTCTTTAGGTATTTTAACTTGATCATATATTCAGCCCATTTATAAATCAATAACAGAAGCATACAATAATGTATTGGAAACAACTGAAGATGCAAAAAAAACAATCGGAGGAATAAAAGATAATCTAGATAAATTACCAAAATCAGAAGATTTTAGTTTGGAAAATTTAAAAAAAAAATTTACAAAATAATTTATCTTTTTTAAAATATTTTAATTATAAAACTAAGAATTTTTTTTTTTTCATTCTTCTATTTTTTTATGATTTCCAGAAAGTAAAACTTCAGGAACTTTATATTCTTTTTTTTTTCATTTTAAAATTGCTGGTCTTGTATAAAACTTTCCTGCAGAAATTCTCTCTTCCTCTAGAGATTCTATATTCCCCAACACACCGTCTATTTGCCTTGAAATTGAATCAATTAAAATCATTGATGGTAATTCCCCTCCAGTTAAAACATAGTCGCCAATGGAAATTCTCTTTCCTGGATAAATATCTTCAACCCTAGAATCAAACCCTTCATACCTTGCTGAAACTAAAATTAAATCTCTAATTTCATTTTTTTTATTTTCTTTTGCAATTTCTTTTGCCATAGCTGTATCAAATTTTTTACCCCTTGGAGAAAAATATATTATCTCAAAATTTTTCTTTTTTCCTAAAGCTTTTTTTATTGCTTTTAAATAAAACTCTGCTTTTAACACCATACCGACTCCACCACCAAAAGGCTTATCATCTATAGGTTCTAGAAGTTCCTGATTTTTTGATGGCTTAGCAAAATTTCTTGGATTATAAAATTTAACTGAAATTTTTTTATTTTTAATAGCTTTTTTCAAAATTGATTCACTTAAATAAGAATCAAACATTTCTGGAAACAAAGTTACTATGTGAAAAGTTAACATATTTTTATTATATCATTTTTTAAATTTTTTTAATGTTAATTCAAAGACACATTCTTTTTAACTTTTTTAAATTTTTTTAAATAAAAATAACTTAAAAAATATCTTCAATTTTCAATTGTATTTTTGTATTCCCTAAAAAATTATTCTCCTCCATAACACAAACCAAATTAATTTTTTCTTCTTCTTTAAATTCTCTATCTCCAAAATATTCTGGATAAAAGAATTTTATTGCATTTATTCACTGCCCTTTTGAATTTTTAAAAGTTAATTCTAAGTGTTCAGAATTTTTTCCAAAAATTCTTATTTTAAAAATCTCAATATTTTCTAACAAAAATATAGGTGCTTCATTACCCATCCCAAAAGGAGCAAGTTTTTTCATTTCTTTCATATTTAAAATATTTATATCATCCAGAGAAATTTTTACATCTATTTTTTTAATAGGCTTTTCAACTTTTTTAGCTTTATCATAATTATCTGATAATTTTTTTTCAAGAAAATGAATTTTTGAAAATTCCACTTCAAAACCACCGGCCATTTCATGGCCTCCAAAAGAACTAAAAGCATCAGCTGTTTCGCTCATTAAAGAATGAATTGAAACCTCACCGTTGGATCGAACAGAGCCTTTAACGGTATTTTTATCAAACTCACTCCAAACAAAAGCTGGCACGGAATATTTTTCAGAAATTTTTGAAGCAATCAATCCCACAATTCCAAGAGATCATTCTTTGTCTCCAATAACTACAACTTTTCTAATCTCTCTTTTATCCAACCTTGAATAAACTGAACGCATAATAACAGCCATAGAAGTTTTTCTTTTCCTATTTATTCTTTCCAATTCTTTTGCAAAAGATATACCTTTTACCCCTCTTTTTGCTAGAGTATTAAATGCAAAATCTGGATGTTCCAATCTTCCAGCAGCATTAATTCTTGGACCCAATGTAAAAGCAATATCCTGACAAGAAATTTTATTTTTATTTAATCCTCCGGCAGATAAAATTGCTAAAAGTCCATCCCTTTGGCTTTTTCCAATAACTAATTTTCCATAATGAGCCAGAACTCTATTTTCCCCTTTCAGTGGAACCATATCGCAAATTGTAGCTATTCCCACTATATCAAGAAGTCACTTTTCTCAACCGTGTTGAATAATTAAAAAACTAGGAATTTTTCTCTCTTTTCCTTTAATTATTAAAGCTTGAATTACTTTAAAAATAGTTCCCGCTCCGCAGAGAAATTTTTCTGGATAATCATCATCACTTTGATGATTTATAATACCAATGGATTCTGGTAGCTCAGATTTTCCCTTGTGATGATCTGTGATAATTAAATCTATAGAATATTCTTTCATTTTTTTTGCCTCTTTCACATCGGCAATTCCACAGTCAATTGTTATAACCAAATTAACTTTTTCTTTTTTTCATTTTTCTATAATATCAAAATTTAACCCAAAACCTTCTTTATTTCTATCGGGAATATAATTTGTAAAATTTTCATATTTTATTTTTTGAAAAAAATCATATAGAGCTACTCCTCCAGGAACTCCATCAGCATCATAATCAGAAAAAATAACAATTTTTTCATTATTTTGAATTCCATCTAATATTCTTTTTACTACTTTTTCCATATCAGAAAATAAAAATGGGTCTAAAATATTGTCCCATGAAATATTTAAAAAATCTTCGGCATCTTTTTTTGTTTCTATATTTCTTGCTAAAAGTAATTTTGATAAAAAAGGAGAAAAAGTTTCTTTGAGAATTTTTAATTTTTTTTCATCGGGTTTAAAAATAGAGTATTTATCTTCAAAATTCATTTTTTAATTATATCATAAAAAAGAGGCGCGCTCCGCGCGCCTCTTTTTTATTTCAAAATTAAACCAAGAGTTTTTTAATTTTTATAATTTCAATTTCATTATTTTTATCTTCAAAATTTTCTTCCATTATTTTTCCAATTCCAATAACTTTATTTTTATAAAAAATTGCATTCAATTCATTTTTTTCTATATTTTTATTTTCTAAATTTTTTCATCTAATGGAATTTCCTGCTAAAACATATTTCAGAGATTCTTTTTTTATAAAAACTTTTTGAAATTTATTTTCCCTCGCAAAAAAATCTTCCATAGAATAAAAATACTTTTTTAAATCAAAATAATAAAATATCTTCTTTCCCAAACATTTTGTTCCATAAAACCTTTTAAATTTTTTTCTCAAAATACTTGAAGTTATAAAATTTGAATTTTTTTCAGAAAATTTTCCAACTTGTATTCTCCTTAAATCTCCCATGGAAATTATAACTCCAATTTTTTCCCCCATATCATGGGCTAGTTTTCGAATATACGTCCCCCTTTCTACGGCCGTTCGTAATTTTACTCAACGATTATTTTTATCAAAATCTAAAATTTTTAAATCATAAATTTCTCGCTCTCTCACCTCTCTTTTTACAGAAGATTTTACTGGTGGAAGTTGAGAAATTTTTCCTAAAAACTCTCTTCTAGTTTTTTCAAATTTTTCTTGGGAAATTTTTTGATGAAAAAGAAATTCAGCATCGTAAATTTTTTCAGATAAAAGCATATATTCTAAAATTTTTAATCCTTTTCCAATCCCCATAACTAAAATCCCTGTCACTTTTGGGTCTAGAGTCCCTGAGTGTCCTATTTTTTTATTTTCTAAAATTCTTCGTAAATTATACACTTCATCATGAGATGTAATACCTGATTTTTTATCAATAATAATTATAGAATTAGAATATTTTTTTTTAGTTTTTTTTCTAAAAATTTTCACATATAATTATATTAGTATTTTTTGTAAAAAAATTAAATTTTATAATCAAACATTTTTCCACTATCATAATTAGAAAATTTTATTCCATAGGAATTAATTAAAAAATAAATTTTTTTTCTACTCACTGAAACTTTCTTTATATTTTTTCCATAATCTTCAACTCATTTTAAATAATCTTTTTTTGATATTTTTTCAGAATTTTCTAAAAAATACTTTATATTATCTGATAAATTCTTATAACTTAAAGAGTATTCTTGATTTAATTTTTTTAATGTTGAATCCTTTATATCTAATTTTTCTAAAGATTTAAATATTAAATAATAATTATTTAATATTTTCTGATATTCCTCCACATCTTTTTGATTAAGCATATCTTTTTTTTCTGAAAAATAAGTAAACATTTTTGAAAGATAAGTAATATTGTTTCTTGATAAGTTATTCAGATACGGAATTATAGAATCTGCCATATTATTTAAATCTTGTTTAACTTTTTTATTTCTTTTTTTTTTAAAGTCTTCTTTTTCTTTTTTCTTTGAACTAATATTAATATTGTTATTTTCAAGATATGTTTCGAATCTCTCTCTTTCCTTTTCTGCTATTATTTTTTTATACCTATTTAACTCTTCTTTTTGTTCTTTAATACCAATAACATTATTTTTAGTTTTTTTAATTTTCTTTATCTCATCTTCAATACCATCTCCAAAAACTAATGGGTCCTTATTTTGCTCTATTTCATCAAAATCTGAGATACCATCATCATCCGTATCAATTAAATCTAAATTTGTCTTATACAAAATTTCTTGCCAATCTTTTAACCCATCACCATCCCTATCTTTCTGGTTATAATTTATTAAAATATCAATCTTTTCTTTTTCTACCAAAGTCTTTTCTAATTTTTGGAAAGTTTTAGTTTTATTAAAATTTAAATATATAAGCCATAACAAAATTAAAATAATAATGATATATATAATATTTTTTATTAAATTTTCTTTTTTAAACATATAAAAATTATATCATATAATAAATATATGATATAATTTTTATATGAAAAAGATAATTATAATTTTAATTTTTATTTTACTAATAAGTTATAATCCCCAAGAACCAGATGCGGCAGCAGCTCTTCTCTTGCCGAAAGCAGGTGGAATTATAACATACTATAATCCAGCATGCCTTTTACCACCATCAATTAACATAATAACAGTTAATGGTGCTACTGGTGTTGGAACTCTTACTACATCCTTTGTCTGAGGAGGTTCATTTCCTTATTCCTATGGACCACCAGCACACCCTAAACAGCCTTTACTTGGATTAGCCTCTTATGTCTATGTCCCTTGTGCTATACCTTGTCACGCCGGGGTTTGCCCAATAGGACCTGGTGGATTCCAACTTCTATACTCAGGAGTAGGAATATAAAAAAACTATTTTTTAGTTTTTTTCTTTTTTTCTTAAAATCTCTTCCCCTTTTAAGAAAGATTTTGGGAGCGGGGCCTTAATTTCCATCCTTTCACCTTTCAAATCATTTCATTCTATTTTGTAAGCATGGAGTGCCTGGGTTGTAAAAAATAAATTCTTTTCTGGACTTTCTCTATCAAAATTTCTCCCCGCATATAAATGGTCTGCCACCAAGGGGTGATTATCATATTTCATATGAACTCTAATTTGATGAGTTCTCCCTGTCTTTGGATATACTTCTATGTATGATATTTTTTTATTTTTTATTAATGCTTTAAATTCTGTTTCTGCTTCACGAGCTTCTCCACGAATTTCTCTAGTTGTTGCCCATCTTCTAAAATCAGTTTTAGAACGACCAATGGGTGTATTAATAGTTTTTTGGTCATATCTAACATCTCCATAGACAAAAGCTCTATAGGTCTTTTGCGTTAATCTATTTTTAAATTGCTCTTTCAAATCATCAAAAGATTCTTGTGTTTTAGCGATAAGTAAAACTCCCGATGTATCTTTATCTAACCTGTGAACTATTCCCGGTCTTCAAATAACATCCCCTGTATTTATAGACATAGGCTCTCCAACTTCTTTAATTTCAGGGTATTTTTCTAATATTCAATCAACTAAAGTTAAATCTTTTGTTTTTCCATCGGAATGAACAATCAAACCTACCGGTTTTGAAATTGCTAAAATATTTTCATCTTCATAAATTATTTCTACTTTATCTAAAATATCTTTCATATTTCTATTATAACATAGTAGATAAAATTAAAATAAGAGCGCGCCTTCGGCGCGCTCTTATTTTATTTTACATATTTATTTTTTAAATAATTACCTAACGCTAATGCAATCAAAATACCCAAAATAGCACCTACAATTGTATCTAGAGGATAATGAACCCCAACTAAAGATCTTGAAATTGCAATCAAAAAAGCTAAGGCTAAAAATAATATTCCAATTTTTTTATTATAAATTAACACTGAAACTGCCAAAGCAAAAGATAAAGTTGAATGACCCGATGGAAAAGAAGACATTATTGATTCATTACTTAATTTCACAACACTCTCAAGTGCTGAAAATGGTCTTTCTGTGGGAAAAGATATTTTTATAATCTTTGCCATAATTCATGCTAAAATTGATGTTGAAAAATAAATTATAAATTCAATTAATTCAATCTTTTTATCTCTTCAAATTTGTTTAGAAAAATATATTATAAATAAAAATATTAATATATATATTAAATCTTCTGCTAAAAATACAAATAATTTATCCAAAAAATCATTTTTTCCAGCAAAAGAGTTTATTCAATAAAATAAATTTTTATTTAGTTCAAAGTTTTCTATCATTTAATAATGATATCATACAATTAACAAAAAAATAAATTTATGTTAAAATACTAATTATCTAGGCGATTAGTTTAACGGTAAAACTACGGTCTTCAAAACCGTCGTTGTGGGTTCGATTCCCCCATCGCCTGCAAAAGTAAAAAATATAAATTTTAAATAAAATTTATATTTTTTTTCTCTTTATTTTTTAAATAAAAAATGTTAAAATACTTTCACTTTAAAAAAGTATTACCAGATCGTCTAATGGTAGGACAACGGTTTTTGGTACCGTTAATCGGGGTTCGATCCCCTGTCTGGTAGCAAATAAAAAATACACTAAAAAAATAGTATATTTTTATTTTTGCGAGGAGTAGAAGAATCGAACTTCTAATAGCGGTTTTGGAGACCGCGGTTATACCATTTAACTAACTCCCCAATAAAAAACATTATACACTATAAAAAAGATAATAAAAAGACTACGAGATAAATTGCTATAGCAATTTATCTCGTAGTCTTTTTATTTTATAGAAATAAAAAAAATGAAAAATTATTTTTTCATTTCTTTATATAAAACATGCTTTCTTAATGTTTTATCAAATTTCTTTAAAGCTAGTTTGTTTGGTACTTGCTTTTTATTTCTTTTTGTTCAAATAACATCATTTGATTCTGTTGATTTGATTTTTACCAAGTGTAATTGTGACATATTTTTATTAATTAAGTTATCATATTATAACAAAAAAAATAAAAAAAACAAGGTTTAATAAGTTTTATTTCAATAAATAAATTTTCCTATTTTTTTAACTTTTCCTATTTTTGTTCTTTTTATTGAAAAAGCTAAACCATAATCTTCTAAAATTTCATCGGCAATTTTTTCCGCCAAAGTTCTCATATAAGTTCCACTGGAAACATTAGCTTTAATTTTCAATAAAAGAAAGTCTTTTTCTTTTTCTTTTTCAAAAAGTTTTTTTCAGTGAGGAATAATTTTATCCCTTCTAAAATTTTCTCCCAAATCTTTACTCTCTTCTTTTACCTCCTTGGGTAAGGAAATTTTTCTCAAAATTTCTTTTTCCAAAAAAGCACTAGAAATTCTTTTTTTAGAAATTAATTTTAAATCATAAATTTCAGATTCTTTTCTGGGAATTTCTATCTCATTCAATCTTCCCTCTAAAGCTCATAAAAATAACGGTTTATTTTTAACTGTTCTTGAAGAAAAAACAGGGTATTCTAAATTTATTTTTCCAATATATTTTTTCAATTCCTTTTGAAATCAATTTTTCTTAATTCAAGTTGTGTATCAATCATTTTTTTTAGCTAACCCTAAAATATCCTTTGTATCTGACTTAAAACCAAGTAAAATTTCAAATTCATATTCTTTATCTAAATTTAAATATTTTTCTCTTTCTTTACAGGTATCACCAACTAAAATTAAAAGTTTTCCTTCTGCCATAGGGTCTAATCTTCCAGCATAGGCAAATTTTAAATTTTTATATTTTGGATTTTCTTCTTTAAAATTTTCAATAACCTGCAAAGGTGTCTCCCCTACTTCCTTTCATAGAGTTAAAGTTCCAAAATATTCAGAACATTTTTTCTTTTTTGGAATATTTTTTTTAAATTCAAAATTTTCCGACAAACAATTTTTATTTTTTTTAATCATTTTTTTTCTTTTTCAAATTTCTCAATTTTTTTTGAAGTTTTAAAATTTCTACTTCAATTTTTTCAACTTCACTAGACATTTTATCAATAGAATTTTTATTTCCCTGTATTTTATATTTATTTAAATCATCTTCCAATAAATTCTGTATTGTTTTTAATTCTGAAATTGTTTTTTCTAGATTTTCTTCTTCAATAATTTCTGAAGTTTTTTTTATTTTTTCTAAATATATTTTAAAATATTTTCAATATATAAATATAAAAATAGTTTCAATTATTAATTGAATAAAAATAACTGTAAAAAATCAATCAGTTTTAAAATTAAAAATATTTATAGTTATTTCTGAATAATTTAAATATCCAAGTGCTATAAAAATAATTGATACTTCTAAATCAATTCAAGAAATCTTTTTGAAATTTTTATCTAAAAGCATTTTATAATACCTAAATAAAAATAAATAGGATATAAAAATAAAAATAAAAATATCTATTGCTGGATTTATAAAAATTCAATTCAATGGTACTTCAATCATAAAACAAATTATAACATTTTTTATTATATATAAAAAAACTAACTAAGTAGTTCTTTTAAAAGTTTTGCTAAAAGTCCTGGATTAGCAGAACCCTGAGTTGCTTTCATTCCTTGACCAACAAAAAATTGTAAAAGTTTTTCTTCTCCTTTTTTATATGATTCAACCTGAGTTGGATTTTCCTCCAAAATTTTTTCAAGAATTTTTTTCATTTCTTCTGGATCTGATTTTTGAATAAATCCTTTTTCTTGAGCAATCTTTTTAGTATTACCCTTTTCTTTAAAAATAATTCCCAAAACATCTTTTGCACCCCTTGATGATAACTCCCCTTCATTAATCATATTAATTAAATCTACAATATTATTTTCAGTAAAATTAGAAAATTCACCTTCCTCATTTTTTTCTAGACCAGTGATAACAGTGGATATATAATTAGAGGCTAATTTAAATGATTTTTCTTCTTTTAAAGATTTAGTTGTATTTGAAAATAGATTGTCATATTTTGGATTTTGCAAAAAGAATTCAATTTGGTCTAAATTTAATCCAAAATCATTTTGATATCTTTCTCTTTTTTCCCAAGGTAATTCTGGGATTTCCTTTTTTAAATTTTCCTCTGAAAATTCTTCAATTTTAGAAATTTTATACTTTGGAATATCTGGGTCTGGAAAATATCTATAATCATCAGAATTTTCTTTTTTTCTTTGGGAAAATGTTGCTGATTTATTTTCATCTCAACCCCTTGTTTCCTGAACAATTTCTTCTCCAGATTCTAAAGCTTTAATTTGCCTTTTAATTTCAAAGTCTATGGCAGCACCAACAATCTTAAATGAATTTAAATTTTTAACTTCAGTTTTTACACCGAGTTTTGAAAAATCACCCTCCAACATTTCAAAATTTCCATCTTCGGAAACAGAAACATTAGCTTCAATTCTCATTTCCCCTTTTTCAAGATTTGCATGGGAGACACCCAATGTTCTTAAAAGTAATTGTAATTCTTTTCCAAAATTCATTGCAGTATCTGCATTATAAATTACTGGCTCAGTAACTAACTCCATCAAAGGAACTCCTGCTCTGTTGAAATCAACTAGAGAAATATCTCCTTTATGTGATGAAGAAGCTGTATCCTCTTCTAAATGTATTCTGGTAATCTTTACTCCTGCCAATTCTCCATTCGAATTTAAAGGATACTTAAATTGAGAAATTTGATAAGCCTTTGGAATATCTGGGTAAAAATAATTTTTTCTATCAAATTCTGAAAAGTCTGCCATATCCCCATTTATTGCAATAGAAACTTTTAGAACTGACTTAACTGCTTCTTTGTTTACAACGGGTAAAGTTCCCGGATGAGCCATACAAACCTCACAAATATTTGTGTTAGGTTCCGATGCAAAAGGATTATTTTCACAGGAGCAAAACATTTTTGATTTTGTATCTAATTCTGCATGAATTTCAAGGCCAATGGTTGGAAAATATTTTTTTCCAGTTTTTTCTGAAATTACAAAATTTTCATCTAATTTTTTTTCTGTCATTTTAGAATTATATCATAGATATTTTTTCGGCTGAAATTTTATTTAGAAAAAGTAGCGGCTACGCCGCTACTTTTTCTAAATAAAATTTCAGCCGAAAAAAAAAGACACTTAATTAAAAAGTGCCTTCAAGGAATAATTTTCCTTAAAAATGTTCCTCTCCTTTAGGAACAGCATCCTCCATCCCCTATGGAGGAACATATTTATATCCAAAAGTCTCTATGGGATTTTTCATAGCAATGCCATTTTCAATCTTACTCAATACAGGACTTCCTTCTTTTCTAAAAAAAGAGAGAAATTTCACTCTATCCATAGCCTCTGAATATAATTTGTTGTAATCCGCTAAATATGTCACGGCAAATTCTCTCACCTGTGAGGCCTCTGTCTCACCTTCCAAAAATTCCGAAAGAACTTCTGGATTTTTATTGAGGTATTTCCCAATTCTCAGATGCCCACCAGCCAACTCTGCTAATTCTGCCACTGTCGTCATAGTATACTCCTTTATCTATGCATACTTTTTGGATCCACAAGATTTGGGTTGCTACATCCACCCATATCATCAAAAGGATCAATATCAATATTACTTGGTGGTCTTGAAAAACTACCACTTCTTAATGGTGATTTTCCATCAAATCCATTTTCATCCTTTGTTGCTTCTGAAAACAAGTTTTCTTATGGAACAAATCCTCGAACCTCCTTGCTTGTTTTTGACCATTGAGAAAATTCATCTTCATGTTTTAAACAAGCAGAATCTTCTTGTACTTTAACCATACCGCCTGTGATACGTTTTCTCACAGTTTTTGCTGCAACGGATGACTGAACATCATCACAATGATATTTCAGTGATAAAATATCATTTGCCTTATCAAAGGTGATTAAACCTTTTTTAACAGCAATCTCTAAAACCCTAATCTCAAAGTTGTTAAACTCTTCGTAGGGTTTTACTTGGATATTTTTTCCAAAAATATCCACTACATCAACTACAGCAATTTGGATTTTTCCAAAACCAGCCTGAGGCCCAAAAAATTGAATTTCAGGGTTTTCAGGAATTTCTAACTCCACAAATCCTTCAATGCATGATGTGTTCTCTGGTTGAAAATATTTACCAACCTCATCTAATATCAAACCCTCATAACAAAACACCATAACCACTGGGGTAGTTTTTTTTTGTTCAGACATATTATCTCCTTTGTATTTTTTGTCTAAAATAATAATATCATATTTTTTTATAAAGTCAAAATATTTATGTGGGTGGCGCGCAGCGCCACCCATCATTAACTACCGTGCAAATATTCTATATTATTTTTTTATTTAATTTTTTATTTTTTAATATTTATATAAATTCTCCTCCATACAAAAAAGCCGAAACTGAGGTTGCCAAATTCAAAGAAGAAACATTCAGTTGCATGTCCAATTTAAAAATTTTATCTGCCAAATCTTTTAACTCTTGGCTTACTCCCTCCCTTTCTGTTCCAAAAATAATAATTGAGTTTTTAGGAATAATATTTTTTTTAATACTTTTCCCCTCAGCATCTGCCACAATAATTTTTCTATTCTTTAATTTTTCTTTTAATTCTGAAAATTCCATATGAAAGGTTGGAACAGCATAAATTAAACCAGCACCTGCTCTCAAAACTGAAGCTGTAAAAGGATTATTTCTTCCGCTTGAAACTAAAGCTCCAACACCAAAGGCTGCTGAAATTCTTAAAACCATTCCGATGTTTTCTGGATTAGCTGGGTTTTCTAAAAATACAATTGGTTTGTCTTCTGAAATTTCTTCAATTTTATAAGTTGGTTTTTTAGCAATTGCTAAAACCTTTGAACGAGTTTTGTAAGGAATTAATTTATCAAAAAATTCCTCATCAACCTGAATGGCATTTTCAAAAAGATATTTTTTTTCATCCTCCCCTAAAACATTTTCCGGCATTTCTTCAATTTGTTGAATATCAGAAATCAAAATTTCTTCAAATTCTGCTTCAAAACGATAGGCATGTTTCCAAGCATGAATCCCCTCAAATAAAATTTTGTTCTCATTCCCCTTTCTGATTTTTCTATATTTTTCAGTATATTGACCAATATTTAATTTTTGCATTTTACAATTATATCATATATATAAATCTTTTATTTTATCTTTATTTAATAAATATTGGCTCATTTTATATAATAAATATCTATCACTAAAATTATTATAATTAATCAATTAATTCAATTATCTTTTCTCCCGGTCTTTTCAACATATTTTTTTTCAAAATTTTTCTTTCTATCTCAGAATTTGATTTTAATCTTTCCTTTGATTCTTGTATTTCTTCTTTTTTTATTTCTTCTTTTTTTATTTTTAAATCTATGAACTTATATTTTTCTTTAGTTTCATTGTATATAAAAAAATATTTTATCACACCAGTAAATAATAAAACTAGAATAATTATAAAAAGTATAGTAATGGAATATATTTTTAGTAATTTATTTTTTTCTCTCTTCATGTTATAATTCTACCATGTACGGAAAAAAATCAAAAAAAACAATTCATATCTTATGAACAATAATTGGAATAGTTACCGCCATTGCATTTACAGCAATGCCATTGGTTTATATTTTTAATTAAATAAAATTAGGGTGGCGCTGCGCGCCACCCCTTTTTTTTTTTAATAAAAAAACAAACCAAAACTCAAAAAAAGTTTTGGTTTAATAGATTTTTTTTAATTAAGTAAAAAGAGGGACCTATCTTGAATTGAAGGCCCCAAGAATGTCATCGTTTATCAAAACATTTATTGATGACTACCACTACTGCCATCAAAAAGGCAAAATAACAAATTGCAATTATGATGTTTAGCAGAACAAGAACAAATTGCCCTGCTATTGCAGTGACGATTCCAAAAATTAGGAAAAGCAATGTCCCACTTAAAAACTCCGATATTAATTCGGACATTTCTTTTTTGGAATCAGGGTCAACTTCATTATTATATTTATATAATGAGATTACAATAAATCCAATTATAAATAGAACAGTTAGCCAAAATACCATGCTAACTTTATCTGCTGGAAAGTGAATAAAGCAACTTACGATCCAAAAAATATGCAGGCTCAATAAGCCTAAAGCAAAAATTCTTTTCATCAATCTTCCTTTTATATTTAATTTTGTTGAGAATTTAAAATTATTCCACCTTTACCTTTTTGTATTATAATCGTTTTTTTTTTTTGTCAATAGTATATTGATAAAGCTATGTATAAGTTTTTTATTTTAAAAAGAGCGCGCCGAAGGCGCGCTCTTTTTTATTATTTTTCAAAAAACATATTTGATTTTTTATTTTTTCTTTTTAACCTTAAATAATTTTTTTTGGTCTTCATGTGTTCTAACCTTTATTTTAAAATCTTTTAAAAGAGCTTCATAATCATCTCTCTCCAATACCTCTTTTTCTTTTAAAACTTCTGAAATTCCATGAAGTGCATCTTCATGTTTAGTTAAAATTTTCTTTGCGGTTTTAAAACCATCCTCCATAATCCTCCTAACTTCTTCATCTACTAATTCAGAAGTTTTTGCAGAGTAATTATTTTTTTGTAATCCGTCACCTGAACCAGCTAAGGTGGACTCTCCACTTTCAAGAGCTAATACACCAACCTTTTCAGACATTCCGTATTTTACAACCATATCTCTAGCAATTCTTGTGGAAACCTGCAAATCATTTGATGGACCCGTTGTGACATCACCAAAAATAATTTTTTCAGCAATATACCCCCCAAGAGAAACTGCAATATCTGCTTCAAAATCTTTTTTAGTATTCATTTTTTTATCATCAAAAGGAAGATGTAGCGTATATCCAGCTGCTCTTCCCCTAGATATAATTGTTACTTTATGAACCGGGTCAGCATAATCTAAAACTGAAGAAACTAAAGCATGTCCAACCTCATGATAAGCAGTCCTTAATTTTTCTTCATCACCTAAAATATGTGATTTCCTTTCGGGACCCAACATTACTTTTTCAATAGACCTAATTAAATCATATTGAGAAACTTTTTTTCTCTCCTCGGAAGCAGCCAATATTGCCCCTTCATTCATCAAAGAATATAGATCAGCTCCTGAAAAACCTGGTGTTCTTTCGGCAATTAATTTTAAATCAACATCTTCTGCAAAAGGCTTCTTTTTTCCATGGATTTCTAAAATCTTTTCTCTATCTTCCTTATCTGGTAAATCAATAACTACTCTTCTGTCAAATCTTCCTGGTCTCAAAAGGGCTTTATCTAAAATTTCCGGTCTATTGGTTGCAGCGATAACAATAACTTTATTTTGGTCATCAAATCCATCCATTTCCACAAGAATTTGATTAAGAGTTTGTTCTCTCTCGTCATTCCCACCACCCATTCCTCCACCACGAGTTCTACCAATGGCATCAATTTCATCAATAAATATTATTGCCGGTGACATTTTTTTTGCATTTTTAAATAAATCTCTAACCCTAGAAGCCCCAACACCCACAAACATTTCAATAAATTCAGAACCAGAAATTGAAAAGAATGGGACTCCAGCCTCTCCAGCCACAGCCCTAGCTAAAAGTGTTTTTCCTGTTCCAGGAGCTCCAGTCATTAAAACACCTTTTGGAATTTCAGCTCCTATTTCTAAATATTTTTTTGGATGTTTCAAAAAATCTACAACCTCCATCAATTCTTGCTTTGCCTCTTTAGCACCGGCAATATCTTTAAATGTTTTTCTATTTTTTTTATCATTGGGATCAATAAATTTTGCTTTAGAATCTCCAAACGATAAGGCTTGCATTGCACCACCCTTTTGCTTTGTTAAAAACATCAATATTAAAGCAATAAATAATATTGGAAGCAAATATGGAAATATTGCTGCAAAATAATATCCCATAGAGCTAGGATCTTGTATTTTTATATTCACACTATCTAAAATTTCTGATTTAACTCCAAGATTTTTTAACGATTCTGTTAAAGATGATTCATTTTCTTTTTTAGAAAATAATTCTTTTTTATTTATATCAGTAATCTTTAAATCACCCAGTTCAACTTTAATTTCTTTAATTTGACCTGAATTAATTTTTTGTGCTAATTGAGATAAAGTAATTTCATTTTCCTTTTTAACTTTTGAACTTGATGAAAATACTAATATCAAAACTAGAATTAAAATTACCGTAATCAATTGTCCACCTAATTTTTGAAATATATTTTTAGGTTTTTTATTTTTTAAATTTTTCATTTTATTTTTCATATTAAAATACATTATACCATAATTAAAAAAAAGAAAAAAAACTAAAATTTTATAATTTTTTTAAAGTAGTATACCAGATACCCTGTTATTATTAAGATAGAAATTATTTTTATAATTTTATCTAAATAAAAATAATCGATATTTTCTTCTTTTACCTTTTTAGATAAAATTAAATCTTCCTCAACAGCTTCATAATAAAATTTTTTAAACTTCTTATTTTGTACTAAAAAAATTATATAAAATAAAATTATTAAAATAAAAAATACTAAAAAATAAATTAAATAATTATCAAAAAAGAAAAATAATTTACCTAAAATTCCCAACATAATTAAAACTAAAAAAGAAAGTATAGATATAAAATACTTTTTATTTTTAATTATTTTTTTTTTATAATATCTCATAAATTCATAAATTTATTTTAACATAAAAAAAAACTTTTATTAAAGTCCAAAAAAGTTATTACCTGAATTTTTAATTTTTTCTTGCCTTTCTTTTTTTTCTCTTATTTTTTTATATCTTTCTATTAAAGACTCTGAAGAATAAAACTTAATATCAGAATTAGCTGCCTGGAGAGCCCTATCTTCATTTTCTATAGTTAATGAAATATTAAGGTCTGCCAAAATATTTTTTTCATTTTTAATAATATTCATTCTCAATGGGTTACTCCATGAAAGTAAATTAATTTTATTATTATTAATAATTCAATTTATTTTGGAACTTTCTATATCATTAAAAAAATATGGAATGGCCACTATATCACTATCTAAATAATCAGAAATTAGATTTGATTTAGCAACAGACTTAAATCTAAATGGCATAACTTTATTATCTAAATAAAAATCAATATTTGAAAATTTAGGTTCTAAAATAATAGTTTTTAAAGCTTTCATACCACCATCTAAATTTCTTACCATAACTTCCACTCTTGTCTCCCTTGGAACCCCATATACCTTATCTATTAGAAAAGTATCTTTTCCAACACCTGAACTACCAGACATAATATTACCATTTACCTTTCAAGTATATATTAGGGAATTACTATCTAATCTTTTTTCACCATAACTAAAAAAATTAGGAAAGGCAAAAAATTTAACTTTTGAATGAGATAATGCAGTGGATTTACCTTTATAAAAAACTGGTCTGTAGGGGTTCACAACCTCATAAATCAAATCAACGGAAGCTGGTTTGATAACAATTTCTCTTTGTTCAATTTTGCCATTAAAGTCTTTGGCAATTATTTTTACCTTTAATTCTTTTTTATTATCTGGTATTTGAAAATTAAATTCTTTTTTACCTGTACCAGCTTCTTTTAATTCCCCATTAAGAATAAATAAAATATTTGAAGAATCAAGGTCTATAGAATAAGAAAATATATCTAAAAACACTAGATCTCCCGGCTCTGGTCTCTCTGGTATCATTTTGTATTGAATACCTCATTCTGTTTGAGCTGGTTTTACAGCAAAAATATTTGTGGCAAATAAAACTGCAATTCCAAAAACTATAAAAAACTTTTTATACATAAGTTTATTTTAACAAAAAAAAAAGAATTATGAAAGAATAAAATACATCTTTTATAAATTTTTTTCAATTAATTTTAAAAAATATTGAATATCAAAATAAAATTTTTCTTTGTATTTTTTATATAAAATATTATCCATTGGAGTAAAGTGAATATATATTTTATCATTAAAATATATATACCCCTTAAAATGTCTCATCCCGTTCATATCTAAAATTAAATCTTTAACTTTTATATTAGACTCAACAACTTCTTCTAATTTTGGAGTACCATCTTTTACTTTTTTAGAATATAATTTTATATCAATATCTTCAAAATTGTTTAACAATTCTTTATTGTCATTGTCATCCTGTTTTATTCTACCAGCAATATCTAAAATATCTACAGATAATCTGGTATCTTTTTCTAAACTTTTTCCACTTTCTTTATCTAATTTTTTAACATATCTCCCAGTAATATCATCAAAATTTTTCAAATCACTAATTTCATCTTGAATTTGACCAAATTTATTTTTTTCTATTTCAATCATCTTAGAAATAGAAATACTACCACCTTTTTCCAAAATACTATCAATACTTTTTATTCATTCTAGTATATCAAAATTATAAGTCACATGAGTTTTGCCTTCTCTGCATTCTTTATCATTTGCCAATGAACCGACATAAATATGTTTATTATTTTCATCAACATAAAAATCAATTAAATGTATAATCTTATTACTAATTTTTCTTAGTTCAATATCTTTTTTTTCTAATACAGGATTATTTTTATATCCAAAAAAGATAATATTTTCAATTGCTTTAATTTTTAAATCATTTATCTCCTCTGTTTCTATAATGTGTCTAATCAAAAAACCTGAATAAATGAAGTACTCATTATTCAAACCATTTTTTATAATATTCTCTTTTACTTTTATTAATTCCTGTCGGAAAAAATTATCTTTTCTTAACACTCTATTATTCATAATAATATTATATCAAAAAAAATACAAAAATATCAATATCATTTTTATATTATTTTTTTTCTATTCAAAGTTGTTGTTTTTTTGGACAACTGCTTTCTCCATCAGATTCATCATCAATACATCAATCAAATATTTTTCCTTTCAATTTAACCTCCAAAGAATTTACCGTTGAAAATTGAAAAACTGCCGCCTCTAATTCGTGTTTCATATAAGCTCCGCTCATATCTCCAACTGGACTCCATTCCCCTTCTAGATTAATAATTGCTTTACCATTATTTATACTTACAGAATTAAACCTTAAACCATTTCAATTATCACTACCCTTTACTTCAAAAAGTTTTTTTAAAGTTGACCTTAGAATAGCTTTCGACATATTCACCTCATATTCAGAAAATTCAATTACAAAATCAGATTTAACTTCATCAAATTTTCAAGTAGGTATTTTTACACTCATTAATTTAATTTTTCTATTTTTTTCTAAAAGTTTTCCTAAATTTTCTATACCATCACCAACCCCATTATTTGGTTCAACCGGCATCATATCACCATTTAATTTCATGTTTTTATTTACAATCTTTTCTATAACACAAATTGGATAATTTCCAGGATTTTTTCCACCACCCAAATCTAAACATTTGTCGTTATAGTTAAAACTACTTCACTGATAACCAAAGAAAAAACCGATAATTAATATCAACGGATGGATTATTGCTGTTTTTATTTTTTTATTCATATATTTATATTAACATAAAAAAAATTAAAGAAATTTTTTTAAAAAACTTTTTCTATGGATTTCAGAAAGGCCTTCTTTTTCTATCCTTTCCATATGTAATTTAGTACCATAACCTTTATGTTTCTCTAAAAAATAATTAGGGTGTTTTTTAGATAATTCTATCATTTTTTTATCACGTAAAACTTTTGCCACAATTGAAGCTAATGCAATTGAAAATTCTTTGTCGTCACCTTTTATAATAGTTTCTTGATTCTTAACTTTTTCATCATATTTTAAACCACCATCTAATTTTAAAATAATATTAGAAAAATCATTTTTTACTTCTATTTCTTTAAAAATATTTTTCATAGCATAATTCATAGCTTTCTGAATTGAAGGAACTATACCAATTTTATCAATATCTTTTGCCGAGACGAATGAAACTTTTGCAAAAACTTTATTATTATTTTTTAATTCAGAAATTTTTTTAAAAACATCTTCTCTTTTTTTTTCTGTCATTTTTTTAGAATCTCTTGCGCCCAATAATTTTTCTTTTAAAAAGTCTTCTTCTTTTATTTCATAGGCGACAACCCCAACTGCCACTGGACCTGCAACGGGTCCGCGACCAACCTCATCAACACCAATTAAATATTTATTCATTTATTTATTATATCAAATTAAAAAATAAAAGAGCGCGCCGAAGGCGCGCTATTTTTATTGTCCAACCGCCAGGACTTGAACCTGGGACCACAGAGGTATAAGCTCTGCGCTCTACCAACTGAGCTACGGTTGGAAAAACTCCTTTAAAAAAGTAAAAGAATTATACCAAAAAAAAGGAATAAAAAAAAGTTATTTTCTTATTCTTAATAATATTTTTTTTTTAAAATCTAAATAATTTTTCTCTTTAAAAATTTCTGAAAAAATTAAAACAAATATTACAAACATAGAACCGAACAAAATAAAATTATTTATATTTTCTAAAAAACTGATGGATACTTTTATTTTAAAACTAATAAAAATAATTTTAGTAATAATCAACGAAATAAATGATATAAAAATTTTTAACAATAATCTTTCAAAATTAAAAATAACAATATTTTTTATTTTTAATTTTAATTTATGAATTATAAAAATTGAAGTTAATATATAAGATGTTACAAAAATAATAACTAAATTTATTAAATCTGAAAACCCATCAACATAATTACCATTATCAATAATATCTATTTTTAAATAATTAGCTATATTAATTAATAAAAATATCAATAATCCAGCAAAAATATTCACTCACATAACTGGCTTTGTTTCTCCCATGGAATAAAATATTTTTGAAATTGTTACAAGAAGTATTTGAAATGGAATCATTAAAGCAAATAAAGATAATAGCAAAGCAGATGATTTAATTTCCAATAAACCAAATTTTTGAGAACTGAAAAATGCTGCCACTATTAATTCCGAAAAAGACAAAACAAAAAAAGTTATTGGGATTGTTAGAAAAAATATTCTTGATATAACTTCCCTGATTGTATTATTAAAACTTTCTATTTTTCCTTGGGAATAAAATTTTGATATAACCGGTAACATCGCAGGAGAATATGAAGAGTTTATCAATGATATTGGTAATCAGAAAATAGAATATGCGAAAGTAAAAATAACAATCAATCCTTCTTTACCAATTTCAGATATTTTTATATAAAAATATAATACAACAATGGATGATATTGATAAAGCCATTGATCTTGGTAAAGTTATTTTTAATAACTCTTTAAGTTCTTTTTTATTTAAAAAACTTATTTTATATTTAAATAAATTATATTTTGTAATTGATGGTAACTGAATCAATAAATAAAGAATAGAACCTATAATTACAGAATAACCCAAACCTTTTATTCCGTAAATAGGACTCAAAAATATTATCCCTAAAATCAATGCAATATTATAAAACAAACCTGTTAGAGCCATCGGAAGAAAAATTTTATTTCTTTGATTTATTGTCACAAAAAAATTAGCAATACCCATAAAAACCGGTGAAAGTAAAAATAATCTTGTTAAAAATACAAGTAATTCCCTATCTCCATTTATATATACTGGAAATAATTTTTCAATTAAAGTTGGAACCATAAAAAACAAAATAGTAGATATAATGATTAAAAGAATTGAAAAAGAATTGAAGAACTTTGTCATAAATTTCTCTTTTTCCTCTATGGAAATATTTTCTTTATCTGTAAATATTGGAATCAGAATAGAACCAACAGCCATTGTTCCAATTAGAAGAAAAATTGTATCTGGTATTTTAAAAGCTGTATAAAAAATATCTAGCTGAAATGAAGAACCATAATGAACAGCTAATAATTTATTTTTAAAAATTGAAAGTATCTGGGCTAAAATAGTAAAAAAACCAAGCAGTGCTGCTGCTCGACCAATGGTATATTGTTTTTTAAATAAAAATTTAATCATTAGTTTTTAATTATAGCATTTCTAATATTAAATTTATATTAGAAATCAGATAACACTTTACTTAAAGGGCTATTGTTAACATATCTATTTACTTCTTCCAAAACTTTTTTATCAATATTTTCTTGTCTATTATTTTTTATTGTTGATAAAGATTCATATATTGAATCATATTTTTCAAATAAATCATCTTTTTCATTTTCTTCAGCATAGTCCATAAATGCTTCAAGTTGATTCAGTAAATATCATATAAATTTTAAAGATATTTTATCAAATTCAATATTATTAAAATTATTATTATTATAAAATTGTTCAATTTTTTTTATATCCTTAATTTTAAAAGGTGCAATTAGTCTAGGTATATTTTCCATTGTACCCATAAAATCTTTTGTTTTAAAATATTTTATAGTGGTAAAATGACCTTCAGATATATTCTTTTTTACTTTTCCTATTTTTTTTTTCAAAGTATTTTCATTATCATCCACAGTAACTGTATAATCTAAAGCATAAGCAAAAACCTTACCAATATCACCTAAAACAGTATATCCATCTACTCCATTAATATAATCATCATATTTTGAAGTCTTATAAGATTCTAGATCTTCTATACCTAAAATTTTTCCCATAACTTCAGGTATCATTTTTTCTGCTTTTTCAGCTTCTTCATAATTTAAATTTAATTCAGGGTTTTCATTTTTTTGTCTATTAAAAATATCATCTAATGAATCTACTTTTTTTTTATCTGACCTGATAACATCTTCTCCATAAATTTTTATAAATTCAGACATTGATACTTCATTTTTATTATCTACTTTTTCTATTGTTTTTTTATTAAATTTTTCAAAATCCATAAAAATATTATACCTTAAAAATAAATTTTATACAAAAAACTTACTAAATTTTAGTAAGAATTTCTGGACCATCTTTTGTAATCAAAACTGTTTCTTCAAATTGAGCAGTTTTTGATTCATCTTCTGTTAAATATAAATACCCATCTTCACCTTCCTTCATCCTTCAATCACCTGCTGTCACTATGGGTTCAATGGCTAAAACCATACCTTCTTTAATATTTCTAACCTCAACGCCTAAGTTTGGAGCATTGGGTATAAATGGCTCATCATGAACCTTTCTTCCAACACCATGACCACCTAATTCTTTGATTGTATCAAATCCAAATTCTCTAGCAGTGTTTTCAGAAGCTTTTCCAATATCATCCGTTGTGTTTCCAATTATAGCCGCTTCTATAGCTTTATCCGTTGTTTCTCTGGCAGTGGCAATTAACTCCCTATCTTCCTGAGATAAATCTCCAATGCCGTAGGTTCTACAAGTATCTACAAAAAGACCTTTGTATTTTATAACAACATCAAGAGACACAACATCACCACTTTTAAGTTTTCTTTTATTGTCCTTTGAGATTCCATGGGCAATTCCATTATCTATGGAAGTACAAACTGCCGATGGAAATGGAAAAGGAGCCCCCCTCGGTGTATATCCAATTGTTCCAGAAGTTGCTCCAACCTCCTGTATAAGTTCTCTGGTTTTTTTTTCAATGGATTCAACCTTTATTCCAATTTCTAAATATTTTTCTAATTCATTCATTATCCAAGCTAATTTTTTTCCACCATCTCTTAAAATTTCTATTTCTTCATCGTTATAATAATCATTCATATATAATATATTATATCAGATTTTCAATAAATTATATTAATATAATAATATTTTATTTTGTTATTTTTCTTATTTTATGTTAAAATGTTCTCACTTCGGAGTATGGTGTCAGCGGCTAGCACGCGCGCTTTGGGAGCGTGTAGTCTGGGTTCGAATCCCAGTACTCCGACAAAAAAATTAACTGAGCAAATGCTGGGTTTTTTTAATAAAAAACTAAAGATTAAAAAATCTTTAGTTATGTTTTATTTTATCACCTCGCCTCCTTCTAGGGTAGTCCTATCTCTTTTGACATCTATATCAAAATACTCTTTCTCTAAACTATTTTTTTTTCTAAAAGAAATAAAGAGGGTTTTTAAAAAAATAATTATTTTTACAAATATATTAGTTTTTTTATATCTGTATTTCTCAAGTATATTTTTTCTGAGTAAGACATAACTAATCCTTTCCATTATCTGCAAAATAATATTCTTCAAAATTACCACCCTCGAGAGTATTTCTTTTTCTTTTTCTAGATAAGAATATTGGTTTTTTAACAACATCAGAATCAGAAATATTGCACAACACCTTTTCTTTCTTCTTTTTTCTTTTATACTTTTCGTAATCAAAAGCCATAGACTCTCCTTTTTTTTATTTCAAAATCTTTTCTTTTTTTAAATTTTAAATTTCTTTCTTATTTTTTTTTCAAATTTTTCCATTTCCTCTGCATCTTCATCATCTTCATGGTCATAACCTAAAATATGAGCTAATCCATGGATAAATAAAAATGCTACAAAATTATCCTTTTCTCTATCAAATTTTTTTGCTGTTTTTTCTGAATAGCTTAAATTTATAAATATTTCCCCCATATCTTCTGAAATAGGAAAAGTTAAAACATCGGTAGCTTTTTCTTTACCCCTAAATTCAGAATTTAATTTTTTAGATAACTTATCTCCAATAAACACCAAAGAAAGTTCATAACTATTACCTAAAACAAAATCTTTAATTTTTTTATAGGGTATTTTTTCTGGGTATTTTTTTGTTTTTAAATTAGATGTAATTTCAAACGACATAATATATATTGAAATTATAACATAATTATTTTTTTTGAAAAGTAATTTTCATGACTTGAAAAATAATATTTTTCGTATATAATATAAAAACTTTTTAAAAGTAATTTACTTTTAAAATAAAAAATGTCGGGGTAGCTCAGTTTAAGATTAGAATCAGTGAGCACAGGATTGCGCTATAAATTATTTAATATAAATAATTTAATATTATAATAAAAAAAAGAATAATGTCGGGGTAGCTCAGTTGGTTAGAGCGCAGCACTCATAACGCTGAGGTCGAGAGTTCAAATCTCTCCTTCGACACAAATAAAAAAATAATTTAATTATTTTTTTTTTTATAAAAGAAATACTCTTTTTCATAATTATCAGTTAAAACTATCCTTTTTATTAAAAAAATTGGTTGCAACTACGTCGCAACCTACTACTTAACATTAAACTCGAGATTCACCGTCCCTTTTGGAACATGAATCTCATATCTACATTTATCCCACCCAGTACTACCGTCAAGATAGTACTTTTTTCTGATACACCTTTCCTAGTAGTATCCAGAATGTTTCAAGTCATCCTCCTCGTAAACTATCGAGCTTTGAGGCATGGAAAATTTTTGCAAGCCACCATCCTTCTTCCTCCAGCCAATATAGTTATCGGAAGACTGAATTAAGAAGGTAAATAGGCCTCCTGACCCGTGGGTTTCTGACCCACTTCTTACACCTTCAAGGGTCTGCCTTGAAGTAATTGTATCCTCTTCTCTTTCATCATAAATAGAGGTTACAATAAGCATGTATGGTATACATGCAATAATGATGATAAATAATGTACCAATCATTAAGAGTTCGATTCTTTCCCATAAACTATCAGAGTTTATGAGCGCCACTACTAGTCCTACTATCGGGATTAATAATCCTAAACAGAATAGTAATCCTAATATTAATTGCCCATATTCCATTTTTTCTCCTTTTTTATTTTGATTAAGAAAATTAATTTTCCAACTATTTGACTTTTTACATTATAATCGTTTTTTTCTTTTGTCAATAGAATATTGACAAAGTTGTGTATAAATTTTTTATAAAAAGAGCGCGCCGAAGGCGCGCTCTTTTTTTATTTTTTCTTTCTAAACCTTTCTAAACATAAAAGCATAATGATAATCACCAGCATCTAAAGTCCTCTCCAATTTAACAGGATATTTTTTCATCAATTCTAAAGCTTGCTCCTCTTGAAAAATTAAATCTTCATCAGGTCCAATTCCAGAGAAACATGCCTTTCATTCAACAACCAAAATCCTTCCATTGGGTCTTAAAATTCTAACTGCCTCTTTAATTATATTTTCTTTTTCCAAAGATTGAAATAAAACAGAAGCAATCAAAACAAAATCAACTTTTTCACTAGCTATTTTTGAACCACCTTCAACCTCTAAATTAGAATTTATATATTCTATATTTTGTATTTTCTTTTCATCAAAATCTTTTTTTACCCTCCCCAAAACATCATTTTGTATTTCAATAATATAAACTTTTCCATCTGGTCCGACGTCTTTAGATAATTTTTCAGCATAGTGACCCATCCCAGCTCCAAAATCAGCAACAATAGAATTTTCACTTATTCCTGATTGTTTGATTAAAAATTCAGGATTTAAAAATTTTTGTATAATCATACACTTTATAATATCATTTTTTGAGATAAAAAAAAAGATATTTATCTTTTAGTTGTCATAACATTGAGAATATTTATATTCAGGCTGTCCATCTAATTTTCCATTTATACAAGTTCTTATTTCTTTAAAGAAATTACAATTTCTTGTGGCTGTTCCAAATTTTTTAGAATACAATCCTTTAGAACTTCCATGTTCTATTTTTATATTATCAATATAACAATCTGATGCTGTTTTTTGAGAACAATTTCAATATTTATAAATTAAAATATCACCACCCTGCAACACAGCATCACTACAAATTAGTCTTTTAGAAAAATCTAAACAATTTTGACCAAACTCAACAGAATTTTTTTTATAAAACACATGTGTTTGGTCGTCTGCCAATATATGACCCCCACCAACATCACAGGAATTATCGTATGATATTTTACAATTTTTATAAATAAATCTATCATCACCGGTTAATACATTTTTTTTACAAGTTCTAACGGATGCATATCTTTCACAGGTTTCTCCAAACTTAACAACTTTTTTAGAATATAATTTTATATTTTCATTATTTTTTAAAATACTATTATCTGGTAATTGGCAATCTAAATCTACTCTACAGGAAGAAAATTTAAAAGAATTATCTCCTAACATAAATCCATCATCACATATTCTTTCCTTTGAGAAATCAGAACATTTTTCATATGGACTAACTATTTTTCTTGAATAAAGTAATTTTTTTTCTCCAGATTTTATAGTTAAATCATCAATGTAACAATTATTTTTTACATATTCTATTTCACTTTCTTTATTAGGTTTATCTTTTTTTTTATCTTTAAATAAATTATTAAATTCATTATCAATCTCTGGGTCAATATTTATTTTTATATTATCTTTTTTTTCTTTTATAAAAGAATCATAAATATAAAAACCACCATATCCAAAAATTGAAAGAAATAAGAAAAATATAAAAATATATTTTGCCAAAAGAAGAGTTTTATTTTCAGTATTCATAATAATATTATATCAATTTATAAAATAAAAAAAAAGTAATTTATTTACTTAATTTAACAACTACCGGGTTTGTTCTATTTATATATTTTATTTTTTCTATATTAACAAAATTTTTTGTAATTAATTTTGATTCTGATTCTAATTCTTTTTTAAAAATATAATTTTTATTTTCAACATTTTCTGTAATTAAAGTATTTAATAAATAGGATTTTTTTTCTGAAGCATATGTATAAGATACTGACATAAATAAAAAATATACATAAATAATTGATAATATAAAAATAGATATGGAAAAAGAAATAAAAACTTTATTATGTTTATTTAAAAGATAATTATTCATTTTTTCTATTTTTATATTCATAACTTTTTAATTAATTTTTTCTATTACCCTTAATTTTGCTGACCTGGCTCGTTGGTTCTCTTTCAATTCTTCTTCGCTAGGCTTTATAACTTTTTTATTCACTCTTTTAACAATTTCATCTTCTTCAAATTCTCTAAAAATTTGTTTTACAATTTTATCTTCCAATGAATGAAAAGTGACTACAGAAAATCTTCCTCCAGATTTCATAAATTTAATTATATTTTTTAGTGCAATTTTTAAGTTACCCATTTCATCATTAACAGTTATACGTAAAGCTTGAAATGTTTTAGTTGCTGGATGTATTTTTTTATTTTTATAAAAATATCCAACCTCCCTTTCTAACAATTCAACCAAATCAGATACCTTATTAAATGGTTTGTTTTTTCTCTCATCGACAATTGCCTTAGCAATTTTTCGAGCTGCTCTTTCATCACCATAATAAAAAATTATATCTGCAATACTTTCTTCATCTCATTCATTCAAAATTTCTGAAGCTGTAAGTTTTTTTAGCTCTTCCCTATCAGTTAAATTCATATCTAAAGGATTATCTAAATTTTTGAAAGATATGCCTCTTTGAATTTCTTCTAATTGGTCTGAACTAATACCTAAATCTAAAGTCGCAGAATCTAAATTTTCTATTTTGAGTTCTTCTAAAATTTCATCAATTTGAGCATAATTTTTTTGAAAAAAGTTTTTCTGATTTTTGTATTTTTTTAACCTATTCTTAACTTTTTTAAGTGCTTCAGAATCTAAATCTGTTCCAATTAAAATTCCATTTTCAGAAATATTTTTTGAAATTTCTTCAGAATATCCACCACCACCAAGAGTTCCGTCAAATACAATGTCTCCTTTTTTCAAATTCATGGACTCAATTACTTCTTTTAAAAGAACCGGTTTATGAACTGTTAAAGTCATATTAAATTTTTTGTTTTGCCAGCAAAATTATTTACAAGCAAAATCAAAAATTTAATAATTAGTTCGCCAACTAAATATTATTTTTTGAAATCAAAGTTTTTTATTGTTCGGTGGCTTTGCCACTGACATAAAAATATTAAATTATCCCTTCTAAAGATTCAGCAATTTCCTCTGGATTAGAAGATACTTCTGAAATATATTTATTTCATTTTTCTTCAGATCAGATTTCTGCCTTATCTCCAGCACCAGTTCAAACAAGTTTTTTATCAAGTTCTGCATATTCCTTAAGAAAGTCTGGAACTCTAATTCTTCCCTGTTTATCTAATTCAACTTCTTGAGCTCCAGAAAGCATAAACCTAGAAAATTCTCTATGTTTTGGATTGGTTAAAGATAATGTTTCAGATAATTTTTCATTCATTTTTTTTCAAGACTCCTCAGTGTAAACTGTAATAGTTTTTTCTAAACCACGAGATAAAACAACACGAGTTCCCATTTCGCCTTTAAATTTTGACGGAAGAGATGTTCTCCCTTTGTCATCTATTGAATGTGTAAATTCTCCGATTAACATAATATTTTTTGACGCGATATTCCGCGTCATTAAAAACTTTAAATTTTGCTCGGTGGCGCGCGAAGCGCGCCACCTAAAATTTAAAATTTTTAATGACACTCCAAAGTTGTTAATTAAGATAGTTAGCCCTAATGAGAAGAATAAATAAATATTCTTTGGTCTCAATTTAGGTCTATAAGTATGAGTGATAAAGGTTTTCAAAAAACCAAAAAATCTTCAATCTTTGGACCGTCTTCCAATCAAGGAAAATCTTTTTTATTCCAAATAAAATTTAGAACATATTAAAAAAGATTAAATTTAGTATATACCCATTTTCTCCCACTTGCAACCCACTTTTCCCCATTTTCTACCACTTATCCACAACCTTACCCACATTTAACACTTTGCATGGTGTAATTACAAAGAAAAAAACTTCCTTGAACAAGGAAAAATTTTATTTTTAAATAAAAAAATACAGATAAACTGTAATTTTTTAAAAATAGTATTTAATCTACTGAATTTAAATACTCTCTCACTGAAATCTGTGCATTAACTTTTCTAATCAAGTCAATACCTACGGAAACAATAATTAAAAGAGATGTTCCTCCAATTCCTAGATAAGTTATTCCAGTTAGTCCACCAATTAACATTGGTAAAACTGCAACTAAACCTAAAAATACAGCCCCTATAAAAGTTACCCTTGTGGTAATTTTACCAAAAAATTCTTCTGTATCTTCCCCTGGTCTAATTCCTGGTACAAAGTTGCCTGCTTTCTGTAAATTTTCAGCCATTTCCTTTGGATCAAAGGTAACTGCTGTATAAAAGAAAGTAAACAGAAATACTAAGATGAAGTAAATAATACCTTGATATAATTGATTATTTAAAAATTCAACTACTGTTGCCAATACTGATGTATCGCCCACAATATTTATTGAACTCAAAAATCCATAAATCATTTGTGGAAACATTAAAATTGAAATAGCAAAAATAATTGGAATAACCCCTGCTTGATTTAACTTAATTGGTAAAAAAGTTTGAATAGTTTGAGCTTTTTCTCCAGCCCTTACAACTTTTGTTTGATTTATTGGAACTGGCCTTTCAGCTTCAGTCACATAAACAATTAAATAAATTAATACCAATAAAAAAGCAAATATACCTAGAAACATCGGTATTTGAGATGAATCAGATATTACCCCCTCATAAGCTTGTCTTAAAGTACCTGGAGCAGAAGCAATAATTCCAGCGAAAATCATCAATGACAAACCATTTCCGATTCCAAATTCTGAAATCAATTCTCCAATTCACATTAAAAATACTGCACCACCTATAGCCATTATAACATTAACTGCCATATCAAAAGTATCTAGACTTGGAAGTATATGAGATGATTGCAATAGATGCATATACCCAAATGCCGAAATACCAGCTATAAAAACTGAAGCAACTCTTGAAATATTAGCAATTTTTCTTCTACCAGCTTCACCCTCTTCTTTCTGCATTTCTTTTAATCTTGGAAATGACATCTGTAATACCTGCATAATAATTGATGCTGTAATATACGGCATAACTCCAAGCATAACTATGGAAAGACTTTGTAGCCCCCCTCCAGAAAACATATTTACCATTCCTAAAAAATTATTTTTATCAAAGAAATCTTTTAGAGCTACTTGGTCAATACTAGGAATAGGAACTGCTGAAAATAATCTAAATACCAAAATCATTGCTAACAAGAAACCAATTTTTCTTCTTAACACTGGATCAGTAAAAATAAATTTTATTTTTGTAAATAATTCTTTCATAAGCCTATTCAGTTATTTTACCTCCGGCTTTCTCAATTTTTTCTTTAGCTGTTCCAGAAATTTTTAATCCTTCAATTTCAACTTTTTTTGAAATATCTCCATTTCCTAAAATTTTAACTCATGGTAATTTACCTTTTGTTCTTTTAATTATTCCTTTTTCAAATAGAGTTTCAGAACTTACTTTTTCTCCATTATCAAATTTTTCATTAATCAATGAAAGATTCACTGGAAAATGATTAACAATAATTGATTTATTTTTGTTTCCATTAACTCCTTGTCCTCTTAATTTTGGAATCTTTTTTATAATATCTCTCATTGCTGATCTTCCTGAAGTTCCTGCTCTAGCCTTCTGACCTTTCATTCCAGCCCCAGAAGTTTTACCTCTTTTACCTCCTCTACCAATTCTAACTGATGTTTTATTGGCAGAATTTTTTTTTACGTCGTGTATTTGCATTTTTTTTTATTTTAACTAACGGCAGGTTTTTTTTTACTTTGTAAAAAATTAACCAACCTCGCTTTATAATTTTTTAAAATTTATATAAAATTTTAATCTTTTTTAACTTCAACTTTAGCTTCAGTTTTTGGAGCTTCAGTTTTATTAAAAGGTCTTCTTTGACCTGGATTAAATGGTCTTCTTTGACCACCTTGCCCTGGTTTTCCACCTCTGTTAAATCCACCTCTTCCACCTCTTCTATCCATAAGTTTTCTCTTTGGTTCTTCGTGAATATATCTTTCTGATATTGGAGCAAGTGCAATAAATGTTGCCTTAGCATTATTTATATGATTTTTAGATCTTGAAAGAATTTTAGCTCCAGCTTCTTTAACTCCAGCAAATTCTAATACTGACCTAACGGCACCACCGGCAGCCAATCCTTTACCAGTAATTGGTCTAATGATAATTTCAGATGCTTTAAATTTTGCTTCTAAATCATAAGGAACTGAACCATTTTCAGTTAATTTAATCTTAAGCATATTTTTTTTAGCATTTCTTCCAGCCTTTTCAATAGCTGAAACAACGTCATTAGCTTTTCCCATTCCTAAACCAACTCTATTTTTTTTATCCCCAATAACCATAGAAACTGAAAATGAAAATCTTCTACCCCCAGCCATAACTCTGGTAACCCTTCTTAGAGAAAGAATTTTTTGTTCAAATTCTGGTTTTTCTCTTTTAAAAGGTCTTTTTTTAAAATTCTTTTTAAAAGGTTTCTTGCCATCTCTTGAAAAAGGTTTTCTGTCTGATTTTTTATCATCAGTTTTTGTTTCAGTTTTTTCAACTGTTTTTTCTTCAACTTTATTCTCCTTCACTTCTTCCATTGGAGTATCGTTATTTTCTACTGTTTCCATTGTAGTTTTTTTATCTTCTGTCATATTTTTTATTTATTTTTTATTAATTTAGAATTTTAATCCAGCTTCCCTCATGGCGTTGGCAAATTCTTTAATTCTACCTGTATAAAGATATCCACCTCTATCAAAAACTATTTTTTCAATGGAAGCTTTTTTAATTTCTTCAGCTAGTTTCTTTCCAGCCTCCTTTGATTGTTCTGTTTTGTTTCCAGTTAATCCTTTTGTTGAAACTGAAAATAAAGTTTTAGCAGATACATCATCAATTGCTTGAACAAATAAACCTGTATTTGATTTTGAAACTACAACTCTTGGAGTTTCTGCAGTTCCCGAAAGAGTAGACCTTATTTTTTTATGTCTTCTAACTCTTTTTAATTCTTTTAAATTACTCATAATTTTTTAATTATTTAAGTTAGAAAACTAAGCAGCTTTCTTTCCTTCTTTTCTAATAATAGTTTCATCAGAATATCTGATACCTTTTCCCTTGTAAGGCTCTGGTTTTTTTACTAATCTAACTTTTGAAGCAAATAAACCAACTTTTTCTTTATCAATACCTGATACTTTAATGTTTGATTTTTCAACTTCAACTTCAATACCTTCTGGTATTTCCATATCAACATCATGAGAAAATCCAACTTTTAAGTTCAAATTTTTTCCTGAAACAGCTGCTCTATAACCAACCCCTTCAATAATTAAAGTTTTTACAAATTTATCATTAACACCTGAAATCATATTTTTAATATGAGATGCAACAGTTCCTCACATAGCATTTGCAAATTTATTATCCAAAGTTGGATTAACTATAATACCTTCTTCACTTTTTTCAATTTTAACAACATCTTTAAAAGTTCTTGTTAATTCCCCTAATTTTCCTTTAACCGAAACTTTAGTTCCATCAATAACAATTTCTGTTCCAGCTGGAATTTCAATTTTTTGTTTTCCTATTCTTGACATATTTTTCTTTTTAAGTCTGCATCATTTTTAAAATGATTATGACGATTTATAATTTTTTAAAATTTTAAATATTAATTATCAAATTTTAAATAAAGCCTCTCCTCCTACCTTTGATTTTTTAGCTGTTGTATCTGTCACAATCCCCATTGGAGTTGAAAGAATTAATATTCCGTGACCATATTTTACAGGTAAAATATCTTTATATCCGTAGTAAATTCTTTTTGAAAGTTTTGAAACCCTTCTAACATCTTTAATTTTAGATTCACCTTTCTCTGAATACGCTAAAGTTATTTTTATATTCTTTTTTATACCATCACCTTTTAAAGTTTTAAAGTCTTCAATGTATCCTTCTTTTTTAAGAAGTTCAAGAATATTTTCTTTTAATTTTGAATGCGCGATAACCACTTCTTTTTGGTTAACCATTGATGCATTTTTGATATTAATTATCAATTCTGAAATTTTATCGTTAAACATAATTTTATTTAATTAATTGATAATAAAGCTTACCAAGAAGCTTTTTTAACACCTGGTAATTGACCCTCATGAGCCATTTCTTTGAAACAGATTCTACATAAATCGAAATCCCCCATGTAACCATGTCTTCTTCCGCATTTAAAACATCTTTTCACTTCCCTAGTAGAGAATTTTTGTTTTTTCTCTGACCTAGCTATAACTGATTTTTTTGCCATATATATTTTTATTTTTATATATTATATTAATAAAATACTTTGCCTTATTTGTTAAGTAGTTTCCTTTCGGACTTTCTTAAAAAACTAAAGCCATATTAGATTGTATTAGTTTGAAATTTTTATTAATTAAAAACCTCCCAATACTGCTCTTTGGATTTACCAAACGAACAAAACAAAGTTTACATATTTTAACATAAATTAAAGTTATATACAAGGGAATTTTTTAATCAAAACTATAAAATAATTCTATACTCAAATATCTCAATCTTGACATTATCTAAAATATATTATAAGATATAATGATGAGTAAAATTATTAAGAAAAAAAAGATTTCAAAAATTTCATTATTTTTAAAAAATCAAAATAAAATAAAGACATTTCAATTAAATCAAAAAAAGATATTAAATAAAAATTTTTATAACGATATAGAATCACTAGAAAAAGAATCAAATAATTATTCAAAAGATATAAAATTTTTAGAATTAGAAAATAAAAACCTAAATACTTCTTTGGAAAAAATAAAAAATGATTGCATCGGTGAAGAAGAAAAATATAAAGAAAATAAAAATATTTTATTTGATAAAGAAAATATAATTCTAAAAAAAGAAGAAAATATCTCAAACTTAAAAATAGAAAATAAAGATTTAAAATTAAAAATCAATAGCGTACTAAAAAAAAGAGATCTTTTGGAAGAAAAAACTATTTCATTAAAAAAAGAAATATCACTTGTTCAAAATGAAATAGATATTTTAAATAATCAAATAAAAAATTTAAAAGATGATTTAAATATAATGAAAAATAGAGCTAATATTATTAAAGAAAAGGAAGAAAATTTAAATTTATTGATAAAAAGTGAAAAAGAAAATTTAAATTTATTAAATAATATTAGAAATGATATCCTAAAGGAAAATGAAGAATACACTATTCAAAAAAATGAAATAAAGGAAAATATTTTTAAAATTGAAAAAAAAATAAAACATAAAGAATCTGAATTTAAAAAAATAAATGATAAAAATATTTTTATAGACAAAGAAATATCTAAAAAATTAGAAGAAAATAAAAAATATATAAAAGAAATAAATAATCAAAAAATAAAATTAAAAAAAGAGAATAAGATAAAAGAAAAACTGTCTATATCTCTAAAGACAGCATATGAAGAAAATAAAATTTTAAAAAAATATTATAAAGAACTTAAAGAAGAAGAAGCGATATCTTCTGAAAATTTTCACAATATATTAGATGAAATTGAAGATATAAGTAAAAAAAATGAAGAAAACATTTATAATCTTATGAGCATCCAAGAAGAAAATGATATCATGTTTGTGAAAGACTCTTTAGAAAAAATAAAAATAAATGCTAATAAAATTAAAAATAAATTTTTTGAAAAAAAAATGATTTTAAAAAAACTTTTTTAAAAATTGAAAAAAAAATACTAAATAATTAGTTTTTTTTTAAAAAATTATTAATGGTAACAAACCAAAAACAGAAATAGTTATAATAGGAATAATGACAACTTTTAAACTTTTATTTCCTGAAAAGAATTGTATATAAAATAATTTTATTAAAGTATTTATTACAATAGAAATTGTAATAATATTTCCTAATAATTTTATATCAAGAGTTCCATTTTTAAAAGATTCAATGCTTGGTAAAATTATAGTTTCAGTATCAATTAATGATACTAAAAAAGTTGTAAAATACACTCCGTTATCACCTACATATTTTTTAACAAAATATACTAAAAATAATATAATTGAAAAAATTAATGCAAATTTTAAAGATGGAAGTATTTCAAAAGGAGATTTTTCATCTACCACCAAATCAACTTTATTTTTTTCATTATCTTTTTTAAAAAATCAATAAAACATTACTATAGATACTATACCCATTATTAATGGTGTGGCTATAAGTATTAAATTAACCTTATTTGTTGCTAAAATAATAATTATTAAATCCCTAAACTCCATAACAAAAATTGCCAATAAAATTGAAGGTAAAAAATATTTAGGAGTTTTTTCTTTATTATTTTTTAATTTCTGAGATAAACCAACTGTTACTGCAGTTGAAGATATTATTGACCCCAAAAAAGATGTTAAATATACTCCTTTTATTTTTCCTTTGGAAAAAAATTTATTTAGAAAATATCCAATAAAACTAATACCCGTTACCAACACCACTAGCAATCAAACATTATAAGGTATAAAAACTCCCCACGGATCAATAGCTACCTTTGGTAAAAATGGTAAAACAACTAAAGTTATAAGTATCATCTGCAAAGTCCCGCTCCACTCCTTTATTTTCAGATTCTTTGCAAAAGAATGTAATATATCTTTATAGGCATCTGAGATTGCCACCAATAGCCCTAAAACTATCCCTAAAGTAAATTTTTCATAACCTATAAAAACACCCGTTAGAAAAAGTAGAATTAGAGATATCTCTGATGTCATACCAATTAAACCTTTATTAAGTCCCTTCCTATAAACCAAAATCACCCCAATAATCAAAGATATTAAAAAAATTATTGGTAAGTATGGGAATTGTGATAAAAAAGTTGATACAACACCCATTATTGTAACAAGGGAACTTGTTCTAACCCCTCTTATTCCATGAATATTTTTTTTCTGTAAATCCACTTCTCTCCTTAACCCAACAAATACTCCTAAAAAAGCAGCTATTAAAAGTTGAAATATAGGATTTGATATATCCATAAAAATATTAATATTTTCCATAAAATTATTTTAACATAAAAAAAATTATTTTAAACTTAAATAAAAAATATTTACTTTTTTTATTTAAAAAAGTTATAATAAAAATATGTCGCAAAATAAAAAAGAAATATATTTGCTTAAAAAACGTTTTTTAGAATATCTAGAAATTGAAAAAGGTCGTTCCCTAAAAACTGTAGAAAATTACAATAGATATTTAGAAAAATTTTTTATTTTTTCTAAAATAGAAAAAATAGAAAAAATAAGTTTAGATAAAGTAAGAGAATTTCGTCTTTGATTAAATAGACAAGAAAATTATAAAAATGAATCTCTAAAAAAAAATACTCAAAATTATCATTTAATTGCTCTAAGGGCATTCCTAAAGTATCTTTCAAAAAATGATATTAAAACCTTAGCTCCAGAAAAAATTGAATTAGCAAAAACCAGCCAAAGAGAACTAGATTTAATTTCAAGAAATGAATTCGAAAGACTAATGAAGGCACCACTTAAAAATAATTCTAAAAAATTAGAAAATATTAGAGATAAGGCAATTTTGGAAATGTTGTACTCCACAGGACTTCGTGTTTCCGAGCTATGCTCTTTAAACGATGATTTAGATTTGAACGAAGATGAGTTTTCCATTAGAGGAAAAGGTGAAAAAGTTAGATTAGTTTTTCTTTCCGATGATGCGAAAAAATGAACTAAAAAATATCTAGAAGAAAGAGGGAAACAAGAAAATAAAGTTTTAAATGAAGCTCTATTTTTAAGCTCTCAAGGAAATAGAATACAGCCAAGAGCAGTTCAGAGGATAATTCAAAAAAGATCTTCAGAAGCAGGGATCATGAAGAAAGTCACCCCTCATACCATTAGACACTTTTTTGCCACTGACTTACTTCAAAATGGAGCAGATATCCGTTCGGTCCAAATGCTACTGGGTCATGCTTCCATAAATACTACCCAAGTTTATACAAATATTTCAGATAAATATCTAAAAGAAATTCACAATAAATTTCATAATAAAAAATAAGATTAAATAATAATTCAAAAAGATATAAAAATAAAAAACTACTAAAAAATATACCAAACTATAAAAGTTTAGTATATTTTTTTAATTTTCTTTTTTACAAAAAGTAAGATCCTCTTTATTTCTGCTTACGACTTCTATAAAACCCCACCACAATCTATTTTAATAAATTTATATAATAAGAAGGTTTTTGGCCGAGATAAAAAAATAAACCAATATATCGTAGTTTATTTTAAATATAATTAATCCATCCGAGTAGGTTGGATTTGTTTAATTAAAAAATATACACATATTATCCACTTTCATATTTAAAAATAACTTGACTTCTGAAGATAAGATGCTATACTTTATTTATCAAATTATTTACATTTTAGGAGGTCGGTATGTGCTAGTTTTTAAAATTAGTATCGTCCCGTAACCCTAAAAGCTTTATTATACAAAATAAAGTAAGCCGCCCATTGTAAAAATTTGATTGCGAATTATTTTATACAATTCAAGAGCTGTGCCTATCCAGAACAAGGGGAATAGGAAGTGAGCACATGGTGGCCCTCACGAATAGTTAGTCATTTTTTGAAATAAAAATGCCTCTGAGGAACAGAGAGAAGTTAAAAAAAATTAAGAGGGATTTTTATGTTAAATTTTATAGTTTTCTATAAAATACATATTAATAAAAACTCCAACCCACACTGATTTAATCTTCGACAACCTTACTACTTACACAACAAAAAGTAGAAAAAGTTTATAATAATATATTTATAGAGCAATCCGGCTCGGTGACATAATTAATGTCATGAGAGACTTTAAAACAACTTACTTTTTATAACTCCCCTTTTATCATCCACTCTACCTAATCGGTAGAGTTTTTGTTTAAAAAAAAATAAATTATTTTCTACAATTAATCTATAAACAATAAGGCCAATCTAATTTCTTCAAAGTCTACCTCTCCATCCAACATCTTAAAAATTGGAGTTAATTTTATTTTTCCATCTTCGGTAAAATTTTCTTCTTTTTTATCAGAATTTATTTCATCAACAACCTCTTTAACTGTTTCTATTAATTCATCATCTGGCTTTAAATATTCTAAATCATCTTTTTTAAGAAGTTCACTTTTAATAAGTTTTTCTAAATGATTGAGAATGGTAGCCTTTGTTAATCCCCTTTCTTCTATTATCTTTTCTAAATTAAACCTTTTATCTATTAATTCTTTAGTTGTTTGGTAGGTTGAAATGGAATTTATTTTTTCAGAACTGGAACCTATAGCTTCATTTTTTTGTCTTTCTTCTTTTTCAATTAATTTCTTCTCTTCATCTATTTCATTTTTATCTAATGTTCCTCTATTTACAGTTATGAATAAATCAAACATTTTTTGTTTTTCTTCATCGCTAAAGCCTAAAAATTTTTCTTCTACAAAATTGGAGTGTGTTTTGAATTTTCTATCCACAGATAAGACCTGTTCATCTACACTTAGTGCTACATTATTCATACCAGAAAGTGAAAGTCCATCTATGGACTTTATACGTGACAAAGCTACATAGCCTTGACCATGTTCAAAGGTTTTTGATAAATCTATTTCTGCAGCATCCAATGTCATACCCTGAGATTTATGAACAGTTATTGCCCAAGCCAATCTTAAAGGTATTTGCTTTACCGTTGCTTGAACTTTTCCGCTATCAGTTTCCTTACTCCAATCTTCCCTTTCAGCAATAATTTTTCTTCCAGAAGATATTTCTACAATGGGATATTTTGTTCCTTCTTCAAAATCTACAACTACACCAAGGGTTCCATTTATATATCCTTTTTCATAATTATTTTTAATAAAAATTACCACTGCACCTTTTTTTAATTCTAAATTTTCTTGGACCAAAGAAGATTTATAAATTTTTTCTAAATTTTGTCTTGAACCTTTCTCCAGGGCTTCAAAAAAATTACTTTTTTCTTCAATCTTATCCAATTCTTTTAAATTAATTCTATCCACATCCATATTATGAGTATAAAGTTTTGTAGGATTAAATTTTAATTTAGTTTTTTCTGTCATTTTTTTTTCAAGAATTTCTCAACTTTGCTGAGAAACATCTCCCGAGCGGATCTCATCTAAAATATTAACCAACATATCATCTTCATCCTGTCTAAATTTTTCCTCCAAATATGCTACCTTTAAATCTAATTTATTTCATAATTCAGTTTGTCAAATAAATCTAATTTCTTTTCACTCCTTAGATACCGGAGGAAGTTGGAAAAAATCTCCTGATAAAATTAATTGAACACCTCCAAAAGGTTTATCTGTAAATTTTATAGCCCTTAAAATTTTATCCATTGATTCAAAAACTCCCGGTGATACCATGGAAACTTCATCAATAATTAATACTTTTAATTTAGATAACCTTTCATGAACTGATTTCATTTGCATTAATTTATCAAGATAAAAATCATCAATGTAATCTCTAATTCCAATGGAAAAAAATGAGTGTATGGTAACACCTCCAATGTGAGAGGCTGCTATTCCCGTAGGAGCCACAATGGCTGGCTTTATCTTTCTTTCTTTTAAATAGTTCGTATATTCATTAATTAAAAATGTTTTTCCCGTTCCCGCAGAACCCGTAAGAAAAACATTTCTCCCTGATTTTAATATACCTAGAGCTGTGCTTTGTTTCATTTTATAATTATATCATATTGTTTTTTATAAAATAAAAAAAAAGAAATTATTTTTCTTCTTCTTTATTTTCTTCAGTATTTTCCTCTTCTGATAAATCTGGAGCTTCATCATTATCTTCTTCGCCAACTTCTTTAGCAACCACAACCGAAACAATAGCTTCTTCTGGGTCTCCTAAAATTTCTACTCCATCAGTAATATTTAAATCAGAATTTCTAATAACAGAATCTCCATCAACCAAAACTGACAAATCAACTTCAATTTCTGATGGCAAATCTTTTGGTAGAGCAGAAATTGTTATTTCTGTTTTAGCTGTATTTAAAACCATTCCTAATTTTTCAGCTGGAGCTTCTCCAATAAAATTAAGAGATACTGTTGCCTCCATTTTTTCACCCTTTGTAAATTGATAAAAATCAACATGATGAATTCTATCTTTTTTAGGGTCAATTTGAAAATCTTTTATAACAACATCTAATTCTTCCCCATCAATATCTAAACTAATAACTGAAGACATTCCTCCTTTATTATAAATTTTTTCAAATTCATTATAGTCCATAATCACAGAAATATTTTCTTTATTGTGTCCATAAACAACGCCTAAAACTTCTGAAAAGTCTTTTTTTGAATTGTCTCTTTTTTGTGCTTTTAATTTCATAGTTCGCATATTATACATTTTTTTTAATTGAAAATCAAGAACTATTTAAAATTTTTTTCACATATTTCACCTTTCTCACAATAACTTATTCTATTCTTTAGAGTAAAATTGATATAAGATAAGTTTTTATATTTAATTTTAGAAAAGAATTTATTTATTTTTAAAATAATATCATCTTTTTTAAAATTCGATCTAATAATAATTTTTAAATTATTTTTTAATTCTAAAATATAAAAATAATTATCTGGCTTGCTTAAAAATACCACTTTTTCTTTTTTAATATTATTCAAAAAATTTATAATTTCGAATATTTTTTCTTTTTTTTTTTGTGATTCAAAAAAATTATCTCCCAAATTATAATTATTAGAAATTAAAATTAAATTAGAACTTGTTTTATATTTTATTTTTTTAAAAATAAAACCTTCAGATGAAACTTCAAAGCATTGGCTTTCTTTTTTAGATTTACAAAATATATAATTTCTTTTTTCTTCTTCTAAATTTAAAATAATATTATTAAAATAATCACCATTTTTTATTTCTACACTTTTAAGTTCTTTAAAATTATCCTTTAATTTATTTTTTATTTCATTTTTTGGATAAAATAAATAATTTTTTTTAGAAAAAATATTATAGTATTTTTCATTTAAAATAGAATTTACTATTTCATCTATTTTTTTTTGATCTAGATACTTTTTATTTTTTATATCTATATCATTTTTTTTTATTGATAAATAATCAGAATTAAAAAATAATACAAATATTGAAAATAAGAATACAGAGGGAAAAATTTTAAAAAATAATATATTTTTTATTTTTTTTTCCAGTCTTTTTTTTCTTAATTCTATAGAGTGCTTTTTCATAGAAATATTATATCAAAAAAAAACAAAAATGGCTCGGCGCTTCGCGCCGAGCCATTTAATATTTTACATTTCACCAACCAATATCTAAAATTTATTTAGCAACTGGATAAGTAAAAAGTATATTTAATCAATATCTTTTTATAACCACTAACCGTGGATTTTTTTTTGAAGTCGCCACCACAGCGATTCCATGGAGGTTGCTACGCAACCTCCTTATTCGCCGCCAAATACTTGGCAACAACAAACTTGACCACATTACGGGCCAAGTTGTTGTTGCTTGCTTCAGCAGCAGCGTGGACCTCATGGAGAGGTACGATTTTCTTTCCAGAAAATCCCATCTCTCTCATCCACGCCTCAGCCCCAACCTGGCAGTTACCAACTGCGTAGGAGTCTTGTAAATAAACAAGTACTCCTTTCTCTGGGATAGCCACCTCTTCAACCTCCTGCTGCAAGACTTTCGCAGCAGCTCTTTTTTCAAATGCATCAACTGCATATCTAAGAGCTTCGGAGATTGTTTTACTACTGGTTTGATAAATCTCACCAGTAGCTACCTCTTTCACAGAGATTATTTGAGGTTTTGAAAATAATGCTTTCAACACATTATTTTCATATTCGAGTTGCCACCCAAACTGGAATTTATATCCATTCCTAGTGAATTCCCTAAGAACTCTCAGATTTACACCTTCGAGTTCTACCTCTTTTGACTTTTTGAACTTGGCAATATTTGCCAATGTCTTTTTGACATCAACAACCTCTTGACCTCCAACTAACTTAGGTTGGAATATCACCAAGTCCTTATGCTCTAAAATTAGAGCTTCATCCTCACTCGATATATCGATCGGGATTTTTTGGAGGAATGGGATCCAACTATATGCATCCCAGTATCCTCTTGGATTATACCCATCTAAGAGATACTCTTGTGGATCTCCATGGTAACTAAATAGAGTTGTTTTTCTCCAGTGGATATTACCCACTCTTTTCATAACAACCCTCTTAGTAGCTCTGCCGCCAACAGGAGTTGGCTCTTCCAACACAAGCACCTCTCCTTTTTCAGATGCTCTTTTTGCAACTTCTCTCAAAGCGAGAGAGTCTCTGGAAACCTGGAAAGAATGGATTTTTCTTACCATCCATATTTTTCCCTCTGGGGCCTTCTTCTGCCAGTTGTGTCCCCACCCTCCTTTATATTCTAAAGGATCTACAGTGGAAGTGAACTGGTTAACCAATGATAGCTTTTCCTGGGTTATTGTTGTCTCCAACCCTAAGCTTTTAGCTGCTGCCACCGTCGCCAATTTTGATATTGGCATAGTTGGACATTCAAGTACCAACTTAACAGCACTCTCTTTTTTTATCCATCGCCCATGTTTTTCCATGGTTTTTAATTTTAAGGCATGAGCCTTATTATTAAGACGATGAGCTGACATTTGCATTTTTACCACATCTTCATACCATGGATAATGACCGCCAACATTTACGGTTCCCACACCATTCCCATTACAAGAATAAATCCATTCTCTAATATAACCTAGATTATCCCAGATGATGTCTTTAAGGAACTTTGCCAACTTGGCATACTTCCCTATAACCTCAGTGTCGTAGGGAACATCTTTAAAATCAAACCCATCTCCCCAACCTAGATATGCTGAGGAGATTCCATAATTTATATTATAGTCAAAGAAGTTTTCCCCATACACTTCTTTGAATTGATGCATGTATGGGGCATACATCATCTGTAGCCCCCTTCTATTCATTGTTACTGGCTGATTTTCTCTGAAAATCAGCTCATATTTTAAAAGGCCTCTAATGGACCTTCTAATACTTTTTTTAACAACGATCCTACTATCCGGCTTTTGTGCCGGTACCTCTATTGTATCAACCACACCGTTGGCCTCAGCAGCCAGCATTTGCTCCTCAAATTTTTTCATATCTATTTGAGTAGCATGTGCGGCTGTTTTAATTGTAATTGTTTCCATTTTTTCGGCCTCCTTAAAAGCCTAGGGAATTTTTTACCAGTGCTCCCATATGCACAAAATCTTTATACCCATAGAGCAGGGTTGCCTGAGTTCTCCGTCCGAGCAGGACATCAATGAACAATAAAAATTGGAATGGATTACCATCATTCTGCTGAGAAGCAGGATTTTGAGGAAAAATATTTTGAGTTGGTTGTGTTTTCAAAATATTTTTCTTCAAAATCCTGCTTCTCAACTATATTTTGATTGGATGGCTTTGCGAAGCAAAGCCATCCTTTTTGTTTTTAAAAACAAAACTTATCAAAATATATTAGTATTGTATCATAATATATTTTATTTGTCAAGTCTTTTTAATCTTATCAACATAAAATACACTTTTTTATACATTTTTATATAAAAATAATTTTTTTAGTTTTTTTAAAAATGTTAAAATAAATTTATATATGAATACTAAATTAAGAATTCCTCCGCAAAATGTGGATGCAGAAAAAGCCCTTTTAGGTTCCATAATAATAAAATCAGAATCTATTTTTGACGTTTTGGAATCAATAAGTGACAATTCATTTTATTCCGATAAACATAGAATTATTTTTAAATCCATGATGGATTTATTCCAAAAAAATGAGCCCATAGACTTATTAACCCTTTCTTCAGAATTAAAAAATAAAAAAGAATTAGAATCCATTGGAGGAGAAACATACTTGGCAGAATTATCTGCCCTTGTCCCATCTGCTGCCAATATAGAATACTATACAAAAATTGTTTCTGAAAAAGCAATTAAAAGACATCTTATTGAAGCTTCAGAAAAAATAAATGAATTTGGATACGATGAGGAAGAATCCACAGAGGTCTCCATAGATAAAGCCGAAAAAGAAATTTTTGAAGTTTCAAAAAACATTGGAAATGCAGAATTCCATCAAATATCAGATTCTCTTAAAGATTCCTATGAAAGATTAGAAAAACTTCAAGATGGTGGTGAAAAAATAAGAGGTGTCCCATCTGGTTTTGCATCCATAGATTATAAATTATCAGGATTCCAACCATCTGATTTAATAATTTTAGCTGCCAGACCTTCTGTGGGTAAAACTTCCCTTGCATTGGATATTGCTAGAAAAGTTGCTGTGGAAGGTAAAAAAACCGTTGCATTTTATTCTTTAGAAATGAGCAAGGAACAACTTACCGATAGAATGCTCTCAGCTGAAGCTCAAGTTGATGCTTGAAAAATGAGAACTGGAAATATTAAAGAAGAAGAAGATTTTACAGCAATTAGGGATGGAATAGATAGACTTTCCCAGGCAAAAATTTTTATTGATGACAATTCATACAATAATGTTTTGAGAATGAAATCTGCTGCCAGAAAACTAAAAAGAAAACATGGTCTCGATATGATTATTGTTGATTATCTACAGCTTATGGCGCCCGTTAAAACTGGACCAAATTCTTCACCTGTGCAGGAAGTGACAGAGATATCTAGAGGTTTAAAACAACTTGCTAAGGAGCTTGATGTTCCAGTAATTGCCCTTTCCCAACTTTCTAGAAATATTGAGCACAGAGGTGAAAATTCCGAACCAAGACTTTCTGATTTGAGAGATTCTGGTTCCATCGAACAAGATGCTGATGTGGTAATGTTTATTCATAGAGATAAATCTCCCGAAGAAGGAAAAAGACTTGTTCAGGAAACAAAAATTATTATTGAGAAGCATAGGAATGGTTCCACTGGTGTAGTTAATTTATTCTTCGATGAAAATAAAACTACTTTTATGGAAATACAAGATAATTTTGGAGATTACTCTACTTCTTCAGATTCTGGAGGAGGAGATGATGATTTTGAATTTTAAAAAAAAATATTATTTAAATAATATTCTTTGGTCTATATTGCAAAGCTTCTAAAATATGTTTAGTTTCAATATCTTCACCTCCCTCCAGATCTGCTATTGTTCTCCCTAATTTAATTATTTTATGAAAAACTCTCGGTGAAAAATCCATAGCCATAGCAGCATCTTCTAAAATTTTCTTAACCTCTGATTTAAGTTCAATTTTTTCTTGAATATCCTTGGCGGTCATTCCTGAATTTAATTTGTCAGAATTAAATCTTTCCATTTGAATTTTACGAGCCTTCAAAACTCTTTGTTTTATTTCTTGAGAACTCTCACCTTGGATATTTTTATTTATTAAATCTTTGTGGTCAATTTTAGAAACCTCTGTTCACAAATCAATTCTATCTATAATTGGTCCTGAAAGTTTTTTTCTGAATTTCTGTTCTTCAGCATAGGAAACTGATTTTGTTCTAAAAACTTCTGAAGGTGGATTCATGGCAGCAATCAAAATAAAGTTAGCTGGAAATTTAACTGAGGCCTTTGATCGAGAGATATTAACAAAATTATCTTCCATGGGTTCCCTTAGAGATTCTAATACTCTCTTATCAAATTCTACAAATTCATCCATAAATAAAACTCCATTGTGGGCCAAAGTAACCTCTCCTGGTTTTGGATAAGTTCCACCACCAATTATGGAAACATATGAGGAAGTATGATGTGGTGACCGGAATGGAGGTTGAGAAATATAAATTTCATCCTTTAAAGCTCCAGCGGCAGAGTGTATAGATGTAATTTCCAGAGCCTCCTCATTGGAAAGTTCTGGTAAAATTCCGGTAAAAGCTCTAGCCATCATAGTTTTTCCAGTTCCCGGCGCTCCATACATCATAATATTATGTCCTCCAGCAGCTGAAATTTCTAAAGCTCTTTTTGTAATCCCCTGTCCTTTTACATAGGAAAAATCAGTAATTTCTTTTTTTTTATTTTTTAAATTTATTTTACTTTTATGAGGTTTTATTATTTTTGATAAATCTTTTTCTTTTTTCTCTTCCTGTTCTAAATGTTCCACAATCTCCTTTAATGATTCAACGGGGAAAATATTTATTCCTGAGATTAAAGATGCTTCTTCAACATTTTCTTTTGGTAGATAGACTGACTTAAAACCTTTTTCCTTCGCAATTTTAACCATAGGCAAAATACCAGAAACTTTTCTTAAAACACCATCCAATGCTAACTCTCCCAAAAATATTTTATTATCAGAATTAAATGATATTTGTTCATCGGCTAAAATATAACCCAATGCTATTGCTAAATCAAAAATTGGGCCAGTTTTTTTTTCTTCAGCTGGAGAAAGTGATACTATAATTTTATCAACCTGAGGTTTTCCAAAATTTGAATTTTTTATTGCAGTCACAACCCTCTCCTTTGCTTCTTCAACTGCTTTATCTGGTAATCCTACAATTTTTAAAGTTGGAGAGCCAGAATTTTTCACTATATCCACTTCAACTTCAACTATAAAAGAACTTAATATATCAAACTGTGTAGAGTAAATTTTTGATAGATTCATAATAAATTTATTCTAACATTTTTAATAAAAAAAATGAAAACTAGTTTTCATCTCTTTGTGTAGCTTCATCAACATTGATTTCTCTACCTTTTAATTCAAAACCTTGCATTTCTGCTTTAGCTTTTTGAGCATCTTCTTCATTAGCAAAAGTAATAAATCCAAACCCTCTTGATCTTCCTGAAAATTTATCTGTTGCAACAAATGCATCAGTAACTTCTCCGAATTTTCCAAAAGCTTCTTTTAAATCTTCAAATCCAACTTCTCAAGCTAGATTACCTACAAATAATTTATTTGACATAATATATTTTAATTAATTTTATAAAATTAACTTCTTCCTCTGATTCACCCTAAAAAATAGTTAGAAACATCCTCAAAAGTTAAATACATTATAACTCTTTATAAAAAAAAAGCAAGGTTTATTTTTTTATTTTTTCAAAAATTATTCTTTCTTCATCAACATCAACTTTTAAAAAATTTATTTTTCCAAAAGTTTTTTCCAATCTTTTTATTACTTCTTTTGCTAAATATTTATTTTTAAACCCAATGCCTCCAGAAAAAACAATTAAATTAATCCCACCCATAAGTCCAGTAAAACCAGAAATCCTTTCAATAATTTCTTTTAAATAAATCTCTACTGCCAAAATTGATTTTTGATTACTTTTGTTTTTTCATTCATCAAAAATCTTTTTCATATCTTTTTTTCCAGTAAGGCCATAAAACCCTGATTCATAATTTAACATATCAGAAATCTCATAAATTGTTTTTCCCATTTTTTGTACTAAAATTTTATCCAAATCTGAATCAACATTCCCCACCCTTGTAGTCATCATTAAGCCTGAAATTGGGGTTAATTCCATGGTTGTGGCAAAAGATTTTTTATTTTTTACTGCTGTAATAGATGAGCCACCACCAAGGTGAGCAAAAATTATATTTTTTGGTAATTTTTTATTTTCACTTTTATGCAATTCTTGAACTTTTTTTAAAGCTGATTCAATAGCAATTCCATGAAAACCATATTTTCTTATATTATATTTTTTTGCTATTTTTTGATTTATAGGATAAGTAAAAATACTCTCTTGAATTGTTTGGTGAAAGGCAGTATCAAAATATCCGAAAAATTTTTGCTTTGTAAAAATTTTTCTCATATTTTCAATTTCCAACAAAACCAAAGAATTATGAATTGGTGCAAAAATTTTAAATTCTTCAATTTTTTTTAAAGTTTTTTTATTTAATTCTTGAATACCTGTTATATCACCACCGTGAACAATTCTAAATCCAACCCTATCTAAATTTTCTATTTTTTTTAACCACTCCTGCTTCTCTTTTTTTTCTTCATTCCTAAAAATAATACTTTCTAATAAATCACCTTTTAAATTAAAAACTGACATTTTTACAGAAGTAGAACCATTATTTACAATAAGTATTTTTTTTTTCATAAAAAAATTATAACATTTTTTAAATAAAAAACTCTACTTTTTTGTAGAGATTTTTCTTTGTTGCGGAGCCTGGAGTTGAACCAGGTTCTGGAGGTTATGAGCCTCCCGAGGTACCGTTCCTCTACTCCGCGATATATAAGCAAATAAAATATTTTGCTTTTTAAAATGTCTTCGGACTATTCCCTCTACAAGAGAGGAGGAAGTTGATGATCAGAGAGAATAAATCCGAAGTTGAATTATTTTAACATTTTTAAAATAAAAATCAAGTTGTTTTTACAGGTTTTTTTGTTATAATTTAAAAACTTTATTTTTAATAAAATAAAATATGCCACTGTGGCGAAATTGGTAGACGCGCACGACTCAAAATCGTGTGGAGTAATCCATGCCGGTTCGACCCCGGCCAGTGGTACATGAATTTCTGAAAAGAATTAATAATTAAAAACATAAGAGCCTCTTTTTTTGGCTTGTTTTTATTATTTATAATAATAATTTCTAAAAAAATAAATTGAGTTTATATTTCCAGATATGATTTTATTTTTATTTCTGCTATTTTATTTCAATTATTTTTAATTCTTAGTAAAAAAGAAAATAAAAAAGAATTTTTTGTGATTATTATCTTTCATATTTTAGCAACTCTAATGGAATTATTCAAAACTAGTAAAAGTATTTCTTCTTGAAATTACCCTGAAATCAATAACTCTTATTTTGTTTTATTAACCGTTCCTCTTTTTGCTGGATTTTTCTATTCTGCCGTTGGAAGTTATATTTCAAGACTATTTAAACTTTTTAAATTAGACTTCCTAAATTTTCCAAAATACTTTCATCTTTGATTTTTGTCAATTTTAATTTATCTAAATTTTTTTAGTCATCACTTTATTTTTGATTTTAGATATTTTCTTTTTATTTATTCAACAATTCTTTTTTGAAAAACAAAAATTATTTTTAAAATTCAAAAAAAAAAATATTCAACAAATTTTTTAATACCTTTTTTTAGTCTTTCAATTTTTATCTGACTTGCTGAAAATATATCAACATTTAATCAAATCTGACTCTACCCAAATCAGATTGAAAAATGACAATGAGTTTCTTTTTCAAAAATAGGTTCTTGATATTTACTTTTGATTTTATCATTCACCCTAATTTCTTTAATTTATAAAAAAAGAAAATAACTTTTTAAAAAGTTATTTTCTTAGTGTGCGCCCTGCAGGGTTTGAACCTTTTTTGAGCTTGCGAAAAATGCCTATTTGAATTTCTTTAGAAATACATTTAAACCAAATCAAAAAACCCATTAAAGCATCTAACATATTTTTTCCTCCTATTTTTATTTTTTTTAAAATTAATTATAATTCACTTAATTACCTTTTTTATTATATTCGTTTTTTTAAATTATGATTTAGAACTTTTCTAACATCTTCAGCTGATTTTTTAGAAAATGATACTCTAGCATCATTGAAAAAAAAAATGCTATAATTAAAAAATGAAAATTTTAGCCATTGAAACATCCTGCGATGAAACTGCAATTTCTATTGTTGATTTTAAGTCAAAGTATAAATTTGAAGTTTTGTCCGATATTGTTTTATCTCAAATTGATTTACACAAAGAATATGGAGGAGTTTTTCCTGCCTTAGCCAAAAGAGAGCATATAAAAAACCTTTACCCTATTTTTATAAAATCCCTTAAAAAGGCTGGACTTTTAGAAAAAAGAAAAAAAGAAAAAAAATTAGAAAAAAAGGAATTAAAAAAGTTAGAAAAAATTTTGAACCGCGATGAAGAAAATTTAAAAAATTTAATCGATTTTTTTGAAAAATATAAAAAACCAAAATTGTCAGCCGTGGCCATAACCTATGGACCAGGCTTAGAAATGTCACTTTGAACAGGGTTTAACTTTGCCAAGGCCTTGGCTGAAATTTGAAAAATAAAAATTATTCCCACCAATCATATGGAAGGTCATATTTTCTCTTCTTTAATTCAAAAATCCAAAGAAAAAAATATTTTTGAGGTGGCAAAATTAAAATACCCAACTATTTCACTCTTAATTTCTGGTGGACATACAGAATTAATTTTGATTAAATCAGAAATGAATTATGAGCTTCTAGGACAAACTTTAGATGATGCTGTTGGTGAGGCCTATGATAAAACTGCTCGATTAATTGGAATTGATTATCCCGGTGGTCCAAAAATTTCAAAATTGGCTGAGGAGTGGAAGAAAGAAAATGGAGCGGCGGCTACGCCGCCGCTCCAACTCCCCCGTCCAATGCTAAATAAAGATAATTTTGATTTTTCATTCTCAGGCCTTAAAACTGCAGTTTTATATCTAGTTAGAGAAAGAAAAAAAAATGATCAAAAATTCAAGCAAGAATTAGCGGCGGAATTTGAAAATGCTGTTTCAGAAGTTTTAATTAAAAAAACAAAAAAAGCTATCAAAAAATACCAAATCAAAAATTTAATTATTGGAGGTGGAGTTTCGGCAAATAACCGATTAAGAAAGGATTTCAAAAAATTAGAAAAAGAATTTCAAAATTTAGAAGTCTTTTTACCAGATAAAAAATATACCGGTGACAATGGTTTAATGATTGCCTTGGCTGGATTTTACAGACTAAAAAAAGGAGATTATCTTAAAAAACCAACAAAGGTTTTTGGGAATTTAAAATTAAAAATGACTTGTAAAATAAAAGAATAGCTTTTATAGGTTGTTTTGGTTGGCGGCGGCTACGCCGCCGCCAACCCCAAAAAAGAAAAAACCAAGCTTTAGGCTTGTTTTTTTCATTATTAAAGAATCACTAATTGTAATTCATACATTTTACCCCAAAGGGGGATCTCTAGGCATCATGATATCCTCCTTTCTTTTTTATTTTTTTTGGCACCTTGCCTTTTTGGCATTTAGACAGTAACCGATACAGCCGATACAAATTGACTATCAGTGATTCCAGAGCCACGACCGATTGTCAAATCAATAAGAAGTTGTTTTGATCGCATAATATCCTCCTTTTAAAAATTTTGTACCATCTTTAAAAAAAGAAGATACTATTGAATTTTATCGTTTTTTTTTTTTGTCAATAGATTTTCGTAAATTTTTAGCTAAGCTGTGGATAAATCTTATTGATTAGCTTATAATTAAAAATATGTTAAAATACTCTTATGGAAGAAAATAAAAATATGGAGCAGGATTTTGCGAAGCAAAATCCTGCTCCAAAAACAGATGAAAAAAAAGTAAAAAACAGTTCTGCAAGTTTAGAAGTAAAAATTATTGGTTGAGCAGGAACAATTCTTTTAATTTTAGCCTATGGCTTAAATTCTCTTGGTTATATTGAATCATCAAATATTTTATATCCAATATTAAATTTAATCGCTGCAATTCTTTTAGCTATCAGAGTTTGGGTTGATAGAAATTGATCAAATTTATTTTTAGAAGCCTTCTGGGGAGCAATTGCAATTGTTTCAATTATAAAATATTTCAATCTATTCTAAATCTTAAAACATTTTAACACACCAGAGTGTCTTTTTTTATTTTAAAAATAACACCCCACCCCGGGTGTTGAAAATGAAATGACCCCCTGGGGTGTTGAAAATTTAACTTATGTTATAATCCAAAAATGAATAAAAAAATAAAAAATGTTTTGATTTTACACAATATCCGCTCTGTTTTAAATGTAGGGGCAATTTTTAGAACTTCAGACGCCATTGGAATTGATAAAATTTATCTTTCTGGCTTTTCAGCCACCCCCATTGATAGATTTGGCAGAGAAAGAAAGGATTTTCAAAAGGGTTCTTTGGGTGCTCATAATTTTATGGAATGAGAATATTTTGAAAAGGTAGAAGAAATTTTTGAAAAATTAAAAAAAGAAAATTTTAAATTTTTTACCATTGAACAAGACCCAAAATCCATTGATTATAAAAAAGCAACTTTGGGAGAAAAAAATGCCTTTATTTTTGGCAATGAAAATTTAGGAGTTGATGAATTTTCTCTCAAAAATTCTGATGAAATTTTAGAATTAAAAATGAGAGGAAAAAAAGAGTCCTTAAATGTTTCCACAACAGCTGGAATTGTCCTTTTTAGACTTTTAGATAAATAAAATAAAAAAAATCTAGCTGATATATTATTTTATTAGCGGCTGCTCCGCCACTGCTAACCACAAACTAAAACTTTAAGAAAAAACCAAACTTTAGGCTTGTTTTTTTTGTAGCAAATAATTACTTATTATAATTCATATTTTTTATATCTCTTATTCTCTAGTTAATCAGTTTTTATGAATTTTTAACTAATCTATAGATAAATATAGCCACAGAATAATAAAACATTTTTTTAAAAAAAATATCAAAATATTATTTAATATAATTTTAATTAAGGGAAACTTTAACTGCCCTATTCTTATCTAATTTTGGCATCTTTAAAGTAATCATTCCATGAATGGTATTTGCCTTAACTCTATCCACATCAATTTCGTTAGGTAGTAAAACTTTTTTTTCAAATTTTCCCCAAACTAATTCTCTCTGTGAATAATTATCTGAATCAATTTTTTCAGATTCAACCCTTTCCCCTGTAATCTCTACCACATCCCTAGTTATATGTACATCTATATGTTCTGGTTTAACTCCTGGTATAAAAGCTCTCAAATACATATTATCATTATCCTGATAAACATCTATGGGTAAATCAAAAATTGTATCCTCATTTTCCATATCAAACTGGTAATCTAAATTTGAATCTAATTCATTTTCTTCTGTTACAGGTTTTTCTTCCCTACCTGTTAATTGTCCTATAAAACTCATAAATTAAATATAACAGAAAAAAAATATTTTTTCAAGAAAAAATGTTAAAATATATTTATGCAAATTACAAAATTTATAGCCAGCAAATCTAAAAACTTTTGAATGATAGAGTTATCTTCATCTTTAAATTTCATAGCATCTTCCATAACATCAATCTTTATTCCAATAATCATGCTTAATATTGGTTTCAATCTAAAAGATGTAATTTTATACTATATAATATTTCATTTTTTTGACATTATTTTTAATTTATTTTCAAAAAGAATATTAGAAAATAAAGGAGAAAGGTTTTCATATATACTGGGAACACTATTTGCCATAGGTTTCTTTGTGAGTTATATTTTTTTAAATGATAGAAATTGATTAATCTTATCTTTGATGGCTATTTTTGCTGCTCTTTATGACTCTATATATTATATTGCTTTCTATTATGGAGTAATGAGTTCTACAAAAGAAATATCAAAATCCAAAGAAAATAATATAATCATAAATATAATATCAACTCTTGCATGATTTATTGGACCACTCATTGGAGCTCTAATAATTTTATTCACAGAAAATAAAAATATTTTACTATCAACAACAATATTATTTTTTATTTTCTCATTAATTCCTCTAAAAAAATATAAAAGTAATAAAAAATTAATTAAAGATAAATTAAATTTTAAAAAATATTTTAAAGATATTAGAAATAGGAAAAATTTTACATCTTGAGGACTTTATAAAATATCAGAAACAGCTGATTCAATTTTGTTTCCAGTTTTTATATATTTAATTTTTAAAGAATTAGATTCCGTGGCTTATATATCAATTATTGCTATTTTTACATCGTTAGTTTTTACTTTTATATCTGGCAACATATCTCAAGAAAAACGAGAGAAAGTTATCATTCTTGGATCTATTTCTTTAATCTTTATATGGATGGGAAGGCTTTTAATTGATAATGAGATTTATTTATATAGTTCCGTAGCACTTATTGGTATATTTTCTCTTTTCATAAGAATGCCCATTGACACAAATATTTTTAAACATGGAAAAGAGATAAATGAATTACATACTGCTTTTTATAAAAATTTTATATCCATGGGTTCAAAAATGATTTTTTATATTTTAATTTTTATTCTTTTAAATTGATTAAATTTAAAAGAAACTTTTTGGATGGTTCCAATATTTTTAATTTTAATAATAATTACAAATTTGGTTTATCTTTGAAAAAAGAAAAATTAATAAGAAATTGGGTGCGCCTTCGGCGCACCCATATTTTTTTATCAATAAAAAAACTGCTATAATAAAATTATGTTTTCAAAAAAAAATAAAAAAAGAAACTCTTGTCCTGGACAAAAATATTTTATTTGATGATTTTTTATTATATTTTTTATATATTATTTACTAATATTTTTAGAAAAAATACCTGAGAATTATATACCAGATTTTATTATAAAAAATATTAATTATTAAAAAAATACCCTGGGGAAAAAAATGTGGAAATCCTTATTTTATGGGCTTTGTTGTAATATTGACTTTTTTATAAAATTCTGAAAATCGCTACAGCGACCATAAAAACGTTAGTTTTGACAAAATAAAATATATATTTCATTTATTATAACATACGTATTTCCATAGTTATCCACAATTTTAAACACAATGAACTTAACAAAAAAGAAAAAAATAGGCAATCTTGGCGAGGAAATATCTTCAAATTTCCTTAAAAATAAAGGATTTAAAATAATATCTAGAAATTGGGAAAAGCCTAAAATAGGAGAAATTGATATAATTGCTAAAAAAGAAAATATTATTTATTTTGTTGAAGTAAAAACTACGGCAATTTCTAACCCTAATTATTCTCCACTGGAACACCTAGATAATAGAAAATTAAAAAAATTTCAAAGAATTGTAAATCATTATTTAATTGAAAATAATCTCATAGATTCCGAATATAAAATTTCCGCTATTTTATGTTATTTGAATAATAAAACAAAAGGAGCAAAAATAAATTTCATTGAAGATTTTTATTAAAATATAAAAATGGGTGGCGCGAAGCGCCACCCAATTTAACTTTATTCAAAAAAATATTTCCTACATCTATTTTTCAGGATAAATTACTAAGGAGTGCATAACATTATCTCCTTCTGCATAATTATTAATTTCTTTCATCTCAAACTTAAGATCATACTTCGAAGCAATTTTATCCAATTGTTTTGTGATAATTTGATAAGATGTTTTATCTCTAGCATGGGTAACTATTGGTATCATATTTCCCTTCTCAATATATTTTTCCATATATTGACTTACAAAACTTTGTATTAACCTACCACCGGCTAATTTTGATTCTGGCAAGGCAGCTAAATCAGCAATATATAATGCTGGAATTTCTTCAACACCCTCATCATCAAAATTTGCCTCATAGGCTATTAAATAACCCTCCATTTTTCCATCTTGGTTTTCGTATTTAAACGACATATCCCCCGATCTTAAACCTTCATACTCTTTTCCAATCAACATATTTGAAAGAGTAAAAAGATATTCCTGGAGGTTTGTCCCCTTGTAAGCCTTACCTTCAAGATAAGCTACTTTTCAAACTTCGGAAGAATCTAATTCTGAAACACCCTTGGACAAATCTTCTCCTTTTTCTTTTTTCTCCACATCCTTAAGAATATGACCAAACATCTTTTTCTGTGTAGGTCTAATTAAATTTGTTTTCTTTTTTGAATTATCACTGTATGCCATAACATTACTTGGTAGATAATTGTTTTCAACAGGACTTCCTAAAACTAAACCTTGGTAGGAACCTTGAATAAATTCTCCAGTTTCAACTTCATAACCTTTCTCGGCCATTCTGTTTAAAAATTTAAAAACACCATTTCCTCAAATCTGTTTTAAATATTTATCAGTCTCTCCTTCAATGGAATCTAAACTTAAAACTGATTTTTCTTTCTTTAGAATACTTTCATCTAATATATTAGAAATATCTTGATTTCCATTGTTTAAATCTTCAATAACCTCATTAATATTATTATCAATTTTCTGATCTATGGTAATAGTTGCTTGGCTTAAAGTTTTTCATTTTTCACCCCTCAACTCTTGGATAACAATGGAACCAATATTCGGATTAAAAATATATGTATTCTTCTTACCATTACCAAAAGCATCACAAGTTGCTGTATCTGTTCCAGCAATAATCCCATCGGGATCTGATTTAGCTAAAGAACTAAACTGAATAATTGTGCTTTCAAAACCATCATCGGAAAACAAAGTATCTTGAATTCCTCTTTCTATTTCTTCTGGAACCTCTAATTCTTTGTTATCAATAAAATCTGAATTTAATTCAATTTTAGTTTTATGTTCCTCATTGTATTTTTGAATTAAATTTTTAACCTCTTGAAAAATTTTCTTTGGTCTTTTAGCTTCCGCCCTTCTCCTCTAATCCCCATAGCCTTTCTAAGTAATTCCCTTATGGAAAGATTTCTTAAATCATATCTTTTAGCTATCTTAAATTCCATTTGGAACTGAGGAATTTTTTGAATTCTATCTAAACCTCCATTAACTAAACTATCAATAATATAGCTTGCATCGATGTTGGAATAAATGAACTGATAGTAATTAGAAGCTTTTGATAAATCATGTAGATTTTCATTACTGTGAATATCGTCACGCTCTAAAAATATTTCAGGATTGTAAAGCATCTGAATAACTGCTTCGGTATTAATGTTGGGGTGAAAAATTAATTTTTCATAAAATTCTTGCTGATTTTCTGGTAAATATTTTATCCTTTCCAATATTTCTCTTTTCGATAAAATGGTTTCAAAATCAGCAATTTTTTGAATGATTTTTCAATTTTGGAAAAAATTGTAACCGCCGTTTTCATTTTTAATTGTCTCCAATAATTTATTTGCTGATGCAATATTTAATTCTTTAATCTCATCTACCAAAAAATCAATATCTTTTTCAGCAAATTTTTGAGCAATATCATTTAATCTTGCATAAGAATCTCTCTCATTTATATCCAATGAAGAGTCCTTCGCAACCTGAAAAAGAATTTTTCCATAGAAATCATCAGTTTCTAAACCAGATTTCTCCTGTAATTTAATTATTTTATCAAAGGCAAAAAGTGCATCATGCCTGTTATCTTGCCGAATGAAGTCAAACATCTTTTTGTATCCAAATTTTTCAGCTCCCAACAAAAACTCATTCGCAATATCTGATCTTTCTCCTTCAGGATCTCAAACAGAATTTGTTAATTTTGAAAGATTTGTAAAAATCTTTTTTGCCTTTTCCTCCCCAGACAGATTTTGAAATTCTTCCTCTGCAGTCTCTGGGTTTTGAGAATTATCAAATTCTTCTTTTTGGACAATGTAATTATGTATATTTTCAAGATATTTTAAATTTGGGTTTATTTTTTCTTCGGGAATTATTTCTCCAAAAACCTCTACAAAGTCTTCTTTAGAAACTTCTAATATATTTGTTAAAATTCCAACTTTTCTTGTTAAAATATTTTTTAATTTTTCTTGGGAGATTGGGAAGGTTTCTTTGATTTTTATTGCGTCATCAATTCATCTTCTTTTAAGATTTGCTTTAATTCCTTCAAAAGAAGCTTCTTCTAATTTTTCTTGGGAGATTGGGAAGTTGTCTTTGATTTTTATTGCGCCATCAATTCAACTTTTTTTAATATTTGCTTTAATTCCTTCGAAAGAGGCTTCTTCTAATTCTTTTGAATCTAATTTTTCTTGGGAGATTGGGAAGTTTTCTTTAATTTTTATTGCGTCATCAATTTTACCTTCTTTAAGTCTTTCTTTAATTCCTTCAAAAGAAGCTTCTTCTAATTCATTACTTTCTAAAAAATTTTTACTAAGACCTTCTATAGAAACTAATTCTCCTTTTTTTAATTTTTCAATTATATCTTTTTCTATATCAGAAAATTCTTTTTTTGTATATTGTTCAAATACCTCCATAATTTTTATATATTAACATAAATTTAAATATAAAAAAATATAGTAAAATGGGTGACGCCGTAGGCGCCACCCATTTTATCTTTATTCAAAAAATATTTTTTTGAATAAATTATCAAACAATATTTTAAGCCCCACAAGATAAACATAATCCTGGGTCATCATCGTCAATTACATGAATATTTGAATCAATTTTTTTATCATCAGATGTAATTTCTTTTTTTAAATCTTTTTTCTCTTCAACTTTTTTAATATTTGAAGTATCTACTGTAAATTTAATAGCATCTCTAGCTGCTTGAGTTCTTAAATAATACATACCAGTTTTTAAACCAAGTTCTCAACCATAAAAGTGCATTGAAGTAACCTTTGGCAAAGTTGCACCTGTCATATGAATATTCAAGGACTGAGTTTGATCGACAAAAGGACTCCTTTCGGCAGATTGTTTTAAAATATTTTTTTGAGAAATTTCTCAAACAGTCTTGTAAACTGCTTTTATATTATCAGGTATTCCTTCAATAGATTGAATTGAACCATTATTGGCAATAAGAGCATTTTTTAAATCCATACTTCAAATTCCTAAATCAATTAAATCCTTTAACAAGTGTTTATTAACAACTACAAATTCACCAGATAAAGTTCTTCTTAAATACACATTGGAAGTAAAAGGTTCAAATGATTCATTATTACCCAAAATTTGAGCAGTTGAACCCGTTGGCATCTGAGCAATAAATAAAGAGTTTCTAAGACCTTGTTTTTGAACTTTTTTTCTTAATTTATCCCAATCTCATTTTCCAGAATATTTTACTTCTCTCCCCTCTGATTCCCACATATCAGGTTGTAAAATACCCTTTGATGCTGGCGAACCTTTAAATGCTGGATATTCACCTTTTTCTTTTGCTAAATCTGCTGATTTATCCACTGCATTATAGTAAATAGTTTCATAAATTTCTCTATTTAATTTATTAGCTTCTTCTGATTCAAATGGAAGTTTCATTCTTGCAAAAATATCAGCTAAACCTTGAACTCCAATTGCCATAGGTCTTGACCTTTCGTTAGCCCTCTTTGTTGGCTCATCAACATAGTAGTTAGCATCAATGACTTTATCAATATTATTTGTAAGAACCTTTGCGATTTCACCCAATTTATCAAAATCAAAAGTTTTATTATCTTTACTTAAAAAATGAGGTAAAGAAATTGAGGCTAAATTACAAACAGACGTTTCATCTTTATTAGAATATTCAGCAATCTCAGCACAGAGATTTGAAGATTTAATCACTCCCAGGTTCTGATGATTAGTTTTTCTATTTATAGAATCTTTGTAAACCATATATGGAGTTCCTGTTTCAATTTGAGATTCTACAATCTTGAATCATAAATCTTGAGCATTAACTTGTTTTATATACTTTCCTTCTTTTTCATATTTTTCATAAAGCTCCTTAAATTCATCTCCATAAACATCTGACAGACCACGGGAAACATTTGGGTCCATTAAGGATCACATCTCTCCTTTTTTAACTCTTTCCATAAATAAATCTGGTATCCACATAGCATAGAATAAATCTCTTGCTCTAAATTCTTCCTTTCCAGTATTTTTTTTCAAATCTAAAAAATCAAAAATATCTCCATGTCATGGCTCTAAATACATAGCAAAAGAACCTTTTCTTTTTCCACCCCCCTGATCAACATAATTTGCAGTTTCATTGAACACCTTAAGCATTGGTATCAAGCCATTTGACACCCCACCTGTTCCTTTTATATATGAACCTTTTGAACGGATATTATGAATATGTACTCCAATACCACCAGCATGTTGAGAAATTTCAGCCACCTCAGCTAATGTGCCATAAATTCCTTTTATGGAATCTTCTTTCATTGCCACAAGAAAACAGGAGGACATTTGTGGCTTTGGAGTTCCAGCATTAAATAAAGTTGGTGTTGCATGAGTGAAATATTTTTTTGACATTAAATTATATGATTCTTCAACTTTTTCCATATCATCTTTGTGTATCCCCAAAGCAACTCTTAATAACATAAATTGTGGTGTTTCTGAAATAGCGCCATCCCTTCTTAGAAGATATGCTCTGTCTAAAGTTTTTATTCCAAAATAATCATAGTCAAAATCCCTATCGTGAATTATCATTGAATTTAACTCATCTTTATTTTTTTGAATAATATCATTTACTTCTTTAGAAATTAGAGGTGCATGTTCCCCTGTTTTTTCATCAATATAATCATAAAGCAATTGAGCATTTTCAGAGAAATCTTTTAAAACGGTTCTATGTATATCTGAAACGATAATTCTAGAAGCGAGAATTGAGTAGTCTGGATGTTCTACAATTTTTGCAGCTGCAATTTCAGAAGCCAAAACATCTAGTTCTCTGGTTGTAACACCGTCATATATACCTTCAATGGTTTTTTGAGCTACATATTCATAGGAAACACTAAGACCATAGGATAATTTTCTATATTTTTCTAATACTTTATCAAAAGAGACTTTCTCCTTTTTTCCATCTCTTTTTAAAACATACATATTCATATTTTAGTTATAATTAACTCTTATTTAAGGCAACAAGAAAAGCCAATTTATTTTTTAAAAAATAAATTATTAATAATTTTTTTGAAAGATTTATCACTCTCTTTTCAATAAATTTATATTAACTTATTTTTTATTTTTTTCCAAATTATTAAATAATTTTTTCAAAGAAAGTCAATTTTTTTAATTTTTTTTCTTTTAAAATCTTATTTCTCATTATTTTAATATAATAAAATTATTGTGGAAAACTTTTTTTAATTTTATTTTATAATAAATATCGAAGGGTTATCCAATAGCTTTTATAAAAATATAAAAAATAATCTTGAAAAAAAACTAAATTTATGATATTATATTAAAACTTTTAATTTAATGAAGTTCAAAAAATGGTAATAAGAAAAAAGAAAAAAAGAAATAATTTTGTAGGACCAGAAGTAAGAATCAATAACCAAATCTGAGATGATGAAGTTAGGGTTCTTGATGCTGAAGGTAATAACCTTGGTATGATGGCTACAAAAGATGCTCTAAAAAAAGCTCAATCTTTAAATTTAGATTTAGTAGAAGTTTCCAATAAATCAAAACCAGCATTGGTTAAGATTATTGATTATGGAAAATTTCTATATGATAAAAAAAAGAAAGATAAAGAAATTAAAGCAAAAACTGTAACCACTGAAATAAAAACTGTTCAAGTTAAACCTGGAACAGGAGAAGGTGATTTAATTTTGAAAGCAAAAAATATTTCAAAATGATTATCCGATGGTGATAAAGTTAAACTTGATTTATTTCTTAGAGGTAGAGCAAAATATATGGAGAAAGGTTTTCTAGAAGAAAGACTTGAAAGGGTTTTGCTTCTTGTAACTGCAAAATACAAAATAACCGATGGGCCTAAAAAAAGCCCAAAAGGTTTATCTTTAATCTTAGAACTAGACAAAAAGAAAAAGTAATAATTATAAAATTATGTTAAAAACAAACAAATCATTTACAAAAAGATTGAAATTAACTAAAAATGGTAAAGTGAAAAGAAGAGCTTCTGGACACGGACACTTTAATGCTAAAGAATCTAATTCAGATAAAATGGCAAAAAAGAAAACTTTAGATTTCAAACTTACAGCGAAAGTTAGATCAACTTTCCTTCCAAAAAAATAATTGGAAAAAATTAACAATCCCTGGTTCCCTACTTTTGTAGATGTCCGGGAGACTGATACTAAGATCAGTCAGTAATAAAAAATAAAATGACAAGAGTTAAAAGAGGTATTCTTAAAAATAAAAGAAAATCAAAAATTTTAAAATTAGCAAAGGGATTTAGAAATGCTAGATCAACTAAATTCAAGCAAGCAAAACAAGCTGTTATAAAAGCTGGTTTACATGCTTTCGCTCACAGAAGAAAAAACAAGAGAGAATTTAGAAAATCATGACAAATTACTATTTCAGCATTTGTTAAAAAAGAAGGTTTATCGTATTCAAAATTTATCGATTTATTAAATAAAAAAAATATTGGCATAAATAGAAAAATGATGGCTGAATTGATAAAAAACAATCCCGATGCAATGAAAAGAATCATTGAACAAGTTAAATAAAAAAATGAGTTAATAAAATAACTCATTTTTTATTTTCAAAATTTTAATAATATTTTTTTTTTATCTTTTAATTTTAAAGACATTCTGTATATCTTATTGCCCTCTTTAATTTTTAATTCTTCTCAATAGGTTTGAATTCTCAGAATAGGATTTTTAAATTTTTTTATTTTAAATTTTTTATTTTGTTTTATAAGTTTTATTGTATCTTTAAATAAAACTTTTTGGTCAGTTTGAAATATTATTTCAGATTTTTTGTCTAAAATTTCTGATAATTCTTCCAATAACCTTTCATTCAAAAATCTCCTCTTAAAATGTTTTTTTTTAAATCATGGGTCTGGAAAATTAATAAATATTTTATCAATTGTATTGCCATTTTTTTTTAAATCTACAATCATATCTTTTAAAGATTTACCAGCATCTCCATCATACACTCTTACATTATCATTTTTTTCAAATAATTCATTAAGATATTTATAAAAAGGTTTTCTTATTTCAAAAAAAACAAAATTTCTTTCTTTTCCATAATATTCTAGCATTCTTTGGGCAAATTCACCCCTATAAGAGCCTATATCCATTATTATAGAGTTTTTATTATTAAATAATTCTATCTTATTTTTATGGTAAATTGCCAAAGGATTCACATGATTTCTTATTCTTTTTGGTAATTTTAATTCATTCATAGAAAGGAATTATATCATATATATTTTTTATAAAAAAAATAAGTAGTAAAATAAACTACCTACTATTTAGTTATTTTTTTTGACTCTTCCCTCATATCTCTATAATTATCCGTTTCATCCATAATTTCCTTTTGTATAATTTCTTCGATTAAATCTTCCATGGTTACAATACCTAAAAAAGTATTATGTACATTGGTGACATAGGCAATGTGAGATTTTTTTAATATAAATTTATTTAATAAATCATCTAATTTTTCATCTTCATTAACTTTAAAAATTTTATTTCTAAAATGTATATCATAGACTTTTCTTCCATCTTCTAAGTTTATAAGAGATTTAACATTTAAAACACCCACTATTTCATCATCTTTTTCATGAAACACTGGTATTCTTGAAAATCCTGTTTCCTTTATTTCAACCAATTTTCTTTCATCCAATAATTCATTTTCTTCTAATGAATAAACAACATTTTTTGGTGTCATAATTTCTTTTACTTTTTTTTCAGAATAAGTTAAAGCTCCCAATAGAATATCTTCTTCATCATTATCTATATCTGATTCTTTAGAATCTTCATGAGATTTAATCATTTCAGATATTTCCTCTTTAGATAAAATTGTCATTCTTTCTTCCCCTAAAAATTTATCTAAAATCTTCGCCATAGGTCAAGCCAGTGGTAAAAATATTATTTGAAAAAATTTAACCACGGGTACAAAATATACTCCAATTTGCATAGCATATCTGTAAAATATAGCTTGTGGCAAAATTTCTCCAAAAACAACAATCAATGCTGTTGATGCTATTACGGCAATTATTCCAGAAAACATTTCTCCAAGATAAACAGAAAGTATTGAATTTATTAATACATTACCTAAAAGTAATGTCACTAAAAGTAAATTTCCATTTTTTCTAACGGAATAAATTTTTAAAGCTAATTTATCCCCTATTTTTATTTTTCTTTCTAATTTTGATTTATCTAATCCTAGCAAACCGATTGTTAATCCAGAAAATAAAGCAGAAAATAATATCAATATTATTATTATTATGTAATTCATTTTATTATTTAATTTAGTATATTATAACATTTTTTTAAAAAAAGGTGGCGCGCGGAGCGCGCCATCAGAACAAAAAACAAATTTTAATCACACTTATAATCACTAATATCTTGAACTAATTTTTCCGAAACATTTCCCGAAGAATCTCTACAAAAATATTTACCAGAGGTTAGTTTATTTTTTACCGCTCATTTATTGTCTGAAGACTCAATAACTATAAATGGATATTGATTTTTTATTTCAATAACTTTATTATTCAAATTTGCGTTTTCAAATGACTCATTATTTTCTGTAAAATAATTTGCCAAAACCAATCTCATTCCATCAACAGAAGAATATATTTTAGCATCATTAGCTTTATCTGTTTGGACTTTAGGGTTAATAGCAATAAATAAGATTCCTGCTAAAATTCCGATAATTGCGATCACAACTAAAAGTTCGATCAATGTAAAACCTTTTTCTTTTTTCATAATAAATTAATATTAACATAATTTAAAAAAAAAAACGAAAAATCGTTTTAGATACCACATTTATAATCTCCTGTTGCAGCATCTGCTGATTCGTGCACACCTACAGCATCAACACAAAATTTAGTTCCCTTTGGAGTTGTTACAGCGAATGCAAACCCGTTATCATCATCTTCACAAGTTGTGTCAACAGTCACTCCTGTTGTATTAGTTACAAATGCTACTAAGTTAGCTGCATCTGTACAAGCAGCTGCAAATGATTCAGCATTTGCCAATGCAGCTTGTGTAGGTATTTGTGTCATAGTTGATTTAATATTAGCATCTTTAGCTTTATCTGTTTGAGCTTTAGGGTTAATAGCAACGAATAAGATTCCTGCTAAAATTCCGATAATTGCGATCACAACTAAAAGTTCGATCAATGTAAATCCTTTTTGAGAATTTGTCATAATATTTTTTAATTAATTTGTGGAAAATTTGCGGAGCAAATTTTCCTGTTTATAAAACCCTTGAAATGTTCTTTTCCATAAAATTTTTATAAAATAAATCTTTTATGGAAAATCTCGAGAATTCAAGTTAAATTTATTTTATATATTTTTATTCTTTTTTCCAAGCCAACACATAAAGATATCCACATATTGACAACTTTTATAAAATAATTCCATATATAAATTATCATTCTTTTTTTTCTGTTCAATAAAAAATACCTATATAAAATATAGATATTTTTTAATTTTTGTGGAGATGGGGGGAGTTGAACCCCCGTCCAAGTAAAAATAATTATATAAATCTACAATGTTAGTTTATTCTAAAATTTCTTTAAACCACATAGAACAAACAAAAGATAGTTTAAATAATTCTAAAAAAATTTTAAAAATATAATCTAGAAAAAATTATATTTTCTAGGACGAAATTAAAATCCAATACTACCCTATCGACCAACGGGGAATATCTTTCCACACCACCGAAGTCTTAGCTCAAGGCTATATCTTCTTAACGCACATTATTTAGGCGATGGCAAATGCAGGTGTAAATGGGCTAGCCATTTTTTTCGCAATATTTTTTGCATTTATGTTTTTGGTCATTTTACCGTTGAACCAAACGACATGCATTATATAATTATATTTTACTGTCAAAGCCTGTCATCCCCTTTTTTTACAATTTTTATTTTTTAAAAATTTTTTGTATATTGGTGGCGGCGAAGCCGCCACCCACAAAAAAAGTTCCCTATATTATACACCAAAAATAATATTTTATTTCAATAAAATATTATTAAAAAACATAGAGCTTCCAAATGAAAGCTCTATAAAGTTAATCTTTTTTTAATAATACACATCTTTATATGTACTTAACTCATTAATTGCATCAGTTTTACTTTTTGCAGTTATCAAATCCCAGTTTGTATCACTATCACAATTTGGAATTATACTTTCTTTTTCTCTTTCAATTTCAGTTTCTCCTTGGGCTAAAATTCTAAACCCATCCCATGTATCAAACTTGTACCCATTTTCTCAATAGACCTCTATCATAATTGGGTATCTTTCTACCTTATTTATAGAATAATTGATTTCCTCTTCAGAAAATGATTTTTTTTCTCTCGCCATCTTTCATCCTTTATATTTAATATTTTGCTTTCGCCACCTTGCTTCCATAAACTCTAAAATAAAAAGAAGTGAACTTCTTAATTTTAGATTTTTTACCTCGACCAAGATTTTTTTTAGTCTGGTTGAATTATAATCGTTTTTTTTTTTTTGTCAAGGTATTATTTGTATATTTTTTTTTCTAAAAAATAATTTTTTTTGTTATAATTTAGTTATGTCTAAATTTACTCACTTACATTCCCATTCCCATTGGTCACTTTTAAATGCCCTTCCAAAAATTGATGAAATTATTCAAGAGGTAAAAAATGATGGTGGAACATCCATTGCTCTAACCGATGATGGAGTAATGTATGGTTCCGTAGAATTTTACCAAAAAGCAAAAAAGGCTGGAATAAAACCTATAATCGGAGTTGATTTTTATGTTGCTTTGAGAACTCGTCATGATAAACAAGGTAGAATTGACAACAAAAGATATCGTTTGGTTTTGCTTGCAAAGGACACCACCGGATACAGAAATTTAATGCGTTTAATTTCCCTTGCTTTTATTGAGGGTTATTACTATAAACCAAGAATTGACCGCGAGTTGATTGAAAAATATTCTGAAGGTTTAGTGGCGATTATTCCACAATTTTCCGGAGAACTTTCTGGACATTTAAGTTTAAATAATAAAATAAAAGCTGATGAAGTTTTTGATTTTTATCACAAAGTTTATGGGGATGATTTGTATTTAGAAATTTTACACCATCCTGAAATTGAAGGACAGGAAGAACTTAAAGAAAAAATAATAAATTTTTCAAAAGAAAAAAAAGGAAAATTAGTTGCTTCTTCAGATTTTTATTATATCAACAAAGAAGACAAAAAAGCTCGAGATGTTTTGACGGAAATTGCTTCCATGGGAAGAAACTTCGGAGACAGAGATGATGATTTTTCTATGAAATCAGAAAAAGAATTATTAGAAATATTTAAAGATACCCCAGGAGCTATTTCAAATACAAAAGAAATTGAAGATAAATGTAATGTCGAAATTGAATTGGGAGAATGACACTTCCCAAAGCTAGAAGAAATTCCTGGAAAATCCTATGATGAAAGATTAAAAGAATGAGCCTTTAAAGGATTAGAAGAAAGAGGTTTATCAGAAAATAAAGATGCTCAAGATAGATTAAATTATGAATTAGATATTATCGCTACCAAAGGTTTTTCAGCATATTTTTTAATTGTGGCAGATTTTTTGAGGGCTGCAAAAGATAAAAATATTTTAACAAATATTAGAGGTTCGGTGGCTGGTTCCATGACAACCTATGCTACGGGAATTACTCATCTAAACCCTTTTGAATACAAACTTCCCTTTGAAAGATTTTTGAATCCAGAAAGACCTTCAGCTCCCGATATTGATATGGACTTTGCCTCCGATGGTAGAGATAAGATGATTGAATACGCTCAACAAAAATATGGAAAAGAAAAAGTTGCACAAATTGGTACTTTTGGAACTCTAGCTGCTCGTGGTGCGGTTAAAGATGCCACCAGAGCTATGGGTTATGAATACAAACTTGGGGATCAAATTGCAAAATTAATCCCAATGGGAAAACAAGGTAGGACAATGACAATAAAACAAGCCTTGGAAGATACTGAGGAATTGAGAAAATTAGAAGAATCAGATGATGATGTAAAAAAAGTTATTGATATGGCTCAAAAGATTGAAGGTTCATCGAGACATATTTCTATGCATGCTGCTGGGGTGGTTATTGCTCCCGATGATTTAAATTTTTATACTCCAATTCAACTCGATCAAAAAACTGGAAAAATGGTTACCCAATATGATATGCATGCCGTTGGAGAAGATGGAGCTGGTTTAATTAAATTTGACTTTCTAGGACTTTCAATTTTACAAACCATTGCCGAAACCTTAAGAAGAATTGAAAAAATTCATGGTAAAAAAATAGATATACAAGAAATCCCCATAGATGATGAGAAAACTTTTAAAATGATTACAGCCGGATATACTCAGGGTGTTTTTCAACTTTCATCTGATGGAATGACAAAATGATTAAAAGAACTAAGACCAAAAACTATCCATGATATTAACGCCATGGTCGCCCTCTATCGTCCTGGGGCTATGTCATTCATTCCAGAATATATTGCTCGTAAAGAAAATCCTAATTTAGTAAAATTTGTTGATAAAAGAATGGAACACTGACTTGAGGATTCCTACGGATTAATGGTTTATCAAGATGATGTTATGAGAATGGCCATTGAGTTAGCAGGTTATTCTTGACTGGAAGCTGATAAATTTAGGAAGGCTATGGGTAAGAAAATTCCCGAAGTTATGGCGGAACAGGAAGATAAATTCAAATCTGGTTGTCTAGCTGGTGGAATGGATAAAAAAGTAGTTTATAAATTATGAGATGAGATTGTTGAGTTTGCTCAATATGGATTTAACAAAGCCCACGCTGCATCCTACGGTCGTGTAGCTTATCAAACTGGATGATTAAAGGCAAATTACCCATCAGAATACATGTCAGCTATTATGACCATTGATGCTGGAGATAATGATAAAATTTCTTCATACATTGAAGAGACTAAAAAAATGAAAATTCCGACTCTAGCTCCTCATATAAATTTATCTTTTGAAGATTTTGCTGCCATAAAAAAAGAAAATTCTGGAAAAGATACCGATGAAATTCGTTTTGGATTTAAGACTATAAAAAATGTTGGAGAAGCAATTTCTGAACAAATCGTTAAGGAAAGAAAGGAGAATGGTGATTATATAGATTTTGAAGATTTTCTTGTTAGAAATTCTAAACATAAAGATTTATCAAAAAAGTCAATAGAAGCTTTGGCCTTATCTGGAGCCTTTGATTCCATGATAGATAGAAATCTAGTTTTAGCAAATATTGAAGAACTTTTAATATTTGTAAAAGAGTCTAGGTCTAAAGACCCCAATCAAGATTCTTTATTTTCACTTATGGATTCTGATAATTCAAACCATCTAAAATTAGAAGATTTTCATGGAGTAAAAATTATTTTAAAAACTGGTATGTCTGATGATTTAGAATATACTCTCCCTATGACAAATAAAGAAAAATTATTTTGAGAAAAAGAGCTTCTTGGGGTTTATATCTCCTCTCATCCTTTGGAAAAATGAAGAGAAAAAATAATGCAAAGAGGAAAAAACATTGCATCTTTAAAACAATTAGGGATTTCTGGAACTTATACCATTACCGGTGTTATTGATGAAATGAGAGAAATAACAACAAAAAAAGGTGACCCAATGGCATTTTTAAAAATTTCAGATTTAACAGATTACATAGAAGTTGTAGTTTTTCCAAGAACATTTAAAGAATTCAAAGATATATTACAAACCAATGAAGTGTATGCTTTCAATGGAAAGTTAGAGAGAAAAGAAGATGGATGAAACTTTTTAGTAGATAAATTAAAAATATTAGAATAAAAAAACTAAATATTTAATTTAGTTTTTTTAATTCTAAAATTATTTTTTTCCAAATAAACCTCCTAAAATATTACCCAAAAATCCTCCCTTTGATTTAGAAGAATTATTTGAATTAGAATCATTCATTATTGCACCGGCAATATTTTGAACATCATCCATACCAAATCCATCTGATAATCCTCCAATAATTTTCATTAATTCTTGACTATCAATATGTTCTTTAATAAAAGGTAAAGCGAAAGATAAAACTTTTGAAACTGTACCCTCATCAATTCCGACTTTATCTGAAATTGTTTTTGATAAAACAGAAGTTTCTAAATTATCCAATAAATCTCCTTGAGTTTTTTGTCCATTTTTAATAACCTCTGGAATCCCAGCATCCATAATTTTTGACACTGTTTCCGAATCAACTCCAGCCCCTTCTACAATTTTATCTAAACCACCAGGTAATTGATTTAAAATTAAACTTTTTATATCCATATTTTTATTTTTTATTATTTATAATAAATTTATTATAACAATTTTTTAAAAAATAAAAAAGAACAATTTGTTCTCAATGGAGGCGAACACCTCCAAAATTTAATTTAATATCAATGCTGCTACAATTGGCAGTAATGACATTACAAGAGTAAAAAGAATTTGTAATCTCTTTCTGCCCCACCACTTTTTAGTGCAGCTCATCATTGAGTTTTACCTCTCTGGTACTTCTTCGTGCGATGGTCTCGCCTGTCAGAGAGTTCTGTCTGTAGTGGATACCGTTGAGCCCCTGGAGCTCTGCGCCCTTGAATGTACTTTTCTCT